>JBHJJE010000065.1:0-89315 GCA_050042865.1 Mastigocoleus sp.
CACTCCTTTATCTGCAATCTCTGTTGGGTCGATTGATTGCAATAATGCTGATACTACTTCTTCTGATGATGGTTTTTGCGTCATGCTTCATATTCTACGATGCAACCTGTACCTTTACCCCATTTTTTTGAGCGGATACAATAATTATGCTAATCAAAACGTCCAAAATAAAGATATGAAAAGAGAATGGCAATGAATAATCTTAAAAATTTATTGAATTTATTGCCAATTATAATTTTACTACAACAAGCTATTACCCTGTCGATACGAATATTTAAAGCGCAATTCACAAAAATTACTTAAATTCTGGTAAATTAAAAAATTGGGATGTTTCCTATTGATTCAAATAAATTTCAAATTTATTCATTGTTCCTGTGCTTCTTAGGAAATATTTCTCTTGAGCTTTGTCTAATTCACAATACTTTTTTAGTTCATTTTGACTTCTTTTTGTTTAGATTGACTATAGTTGTGGGTTTTATTCTTTATTTCTCAATGGTTTGTTTGCTAAGTGTTGTATTCAAGCAAATAAACACTATGCTTATAATTCCTAGCGGACATGCGATGAGTTTCCAGAGCATAGCGCTAGAAACATAATGACGAATTGAGTTTCCTTTTGCGAGTCCTATAAAGAATTAATATTACTTAAAAATTACTCCCTATCTCTTGTCAAGTCATGAATAACTTTCTCTAATATCCACTCAAGGGATTCATCTGGAGTTTGATTTTTCTGAGTTTCAATTAAGCGCTCAAATGTAGCTTTATCTTGTTGTACTAATCCTAATAATTCGTTTTCCAACTCTTCTAAAGTCTTGGGAAGACCAGAACGCATTTTTTTTGGGTCTCCAGTAGGAATTGAAGCAATCAGTTTCTGAGTATATTCTTTTTGAGGATTGCGGTATATATCCTCTGCTGTACCACGCTCCACTATCTCACCCTTATTCATGACTAAGATGCGATCGCTAATAAATTTCACAACGCTCAGGTCATGAGAAATAAATATGTAAGTTAAGTTAAATTCTGATTGTAATTCTTTGAGCAGGTTAAGTACTTGAGCTTGAACCGATACATCCAAAGCGGAAACAGATTCATCGCAAATGATAAATTTAGGATTCAGTGCTAAAGAACGAGCAACACAAATTCGCTGACGTTGTCCTCCAGAAAACTGATGAGGATACCTATTCATTGCATCAGCACTTAAACCTACTCTTTCTAAGAGACTACCCACCCGTTTCCGTCGCTGCTGTTTAGTTTCACCTTGGGAGTGAATAACCAAGGGTTCCATGACTATATCCCCGACCTTCATTCTAGGGTTCAGAGAACTAAAGGGATTTTGAAAGATAATTTGCATCTCCCGACGTAGCTTTTGTAAAGCTTTACTACTAAGGTCGGTAATATCTCGTCCCTCAAAAATCATCTGTCCACTCATTGGTTTGACAAGTCGTAGCAGAGTTCTTCCCAAAGTCGTTTTACCACAACCCGACTCTCCCACCAAACCTAATGTTTCTCCTTGCTTAACTTCAAAGGAAACATCATTAACAGCCATAAAGTAGCGTTTCGTTCCCCCAAATACTCCACGGACGGGGAAACCAACTTTTAGATTCTTAACTTGAAATAATGAAGGTTCTTTTTCTAATTGTCTTAACCGAGCAGCAATATCCTCAGTAGTTACCTGTGGGGGAATTTCTGGTTGCTTTCCGGTAATAACCGGTTCTCCCGTAGGTGTCTCTTCCACACTCATATAGTCTGCAACTGTCAGCAACTTTCGCGGATGACTATCTAGGGTGGGACGACAAGCTACTAACCCCTTAGTATATGGATGTTTGGGGTCATTGAAAATATCCGCAGCAGAACCATGTTCCATAATTCTGCCTTGATACATCACCACTACTCGATCGGCAATCTCAGCAATTAAACCTAAGTCGTGGGTAATAAAAATCATCGCCATATTGCGCTGCTGCTGTAATTCTCGCAGCAAATCTACAATAGTTGCTTGTACAGTGACATCTAATGCAGTGGTTGGTTCATCAGCAATTAATAGTAAAGGGTTACATGAAATAGCCATTGCTATCATCACCCTTTGTAATTGTCCCCCAGACAACTGGTGTGGATAACGCTCAAGCATAGATTCTTTATGATACTTAATTGCTTGAGCTAAACTATAATCATTATCAGCAACACCAGATTCAATCAAAGAACTACGTAAATCCTCATCGCTAGGTAATAGCTTCACCTCTTGCAAACTAGCGATCGCCTTTTGTTGAGCTTCTTTTAGGGAAATATCTTGATGTCGGGTAATAGCTTCAGTTAACTGATACCCAACAGTGTATACCGGGTTAAGAGAACTCATCGGTTCTTGGAAAATCATCGCGATATCTCCACCGCGATAAAGTCTTATTTCCTCGGTAGATAATTCTAATAAGTTTATCTGTTTACTATCCTCTTGGGGGGCAAATAGAATTTCACCACCGCTAATCTTCCCTGGTTCCTGTATCAAACCCATGATAGCCAAAGAAGTTACCGATTTACCACTTCCTGACTCTCCCACAATTCCTAACGTTTCACCACGACGCAACTGTAAAGAAATATTATTTACAGCTTTAACAGTTTTCTCGTCGCTCTTAAACTCAACTTCCAAGTTTTGTACGTCTAGAATAGTTTTACTCATAGGAGTCAGGGTAGATGGTATAAATTAAGATATAACTTTAGACTTAATCAATTAAGTTTATCAAAGTACTTAATTAAAAGTTAACTAGATTTTAACAGTGCCTAAAAACCTATTCAGCTACGATTCAGATAAAAGTTACTTGATTAAATACTTGAGTAAGTACTTTAACCTGGAAATTAAATTTTTACACCTCTGTCGATAAAAATTGCATCATAAATTACATTAAAAAAAAAATGACAATCCCTGGGGTTAATATCCCCAGGGGAAAAAGCTTAAGAGGATAGATACATGGATATTCCATTACCCATTACTCTTAGAAAGGAATTTCATCTTCAGTCATATCTTCTTCTTCCTCAACCATTGCCGGATAAGTACTTGGTTCAAAATGACGAGTTGGAGATACAGGGGAACTATTATCTTCAGAAAAGGTATTAGTATTACTTGTTGTAGGGTTAGGTAATGCTGCGGGGATAGCTGTAGCTGGTGTCGTTGGACTTAGAGGAGCGACTGGCTGTGAAAAACTTGTGTCTGCTGATGGCATTGTACTTGGTGAGATTGTATCTGCGGGTATCGTATTCATAGCAGCAGACGAATTAAAGTTCATACCTGCATCTAAACGATAAATGCGCTGGACAGTCAATTCTGTACGTTTTTCTTTAAACCCCTCTGGACGCTCAAAAGTGTGCATTCCTAAACGTCCTTCTAGAATCACGCGATCGCCTTGATGATAGTTTTGCTGAATTTCTTTGGCAGTATTTCCCCAACCAATTACTTTGAGGTTAGATGGTGGTTCTCCTTCTCTTAGTGAAGGAAATTGCACCATCATTTCTGCTACTTCTAAGTTATCGGTGGTGTATCGCAATTGTGGTGGTTGTACAATATCAGCCATTAGAATACAGTTGTTCATTTGTTTTTCCTCTGGTAATTTTTACTGTTAGATTTTTATTATTAATTTAGCTGTTAGTTTCATAGTGTTTCAATAGAAGACTATTTGCTGAAATATTTTAGTTACTTATTAGTTAATGATTTTTAGTTAATTATTTAAACTTATTAATCCTATTCTT
Organism: Mastigocoleus sp.; assembly: GCA_050042865.1. Taxonomy (GTDB): domain Bacteria; phylum Cyanobacteriota; class Cyanobacteriia; order Cyanobacteriales; family Nostocaceae; genus JBCCDM01. The sequence goes on from JBHJJE010000065.1 coordinate 3,730, forward strand.
TACAAGTATTCATAGTAAATCTAAGAAAGTAAATATAGAAAAATAAAAATTAAATATAGGGCATTGCTGAATTGAAATATGAATTTATCTTTCTCATATTTATTAGCCACCTAAACTCCCCAAAAATGGGGGACTTGAAAATACATTTCTCCCCCATTTTTGGGGACTGGGGAGCTATTCATATTTTTAATCAACAACGCCAAATATAGGAAATAATATTACACCTGCTTGAATACTTCTTAGATTAATATACGGGATTTCTTCATTAGTTACTGAGCACTCCCTTGCCGCGATCGCAATTCCCCTACTCCTATTCCTCCAAAAATATGCTTTATAACTACTTTTATCAGAACTGCTTCCATATTAAATATAACTTTTTAGGTCAATGCCGAATCCAACCCCCGGAATAAAAAATGAGATATTGCAGCAGTTATATTTTAAAGACCGAGATTAATAAATAGTACTATAGTACCATGTAATTTTACTATAACAAACAAAGAAATAGACGCACCTAGGGCACGTCTAAATACAGTTCACACATTAGTTGCAAAAGTTATTGAAAAGAGATAAAGATAGTTATTAACTCTCCTATAGCTAGAGTTTCAGGGTATATTTGTTAAGCTATATACTTCCAGGCTACTGTACAAAGAATTAAAGTTAACTTCAATTTAGCTTTATTCAATTTTGTATCTCTTCACTTACTAATGAGCGATCGCGCTTAGATAGTTTAGGAAACTTCCACCTCTACTTGTTCTTCCTCCTTTTCAATGAAGTCTTGAACTTTTGTACGATATTCAGCTAAAGCCTTTTCAGCCCATTCTTTATCATTGCTATTGATATATAAATGTACCAATGGTTCGCTAGCATCCGGCAGTACTAAAATCCAGTTATCATCATAAGGTTGACAAATTTTCACCCCATCAATTAATTCTAAATTCTGAGCTGGATGGGTTTCTACCAAATAACGCATCAGAGCACCTTTAGCAGTCCAAGGGCAGCGAATCGTGTAATTTTTGTGAATAACTTTCGGTAATTCTGTCCGCAAAGTGGTTAGAGAACGCTCTTGAATTGTCAGCATTTCTACCAGCTTGGCAATACAGAACATAGCATCAAAACCAGGATGTAATTCTGGGACAATAAAGCCAGTATCACCGCTACCACCCAAAATAACATTCGGGTTATCCATGCAAGCTTCCATTAATGCTGTAGGATTAGCTTTGGTGCGAATCACTTTGCCATCGTGACGACGGGCGATTTGCTCGACCGCTGAAGAGGCATTAACTGGTACTACAACAGTTCCTCTGGGGTTCGCAGTAAACATCATGTCTACCATCAATGCTGTGAGCATTTCTCCGCGAATAGACATTCCTGATTCATCTACAAGAATTAACTGTTCTCCATTAGCTGTTACTTGTACACCAAAGTTAGCCTTTAACGCCTCTACAACCTGACCTAATTGGGTTAATAGCCCTTCTCTTTCTTCAGATGTAATGCCACTCTTACTTAAGCTAGCATTGAGTACCACTGCATCTGCACCGAATTGATCCAGCATTTGGGGTAATACCGCACCAGAAACCGCGTATACATAGTCAATTACAACTTTTGCCCGACTATTGCGAATGGTATCAATGTGCAATCGCTTTTCAAAAGCATCACAATAACCATCAATAACCTGACTGGGGTAAGAGACATCACCAATTTCATGAATTTGCGATCGCCGCATATCTTCTTTGAAATAAGCCCCTTCGATTTTCTTCTCTTTAGCTTTGGGAATATTAATTCCTTGGGCATCCATGAATTCAATCAAGATATAATCAGGGCGGTCTGGGTGAATGCGGACGTGAATTCCACCGGCTACATTCATCATAGGAATTACAGTCCGGGCAATCGGAATTGCAGTTGCATCCAAATTCTGAATATCAACTCCTACAGACATTAAGCCAGCAATTAAAGACCGAGTTACCATCCGAGAAATATTTCGCTGGTCTCGCGATACTGTTACCTTAGAACCAGGTTTGAGGGTGGAACCGAAAGCAGCACCCAGTTTCACTGCAAATTCTGGAGTAATATCAATATTGGCTAAACCCTTAACTCCTCGCTGTCCAAAGAGATTTCTTTGAGCGGTGTTACCCCAAATTAAGTTTATATTCAGGATTGCTCCAGACTCAATTTTTTTGCTCGGCCAAACTCTCACAAGTGGGCTAATTTGGGCTTCCTCTCCTACGGTGGAAAGAGAACCTACAGCAGCACCTTCAAGGACGTGAGCGCGACGGTCTACCCTAGTCCCGCGAGAGATTGTACAAGCACTCAACTGTGCTTCATCGCCAATTATTGCCCCATTCCATACGATAGGACGTTTGAGATTAGCATCAGCGCCAATAGTGACATTATCACCAATTACACTTCCAGCTTCAATTTGAACCCTGGCTCCGATCCGACAATTATCTCCAATTACAACTGGAGTTTCAATTTCAGCAGTTGGATCGATAAAAGTATTTTGACCCACCCACAAACCAGGAGAAACCTCCGGGTAGGCAAAATCCAATTTCACTTTCTGATCCAAGCCATCATACTGTGCTTCTCTGTAGGCTTCCAAGTGACCTACGTCGCACCAATAACCCTGTGCAACATAGCCATACATGGGGTCGCCTTTTTCCAGTAACAAAGGAAATAAGTCTTTAGAAAAATCACATTCCTGGTTCTCTGGTAAATAATCTAAAACCTCTGGCTCTAGAATATAGGTACCAGTATTGACGGTATCTGAAAAAATTTCGCTAGTAGATGGTTTTTCTAAAAATCGCCGAATCCGATTTTCTTCATCAGTAATTACCACTCCAAACTCAATTGGATTAGGAACACGAGTCAGAATCAAGGTCGCTTTTGACTTTTTCTTTTTATGAAATTCGATAGCTTCAGTTAAATCAAAATCTGTAATGCTATCGCCACTAATTACTAAGAAAGTATCATCTAAGAGTTCGGCAATATTTTTAACACAACCTGCGGTACCTAAAGGTTGGTCTTCCTCTACTGCATAGGTCATTTGTACGCCGAAATCATTCCCATCCTGAAAGTAATCTCTCATCACATCCGGCAAATAGTGAAGTGTGGCAATTACTTCTTTTATGTTATGCCTTTTGAGGAGATTGATAATATGTTCAGAAATAGGTCGGTTGAGAATCGGCACCATTGGCTTTGGTAGATCGCATGTTAAAGGACGCAGTCGTGTCCCAGAACCACCAGCCATTAGTACTGCACGCATAAATCCTCCATCTGACGATTCGCATCAATTGATGCCTACAACCTAAATCCAGATAGGATTTAGTTTTGCTCTTATATAATTAGTCTCCTATGGATGTGGCTTTTTGAGGAACTTCCACAAGATGCATATGTGATAAAAGGCGGGTAATAAGAAGCGAAAAATGAGAGTAAAGCCTTGCTCCATATACATTATCTGCTTTTGAGGCTATCTAATTTTTTTAATTCTTAACAGTAGCGAAATTTACTGTTCTACCTGCATATCCAGAAAGCGACTGTGAAGTGTAGTAGTTATATTGATATTAAATACCTATTGACCGACACATCTTTCATACTTGATTTCTAAGAAGTTAAGTTATACCTTTTCAGTTTTAGTTACCAAGTGTCAATATGGTGTACGGGGTCAAAGCTAGTAAATACTCAACAACTTACCGGAGTTGATGATAATGATTCAATCTCTTGCTTCCATTGGTCTTTCTATAGTTTATGTAATTGGCGCTTATAAGTTTTGGAGTGGATTTAGGAATACTAATTTTACTCCTAGCTTGCCTAACCGTATTGCTTTATCTTTACTTTGGCCAGTTTTAGTGGTGACTAATAAATCTTTTCGTCGTAATTTCCGCAAGGCACTTAAGGGTTAAGAAGCAAAAAGCCAATCGAGAAATATATTTGAGCTATCAGCAATTCAAGTATAAATCAAATTGCTGATGGCTTTTTATTTTTTAAAGGATTGAATGTAAAAGGCTTGAATTTAAAAGGCTTGAATCCACTCTTTAATAGAGTATTCCGTCCATATACCATTTTGCCAGTAAGGGTCATTTTCGACTAATTGGCGGACCGTTCCTTCGTCTGGTGCTTCGTAGATTGCAAATACTTTAGTAATATCTTTTGTTGGACCAATAGTTATGAGTACACCTTCTGCTTTTTGCTGCTTCAATCCATCTAAATGAGCTTGACGACAGGGTTCACGTTTTTCTAAAACGTTGTCGCAGTAGCTTCCCCACATTACGTATTTACTCATATTGTTCAGTTACTTTCACTCACTAAATCTTAGATTAAGATACTACTCTATTGACGCAAATTACATAGGGCAAAGCAAGTAAATCAGGTAGGAGTAGCATAATCTAACCAACCCCTACCTCCGAATTTTACATTTAAACGGAAAATCCTTAACTCCTTAAAGAAACGCCAAACTTTTCAACTAAGCTATCGCGAACTTTCTGATGTACCGGTTCCACATCTTTGTCTGTAAGAGTGCGATCGCTGGAGCGATAAACTAGTCTAAATGCTAAGCTACGCTGTCCTTCAGGGACGTTTTTACCGCGATATTCGTCAAATAACTCTACAGACTCTAATAAGCCCTTACCTGCTTTATTAACAGCTTTTTCTATATCTACAACTGTAACGGACACAGGAGCAAAGAAAGCGATATCTCGGTCTGATGCTGGATAAGTAGAATAAGATTTGAACTGCGGAACTAAGATTTCATCTTGATCCAAAGCATTTAAAAGTATATCTAAATCCATTTGGAATACATAAACTTCGTCTGGCAAATCTTTTTCCTGACGCAGTTGGGGATGCACTTGTCCGAAAATACCCAGTTTATTACCACCTACCCACAATGAAGCTGTCCGTCCTGGATGTAAGCGTTCGTCCTGACGGTCTGGCTGATACTCGACTTCCAAACCTAAGGTATCAAAAACGCTTTCTAAAATTCCTTTGGCTTCAAACCAGGTCATAGATTTACCACTACCGCTATTTACCCATTTACTAGAGGTAATATCCCCTCCCATAATTCCAGCGATCGCTTCTGTTTCTTTGAGTCCGTCTTCTTCTTGCCAAAAAATGGTACCTATTTCAAAACCGTTTAAAGCTCCACTACCTTGTTCGATATTATACTTAAAGCTTTCTACTAATCCGGCAATCAAATCTGTCCTTAATGCCGAATATTCAGCAAATAAGGGATTTCTTAAAACTACATTTCTAGCATCAAGAGGTTTGACTAAAGAGTAATGCATTAACTCATTTAAACCCTCTGCTCGGAAACTTGCTCTGAGAATTCTAATTAATTCTTGGTCTAAAGGTAAGTAACCTGCTTCTGATTTTTCTGGTAAGGTATCGCATAAACGATCGTAACCATAAAGACGAGCAATTTCTTCAATTAGGTCTATTTCTCTTTCTAAATCGCGGTAACGGTAAGGAGGAACTGAAACCTCCCATATTCCTTCACTAACGGAGGTTAGCTGACATCCTAATGCAGTCAAAATGGTTTCAACATCGGCACTATTTATTTCTCCTGTTTCTTCTTCTAACTCAACAGGTCCTAAAATTTGATTAACTCTTTGTAAACGTAGCTGAATTTTGCCCCTCCAATGAGCGGGTTCGGGACGATTGTCATTAATTGCTTGGCTAACAATATTTCCTCCTGCAATTTCTACTATCAAAGAAAGAGCGCGACCACAAGCAATTTCAAGTTCCGCTCGATTGACTCCCCGTTCATATCGAGATGAAGATTCGCTACGTAAACCCACACTACGGGAAGAACGTCGAATCGGCACAGAATCAAATAGTGCTGCTTCTAAGACGATATTCTGGGTATGATCATCAACTTCGGTTTCCTCTCCACCCATCACCCCTGCGATCGCTATTGGTTGATCATTAGCGGTAATTAATAAATTTTGGGTTGATAATTTGCGTTCTTGCCCATCTAAAGTTTTTAGAGATTCTTCAGCATTAGCAAACCTACTCCCAATAATAATATTGTCAGTTTGGCTTTGGTTTTGAGCAATAGCACTTAATTTTTCTTGATCAAATGCGTGTAATGGCTGTCCCCATTCCAACATTACATAGTTGGTAATATCCACAATATTATTGATCGGACGTACCCCAGCACCCAGCAAACGTTGTTGCAACCAGTCTGGAGAAGGTGCTATCTTCACCCCTTCTACGACAGTCGCAATATATGCAGGATTTGCTTTAGTATCAGCAACTCTAATATTTAAGCGATTATTTAAGCCATCGCTACTCTGATTAATAGATACTTCTTCGGGTTCAGTGATAGTTAAGTTACCACCTGTAAGTGCAGCAACCTCTCGCGCTATCCCTACCATACTCAAAGCATCAGCTCGATTGGCAGTAGTAGTTACATCTAGAACTACATCATTCAAACCTAGTAAGGGACGAATATCATCTCCTAATTGGAGATTTTCTTGAGTAAAGATATGAATTCCATCTATATCTGTTGGTAAACCTAGCTCTTTGAGGGAGCAAATCATCCCATGAGATTTAACCCCCCTTAGTTTGGCTGGCTTAATCTTCAATTCTATATTAGGAAGGTACGCACCAACAGTAGCAACTGGGACAAGTATATCTGCTCGCACATTAGGAGCACCACAAACAATACTTAAATTTTCCCCTGTCCCTACATCCACTTGACAGACACTCAGCTTATCTGCGTTAGGATGTGACTCCCTTTCTACCACTTTACCAACTACTACTCCATCAGCCCAAGTGCGACGGTCTTCGATTTCTTCTACTTCAAACCCAGCTATTGTTAAGGTTTCTGCTAACTCTTCTGGAGTGAGTTTCAACTCAACCAGTTCTCGCAGCCAATTTAGAGAGATGCGCATAGAATATTTGTACTTTGCGAACAGGAATATTTTCTGAATGATTGCAAAGTCTATTCTAGAACTAATTGCAAGATGTTCTTCAGAATGGTTTGGAGTTTCGCACCGGAAACAAGGTTAAAATCTTAATTTATCCAGGACTTACGCAAAACCTACGTAACTCCGTCATTACGAGCGATAGCGACGTAATCGCAAAAACTCTGAGATTGCTTCCCTAGACTACGTTTCGGTCGCAATGACAAATCTCCATTGCGTAAGTCCTGTTTATCGATAAAAACCAAGTTAAATAATGTAGCTTTATTTCGTACATTTATAACTTTTAGTTATTTATACGGTTAGGTGCAAGATATAAGTTAAGAAAGATAGGACTAATGCATAGCAGCAAACGCATGATAATGTATTACGATAATATGTCAATATTGGGTTTAACCTCAAAAGACATTATAGCTAGCTGTGAAAAGGTTTATTTGATGAGCAGTGATAACACTTTTATAAACAAAATTTGGCGTTTTCTCACAAACAATCCAGTGATGGCAAGTGTAACTGCTTTTATTTTTATAACAATTGTTTTAGTTACATTTGAACCGTGGATAACACAATTACTAAAATTTTTAGGAATTCCAAAACCTTCACCAAATATAGTAATTTTAATCTCTTTTATCATATTTTCTCTTTTTTTCTTGCCTTTTATATACATAATTGAAATAGTAAAAGAACAAAAAAAACTAAAAGCAAAAGTAGAAATTTTAAGAGAGCAAGAAAAAAAAATAATAAAAGAAAATTGTATATTGCAGCAAGAAAATATAACATTAGAAAAAAATATAAATAATTTAAAATCCCAGCTAACTTTCTTTAAAGATCATGAGAAAATAGGTCTGTCTAAAATTTGGGATAATTATGAATCTGCTAAAAAAGAGATTCAAGAAAAGATTTTAAATATTGATACAATAAAAGAAATACGTATACTAATTCATTGTGAAGCTGATTTAATAGATACTAGTAGTGGTGTCATTGGATATACATTAGCAAAGCTAGCCCAAAGAAGTCCAAAAAAACAACCAGATTTAATAAAAATACTGAAGCCTTCTCCGAATAATCCTTATTACACTGATCCTGATTATGGTTTAAAAGAAAGGGCAAAAAAAAGAAAAAGTGATAATCATAATATTAATCATTGGTCAATAGAAAAATACATAAATACAAGAGTTGAAAGATTTAAGACAAAAACTGAAAGATTAAACAATGGAATTGAAAAGATGATATTTGATGGTCTATTAAATGTTGAAGTCCGAGAACACGATCAACCTTATTTGTGGAATTTGATAATTATTGACAATTGGGTTTTCGTCCAAGGAGATGTTTATAAAAATTGTTTAAGCAATGCGCCTATTTTGCTATTTTGTAATTTCAAATCAGAACGTGTGTTAACAAAAAATTACTATTACACTTTTGCCAAATACTTTGACTATATGTGGAAATATAATAGTCAAGAAAAGATTTTTTCATAGTCAGTCCTCTTCATTTCAAGATATTATAAGAAAATTAATTATGAAAGCTAAAATAGTATCCTTAGACAATACTGAACAATTGAAAAATTCTCAATTTTATACAGCTATAATTCAAAAATTGGAAGAACTAAACCGCGATAATTTTTGGCAATCTCAATTGGGAATAAGATGTAAGAATATAGCTAGTATATTATATCAGTTAAGTGATGGAAAAGATGTAAATATTAGTATTGCAGGTTTAATATATCATTTATCTTTTAGTAATGATAAATGGCAAAGAAATATTGAAGCTTTAACTGAGACTTTAAATCAGGATATCCAGAGTTTATTGAAAACTTTAAACTTGTTAAACTTTCAAATATTAACGGGATTGAAAAATCAAATAAATAATGACTTTGAAATAGATAAAATCATTACTATGATATTTGTTTCTCTCGGTTCAGAAAAACAAATTCGAGCGTTGATAATTGAATTAGTCCATAGATTAATAACTATTAAAAAGATAGATAAAGATTTAAAAAAAGATAGATTCATACTAGACTCTTTTAGAATATTTGTTCCTATTGCTAATAGATTAGGATTGTGGAATATTAAATGGCAGCTAGAAGATGCATGTTTTAAACAACTTGAATCAGACATTTACTATCACATCACTGAACTTATAGAAGAAACTCGATTGGAAAGAGATCAATATATGTCTCGCTGCATAGTTCAGATAGAAAAACTTATTGATAATAATATAGTTAGTGCAAATGAGAATGACAAAGAAAATAAAAAAGAAGGCAAAAGGAATTTTAAAGTAATAGGAAGGTCTAAAAGTATATATAGTATATATGCTAAGATGAAGCAACTGTACTGCTATAGTATTGGTGTTTCAATCAATAAAATATCCTTCAAAGAATTTAATGTTATCTTAAAAGATAATCTCCATAAATTATTTGAAGCAGTTCATGACCTGTTTGGAATTAGAATAATTTGTAATTCCGAATCTCTGTGCTATGAAATTTTAAATATTATACAAAAAAAATACTCGAGAATCTCTACTTTTAGACGTCAAAATGGAGAGTTAGTTGATTACATAAATCAACCAAAATCAAATGGTTACCAGTCTCTTCATTTAGTGGTTCTAGGTCCGGAGGAGAAAAAGTTAGAGATTCAGATAAGAACATATGAAATGGATGCACAAGCTGAGTATGGAATTGCTGCACATTGGAAGTATAAAGAACTTGGTCAGTCTCATAATGTCCTAAAGAAAGACTATGCTTTTATTGAACTTAGAAAGTTTATAGATAAAAATGGAATCTCTGTTACACAAGATATTTTATCAAATATAGATCCTGATTTTTTTAACTCAAATATTTATGTGTTTACACCTGATGGAAATATAATTACACTACCAAATGAATCTACACCTGTTGATTTTGCATATAGTATTCATACAGAAATTGGAGATAAGTGCATAGGTGCGCGTGTAAAGCGTGTAAACAATAGTATAAACAATGAACGAATGGTAACGCTAGATTCACATCTTTGTAATGGTGATATTGTACAAATCCTTACACAAAATAATGCTCATCCTAATATAAGTTGGTTAGAGTTTGTCAAAACAACAAAAGCAAAAGAAAAAATTAAGCATTGGATTAAATACTTTTACAAAAATGAGTTTACTTCTCGTGGTAGAGAAAGTCTAGAAAAAGCACTAATTAAACATAAAATTAAAATTTCTATCAAGTCAAAACAAATAGAAAAAATTGCTAAAAAATTCAACTATCAATCTATCGATGATTTACTTGCAGGCATAGCATATGATAATAGCGATACTTCTATAAATAAGGTAATAAATTTACTGCTAGAGGAAGAAAATAAAGAGTTAAATAAAGAGGAAAACAAAGAAAATATAAATCCAGAAAAGATAGTACAGAAACAACAAAATAATAATTCTTATTCTTATAGCAAAGATTCATCCATTATAGGTATTGAAGGGTTAATGTATCATATAGCTGGTTGCTGTAATCCTATACCCAGAGAACCTATTGTTGGCGTTGTAACAACACACAATAGAGGAATTTCTATTCATAGTCAAACTTGCCCGCATTTAAAAAAAATACCAAATGAACGTCATGTTAAAGTTAGCTGGAATTCCAAAGATACGAATAGAACTTACCCTTTAAATCTACAAATAGAAGCAAATGATCGCATAGGCTTGATGAGAGATATATGTTCTTATTTAGCAGATGATAAAATTAATATTTCTGAAATTCAGGTTTTGCCATCTAGAGGTAATAAGAACAATGCTTTAATAAATTTACGTATCGAGGTTCGTGATGATAAACAATTACAAAATAGCATTTATTTGTTAAAAACAATAGCAGATATATTAACAATAAAGCGAATAGTTAAGTAGTAGAGGGAATAGCTCAAATTATGCCAAAGTTACAGTCAATAGCCACAGTATAAATACGTATGTTCCAGTTATCCGCCACTTTGAGACTTCTCAAGAAATTAAAAGTGTTAAGTGGATTAATATCCTTACCAGATGAGATATGGAAATCTTCTTCAGGACTACTCTTCCTTTTCTCCCAGTCAGTGCTGACAACGGTTCAAAACACTTCGCAAGGTTAATTTATCTTGCACGTAGTTGTGGTTTTGACATCCACATTCTCAGGTGCAAGATCTAATTTTAAAGTATTAGAGTTCCTCTTGAAAATTCTCTTAAATATCTTTATTATATGAGTAAATATATTTTAAAGAATAATCTAATACGTCAAGAATTTGATTAGTGTGTAAGCAAATTTATTAATTAATCACTGATTCTACCGCAGTTATTAAATCATGTTTTGAAAAAGGCTTTGTCAGATACATTTGTGCACCTTGCCTCATTCCCCAGACTTTATCTATCTCTTTGTCTTTAGAACTACAAATAATAATAGGAACCTGATGGGTTTCACTATTCCTTTTTAAGCGACGACAAAATTCAAAGCCGCTCATTTCCGGCATTACTATATCAGTGATAATTACATCTGGTGGACTAAAAATAGCTTTTTCAAAAGCCTCTTTTGCATTTGTGGCTCTAATTACATTATAGCCATTATCTTTTAAATAAAGATTAATCAGCTCTAATTGAGAAGGAGTATCATCAACCACTAAAACTGTTTTCATGTTTGCTAATTTTTATCAATCTTCCGTGAAAATAATATTAGATATTTTGTGAACATTTTCCTCATATTTCCAAATCAATCAACTAGTCTAAGAAATATATTACAGCTTGCAATCGGAAGTATATAGCTTTTAACTGAATTGTTAAAGATTAATTGATAACTAGAAATCAAAAAATTAAGTTAGATGCATAAATACCATCTTCAGCAAATCTGCCCTGGTGAATGGCTTAGTTAAATACCCAGACGCTCCTACTAATCGTGCTTTTACCTTATCTACAATTCCCTTACTACCAGTCACCATGACAATTGGTGTATTCTTGAACATCGAATTATTGCGGATAATACGGCATAACTCATAACCATCAATCCCTTCCATATTTAAATCAAGTAGAATCAAGTCAGGTTTATTCCGAATAATAGACATTACCGCCTTTACAGAGTCACTAATAGTAACAACTGAGAAGTTCTCATCGTCTAGAAATCTGCTGATTTCCTTAAGGAAAGTAGGACTATCATCAACAGAAACAATCTTATATACTTTCTTTACCGTTTTTACAACAGGTTCTGCCGTTGTGGTGCGACCTTTGACTTCCGCTTCTACAAGAGAAGACTGTTTGTTGGTTTGAACAACTTTTGTAACTTGAGCTTCATTTTCGCGAGCCTGTATTGTACTATCAGCCTTAGGTACTATTAAACTAGTTGTCGGTGTAACCCTATTTTGTAGTGTAGAGACATTTAATATTTGCTGATTGTTAACTTCTTGGTCGTATATCTCTTGAGCAAAATGTTCTTCAAATGTTTTTGGCAAAATATCAAAGGGTGGATCAGGCTCATGCATTAATATTGAGCCATTGATAATATATGGATATAAATTTCTAGCTAAGTGTATTTCATCTTGATCCATAATTACAGCTAGATGTCGCAAACTAAAACCCTTCATCCAATTTGCTAAATTTTGCTGTATTTGTGGTAGTTCATCAACACTTGCATTACCCGCATTTATTAACAAATATGGTCTTTGAAATGGAGAAGATATTTGGGGAGCTAGAGAACGCCATTCCTGGATTCTATCTTGAGAAGAATCTAATAAGTTATCTAAGTTTAATTTACCAATTACTGGTATATTTTGTTCATCGGCAATCAATTCATAATTGCCTTTTTTTATGAGTAAAAAAGATTCTATTACTTCTTTAACTAATTCTTGTAGCAGTAATGCAGCTTGAGTAGAATTTAAATGTCCCTGACTCACTAACCAACAAATAGCCTGATACTCCTTATGCTCTGTAGATTGATTAGACAAGTCTGTTTCAAACATTAATCTTGCTTGAGTACGAACTTGACTAGTTAAAGTTCCTACCTGATAACTTAAACGACGTAGGTGACGCTCTAGCCTATCAAATGGTTCTACATTATGGGAAGCATACACCAAGCTACCATTTTCTAAATAAATTGACCAAATAATAGATTCACTTATTGCTTGAACTTTAACATTCTCTGAACAACTAGATAAATATCTCAGTAAACTTAGAGAACGCAGCTTTGTAAATGTGCCAGAAATATTCATATAATTAGAGATATATATTTATAAACAACTGTTTTAGGTAAATAAGTAAATTCCAGACTAGTTATATCGAGATTTTAGTAAAGTCTATATATTTATATACTTTATACAGAATTACAGATTTAACTCTATACCGCTATTAAAAGTTATACATCATTTTTTTCCGCAGCTTATTCATTAGAGATAGCTAATTCTGTATCTAGATAAGTAGATATGCTGGTAATAAAAAACGCTATATTTTCTACCATTGCAGTATTTTTATAAAAATAAATTAATTATTTTCATGTAAATTCGGTCTTTTCTACATCAAATCTTTAAAAATATTTGAAATCTCTACTGCTTTACTATTGTATTCTTTACTTGGGTAAGCGATATGAAATCTATATTGGATAATGTATGTAAGTATTTCTTAGCCTGATTTTCAAATAGTCGCATTTTAGTTAAATTTTTGTGGAAGATTGAGATTATTTTAATGATATTGATATTTTTTAATGAAAATTAATTTACTCGATATGAATTTAACAAGTTATAGTTTTCTCATGAACTTGAGACTATATACTCTTATAAAAAGAAAAAAATAAAGCTTTGGAGTTTAACATAGCACCAAAAGTTATGCTCGATACACTAAAACTAGATGAAGTAGTTGAGTTTGCTGAAAACCCGGAGCCACGTTGCCCCTGCGTGCTGTTACTAGATACGTCTGGTTCGATGCAGGGTCTTCCTATTGACGCTCTGAATCAGGGATTACTCAGCTTTAAAGATGAACTGACCAAAAATTCTCTAGCTGCAAGAAGGGTAGAAGTGGCAGTAGTTACATTCGACAGTAGTATAAATATTGTTCAGGATTTTGTAACAGCTGACCAATTTAATCCACCTATCCTAACTGCACAGGGATTGACCAGTATGGGTTATGGAATTAATAAAGCTTTGGATATAATTCAAGAGCGTAAGGCTCAGTATAGAGCTAATGGCATAGCTTACTATCGTCCCTGGGTATTCATGATTACGGACGGAGAACCCCAAGGGGAAATGGATGATGTAGTAGAGCAAGCATCAAAGCGTTTGCAGGATGATGAAGCCAATAAGCGTGTTGCATTTTTTACTGTAGGGGTAGAAAATGCCAATATGAATCTTCTAAATCAAATTGCTGTCCGTACTCCCCTGAAGCTCAAAGGCTTAAATTTTGTAGAGATGTTTGTATGGCTATCAGCAAGTATGTCAACAGTATCTCATTCTAAAGTTGACGAACAGGTCGCACTACCGCCAATTGGTTGGAATTCAGTATAGTATTGCTAGCGGTATAGATGCATAACACAGCTGTCGGAAGACTAGATATGAAAATTTCAAAGCAGGTAATTAATTGGCGGGTCGTAGCCGCATCTGTTTGTGGTACCAGTCACCAAAAAAATAAGCAGTTGTGTCAGGATGCCCATCACTGGCAACTTTTGCCAGACAATATAATGATTGCTGCTGCTGCTGATGGTGCAGGTTCTGCTAGTCATGGCAAAGTTGGTGCCATGATTGCTGTGGAAACTGCCATAGAAAGTTTGTCTGTCAAAGAACTCAGTCGTACTTCTCTTATGGATGATGCGATGGTGCGATCGCTGCTTGAAGAAGCAATGTCTTCTGGGAAAAAGGCAGTAGAGGAAGAAGCGATCGCTTCAGAGAAACAGGTATCAGATTTAGCTACTACATTAATAGTGATTATTGCTACACCTGATTTAGCTGCTGTTGCGCAAGTGGGAGACGGAGTAGCAGTAGCTAAAAATGTTGAGGGAAATTTATTAGCGCTGACAATTCCTGACAACGGCGAGTATATAAATGAAACTACTTTCTTAACCTCTCCAACGGCTTTAGATACAGCACAACTCAAAATATGGCGACAATCTATCGTTAATGTCGGCGTTATCACTGATGGCTTAGAAATGTTGGCAATGAATATGGCTGTTGGTGCACCCCACGAACCCTTTTTCCTACCCTTGTTTGAATTTGTAGCTAATGCTGAAGATAAAACAGTAGCAAAAGAACAATTAGTAAAGTTTCTGCGTTCTGATAAAATCACTCAGCGTACAGATGACGATTTAACTTTAATAGTAGGTGCTTTAAGAAGCTAGTACAAATAGGTGGAAATAAACCGCCAGATGTATACACTTGAAAAATATTTAAAGGATAAAGGGTAAAGAAAAATAGAAATTATCTACTTATTTCAGCGATGTTGTACTAGTGTTGAATTATTAACTATAATTCTGAGTTATGAATCCGAGGCTAAATATTCTTAAATAAATGACTTATTAACGAGAAAATATCCACTTTAGTAGATATTCATTATTGTATTTGATTTATACTTTGTAAGTTCTTGCGCTAGCAGTTCTTATGTAGCAGTTTAAGTTTCGGCTATCGGGTATTAAATATAGATGTAATTTATATTATGCAGGTATTACGTTGTCTTCCCGACAAAAAAAGAGTTGCAATTAATCTCGCAGTAAGCTTAGGACGTGGTGGAGAAGCTTGCGTTTACACGGTACCAAATGAGAATGATTTGGTGGCAAAAATCTATCATAAGCCAACTCAAGAAAAGGCTGATAAACTACAGGTGATGTTAACTCATCCACCAGAAAATCCTACAGCAAGCTTGGGTCATATTTCTATTGCTTGGCCTTTAGAGATTCTCAGAACAAGCGATGGAAGCGATCAAATTGTTGGTTTCTTGATGCCGCGTATTCGAGGAATGCGACCAGTTATTGATTTTTATAACCCCCGCACCCGGAGGCAAAACTGTCCTTTATTCAGTTATCAATACCTGCTTAGAACTGCTCGTAATTTAGCTGCTGCTTTTGCTGCTTTGCACTCTAGTGGATATTGTGTCGGGGACGTTAATGAATCTAATATTTTGGCTAGCGATACAGCCTTAATTACTGTCGTGGATACAGATTCATTTCAAGTACAAGATCCAGACAACAGTAATATTTATCGCTGTCAGGTAGGAAAACCGGAATTTACTCCACCAGAATTACAGAATAAAACTTTTGCACGGTGCGATCGCACCGTGGAACACGATCTATTTGGATTAGGGGTTCTAATATTCCAACTTTTAATGGAAGGTACTCACCCATTCTCTGGTATATATCAAGGTGCTGGGGAACCACCAACCTATGAGTCAAGAATTGCTAGTGGTCATTTTACTTACAGTAAGAATAGACAAGTTCCCTATGTTTCTACGCCGATAGCACCTCCATGGGAAATACTACATCCAGCATTGCAACAGCTTTTCATTCGTTGTTTTGAAGAAGGACATAACGACCCTCAAATACGACCTTCTGCCCAACACTGGTTATTAGCATTAGCTGAAGCTGAAGAAGCTTTAGTTACTTGTAGTACTAATTCACAGCATCGTTATAGTAATCATTTGAGTGTATGTCCTTGGTGCGAACGCACTATGCGTTTAGGAGGACGAGATCCTTTCCCATCACCCCAAGCAATCGCAGCTAAAGAACATCTCAAAGTTAGGAATAAGCCCAAAAGAAGAAGTCGAAGAACTTCTCCATCTCCAGGAAGAGTCGGAAAAATAGGTAAAGCTACAGCATCCCCAAGAAAAAGTGTACCCTGGCAGCCTATAAGCTTACATCAACAGGTAGCTTCTCAAAATTTTTATTACTACCAATCTCGAAAAAAGCGTAGACTATATCCATTTTTATTCTGTTTGCTGGGTTTCGGTCTTTTGGGATATTTAGATTTGATGGTGAAATTTACTAGCCGTTCTTTCGTTCCTCAAAGCTCCTATAGTCAACAAAGTTTCAGCGATTTAAAAATCGGTAAAAATAAAAATCTTACTTTCGAGGATTATTACAAACAGGGTCACGCATCATATAAACTGCGTAATTATCAAGAAGCTGTAGATAAATTTACCCAGGCTATAGGGAAAAATTCCCGCCATGCTAAAGTTTACATGAATCGCGGTAATGCTCATTATAATTTAAAGAAATATCAAGCAGCGATCGCTGATTATACTAGAGCTATTGAATTGAATCCAGGGGAGTATAAAGCCCATGTTAATCGCGGTAATGTATACAATATTTTAGCTGAATACAGTACCGATCCAGATGAGAAGTATAAGCAAGCAATTACTGATTATAATCGGGCACTGTCTCTTAATAGTAAAGAAGTAGAAGCTTACATTAGGCGTGGCATTGTCCGTGCAAAAATAGCAAAATATAGTGGTGACTCTCAAAAAGATTATAAGAAAGCAATTAAAGATTTCAATCAAGCTTTAGGAATTAGTTCTAATAGAGCCGAAGCCTATTATCAAAGAGGTTTAATTAGATATCAGTTGGCTCAGTATAGCAGCAATTTTGAAAAAGAGTATGAGCAAGCTATTCAAGATTTTAGTGAAGCCTTAAATATTAATGCCCAGTTACCTAAAGTATATTTAAAACGAGGAATTGTTAGATACGAGCTAGCTCAGTATGGTTCTAAGAAATTCAGTAGTAATCATAAGCAAGCAGTAGACGATTTACAAACTGCTGCTAAAATTTCCTTAGAGCAAGAGGATATGGATAATTATCAGCAAGCACTGAGCAGTATTTGTATAGTCTTGGAAAATAAGTGCGATACTTTTTTTCAGAATACTAGTATTATCCGAAGAGTGAATTAGCGCTTGTTTTTTATTGTATCGAATTGAAGTAATTTCAGTTATTTTTAACAGATTTAATCATGGGCTAATGACTATTTTTTTTAGTCTTTAGCCCCTATTTTTATGTTAAGTAAACCTTATATTTTAATTGATGTGACTTCGATGAACTTTAAAGTTTGAAATCCTTAACCAATATAGCGGAACCAATATAGCGGAGCACAATAACATATAAGCGGTCTCACGAACCAAGTGTCATATGATGTCCGGTTAAACACTTGTCATGACGTTAGCGTAGCTTGTCCGACAGGACATACGCAGCGATAGCGGAGTGAAGTAATCGCAAAGTGTTGAGATTGCGTCGTTTCACGTAGTGACCCTCGCAATCACATATTATGGGTGATTTGGCGGACATCATATCATATTCGTTAAATTATAAATTACTTACGATATATCATTGTGAGCAAAGCGTTAGCTAGCGCTATACTACGTAAACGCCCTAGCGTGTCGATAAGACACTTATGCTAGTCTTCGACAACGCAGGAGCGCGTTAAGCGAAGCTATGCCTTTAGGCTTTACGTTCCACTCTGTTCCACTCGCAATGACAACTGTTATCCGAACATGATATCAGCTGCCGGAGCGGCTTTATAAAGGGGTTAGATTCCTTCTTCGGAGAAGCGCGAGCGTTACCTAGCGCTTGCTGCGGACCGTAAATATTTTCTCCAGCTACTTATCAGCTTTTGTTTCAACAATCATTAATTTACAAGGCTTTTAGTCCCTCAAATTCGTCGAACTCACGTTAAATTTAATAGGCAGTTAATGGGACTTAGGCAGAAAATAATAATAAAGTAGCTCTAAATGCTGATGTATCCAGCTTTCAGCCATTTTTTGCCTGTTGACCTTCTCCCCTTATCCCGCTTGGGTTTGGGGTCATTTTTAACCTCAAAAATATCAAAGTTCCACTAGTGGGTAAGTCCTAATTTTACGAAATAAATATTGAGATAGGATGATAACTAATAACTTTAATTAGAAATGGAAAAATATATCTCTTAGTAATATTTGTTGTTTGAATAATATCAATATAATTAATTTTGGATATAATCTATATTTTATAAATCTGCACTAATCATCAGTTCATTAACTATAGCTATAGTTGATGAAATTTAAGAACACATTTATTATTATTTATTGTTGTATACATATAGTCATTCAGTTTGATTATTAAAGAAAACTCAGTGTTTACAGGGTATAAGCCTGTATTCACGTAAGGTAGCCTACATTTTTTTCAAAATTTAATTAGAAATACTATAGTAAATAATTGTTAGATATATTACCTATCTTTTAAGAATAAAGAACTTAAAGGATGATTTATAAAAATGAATATCTTAGATAAACATTATTGATTTTAAATATTCAGATATAGTATGAAAAATAATGATTTTAAATTTGCTCAAAAACTAGCTACGAACTTTTCCAAGTTTTCATACACTAAACTAGTTTATTTACTTCTCCTTTACACTTAATCGTATAAATACGGTTAAATTAGTTACTAATAAAAAATGAAAATCATTTTTTTATTTTTGAGTGGGAAATAAATAGTCTTTGTCTACTAGAAATTTAAAGAGGTGTTTCCATGAAGGCAGTAATTTTGGCTGGAGGTCTAGGAACGCGGTTAAGCGAAGAAACGAGTGTTAGACCAAAACCAATGGTCGAAATTGGTGGCAAGCCTATTTTGTGGCACATAATGAAAATATATTCTAGTCACGGTATTAATGATTTTATTATTTGCTGTGGTTATAAAGGCTACGTCATAAAAGAGTATTTTGCAAACTATTTTCTGCATATGTCAGATGTGACCTTCGATATGCGTTATAACCAGATGAATGTGCATGCTGGTAATGCAGAACCGTGGAGGGTTACATTGGTAAATACAGGGGATGGAACCATGACCGGTGGCAGACTCAAGCGAGTCAGCGAACACGTCGGAAATGAGACTTTCTGCTTTACCTATGGTGATGGTGTTAGCAACGTAAATATTACAGAATTAATCAAATTTCACAAAGAGCAGGGTACTTTAGCAACTTTAACAGCAGTTCAACCACCAGGTCGCTTTGGAGCAATAGTTCTAGGACAGGAACAGACTAAAATCACTAATTTTCGGGAAAAACCTGAAGGTGATGGAGCTTGGATTAATGGTGGCTATTTTATCCTGGAACCAGAAGTTATCAATTTGATTGCTGATGACCGCACAATTTGGGAACAAGAACCATTAGAAAAATTGGCAGATATGGAGCAGCTCTCAGCCTATAAACATTATGGTTTCTGGCATCCCATGGACACCCTACGAGATAAAAAATATCTCGAAGGAATGTGGAAAAATAACGAAGCTCCTTGGAAAGCGTGGTAATTAAGAACGCTGGTAAAATTTGAAAATATTATATTAATTAGTGTGACAGGGGGCAAAAGTGCCAAAATATGATTTTGTTATTATTGGTGGTGGAATAGTCGGTCTCTCAACCGCTATGGCTTTGGGCGATCGCTTTAAAGATTTAAGTATTCTAGTTTTAGAAAAAGAAAGCCAATGGGCTTTTCATCAAACGGGTAATAATAGCGGCGTTATTCACTCTGGTGTATATTACAAGCCTGGAAGTTTTAAAGCAAAATTTTCCCGTGACGGTTGTCGTTCCATGGTTGAGTTTTGCCAAAAACATAATATTGAACATGAAGTCTGCGGTAAAGTTATTGTTGCAACTAATGAAGCTGAATTACCTCGTTTAGAAAAGCTTTACCAACGAGGTTTGGAAAATAATATTGAAGTTAAAAGAATTACACCAGAAGAAGTTAAAGAAATTGAACCTTATGTAAGTTCAGTTGGTGGAATTTTTGTTTCATCAACTGGTATCGTTAATTACAAGCAAGTTTGTCTTAAATATGCTGAACTAATCAAAGACCAGGGGGGAGAACTACTCCTGAATACTAAGGTTGAGAAGATAGTTCGCAAAGACGATTATCAAATTCTAGAAACTAATAACGGTAATTTTGAAACTCGTTTTATTATTAACTGTGCCGGACTCTACAGCGATCGCGTTGCCAAGTTGGGTGGTGTAGAACCACAAGCTAAGATAGTTCCTTTTCGGGGAGAGTATTATGAGCTTACCCATGAAAAACGTTACTTAGTAAAAGGTTTAATTTATCCAGTTCCTAATCCAGATTTTCCATTTCTGGGGGTTCACTTTACCCGCATGATTGATGGTAGCGTTCATGCAGGACCAAATGCCGTCCTTAGTTTGAAGCGTGAAGGCTATAAGAAAACAGACTTTGATATACGTGATTTTACTGAAGTCATGACTTATCCAGGCTTTTGGAAACTCGCTGCGAAGCATGCGGATGAAGGATTCAAAGAAATTATTCGCTCCTTTAGTAAGGCAGCTTTTGTCAACAGTTTACAAAAGTTAATTCCAGAAGTTAGATCAGAGGATGTAATACCTACTCATGCTGGAGTACGTGCTCAAGCACTGATGAATACTGGAAAATTAGTAGATGATTTTCTCATTGTCAAAGGAGAGAACTCAGTCCATGTATGTAATGCTCCTTCACCAGCTGCCACATCTTCTTTAGAAATTGGTAAGGCTATTGTAGGAGAAATTCCAGAGCAATCATATCTGGAGTCGAAGCTAGTTAATTCCCAATAAAGCTTACTTTAGTCTGTACTTTTCAGATAATTAAATTTACAGACTAATTAATATGCAAACAATTAACACAGAAGTAGTAGAGAAGTTGAATAGGGTGTATCTACCCTTATATTTGAATTAATACTCAAACTTATACCTTTACTCCAGATAAGTTTATAACTCTGAGCTATTCGGAAATAAAGAATGATGGGTTAATATACTGAAAAATTAATTATATGTATATTAATACACATAATTAGTGAGGAATCAGTAATTTTTGCTACCATATCACAGTTATTTCACTTCATTTCTGACAAATTCATTGATAAATTAGGAAATCAAAATCTATGAAAATTTTAGTTACTGGTACAGAAGGTTATTTAGGTTGTTTATTGCCACCTTTACTTATCGAACGCGGACATGAAGTTATTGGTGTAGACACTGGTTTTTATAAAGCAGGTTGGCTGTATAACGGCACTTCAGTTACAGCAAAAACTCTTAATAAAGATATCCGCAACATTGCCCCAGAAGACTTGCAAGGTGTAGAAGCGATAGTTCACATGGCAGAACTATCCAATGATCCCACAGGACAGCTTGCACCTCACATTACTTATGAAATCAATCATAAGGGTTCAGTACGTCTAGCTAATTTAGCTAAAGAAGCAGGGATACGACGTTTTATTTATATGTCATCCTGTAGCGTTTACGGTGTTGCAACCGAAGGAGATGTGACTGAAGAATCCACGGTAAATCCTCAGACTGCTTACGCAGAATGTAAAACTTTGGTAGAAAAGGATGTCACCTCAATGGCTTCCGATGATTTTTCTCCAACCTTTATGCGTAACGCTACAGCTTTTGGTGCTTCTCCCAGAATGCGCTTTGATATAGTGCTAAATAATTTAGCAGGCTTAGCATGGACTACTAAAGAAATCAAGATGACCAGCGATGGTACACCTTGGCGACCTTTAGTTCATGCTCTAGATATATGTAAAGCAATAGCTTGTGCTTTGGAAGCACCCAGAGATATAGTTCATAATCAAGTTTTTAATGTCGGTGATACTGCCAATAATTATCGCGTCAAAGAAGTAGCAGAAATTATTGCTAACATTTTTACAGGTTGCGATTTATCATTTGGTGAAAATGGTTCAGACAATCGTAGTTACAGAGTTTCCTTTGAAAAAATAAATACTGTTTTGCCTGGTTTTAAGTGTGACTGGAATGCTCAATCTGGAGCCCAACAGCTATACGATATCTTTAATCAAATTGATATGGATAAAGAAATATTTCAACACAGAGGCTTTACAAGATTAAAGCAGTTGGAATATCTAATTCGTACCCAACAAATTGATCAGAATTTTTTCTGGTCTCAGAAATAAAGAGCACTATTTCTTATCTTAATTTAGATGACTCTGAGTCAGAAATAGTTGATTAATTAATATCATTAAAAGTATGACTCAGATCATTATTTAGACTTGATTTTTTTGACTTGAATATAGCTATTTACTAAACTTCCCCGGTAGACATATCATGCAATTTACAGAAACAAAGCTACAAGGCGCATTTATTATTGATCTAGAACAAAAATCAGATGATCGTGGTTTTTTTGCGCGCACTTATTGTGCAAAAGAGTTTGAAGAACACGGACTCAAGGCAGTAGTAGCTCAATGTAATTTATCTTTCAATCACAAGAAGGGTACCTTGAGAGGAATGCATTATCAAACTCCTCCCGCAGCAGAGACAAAATTAATTCGCTGTACAAGAGGTGCCATTTATGACGTAATCATTGATATGCGTCCTGATTCCCCAACTTATCTTTCCCATATCGGTGTAGAATTAAGCGAAGAAAATCATCGTGCTTTATACGTTCCAGAAATGTTTGCTCATGGATATCAGGCATTAACAGATGGAGCAGAAGTTGTTTATCAAGTAGGTGAATTTTATACTCCTGGTTACGAGAAAGGTTTGCGTTATAACGATCCATCTTTCAATATTCAATGGCCCTTAGAAGTTAGTGTAATTTCTGAAAAAGATGCGAATTGGTCTTTAATGAAAACAATGACCGCTGGTGGTGCATAATTAAGAAATATCAATATATAGGAATCATAGATATATATGTTAGTTAGCCTATATATATATCTATACTAAATTCAATATAGACACATAATGATTCAGATTCCTTACTAAAATAATGATTCTTTCTTCTTAGAAACTAAATCTGAGTCAACACTACTAAAGTCATATTTATTTGTCAGGGATGAAATATCGGTGAGCATTATTTCATCAAAACCTCCAGCATTCAAACTCATAAATTCTCCATACTTGCATGTATGTAAATAGATTTATAAAACTTAATTAGGAGTTTTTATTAATGATTATTATAGATAAAGCCCTGCAATCTCGTGCAGAAGAAGGAAATCCAATCAAAGTGGGAATGATTGGTGCTGGTTTTATGGGTCGAGGAATAGCTAATCAGATTGCTAACTCAGTCCCTGGAATGGAATTAGTTGCGATCGCTAATCGAAATGTAGATGCAGCAAAAAGAGCTTATACCGAAGCTGGTATTGAAGAAATTACTACAGTAAGTAAAACTTCAGATTTAGAGAGCGCGATCGCTAGCGGAAAATATGCTATTACCGACGATGCTATGCTATTATGCCGTGCCTCTGGTATCGACGCATTGATTGAAGTCACAGGTGCTGTAGAGTTTGGTGCTTATGTAGTTACCGAAGCGATCGCTAACCGCAAGCACGTAATTATGATGAATGCTGAACTTGATGGTACCATTGGTTCTATCCTAAAAGTTTATGCAGATAAAGCTGGTGTGATTCTTTCTGCTTGTGATGGAGATCAGCCAGGGGTACAGATGAATCTTTACCGCTTTGTTAAAAGTATTGGTTTAACTCCTTTAGTGTGCGGTAACATTAAAGGTCTACAAGATCCATATCGCAACCCCACAACTCAAGAAGCATTTGCTAAGAAGTGGGGACAAAAACCTCACATGGTTACTAGCTTTGCTGATGGTACCAAAATTTCTTTTGAGCAAGCTATTGTGGCTAATGCGACCCAAATGAAAGTAGCTAAAAGGGGAATGCTAGGGTATGACTTCAAGGGTCATGTAGATGAAATGACCGGTATGTATGATGTAGAGCAGCTCAAAGAGCTTGGTGGTATTGTTGACTATGTTGTCGGAGCAAAACCTGGTCCTGGGGTATTCGTATTTGGAACTCATGACGATCCCAAGCAATGTCATTATCTTAACCTTTATAAATTAGGTGAAGGACCTTTGTACAGCTTTTACACTCCGTATCACCTATGTCATTTTGAAGTTCCCATTTCAGTCGCAAGAGCTGTACTTTTCTCTGATTATGTATTGAGTCCTAATGGTGCTCCGATGGTAGATGTTGTGACCACTGCTAAAATAGACCTCAAAGCAGGAGAAACATTAGATGGAATCGGTTTCTATATGACTTACGGACAATGCGAGAATTCTAACATTGCCCAAGAAGAAAATTTATTACCTATGGGTTTAGCTGAAGGATGCCGTTTAAAAAGAGATGTGCCTAAAGATAAAGTTCTAACCTACGATGATGTAGAGCTACCAGAAGCTAGACTTTGTGATAAATTACGAGCAGAACAAAATGCTATGTTTACCACTGCTAAGAGCTTAGTAGCTACCCACTAATCGTAATTGAGCCTCCAAAGTTTTTGGAGACTGTTTAGTAAACAGTCTCCAAAAATAAATCAAATCGTACAGCTATAAATAAAATTGTGAAAACTATTTAATAGCATTATATTTTTAATTTAATGTAAATAAAGTTTATACAATCTAAATTTTTTAAGCAAACGTATATCAAAAAGTGACATATTTTTGATAGAACTCTGCGGAAAATGAGATATTTATCCTGAGTATATAAGGTCTCATATTCTTTTTTAGAGATGTCTAATGAAAAAGCTATATACCTTGAAGGTATGCTAATATTTTTCTCCTAAATAATATTTACTTTTATTATTTACTTTTATTATTTATATATAAGAAAATATTGCTCCCCTTCAGAAATAGCTTACTCTTTTCTTTCTTCAAGCGTGTATCTTATGAAAATTAGCCTTGCGAATAAAATTACTCATAACATTTCCAACTTAAAAGAAAGATTTCAAGGTCGAATTGAAAGACGGAGAATAGTTACTTTAACACCCGATAGACCTGCTATTGGCAATGTATTAATCTCATATATATTGAAACCGTTCTTATTTAAACCAAACGAAGCAATTCCCAACAGTCATACACATTATTGGGAGTGTTTGCAAATTGCCAAGACTTTTTTAGACTTAGGATATTGTGTAGACGTTATCAGATTTGATAACGATGTATTTATTCCTAAAAAAGAATATAGCTTTTTTATTGAAACACGCTGGAATTTACAAAGAAGCGCTCCTTTTCTAAATAAAGATTGTATCAAAATTTTTCATGCTGACACAGCGCATCTTTTATTTCATAATGCAGCAGAAGCCAAAAGACTACTTGATTTGCAGCAAAGACGAGGGATTACACTTTCACCTCGTAGATTTGAAGCACCAAACCAAGCAATAGAGAATGCAGACTATACTGTTGTCCTTGGTAATAAGTTCACTATAGAAACATATAAATACGCAAATAAACCTATATATCGCGTTCCAATATCTACATCAGTCCTTTATCCTTGGTTTGAGGAAAAAGATTTTAATACTTGCAAGAAAAATTTTCTTTGGTTTGGTAGTGGTGGCTTAGTACATAAAGGACTAGATTTATTACTAGATGCCTTTTCTCAGATGCCAGATTATCATCTAACAATCTGTGGTCCAATTAATAAAGAAGCAGATTTTGAAAAAGCTTTTTACAAAGAACTTTACCAGACTTCTAATATACATACTGTAGGTTGGGTTGACATTAACTCCCAAAAATTTGTAGAGATTCTTAATAATTGTGTAGCACTTGTCTATCCTTCCTGTTCCGAAGGTGGTGGGGGTTGTGTCATTGGATGCATGCATGCTGGTTTGATTCCGATTGTTAGCTATGAAGCAAGTGTAGATATCGCTTCAGATTACGGTATTGTATTAAAACACTCCTCTATTACAGAAATTAAAGAATCTGTAGAAAAAATTGCCAATTCATCTCCAAAAATTTTAAAAAGAATGGCAAAAAATTCCTGGGATTTTGCAAGAGTTAATCATACACAAGAAAAATTTGCTCAAGTCTATAAAGATACTATCAATCAAATAGCCAGCAAACATAATAATACACAATCTAAAAAATTATTAACTCATGTCTAAAACGACATTTATAAGGAAAATTCAAGTATACTTAGGAGCAAAAATCAGAGATGTAAATGCGGAGTTGCTTTACAGATGGTTCTCATGGTTTAAAAGTCAACCTCTAGAAGTTACTAATAAATCAGCTATTATATTTTCTCCGCATCAAGATGATGAAACACTCGGATGTGGAGGAATGATAGCTCTAAAACGTTCCAACAATATACCAGTAATGGTAGTATTTTTAACAGACGGTAAATATGGTAGACCAGAATGGATAGAGCCTGAAGAAATTGTTGACTTTCGTCAACAAGAAGCAAAGGTTGCTCTTTGTAACTTAGGAATAGACTCTGCACAAACGAGCTTTTTAAATCACACGGATGGCAGTTTATCTCAATTACTGGAACAAAAAAACCAGGAGGTGATCAATAATATATTAGAAGTACTCACAAGCTTTAAACCAGGGGAAGTATATGTTCCTCACAGTAAAGACGGTCATCCAGACCACGAAGCTACATATAAGTTAGTTAAACTAGCTCTTTTAAGAAGTGGGTTGAAAGCAGATATAATACAGTATCCTATTTGGTTGTTTTGGCAAAATCCTCTATCTTCTTCCAAAAAATATCATGATATTGCTAATGCTTACAGAATATCTATAAAAGCAGTTAAACATCTAAAGCAGAAGGCAATTATCAGCTATAAATCTCAAATTCCTAATTTACCTTCAAGTTTATTAAATTCTTTTTTTTCCGATAGTGAAATATTTTTCAAATCATAGTATTTCATTATCAAAAAAATATATTTAATGTGATTATTTGTAGCGATGTCAGTATCAATAATCAAGTTCACAAAACATAATTAAATAAAATATAAGCAGTGTATATACTGTTGTTCAGTGAATACTTTTCTGTATAAAAGGTAACTATTATTAAGGGGATATATGAAAATTGCTCTAGTTCATGATTATTTAACACAAAAGGGTGGAGCGGAACGTGTTTTCGAACTGCTTTGCAAGCGCTACCCGGATGCAGATATTTTTACCTCCGTTTACGATCCTCAAGCAACTGTTGACTTCGGCGAACGCATAATTAATACAACTTATTTACAGAAAATACCAGGGGCAGCAAAATACTTTCGCTTAATGGCTCCGCTATATTTCCCTGCGTTTCGTGCCTTAGACTTACAAAAGTATGACCTGATTATCAGTAGCAGTACGAGTTTTGCAAAAGCAGTCAGAAAAAAACCAGGGGCAAAACATATTTGTTTTTGTCATAATGTTACCCGTTTTCTATGGGATACAGAAACCTATTTAAGAGAATACGGAGACTACAGATATTTTTCTACTTTAATCGAGCAAATTTTTAATATTATGAGGAAGGTAGATTTGAGATACTCTCAAGAACCTGACTTATATGTAGCAAACTCTAGTGTAGTGGCTCGCCGAATTCAAAAAATTTATGGGAAAAAAGCCATAGTTATTAACTATCCAATTGATACTGGTAAATTTACTTTTTCCGAACAAAAGGATAATTATTATTTGGCATCAGCCAGAATGATTAGCTATAAGCGACTTGATATAATAGTCGAAGCTTTCAACTGGTTAGGTTGGCAATTGTTGATATCAGGAGATGGTCCTGAGAAAGAAAGATTACAATCTTCTGCATTGGGAAATATTAAATTTTTAGGTCATGTGACTGATGTACAACGTACTCAGTTGTTTTCAAAAGCTAAATCTGTTATTGTTGCAGCCCTAGAAGATTATGGGCTAGTTCCGGTAGAAGCTAATGCAAGCGGAACGCCGGTAGTTGCTTATGGTGCTGGGGGTGTACTAGATACACAAATTCCTGGTAAAACAGGAGTGTTTTTCAAGCGACAAACGCCAGAATCACTACAAGCTGCACTATTAGAAGCCAGGGATACATCTTGGGTGCATGAGAATATACGCAATCACGCTGTAAATAATTTTTCAGAAAAATCTTTTTTTAATAAAGTTGAGAAAGTGATAGAGCAAGCTTGTAGTACAAATAAAATGATTAGTTTAACTTGTTAGCTTAAGGATAGTAAAAGTGGTTCAAAGCAGTCTGAGTCCTCATGTAAATCCAGTTGTTGAAACTGAACCTGGTTACGGGCAACTGTTTGCAATTTTAATTCGCCGATTTCCGTGGTTTCTAACAGTATTTGCGGCTTCTATTGCGATCGCGTACATGATTACAGAGCGAACTCCACGTAAATTTCAAAGCTCAATGCAGCTGTTAATCGAGCCAAACTATCGTGGTAGAGGTCAAGAGCAGGGAAATGAGAATCAATTTAGTGATCCTAGCGTCGAAATTGATACAGCAACTCAGTTAAATCTGATGCGGAGTTCAACCTTACTCCAGAAAGCAGTTGATAAACTCCAGCCCGAATATCCAAATATTAATGTAGGTGAAATTAAACAGTCACTGCGTTTAACTCAGGTTAGAGAAGAGGAAGATAACCTACGTACGAAAATTTTCCAAGCTGACTATGTTGCTGGAAATCCAGAGAAAACAGAAAAAGTTTTAGAAGCGATTAAGCAAGTTTATCAAGAATATAACCTTGCACAACAAGATGAACGCTTACGTAGGGGTTTAACGGTAATCAACGATCAATTACGCACAGTTAATAAAGAAGTAGAAACATCCGAGCAGAAGTTGCGCAGGTTTCGTAAAACTCAAAAATTAATTGACCCCGAGACACAAGCTAAAGCTTTAGAGGATTCTCTAAGAGGAATTCAACAAGAACGAAGAACAACTCGCTATCAGTTTGAAGAAGCCAAAGCTACTTATGCTTCTGTACAACAACAACTCAATCGCACTCCCCAAAATGCTCTGGTATCTTCTCGCTTGAGTCAATCCAATCGCTATCAATCGTTACTGAATGAAATTCAGAAAACTGAGTTAGCAGTAGCTCAAGCACAATTGCGTTTTACTTCCAATCATCCCCAAGTCATAGAGTTACAGGGGCAGTTACAAGATCAAAAGCTTTTACTACAACAAGAGGTCAGACGTGCTTTAGGAGGTAGACCTCAAGGTGTGGGATCTTTGCAGGGAAATCTTTTAGACCAAGGACAATTAGGACAAATCGATCTTAATTTGGCAGGACAATTGGTCGATACACAAACAAAAATACTTTCCTTAGCCGCTCGCGACGAAAGTTTAGCACAAAGAGAATTACAGATACGTAAAGAACTCCAGCGTTTTC
This sequence comes from Mastigocoleus sp., assembly GCA_050042865.1. Lineage (GTDB taxonomy): Bacteria > Cyanobacteriota > Cyanobacteriia > Cyanobacteriales > Nostocaceae > JBCCDM01. The sequence goes on from JBHJJE010000065.1 coordinate 33,644, forward strand.
CAATCTTATTAGCTGAGTATGGACGTTTACAGCCACAGGTACAGCGTAGTCGCGAGCGTAAGGAACAATTGTTGCGAGCAAAACAGCAATTACGACAAGAGTTATCTAAAGGTGGATTTAACTGGAAAGTGGTAGAGGAACCCCAAGAAGGTTTTTTCATTGGACCTAATACCAACCAAAATCTGATGCTAGGAGGGGTCGTGGGTCTAATTTTAGGAGGTATTGCAGCCTTTGTCAGGGAAGCCTCAGATGATGCTGTACGGACAACTGCTGAGTTGGAACAGCAGTTTGCTCTTCCACTATTAGGAACAACACCCAAACTACCTCCAGCTAGACCCAAGGATTCTGTCATTAAACTGCCTTTTGGTAAACCCGAAGTATTAGCTCCTTGGACTGTTCAAGTATTGCAATCACCTCCACGTTGGGAATCATTAGATTTAATTTATAAAAATATAGAGTTATTGAATTCTGTTTCTACCTTCAAGTCTTTGATGATTACATCAGCTTTACCAGATGAAGGTAAATCAGCATTAGCCTTGGGTTTAGCAATGAGTGCAGCTCGTTTACACAAAAGAGTACTTCTTATAGATGCAAATCTAAGAGATCCCAATTTACATAAACAGTTAAATCTTCCTAATGAACAGGGATTAGCTAACCTGTTAGCAAATGAAACACCTTTACCAGAACAAATTAACGTTCATTCTTCTGGTTCATCATATATTGATATTTTGACTGCTGGTCCTTTACCTATAGATCCAGCTAATTTACTGAGTTCCCCTCGTATGAATCAGCTGATGGCAAACTTTGAGAATAACTATGACTTAGTAATAGTTGATGCTCCCCCTGTCATCGGTATGGTAGATGCTTTACTTACAGCTTCTTCCTGTCGAGGTGCTGTGATGGTCGCAAGTATTGGAAGAGTCACTAAAACTCAATTGAACCAAGCTACGAACATGCTCAGCAAGTTAAATTTGATTGGTGTTGTTGCAAATGGTGTATCCAACTATAAGAGTACATATATACCCTATCAGTCTCAACAAACACTAGCTCTTGAGCAAGCAATAGAAGAATAGTTAAGAAATGAGACAGAGTCTTGCAATGTTTTAAACAAAAGCGTTAATGAAATTCACAGTTTTGTAAGATATCTAATTCATTAAACCAATATTTAAAAATTTCATCTTGGTTTTATAGCGGCGGCATATAGGGGTTTAGTGTTTCTACTTTTATATGTCGCTTTAAGCTTTAAATAAGTGAGTAAACAAAAATATTTACTCTGGATAACAAACCGCTATAAAATAGCCTCAATATATTGGATTTAATAACTTTATTATGGCTAACTTCAGAGAATACTGGTGAGACTATTTCGGAGTCACTATCGTTTTTAATAACGAAAATTCAGCATTAAAATAACCACATAATTACATTAACTGTAAGTAATTTTCACTATAGATAAAGACTGTTACTGTTAAGCCTCGAAACTATAAATAGCTTCGTTCGGGTAGTAAATAGGTTGTGGAGGTGAATCTAATACAGTCCGGATAAGCAAAAATTTACTCAATATTTGAAGAATTGGGGGATTCTCCCCAAACCCTTTCCAGAATTTAATAGCAGGTAAGTGGGAAAGATTTTTGAGAGATCGTAAGTAATTACGTTTCTTTTAGGTCAGTCCTGTACAAAAAGATAGTTAACTAAGAACCATCAACTCAAAGTTCCCTTGCTCCTTTGCTCCGTGATTAATATTTAACCGAACCGTATAAATAAGTAAGCAACAATATTTATACCTATGTAAAGTAAATAAATTGAGATGCAAACCTTACAAAAAGGCTACAACATAGCAGCATTTAGTGAGTTACGTATCCCCAGGAATATGCTAAATTTGCAATGAATATATGTAATATACTATGTTGAAGTACTTATCTAAGAATAGATAATCAAAGCATATTTCAGTTTAGAGAAAAGTAGTTATATAACATTGATTTCCATGGTATTATTTCATCTGGTCGAAGAATTTTACCTTGAATTATTCATCAAATATAGTTGTTAGGCTAGATGAGCAGTAATTTTAGGCATTATCTCGTGTTAAAAAATCTATGAGTTTATCATACCTTAATAAAGCTCTAAGAAAGTCAGTTTTTATTTGAAGAGTAATTAAAGAATCAACAGTTCTCATAGATATCACAAAAGATTCCTATATTCTAGATATTGGATACTATTCCGAACATATACCGACTTGTAAAGATTAATAGAGTGGAAAGCAGAAATAAATAAAAATTAATACCACTGCGCTTAATAATGGAAAAACTTAGTTCAAAGCACTTTTTATTGTTTGACTACAAGTAGTTCCTGAGCAGAAAAATTTATTTTTAATTTCGTATTTTCATTCGTAAATTAATGATTTTCCTGTGTTGATATAAATATATTAAGACGTAAGCAGATTAGCTTTGTCACGAAATTTAGCTATGCCTAGAAAGTAGATTATAAGTTTACTCAATAAGCATTATAAATTTAGCATTATTAAATTACACAAGGGCTGCTAAATAGACTGTAGCAAAAAAAAGAAAAGTAATAAATCGTACAACTAATTAAATATAAATACATATATGACAACTTCAATTCTACCTGTTTCAACCGGAGATGATAAGGCTGCTCCAAATTCCACAGAGAATCATGAAAACCGTTCTTCCTATTGCGCATTGCAGTGGAGACAGAATCAATTGCTAGTTAAACCTCCGCAAAAATTGAAGCAACCTTATCTTTCATCTCTAGATAATCAGCAACTATTAATAGAGTGTTTAAAGCATTCATCGGTGAACTTAGTTCGTATAGATCCTAGCTTAGGCAAGACTAAAGTAGAATTTTGGGCAAATGCATGTCAACAAGCTTCTAAACAAATATTTATCCGTATACCTACTGATAATCAGCCTGTAAAATATGATTTATGGTTTTTTAAGTTGTTAAAGCGTTCTTTTGAATGGATTATTGCTTTAATAATGTTAGTTGCTCTTAGTCCTGTGCTACTAATTTTGTTAGCGATGATTTGGTTAGAGTCTCCTGGAGAGATATTTGAAAGAAAATGGCGAGTTGGAGAAAGGGGAAAACTGTTTCGTACATTTAAAATAAAAGCGTATGCAACAGAGAATCATGAAGAAGGCTCCTCTAATCTAGAAAGTCAAAATAATTCAAACTCTATTAGATATTGGATAAATAAGTATAGTCTGATGAATTTGCCGCAATTGTTCAATGTAATTAGAGGTGAAATGAGTTTAACAGGTTCTCATTGCTGGAGCTTAGAAGATGCTGTTCGACTAACTCCCGAAGCTCAAAGGCAATTAAACAAATTGCCAGGAATAATTCACTTAGGGGAAGTAAAGACTGAGTCAAATTTATTACATTTAGATGGTCAAACTTTATAATCTGAGTTTAATAAAACTTGAGGTTGTGTAAATTGATGTTCCGTCAAATTGCAGCTTCAAGTAAACTTATTTTGTATGTGGCTCACAGCAAAAAATTTTTTGGTATGCTTATGAAAATCATGTGATTACTAAATATATAAAGATTTGTATCTCAATACTAATTTATATTAAGTTCCTAAAATTAAATGGCTATTATTTTCTTTTATAAGTCTTCAGGTGCATTCTAGTATAAGAAGGCATAATTAAGAAATGTAAGTTCTTAGAAAATAGGCATGAAATTAATATTAGATGTTCTGTTTATTTCTGTCCTATTGTACTAGTAAAATTAAAATTATTATTAAATTAAATATCAATGAAATACAAACCCATTGAAGCAATATATAGCCTAAGTAACAAATTATTCAAAACTACAAATTTTTGGCAAGACAACTATTTAATACTGCGAGAGTTTAAATATTTTCGACGTATTACTGTTCTTGCGATTGTACTTTCATTTCTAGCGGCAACATTTGAAGGTGTCGGTATTAGCTTTTTACTTTCATTTCTAAGAAATCTTACTAATCCAGATGCTGTAGCAACTACTGGTATCTCTTGGTTAGATTCTTGGATGCAATCTCATGCTTCACACATTAATCCTTTATATGTAGTATCTTCCCTAATTCTTTTAAGTACCTGGATACGTGCAGGGTTCAATTATTTTGGAGGAATATATACAGAGAAAGTTCAGCTAACTCTAGCTGACCGCTTACGTAAAAGGATGTTTGAGCAGTTGCAATCCCTGCCCTTAGGCTATTTTACGGAAGCTCGTTGTGGTGAATTAGTCAACACAGTAACAACCGAAATTGAGAGATTAAAGCAGATATTCGGTGGAGCATCTTTCATCTTTACTAGAGTCATGATGGTTGCTGTCTATTTTGCTACTATGTTTTGGCTCTCATGGCAGCTATCTCTTTTGTCTATGTTTACTTTTTCTCTTTTAGCAGCAGGTATTTCTACTTTGAATGCTAAGGTTAGAGAAACTAGTTTTGCTATTTCTGAAGCTAATGGTCGATTGAATTCGACAACTTTAGAGTTTATTAATGGTATTCAAACAGTTCATGCTTGTGCGACTCAGGAATATGAGCGTCAACGTTTTCATAAAGTAAGTCGGCAACTATATAGCTCTTCATTTAGGGTAGTTAAAGCTTGGGCTTTAGTTAAACCGATTGCTGAAAGTATTGGTACTACAGTATTAATTTTACTAATTATTGCTTCTGTAACTCAATTTACGTTACCAGTGTCTTCTCTGTTAACCTTTTTCTTTGTTTTAGTCCGTATGGTGCCTAATATTCAAGATATTAATGGTACTCTGGCTTTCGTAAGCACTTTAAAAGGCTCATTAGAAAATATTAAGGAGTTACTCAGAGAAGATAATAAGAATTATTTTTACAATGGTAATATTGACTTTTATGGTTTAGAGCGCTCTATAGATTTTGTTTCTGTTGATTTTAGCTATGATTCTAGAAGCCCTGTCTTACAAAATATTAGACTAAGTATTGAGCGGGGTAAAATGACAGCACTGGTTGGAAAATCAGGGAGTGGTAAAACTACTTTAGCTAATTTAATTCCTAGGTTTTATGATTCTACGGAAGGAAAATTATTAATTGATGGAGTAGATGTTAGAGAATTTAACATCGATTCATTACGTAGAAAAATGGCAATTGTTAGCCAGCATACTTTTATATTCAATACTTCGGTACGAGAAAATATTGCTTACGGAACACCCCAAGCAAGCGAAGCAGAAATTAGAGAAGCTGCAAAGTTAGCAAATGCTTTAGAATTTATTGAAGAAATGCCCGAAGGTTTTGATACTATATTAGGCGATCGCGGGGCAAGGTTATCTGGAGGGCAGCAGCAGCGAATTGCCATCGCTCGTGCTTTATTGCGAAATCCTGATATCCTAATTTTAGATGAGGCTACTAGTGCTTTAGACTCTGTCTCAGAGCGTTTAATCCAAGATTCATTAGAGAAATTGGCGGTCGGACGTACAGTTATTGCGATCGCTCATCGACTTTCTACTATTGCTAAAGCTGATAAAGTTGTTGTGCTTGAGAATGGAAGGATTGTAGAGCAAGGTAACTATCAGGAATTATTAGAACAGCACGGTAAGCTTTGGGAATATCATCAGAGACAGCATGCAATGAGTAGTTAATAGTTTTTGACTAATATTTTGATTTTGATATTTTGATAAGATTTAAGACTAGCTTTTGCTAAGTCTAGATAATTATGGGAAGTATAAGGATGCTGTATGAATGCATCCTTTTTTTAATATATCCAATTTCTAGATATAGATATCAATTTTACTGACTTTGCACGGTAATTTCTGAGTCAATCAAAAAACGTTACTTTTTCTACCGAGTTATTATCAATAACTATAAATTAACAATAATTATACCAATTCGTAATTAGGAAATCTAGATACAGCAATATTTTCATCAATTCTATTTGTAGCTGAATTTTGGAGAATTGGTATTAGTCACGAAAGAAGTAGAGTTCTCGGTACGGCTAAAATGACTTTTTCACGATCCCGTGAAAAGTCAGATCAATTTTAAGGTTATTAGTTCTTTAATTTTTTATATATTTTTTTATAAAAAAACTATTTAGTTTCTGCGACAAGTATTATATTTAATTGTAATTAATTATAATTAAATGCTTTCATAAAGAAAACATAATTATCAATCAATAAAAATCAACTCAATATAGTCATATCTACTTTTTTATGGGATAAATATTATTATTCATACAAATATAACAACGATGATTAATCATACACATATTTCATCATTTTCAACAAAATAAAAAACTATCAATAGAATTAATTGTTATCCGTTCAATTGAAAATATTTTTAGATAGATAGATATATGTCTATCTATCTATGAAATTTATTTTTTGAAACCTGTCGAATTTAAGAAAAGACATTCTATTTAGGTATAAATATTCTATATTTTCTCTAAAATTTAACTATTTGACTCTGACTTGAATTAATCATAGTCAGGGCTTACGTAACAATAATAGAATTCTATTTAAAGTGATTTTAGAGTTAGCTAGCCCTATATTCCGTAAACGTATTAATCGGACTTGAGGATAAGTAAAGCTTTAGGTTTACTTATCCTCATAATTACGTAAGCCTTAAGGATTTAATTTTTACAATAAGTAACGAAGTCATTGCAAATTTCTTAACATGAATATTATAAGAAGTAAGTATTAATTTATATTCAGAACTTCTATAAATATAAGTCTTTTAACCAAAAAAAAGACAAATATATGTATAAAATTGAAAAAAACATACCAGTATCTATCGTAAATAAAGTTTTTAGTTTAGACAATGACTCAAGACAGAAACAACGTGTATCGCCACCATGTTATGAGTGTCCCTGAAGGAGTAATTCGTCCCTTATGGTCAGTAATGATTCCTACATATAACTGTACGCATTACTTGCGTGAAACTCTTGAGAGCGTCTTAGCACAAGACCCCGGTGAAGAAGTAATGCAGATTACAGTTGTTGATAACTGTTCCACAGAAGGAGATCCAGAGGCAATAGTAACTGAATTGGGTCAGGGAAGGGTTGAATTTTATCGCCAGCCCTATAATGTCGGTAGCTTGGGAAATTTTGAAACCTGTTTGGAGTTGTCTCGCGGATATTTAATTCATACTCTACATAGTGATGATTGCGTTCGAGAAGGTTTCTACGAAAAGATGACCAGCTGCTTTACGCGAAATCCAGAGATTGGAGCAGCTTTTTGTCGCAGCATTTATATAGATGATAAAAGTAATTGGGAAGGTTTTTCCTCATTGGAGATCCCCAAAAGTGGTATCCTACCAAGAGAATGGATAGAACGCATTGCCGATGTTTGCTGTATATCTGTACCGTCATTAGGTGTGGTGCGTCGGGAAGTTTACGAAGCTTTAGGGGGCTGGGACAGTCGCTGCGGTTTAAGTGGAGACTGGGAGATGTGGGCAAGAATATTTGCTTATTACCCTGTATGGTATGAAACAGAAGCTTTAGCAATGTGGCGCAGACATTCAACATCTAATAATGTAGTTCATGCTAAAAGTAGCCAGTTTATTCAAGAAAACTTTAATACTATCGAGATGATTTTTAAGTCATATTTACCTGATGGGGCAAGTAGTAGAGGGTTTCGGAACGGAAAACAAAATTGTGCATTTTTGGCATTAGAAGCTGCTCATTTGTTAATTTATCAAGGTAAGACTGTAAAGGCGTTTTTAGAAATCAAACGAGCGTTACAATATAGTCTTTCTGCAAAGGTAATTCGCTCTGTAGGTCGAATTCTTCTATATGATAATATGCGATCGCTAATCAAAAGAACGCGAAAATTATATGATAGTCCCGGTTACGGTCATAAATATGATGAAGGATTAAATCGAGTCAAAGATAACTTCGTTAAACTATTGGAACAGGATGCATCAGTAGAGTCCCAATTAGAGGATATTAAAGAGTTAGAAATAGGTAATCAATAAGACTTTTAAGGTTAAATTTGAATGAAATGACAATAAAATTTTAACTTGAAAATTAAAGTTACCCTGAAATTTTCTTGATATTGAGACTTAATATCAAATACAGCGATTATATTTTTAATTACTAATGAAAAGAGATTAATGAAAATAGAAGACAATAGCCAAGAACCATTGGTTAGTATCATAACCCCTACTTATAACCGACCGGAATATTTGAAAGTAGCCCTCGAAAGTGCTCTGAGCCAGACATATCGTAATATTGAAGTTATTGTTTCTGATAATTGCAGTTCAGAAAATCCCCAAACTCTGATTGAATCTTTTAACGACTCTCGTATTCGTTTTTCTCGTAATGAAAGTAATTTGGGAATGTTTGCTAACACCATGAAAGCTTTCAAAATGGCTCGAGGAAAGTATGTGGGAGCTCTATTAGATGATGATATGTGGGAGGATGACTTTCTTGCCAAGTTAGTGCCACCATTAGAAGCGAATCCTGATTTAGTTTTGGCTTTTTGCGACCATCATATGATGGATGCTGATGGGAAAATAGATGTGCCTTTAAGCGAGCATTGTTCTGAGCTATTTAACCGTAAAAATCTGAGTGAAGGAGTTTATCAACCTTTTTCTAAGGTAGCATTAGTAGATAGGTCTGTCTCTACAGCCACTGCTGCTTTGATGCGACGCTCAGTTATAGATTGGGAAAGTATCCCTCCAGAAGTTGGTGGTTCCTGGGATATGTATTTAAATTATCTGTACAGTCGTACTGGAAAAGGGGCTTATTATTGTCCCCAAAAACTGACTCGCTACCGCGTCCACGAACAAACAGATACAATGCAAAGCGGTAGTCGAAACTCCCAAGCAAAAATTCGGAAAGCTAAAGCCGATATTTTCTGCTACGAGAAGTTTATAGATGATGGAACTCTCAAAGAATTAGAGCCATACTTCCGCAAGCAATGGGTACACATTAGCACAACTTTAGGTATAGGATTAATGCGATCGCAACAGCTTTGTGCTGCACGTCCTTATTTTTGGCGATCGCTCAAACAAAAGTTTAGTCTGCGTACAGTTACGGCTTTATTAATTAGCTTTACTACACCGTCTATTGCACAGAGGTTTTGAATAATTTCAGCAAATAACTTCAGCAGTAGTCAAGAAGACTGGTATCACTACGACTCATTCAAAATTCTTGTATAGAAGCGATTCTATCGATTTTGAATGGTTGATTTATTTACACCCCAGCATACTAGTACAACACGGCGTAAATAGAGTAACCATTATAAACCTGTGAAAAGCAGAAAAATAAGCTTTTATGCCTCCTGCTATCTGCCTTCTTACTTCTGCCTTCATGTACTAGAGCTATTCGGTAATTATTATACTTATTTATAGAGGTAAACAAAATGCGTATATCAGCTTGTATAACTACAAGAAATCGCACACAGCATCTGGAAGCTTGTTTGCAAGCACTTTGGAATTCTCAAGTAAAACCATTCTCTGTAGTTGTTTCTGATGATTCCCCTGATGTGGAAGTTCAGCAGCAAAATCAGGATGTTGTGAATAAGTATCCCGGGACAGTTTATATCCAAGGACCCCAAACTGGTGTTTGTGGGAATCGTAATAATGCTGTTAATGCAACTAAGGATTCTGAAACTGAATTTGTAGCTTTTGTTGATGATGATATTTTAGTAGAGCCAGATTTTCTTGCTTGTGCTGTAGAAAAATATCAGCAACTATCACCAGAAGAAAGAAATAATACTATACTCTCAGGAGTTAGTAAATTTAATGATGAAGATGCTTTAGTACCAGCAAAACTATCATTCCAAGGACATTTCCTTCCTTCAGATGCACCGGAGACTGTAGTTATTCATGCAGCTTTGTTTCCCAGAAAGTTTTTTACACAAGAACAGTGGGATGAAAATATTTACTTTGGTTACGAAGATGCGGAACTTTGTTTGAGAGCTATCAAACGTGGTTATAAAATTATTTCTTGTCCAGGAATGGTGGTCAAAAGTAGTATCACACAAAGTAGTACTTTAGATGCTCCGGGAATTGGTGGTATTAGTAATTATCAGCTACATATAGAAGCAGCTCGTCTATATGTTGGTATTAAAAGATATAAAAATGTATTTCCTAATCCTCTGAAGTTAATTGCTTTTGTGGCTGTATACTTTACTCAGATGAGTGCTTACCTATTTAAGAATGGTGCAATTCAAGCTTGGCCGGAAATCATTCGTCGTGCTCGTTTGGGAACTTTATTACAGCTATCCTCAATTTAGTTGGGAAACAGGTATATTCTTGAATTGAAATCAGAAAAACTTCATATTCAGGGGATTCTCCTCCAAATTCTTTCCACATAGTATTAGTGATTATCGTATTTTTTCTTTTTGGAGTGTCAAAAACATCCTCTAAAATACTAATTGATTAACAGTTGCGAATAGATAGAACTTACGTACAGAAAAGCTAATTACAGTGATTACGACAATATTAAGTAATTTAAAATACGTATTAGCTAAGAATGAATACGTAAGTTCTATATACATAAAGAACTGAATTCTTAGGAAAATATAAATAATTTTATTAGGTTTAAAGAAGTGTGAAACTTTGTATTGTTACTCATAGCGTAGTTAAAGGAAATGGTCAGGGCAGAGTAAATTATGAAATTACTTGGGAAGCTATCAGACGTGGTCATCACGTTACTTTACTAGCTTCTCAGGTAGCTTCAGAATTGGAAAAACATCAACAAATAAACTGGATTCCGCTTTCTGTAGAAGGAGTACCGACAGAGCTACTGCGAAATCTTGTATTTGCTTTTAATAGCAGTAAATGGCTGCGCAAACACCGTTCTGAATTAGATTTAGTAAAAGCTAACGGTGCTATCACCTTTGCTCAAGGAGATGTGAATGCAGTTCATTTTGTTCATGGTTCTTGGCTGAAATTTTCCTCGAATCAAAACTCAGCACCGACCAAGAAGTTACTCAATCCCCAACAACTTCTTGATCCCAAAAAAATAATTTACAATTTCTATCAATGGTTTTACACCAGTTTAAATGCAAACTGGGAAAAACAAGCCTTTGCTCAAGCTCAGAAAGTAGTTGCAGTATCCAATAAAGTTGGTGAAGACTTAGTTGATATCGGGGTCAAACCAGAATCTCTACAGGTAATTTTAAACGGTGTTGATTTAGAAGAATTTGTTCCAGGAAAAAGCGATCGCCAAAAATGGAACTTACCGAAAGACAAACCTGTAGCTTTATTTGCAGGAGATATCAGAATACCCCGTAAAAATCTTGATACTGTTCTCCATGCTTTAGTCAAGGTTCCAGAGTTACATTTAGCTGTTGCTGGTATTACCGAGGGTAGTCCCTATTTGGAATTAGCAAAGTCCTTGAAATTAAGTGACCGTGTTGATTTCTTAGGACTCCGTGATGATGTCCCAGAGTTGATGAAGGCTGTAGATTTTTTGGTATTCCCTTCTCGTTATGAACCTTACGGTTTGGTGGTAATTGAAGCAATGGCTACAGGTATACCCGTAGTTACCGCTAGTTCAACCGGAGCTGCGGCTTTAGTAACTCCGGAAGCGGGGATAGTTATACCGGATTGTGATGATGTTGATGCTTTGGCTGATGCTTTACAAACTATAGCGAGCAATCCAGCAATCAGAGAAAAAATGGGGAAAGAAGCTCGTATAATTGCCGAACAACATAGCTGGGATAATATGGCTAAAACCTATGTAAACTTATTTGAAGAGATTACAGAAAAGTTAATATATTAACTTTTTACTGAAATACTTTTTAAAGTATCTATAAAGGTACAGTTATTAACCTTAAAGAGTCCTTGAGCTTTTCAAGCTCATCCCTAGCTTTATCCTTAATTTCACCTATACTCTAGAGTGAATAGAATAGTTAATTTAATTATTCTAATTAATTATTCTAAAAATAATATTGCTTTAAATAACATCCTTAGTACATCTTTCACAGAAAGTAAGATGTATACTTTCAAACTGTTGTTATTAATGTCAGGATTACGTGATTACGACCCTAGGGAAATAATCCCAGAGTTTTATGTCTTGTTACGAGTGCGTAAGTCCTAAGTGTAATGCAACTAATTTATGCTATCGTCTTGATTATTTTACCCTGTTTGATTATCGACTTGTAATATTTATCACTAAAAATTACTACTAAACATTACTACTAAAAATTATCACTAAAGATGTATGAATAAACAAAAACCTACAGTCGCTATATGTATTCCTACATATAATCAATCGCAATATTTAATTCAATCAGTTGGTGGTGCTTGTCGTCAAACTTACGAAAATGTAGAAGTTTGGGTCGCTGATGACGCTAGTACTGATGATACTGAAAATGTGATGAAGCAACTGTGCGAGCAGTTTACACAGATTCATTATCACAAACAGCCTCAAAATATGGGTATTGCTGGGAATAATACTTGGTTATTAGCTCAGCCTAATACTGATTTTATTGTCCGTTTAGATTCGGACGACATAATCATGCCAAACTATGTGGAAACTCTAGTTGCATTACTGCAAAAGTATCCAGAGGCTGGATATGCTCATAATGCTGTTCAAGAAATCAATGAAAACGGTAAGCATCTCTCAGTCAGAAGAGTTGCGAGAAAGCAAGAATTTCAAAACTCCGAAGATGCTTTGATGGCTGCGGTGACTGGGTATCGTGTCGCTGCAAACATTTGTATGTTCCGGACTCAGATGTTGCGGGATTTGAATTTTTATGATGGTCGTCCTGAGTTTGTTGAAGACTATGACCTAGCTGTTAGGATAGCTGATGCTGGTTATGGTAATGTTTACGCAAATCAGATATTAGCTTGTTATCGAGTTTGGACTGATAGCAAACAAACTCGTCCAAAACGCAAACATTTACAACTCAAAGGTTACGTCAGAATTTTTGAAGAAAGTTTTGCTCCCGCATTTGAGCGTCGTGGATGGGATCTAAATATACTCCGCAAACAGCGTCAAAAAATGGCTATTCTCCACTCTGCTTACTGTTTCTTACCCATGTACAGCAAAGAGGAAAGAGTAGAGTTGGTCAAGCTATTAAAACAATTAGGTGATTCATACGCACTGAAATTACGTTTATTTGCCCTATCCTTGGGTTTAGCTCCATTTTTTGAATGGCAACATCATACAGAACTGAAGCTCAAAGGTATAGTAAAAGGTATTTTGAGTAGATTTAAAAGTTCTCCAAAAATTGAAACTGCGTCTTAGAAGATATTTATAAAATAGCTTTAAGGTATAAGGTAGGGTGTGTTATGGCTATCGATAGATTTAAAGCGATTAGTCAATGGGAATTTGCCGTAATACACCATATTCATTGCTACTAAGAGCAAGTCAATATTATCTTAAAAATTAGATTTCATTGTGGGTTTGACACACCCTTGGTTATTAAAAACCGTTTTGTAGCATGGGTTCAATACATTTATTGTTTCTTTATAAACACGTTCTTAAAGATTCTGCAAAGTATATTTATCTAGAAAATATTCTAAGTGAGTATACTTTAGAAAGCTTAAAACACGAGTGCGTAAATCCTAAAATATCTAAAGTATCTAAAATCTCTTAAATATCTATGATTACTATTAGTGCCATTGTTCCTACTTATCGTCGTCCAGATGATTTAGCACGTTGTCTAGAAGCACTCAAACAACAAAATCGTCCATGTGATGAAGTATTAGTGACAGTAAGGGATAATGATAGCCAGACTTGGAAGTTTTTAAAAACCTTTGACCCTGCACCTCTGAATATGAAGACTATTACAGTCACAGTAGGAGGAGTTATCGCTGCACTTAATGCCGCTCTAGAAGCTGCAAGTGGAGATATAATAACAGTCACAGATGATGACGGTGCTCCTCACCGTGACTGGTTCGAGAAATTAGAAAAATATTATTTATCGGACCAAAAAATCGGAGCAGTTGGAGGTCGGGACTGGGTTTACTGGCAGGGAAAACTATTAGATGATGGAGAAAGTGAAATAGTTGGTAAAATCCAATGGTTCGGACGAGCAATTGGAAAACATCATATTGGTGTAGGTGCAGCTAGAGAAGTAGATATTCTCAAAGGTGTTAACATGAGTTTTCGCCGTTGTGCGATCGCTGATATTGGTTTTGATGAACGTATGTGGGGTAGCGGTGCACAGGTTCATTTTGAAATGTCCTTGTGTCTAACTATCAAACGTCAGGGTTGGAAAATTATTTACGATCCTGCGATCGCTGTAGATCACTACCCTGCTCAGCGCTTTGATGAGGATAAGCGAGATAGACTCAATAAAACTGCACTGACGAATGCGGTGCATAATGAAACTTTAGTTTTATTGGAATATTTACCCTTCCTACGCCGTTTAGTATTTATCCTGTGGTCTATACTTGTAGGAACTCAGGAAGCTTTGGGTTTTGTACAATGGTTACGATTTGTACCAAAAGAAGGTAAATTAGCAGGACAAAAATTCCTTACGTCTGTTCAAGGTCGGATTCAAGGTTTTCAAAGCTGGCTTGATAGTTCAAAATCAAGTTCAAAATTCAAATCAAATTCAACAGCTAACAACGCTTTTGATACTATTAAGCAAATCGCCTCTCCAAATCAATAAATTGAAAATTAATTATTTATATAACTTCTATAGCTCGTTTTGCACAAACATTACCCGGTTAATAATTTCTTAGGAACGTAGATTAATAAAATTATTCAGGACTGACGTAACAATAACGGAATTCCCTCCGGAGGGACCGTAGGGTTCTCTTAAAGGGTTGTCGTAGACTAGCTAGCAATAGCAAAGTCTTGTCTTATTTCTCCTTTCCAGGATACACTACGCGTTCACGGAGTATAGCCCTAGCTAACGTAACAAGTGTGTAAGTTCTATTATTAATAAAATTCTTAATCAAACTGCTCAATTATTTTAATTTAATTTTGGAGAGGCTAAGTGAACTATAGCCAGCTAAATTCCTATAATCTTCCAAACCCAAATCAAGAAACAGAACCACCAAAATTAACTTGGATTATTCTTGGTGCGTTTATTCTCTTTACTGCTGCTGGGACTGCTGCTGGTGCTGGTAGTTTAGTACGTCCGGGATACGTACTTTTTTCTTTTCTGATAGCAATTTTTTTATACTTAAAGCATCCACCATTTTATGTCGGTTTTACCTGGTGGATGTGGTTTACAACACCCTTAATATCTCGGTTAATTGACTATCGTTCTGGTTTTGACCAATCCCGCTTAGTCTTAGTTGCACAATACTTAGTTACATTAGTTTGTCTTCATACATTTCTAAAAGACTTACCTAAATCATATCGTCAAGGCGGCTTACCTTTTATAATCGCTTCCATTGGTCTAGCCTATGGCTTTATGATTGGAATAATACAAACATCTCCAGTCACAGCTGTGCGATCGCTTTTAGATTGGTTAGTACCAATCCCTTTTGCTTTTTACTTTTTTATGAATTGGCGAAGCTATCCTCAATTTCGTAAAATTATTAAACAAGTATTTATCTGGGGAGTACTATTTACAGGAGTATACGGGATTATTCAATATCTAGTAGCTCCAGAATGGGACAGATTCTGGTTAATCAGCACTGAATTGAAAAGTTTCGGTGACCCCGAACCACTAAAAATCCGAGTCTGGAGTACAATGTCTTCTCCGGGTCCCTTTGCAACAATGATGATGAGTGGTTTACTACTTTTATTTACATCTACTGGACCCATAACTATACCTGCTGCGGGTGCTGGTTACTTAACTTTCCTCTTAACTTTAGTACGAACCTTGTGGGGATGTTGGTTTGTTGGTTTATTAAGTATGCTCAGTGCAATCAAACCCCGCTTACAGATGCGTTTATTCATGACTCTCTTAGTTATGGTACTTTGCGTAGTACCCTTAGCTAACATGGAGCCATTTTCTGATGCAATTAATGCTCGCTTACAATCTTTAACTCAGTTAGATAAAGATGATAGTGCCAACGTTCGTCAAGAAATTTATGCTGAAGGTATAGATAAAGCTTTAACGAACTATTTAGGTACCGGAATTGGAAATACCTTTATCGTCGATGATGAAGGCAAACTTATACCCATCGTAATTGATAGTGGTATTCTAGACACAATTTTTACTTTAGGTTGGTTTGGTGGTATACCTTACTTGGGTGGAATAATACTGCTTTTCATGAAAGGTTTTCAATCTAATGCAGCAACACGTTCCGACTCATTCATGGCAGCATCTCGTGCTGTAGCTCTAGGTAACTTCTGTGCTTTACCTATAGGTAGTGCCATGTTAGGATTTTCTGGTGTTGTACTTTGGAGTTTTCTAGCAATTGTTATGGCAGCACAAAAGTACCATGCACACCAAAAATCTCTACAAAATCAATTTCATCAATTGTACTAACTTATTCGCTTGTCCCTGATTTTCCATAAAACGCTAAATTCATTTTGCAAGAAGTACTTACATATAAATTCGCGGATGGGTAGGTGTGAAAAAAAGGAAATTATCAAAAATGGCTGAACAGTTTGATTTATATAAGTTTAAGGCTTATTGGGGAAACAAACCACCCGCGCTCCTTGTCAAAAAAGGGTTTCAGAGATTTGACCCCTTCTCAATACTAATTTTCTATGTTAATATTTGACCATCCGCGAAATAGTACCTTGAAAACTTCATATGTGGCGGCTTTCAGAATCCCGCAGTTTCAACAAATAACTACCCCGAAAGGGGATTGAAACTCACCAATGAATAATTTTCTACAGATATATTTTGACGTTTCAACAAATAACTACCCCGAAAGGGGATTGAAACGGCTAATACGGGAGAGCATTCTTTGATGATGAAAATAGTTTCAACAAATAACTACCCCGAAAGGGGATTGAAACATCTGAAATCAAAATAATATTGAGTTCTTGAGTAAGTATTTATTTAGTAAGTGAATATATTTTTGCTACAAATAATAGTACGCCCGCACAAGTAAATATAACTATTTACGTGTAATATATTTACCGAAATTTTTGCGAAAAATACGTAAAATTTAAATTTAACTTACCAAATTGAAAGATTGAGTAAACTTTGGGAGTTACTCTTTTCGACATATAAATTGATTGTCTATATTAGCACTTGGAGCTGCAAAATTATGTAAAAACTTTATTCCCCGTGTTTAATTCTACATCTAATAATAATTGCTACTTAAATGAGAAGTTAATATTTCCAAATCAAAGTGAATTGTCTAAATTACAGAAAGAGACAATACATCCATCAGTAAAGAGTGTTACAAAAAGACTGATTGATATTTTTGGGGCAATTATCGGACTTATGATTACTGCAATAGTAATAATTCCTGTAGCTATTGCTTCTTATTTTAACAATCCAGGTCCTATATTTTACTCTCAAACTCGATGTGGTTTTAAAGGATGTACCTTTAAAATGTGGAAGTTTCGGTCGATGATTGTTGATGCTGATAAATTTAAGGACCAGGTAAGAAATGGGGACTGCGATTTAATTGTTATCAAATCGGAACAAAACCCAGACCCTCGGATTACACCTGTTGGTAAATTTTTAAGGTCTACAAGCTTAGATGAGTTACCCCAATTTTGGAATGTCCTCAAGGGGGATATGAGCTTAGTTGGTACTCGTCCTCCCACTCTTGATGAGGTGATGCATTATGAGTCCCATCATTGGGGAAGACTCAATGTTAAACCTGGTATGACTGGAGAATGGCAAGCAAATGGTCGTTCTATTATTAAAGACTTTGAAATGGTAGTTAAAATGGATATGGATTATCAACGTAAATGGTCTGTATCTTACGATATTTATCTCATCTTTAAGACTATTGGAGCTGTTATCAAAAAGAAGGGAGCTTGTTAGGACATATATGATTATGGGGGTGATTTACCTTGATTTAGTTATTTAACTATAATGATTTAACTATATTACTTAAATTTATTAGAAATATTTATTCATCTAAAGCATGTTAGATTCAACTTTGATACACTTTTAAGAAAAAATAATCAAAAAAATAATATTACAACAAGAATTTTAAAAATAGTTAAAAAATATTATAAAAATTATAAAAAATGTTATAAAATCACACCATGCCATGAAATTTCTACTAGCCTATTTCATTAATAACTCTCCTTCATTTAATATTCAGGTAATGGTTGGTCACAGCTGATAACGACATTATCATCTTTGTGAGCAATCAAACTTAAATGTTGAGGATTATTTACTAACTCTTGCGCAACGATTAAACCTGCAACTGTCCAAGTTTGAAAAAATCTCGCTTCTTTACCTATTAAACGACCAGATTTACCATCATAATATTCAGGAAATTTATCTTGCTCTAGACGAGTTTCAGCTATTTCTAAGGCACGTTTAGCTAAGTCTATTCTGCCAGTTTTTCTCGCTGCCGCAACAAGTAACCATATTAAAAATGGCCAGTTTCCTGCATTATGATAAGACCAGGGGATATTTTTAGCATCGCAACCTGTTAATATTTCCCAATCTCTACCTTCTAGAGCAGGGAAACAGACTTTAATCGGCATTTGACCTACTAAATTTTCCCAGTTGTTCTCAATTAAATCCATGATTTGCGAAGATTGACTTTCTGTAGCTAAATCGCAAATAATTGCTATTAAATTTCCTTGAGTAAAAAAGCGAAAGTCCATTCGAGAAGGACCTAAGTTACCAATAAAATATCCTCCTGTTTGTGGTAACCATTCTCGCAACCATTCAGGTATAGTTTCAGGATAGATATTAAACTTATTCATTACTTCCGCACCGAATTGCTCTACTTTGTAGCGATAAATCTCATTCAGGTAAGGGAAGTCTAACCAGTAGTAACTTCGTATATGGTAGGCTAAATGACCTAACCTCTCTTTTACTACTACAACATATTCGTCCCCTGGTATAAGTAATTCTTCAGCAGCTCTCAATGCAGCATAAAATAAAGCTTGTACATCGAAAGGATGACCATAAACCCCCATCCGACGGTCTATCATATATGAACCGTCTGGAACCAGCATGGTGGGAAACATGTCAAATCTTGACATCAAACACAAATCTAAAATCAGTTTGATACCTTTTTGAAAATCCGGGGTATGAACTAAAGATAAATCCCCACTTGCTTTTAAGTAAGCTCTTAATATTATTAACCACCAGAAACCAGAATCAACTGGTGCAACTCTTGCGATCGCTCTTTCTCCAAAGTCTGCTTCTAGATACTCTTCTCCCGCTTTATATTTAATTTTAAAGCTTGCAGGCATTAATCCTTGGCTTGCTTTGAAGCAATCCATCTGCTTTTCACTGCTTTGTAGTAACAAAGTAGCTTTTAGGAAATTACGTACAATCTCCAATTCACCTTTCATCAGAAACGCGATCGCCGAAACTGCAAAATCACGAGTAAAACAATGGTCGTAATTTAGTGCATCCGCAGCGCGATCGCGAGCTGCTACAGTACCTACAGGACTACCTTGGAAATAAATTACTGCTTTTTCTAAGGTTTGCCATGCAGTTCCTTGAAGATTCTTAGAAACTCCCATTTACAGTCTCCAAACTTGTCATATTATTAACAATTTGATATTAGAACAAATATTCGTTCCTATAAGAATATAAGTATAGTCTTATTTATTTTTATTAACTATATAAATGCACATCTTTTCATTTTTTTATTATATGATTATTCAATCTATTTTCTTAGTAAAAGTAGTAAAAATATACAGATTATGTATGTAATATCTACACTAATAAAATTTTAATAGCTAGTGGTCAAGTCGCTTCGCTCCAATTCAAAATTCTGGCATTCAAATCAGTGGGCACTTGAACCCACCACGCAATTATTGACCACTGAATAAGATTCAGTGGGGGCTTGTACCCGAAATTAATTAATTCAAAATTTTTGAATTCTTCAAAATGGTCAATAAAAAAAATACATGATATCTACCTACTAAATAGTAGAGTTACTTTATCTTAGGATTAATTAAAGCTACAGTCAAAGTATATAGAATCAATAATAAAGAACCATAAATCGGTTTATAAAAACCAACACTTTCAAAAGGTTCTCCAAGAGCATAAGCCCAAACTATAAATGCAATAGTAGAAATAATAATTTGAGTTCTTGCAAGGGGTTTATTTAGTTCTTGAGTCTGCTTCCAAGTCCATATAATAGTAAAGAATACACCCCAACTAAAAGCTATCCATAACAATGTGACTTTTGGTATAGTATCATCGGCACTTTTTATTAATCCTGTAACAGCGATCCAAGCTCCGACTATATCTGCTGGTATATATTTAACTACTTTATCAAAATAAGTATCAATACTTGGAACGGTATTTAGATATGTATATTCTAATTTTTGCCTTTTAATAAATTGAACTCTACGACTCATAACATTAATTTTCTATAAAATTTGATTCGCTTTATCTTAGGTTCAATATCAACTACTTAAAATCTTTAATCAAGAAGTCCTTATACTGAAATCAATAATATGTATTTAATTGTTCATACTATTAATTCAATCTATAGCAATTACAAAAAATAAGTACTTATGCTTGCATTTATTATTTTTTTATTTATCTACGTGGTGAAGGGAAAATATTAAATAGATAAAGGTTATATTACTCAATAGTAAACATATAAATAATTTTACTTCAATACTCATTAAATAAGTACTTTCTTGAATGAGTATAAATTTTATTAATCTGCTTGTCTCTATAATCAATCTCTTCTGTAATCAATACGAAAGACTACCTCTTAAGACCTCTTAAGAGTTATAGCACCACTTAATATATGTTAATAAACATCCTACGCAAACGCGCTAACGTGCTCAAAAAAGCTTATACAGCACTTTGCAGTTACATGAGGTACATTCTCCCTGCTCCCTGCCCCCTGCTCCCTGCCTTTCAACGATATGAACTGTACCTCAATCAGATGAAATTGGCTGTATGTCCCTATTCCTCGTAATGATAAATTTCGATAGTTTTCGCGTAAGTCCTATAAATTTCAAAATAAAGAAAATAAACTGGATAAAACTTAACTATTATCTACTTATTAAAAAATTAATTAATCTGTTAAAAATTACTACAAAATTTATTTAATACTTTAAATGAAAAGTGGAACTGAGAAGTTAGTTAACCCTTCCGTTCCAAACTTTTCTCATCTTATTTTCTTACAACGACAGGTGTTCCCACTTTTGCCCATCTGTAAAGCATTCGAGCATGTTTAACTGATAAATTGACACAACCATGACTTGCTCTAATACCAAATTTTTTCCTCCACGGTGCCCCATGAATTGCATAACCAGCATGATAATACATCGTATAGGGTACTTTAGCTATATCGTAATCTTCACCACGCATTCTAGTAGTACGCAGTTTAGTCTTGATTCGATATCTACCTGTAATTGTAGGTGTTTTACGCTTACCAATGGCAACAGGCATCATGTAAACTAATGTTTTCCCTTGCCATGCTCTCAAAACTCTATCTGATAAATCAACAACTATTCGACGATTGAGAGATTTAGATTTATTCTTGTTCGCCCTGGCTGTATGATGTGCTTGAGCAGTTGATATTATTGGTATAGGAATAGTTATGATTGTACTGCTCAGTAAAGCTGCACCCAAAAATCCACTACCTATATAGCGAATACACCCATCAACAAAATTTTTATTCACAATTTTTGACCGTTTCTAATTCACGAACCATAGTATTCATGCTTAAACATGGCACTAACATCAAATTGCCTAACACAATGCAATAAAGTGCATCATATTAGGCAAATAAATGATAAATACCATTTCATATCTTAAAATTACTTGGTCAAAAATATTACCCCGTAATACAAATTTTATACTTTGTACATGAAGCGATATAGATAAAGTAAGACTTTTTGAAAATTTGCGTTTGCTTTGCGCAACCCTTTTAAGGTCATTGCTTTTATCAAAACTTTTAGCAAAAATTTCATATCATCGCTTCAATACTCACCTCTGCACTACAACTGGTGTACCAACACTAGCCCAATTAAAAAGCCATTTCGCATGATTCGGAGCAACATTAACGCAACCATGACTCATTGGTGTGCCAAAATTATTATGCCAGTATGCACCGTGAATAGCATAACCACCTTGATAATACATTGTATAAGGAACGTTTTTGACATCATAGTCTCTACCACGCATCCGAGTTTTTCTTAATTTGGTTTTGATGCGAAATACTCCTCTTCGAGTAGGAGTTTTCTTTTTTCCTGTAGAAACTATAACTGCGTAAACTTGTTTGTCACCTTCCCAAGCAATCAATCTCTGACGAGATAAATCTACCATAATCCAGCGGTCGCCTTTTTTCTTAAAGTTGTCAATACTGGTTGTAATCCTTCTAGTTATGGTTTGATGCTTTGGTCTAGCTAATGCAACTTCTGTTTTAAGATTGAGACTCCCAACAGTAAGACTTGTACCTACTAAAAACGCTGTAAGGGATTTTGCGATGGTCGAAGATAAGCAGAATCGCGATTGATACGGAAAAGTCAAAATTTTCATTTTTATCTAAACTTTATTTAATTAAGTTCTCAAGCAGATTTTTAAATTAAGTTTTCAAAATGTTTAATAAATCAGTGTTCTGACGAATAAGTAATTTATACTACATTTATGAAAAAATAAGAATACGCTGTTTACAATTCTCAAATCTGCTTGATGTCTCTCATACAAACTGAAAGTTTAGTTTAAATTGGGATGAAACAATATGACACTGGCACATTTACTTAGGGGTTTTAACTGCGATGCTATATATAATCAAGCTCGGAAAAATCAGTGTGATTTATCAGAATAATCTTGATTTGTAAAGTGTACAGATCATATTTGTATAGCGATCTAATTGAGTGACACCTTACAGAAGTAAGTGCTAAAAGTAGATTGTTGATAAAAAAAAGATTTATATGAGAAAACTGTAGATCGCAATTGTAGTGGAATACAAATGATATCTACAGCGTATTTGTTAGCAATACTATAATTTAGATACATTATGATTCCTGCTTTGCCCAGGCAGTTAAAAATGTATCAAATCTCACTATCGCTAACTGTATCCGATGATGTATATTTTATTAGTTAAACACTAATTTGTATCGTACTTAATAGAAATTATTTTTTTTTAATATTTTTGAGAAAATTTTTATACTTATATATGATAAGAAATAAGTATATTTACTTCTAGTGGTATTTTTAGCTCGAGGGTTTCTATCGCTACCTTGTATCACAGTCTTCATTTGTGTTAGGACGTTTTTCTTGTGTCCATTTTTTTTCACCCAAATTTAATATGGTGTTGCATAAGTGCGGGATGAATTAGAAGCTGAAACTATTATTGATTCGTTCAAAATTAATTAAAATCATCCCATTAATCAGCAACGCCTTCAAAATTTTAATCTATATGTCTACAGTTGTATTCAAGCTTTTACATAGGTTTTATAACAAGAAAAATTGATTTTTTTGTTGATATGTGCCATAGATAGCATTTGCTTCGTACTGAAATATAATAAATTGGATATAGAAATCAATTACTGATTTCTAAGGATACTAGTCATGAGGTTTTTAGTTCTCTAGATAATAAATGTGGGCTAGAAACCTTGGTTTCTTTTAAGCATTGAGATATTTACCATTTCTAGGAGCATAATATCTAGATTTTCTGTATGCAGCAGGTATAAATAAATAGCAATTACCTACTTTTGAATTTCCAATATAATACAACCATTACGGTTAATATCTATTCCCGAAATATGAACGATAGAAGATTGAAAGAATCCAATATCTGAAGATATTGCTATATCATGGTAATTTTCAAGACATACGGAAATTGAAATCGTCAAGTAGTAGCTATAAATTAGCCAACATCATACAGAGACTAAACCATTATGAATATTACAGAGCAAGAGCTAACAAATTTTCGCTCAACCTTTGCTGATTATCCAGAAGCTTTATCAGGATTAGATAAGCTAGAATCATGTGATAATAATTTAGACGCAGCAGCAGAAGCGATCGCTCTAGAGAATGGATATATCAACAACATAAGAAATTCAACTGCAAAGCTAAGTGTCCAGGGAGAGCTAGACCAAGGATTTCTCGATGGAATTACCGAGCAAGCACAGAAAATTATCTGTCACAAATATAGCGATGATGTTTTAGATATATTCAAAGAGTTGAGACAGTTTTTACCGTTTCCTATATCAATTGCAGCTTTATTAGCAATTAAAATTGTTGAAATAGGGGTTGAAAACTTCTGTACTTCCTTTGAAACAGAAACTCCTGCACCTTTACCCAATGCTGTTAATTAGCTATAGGTTCACTTAAAAATATTGTAGGTTGGGTAGAGCGGTAGCGTTACCCAACAAATTATAGACTGTTGAATTACTCTCCAAAAAGCCGTATATTTACAATTGGGTAGCCATAAATTGAAAATTCAACCTATCTGATTCTAAATACTCTAGGCAGCCGGAAGAAGGGTTTTGGGTTTCTAGCTTCTAATTTTTCCTCTATCTTATCTTCAGCTTCTTTAATAGCTTTTTGAGATTTTTTATCTGATGGTTTTAACTTCAAAGCTTTTTGATAAGATGCGATCGCTTCCTGATAGCGCTGTAGTTCTAGTAAAGCGTTACCCTTGCTATACCAACTTTCATAATGTTCAGGCTGATAACGTAATGCTGTAGTGTAAGATTTAATTGCTTCTGGATATTGCTGTAAGTTAAAAAAAGAATTTCCCCGACTGTACCAAGCTTGAAAACTTCTACCTCTTAAGGAAAGAGCTTTATCATATGCTTTAATTGCGGTTTCATATCGTTGCATTTGATGTAACGACCAACCTTTACCATACCATCCTGGATAGCTCCTAGGCTGATATTTGATGACTTGATTGAAAGATTCTACAGCGTCTTCATAACGTTGCAGCTTCAAAAGCATGTTACTTCTAGATAAACCTGCCTGATAATGGTTTGGTTGGTACTGTAGTGTTTTATCATAGGCTTTAAATGCATCTTCGTAGCGTTTTAAATTTACCAGAGCATTGCCTAAATTATACCAAGCGGAAACATTATCTACTTTCAGTTCAATTACTTTTTGATATGCCTGGACTGCATCTTTATAACTCCCTAGATTATGTAATGCTCTACCCTTATTATACCAAGCTTGTTGATAATCTCCCTGGAGGTAAATTGCTTGGTCATAAGACTTAATTGCTTGATTATAATCCTTTAAATTACTTAAAATTTCTCCTTTTGCATTCCAAACTTTGGGAAGCTCGTTTTCTTTTTCCAAGACTTTATTGAAAGATGCTAATGCTTCTTGATAACGCTGTAACTTATATAAAGTGAATCCTCTACCTTTCCATGCATTCAAATAATCTGGTTTAAGTTCAATCGCTTTATCATAAGCAATTAACGCATCATTATATTTCTTTAATTCATAGAGAGTTGCTGCTTTACCCTTCCAGGAATTCGAGTAATTTGGTTTAATTTCAATCGCTTGATCATAAGCAGCGATCGCTTTTTGGTAGCGTTGTAGTTCGTAGTAAGTATTTCCCTGCTGATAGAGTTCTTTCGCGTTGACTGTATTCAGACGATTAATGATAAATATAGAGGCAACTAATCCAATAGATACTAAACTTAATCCTCCAAATGCCCTTAATATTATACTTTTATAATTAATAGGTTTCTTTGGATTTTTTAATTGATTTTGTGGTTGATTTTGCACCTTGGGTGCATAAACCACGGTATTAGAAGCAGTACTACTTTTATCTAATCCTTTCAAAGCCTGCAAAACATCTTTAGCATGTCCATAGCGCTGTCTGAAATCATAGCGCACCATCTTATCTAAAACTGCTGCAAATTCTTGACTTACAGATTCTAACCCTGATAATTTATCTTGCCAAATAATTTCATAGGTATCTGGGTCTTTTTCTAAATTGTCTTCCTCAATTCCCGTTAATGCTTGAATTCCGATTATACCCAAAGCGTAAATATCACTGCTAAATTTAGGATTCCCCTGTGCTTGTTCGCTAGGAATGTATCCAGGGGTACCAATAGCAACCGTAGATTTAGTTACTCCTGCAGGAGTTGTGACTTGAGTTGCGATTTGTTTTACAGCCCCAAAATCAATTAAAACCAGTTGATTATTATCTTCACGACGCAGTATATTCCTGGGATTAATGTCGCGGTGGATGACAT
This sequence comes from Mastigocoleus sp., assembly GCA_050042865.1. Classification (GTDB taxonomy): domain Bacteria; phylum Cyanobacteriota; class Cyanobacteriia; order Cyanobacteriales; family Nostocaceae; genus JBCCDM01. The sequence continues at coordinate 59,752 of JBHJJE010000065.1, forward strand.
TTTGTTGATGAACAAAATCTAAAATTTCTAGAATTTCAGTTAATAAAGTAATTACTTTTTCTTGGTCAAAACATTTACCAACCAGTAATTCTTGACTGAGGTCATGACCAGAAATTAATTCTTGAACAAGATAGAATTCTTGATTTTCCTCAAAGAATGCTAATAGCTGGGGTATGTGTTCATGAGTCCCCAACTTATACAAAACTTGAGCTTCCGTATCAAATAAGCGTCTTGCAGTTTGTAAAGTAAGGGGGTCTATAGATTGGGGTTTGAGTTTTTTGACTACACATTCAGGAGAACCTGGTAAATGACTATCACAAGCGACAAATGTTTCACCAAATCCCCCTCCTCCCAAGTATTTAGTAATTTGGTATCTTCCAACAAGTGTCGTTCCTAACATTTGGTGTATCTAAGTTGATTTTTACCTACTTTAATTTTAATCTTGCCACAGCTATCAGTATCTGTAGCGAATAATGTATTTTGCTGGGTGTTATCCACAATTATTATTTTAGACCTTTATTTTAGACTTGTATTTCCAAGCTGTACTTTAAATCTGTATTTTAAAGCTTTATTTTAAACCTGTATTTTAGACCTTTATTTTAAAGCTTTATTTTAGACCTTTAGGCATTCAGAGGTAACAATTATGTACCTCGACATTAATTTTTCTTCATTAACGCTTCCAATCTCTTGTAGAGTAAAAATAATAATTACCTATTAATATATTTCAATTCATATATCTAGATTAATGTATTTAGATTAATATATTTATCGAAATGTATCTAAAATAAATCTTAACTTTAAACTCAAACCCTAAATATTAAATTCTAAATATTAAATTCTAAATATTAAAATTTATGATTCCTATTAGTGACAATGTTATCGGTAGAGTTAAACCAATCATTACTTCATCCTTAATTGTTATTAATATAGTTTGGTTTCTATGGGAACTTCAGCTAGAATTTAGCGGTCAACTAAAGGATTTTATTCACACTTGGGGAACAAATCCACAGCAATTAACTACCGCAGTAAGTGACTTGTTTAACGGTAATCCAGCTGCGGGAATAATTGTATTAATCAGTTTGACCTCTATAGTTACAGGAATGTTTCTTCATGCAAGTTTTAGTCAAATACTAGGTAACTTATTATTTCTATGGGTTTTTGGTAAATCTGTAGAGAAAAAGCTAGGACACAGAAAATTTCTAGAACTGTATATTATTTGCGGAACTCTTACAGGAATAGTGCAAATAATTTCCGCTCCGACTTCAAATATACCATTCATAGGTGCAAACGGAGCGATCGCATCTATTTTAGGTGCATATATTTACAAGTTTCCTAAAGCTAAAGTTGACAGCATCTTACCTTTAGTTGTCATCTTTCTTCCAATAGAGCTTCCTGCAACTTTATATTTACTGTGGTGGTTTATTCAGCAATCGTTTTACGGAATTGGTAGTTTAAATATTCCAGGTGGAGTTGACCTCAGTAGTATCGGTTACTGGTTACATGGTGCAGGAATATTAATAGGTGCAGCTTGGGTACAGAAGCGTCTAAAAATCACTTGAATAATCGGCTTTAGGAATAATCTATTCTGAGTTTATCCTGATTTGGATTATAAACTGAAATCATCAAAATTAATAGGAGACTTTATCTGTGAGTGAGTTGAGAAAATAGTTCACAGAATTTATTCGGCAATTATAAAAATAGGTTGCTAAATTAAAAGCATCAAGTTTCTGAAGATAAGGTATAGATGATGGTTGATGAAACTCAACAGTTAATGTACCCTCAATATACAGAACTCTATGAACGCATTCTGGAATTTCCTTTAGATATACCTAATGTTCAACTTGCATTTAGTCAGCGATTAGCAAAAGATAACGGTTGGTCGATAGCATATGCAAAAAGAGTAATAATCGAATATAAAAAATTCGCATTTTTAGCGGTAATGGCAGAACATACGGTCACACCATCAGACCAAGTTGACCAAGTATGGCATTTACATTTAACTTATACAAAATCATATTGGGAAGAGTTTTGTCCAAAAGTTTTACATACTCCTTTACATCACGACCCGACGATGGGAGGTCAGGAGGAAGATGAGAAGTATCAAGACTGTTACAGTAAAACTTTGGATAGTTATCAGCAATTTTTTGGAACTGTCCCACCATCTGATATTTGGTCTTCTCCAGAATTGCGTTTCGGAAGGGATTTACAGTTTAAGAAGGTCAATACTGGACAAAATTGGATTGTACCAAAATTACAAGTCATTAAGGTTTGTATCGTAGTTATCTTATCAATTTTATTAACTGGATATTATGTCGGGACTTCTGTAAATAAGGTTACCGCTTCTCAAGGATTAATACTTGCAGTTATTTTCATAATTGCAGGAATAGGATTACTCAATTTTATCGCTGGGATTTTTCGTTTTCAGAATAGTCCCAAAAACTTTGGTTGGGCTGGTTTTTACAGCGATGGAGGTTTTACTGGGTGTGGGGGAAACTTTACAGGTATAGATTCTCATACTGGTCATGGTAGCGATTGTGGTGGATGTGGAAGTGGGTGTGGTGGTGGATGTGGTGGTGGATGTGGTGGTGAATAAAGTGATACCTTAGAAAAAATTTTATAACTTTTTCTCCTTTCAAAATGAGAATTGCTATTAATATTACATCTCTTGAAAACTTTTTATTAATAGGAAAAATCGGAAAGTGACAGAAGAGGGATATTTAATGGAAATCTGCGTCCCAAACACCAATATATACCCAATCATCTTTAGAACGCTTGATTTCTCCCTTCAAACCATTTATCTGAAAGGAATGTTTGCTTTTTTGACGTTGGTATACTTGTTGTAAACCTTGATTGATTTCTGATGAGATATTGCCCTTAAGCATTTGTGTTAAAGTATTTCCCATCACTTGAGGTTGTACACTTGGAGCAAACGATGCTTCTGTTTGTCTTAATAATCCTGAAGTCTTGTCAAAAACATAACCTAAATCAATACGTTTCGGTTCTAATTTGTAGAGATAAGCGCGAGTATTGGGAAAGTAACCTTTAGAGACTTTACTCGGCTTACCCATTTTATTCCTAATCGTGTTTTCTTGGGTACCTGTAGGAAATCCTCTTAGTTGAGGGTTTATATTATTACTGGTTTGGTTTTCTGGTGTTGGTGTCGGTGTTGGTATTGCTGTTTCTCTGGATATGCTTTGAGGTGGTTGAGTGTTTTCCTGAGTACTTCCTTGAAGAGTAGTTTCACCATTCTCTGATTGGGAGCTACTTTCCTGAGGAATAGTTGATGATCTAGATGGATCAAAAGTTTTTACAGATTGATTGTCTTTTGGTTGATTATCAGCTTGTTGAGGTGGGATAGTATTTTCTTGTATGGGTTCCGGGTTAGTATCTTGTATAGCACTTTCTTGCGTACTATTTTCTTCTGGAGTTGGGGATATCTCTGTCTTTACTGACGAACTTTCTGTTTCTACATCTTCATTTACAGCAGGTTCCGTAGTCGGAGAATTAACTGTAGCCGTTTGGACTTTTTCAGGCGATCGCGTATTATTAGCTAAAATAATTCCAGTAATTAATCCACCAAAGGCTAAAGCAGCAAATATGATTAAAGTTGTTATTTGCCATCTTTTAGATGTATTATTTGGTTTAATAGGGCTGTTATTACTGCTTATAGAGTTCGTTTGAGATTGGCTTTGAGAATTAATATGATGATTCTGCGCAGAATTTTCCCTAGTACTACCCTGTGAACCCGGACGTGGTGAGATAACCATTGTAGCCTGGGTATTATTTTGAATATTATTTTGAATATTATTTTGGTGGTTACCTTGCGTATTATCCCCAGCTACAGAACTTATAGAAGTTTGATAATTTAAATCATGCAGCATCTGCATAGCGTTACTGTAACGCTGATGAGCATAAGTTTGAATTGCTTTATTGATTACCTTTACTAAGTGGGGAGAAACACCACTTGTATGTTCTAACCATAATAATTCCCCTGTCTGGGGGTCTGTCTTTAAATCTTGGGGATCAACTTGAGTGAGTAAATAAACTACGGTTAAACCCAGACTATAAATGTCACTACTATAAACTGGTCTTCCTACAGCTTGTTCGCTGGGTAGATATCCGGGAGTACCAATTACCAAAGACTTTGTTGCATATTTAACTGAAGCATTTACGGAAACTAACATTTCTTTGACCGCACCAAAGTCAATCAAAACCGGTTTACTATCTATTTTACGGATAATAATATTGTCTGGTTTAATATCTCTGTGAATGATACCTTTAGTGTGGACATAATCTAAAACTTTTAGTAAGCTCAGCAAAATATCTTTTACCGCAGTTTCTGAAAACTTACCTTCATTAACTATTGCGTCGTTGAGAGTTTTACCTTCAACATATTCTTGTATTAAATAAAATTCTTCATTCTCAGAAAAATAAGCATATAGTTTCGGGATTTGGTCATTACCCTCACCTAAATACTCTAAAGTTGCAGCCTCCCTCTCGAATCGTTCTCGTAGCATTTCTAACATTTTTGGGTCGTGTGTCTCGGTTTTGAGTTGCTTGATTACACAACGACGACGAGAAGGCATGTAGGTGTCTTCTGCTAAAAAAGTTTTACCAAAACCACCAGCACCTAGCACTTCAATAACTTGATAGCGATTGTTCAGTAGCTGTTTTGTCATAGAGTTTCTAGATGGAGCTTTTTACAATCCTGACTAAATTAACACCATATATATAATTACAGCAATTTTAAAATTTCAACATACATAATTTCAACATAACCAGATACCAACTATCTTATATTTTCTATATCTAAATTATTTCACAAGTTGCTTGGTAGTTTATTTAACTACTCAATAAGTAGTATCAATAATGACATCTTATAAAATTCATAGTTACACTTAAAACACAAAAAAGTATAAATTAAAACATTAAAAATAAATATGACCCAGAAAAATTATCAAATCTACGAGCAGCACGGAAATATCTTCAGTTGGAAAACAGCTTATAAATTAATATCTGCTGTTTTATTATTAGTTTTAGCCGGTGTTTCTGGCTGTAACTCTTCTAGTAATGCACAATCAGCACCAACACATAAATGGTCTGGACAATGGGAATTAAAAGACCCATACGGTTATTATAGTAATGGCGTCAAACTTATGTTAACCCCAGAAGGAAAAGCATATTTATTACCTCCACCAGGGTCTACACCTGGTGAAGTTCTTGCTTACGAACTACCGGTAAAAAAAGTATCTGAGAAAACAACTTTATCATCAGGGGTAAAAGTAGTTTCACTCACAGATGCTCTAACTCAAAGTCAAACTACCAGAGCAAATAAATTTGAGGGCAAAACTTACACTGGTGCAATGAATCGCGCTCAGCAAGCTTATATCCTAGAAAATAGTAAATTTGCTACAAGTATTGATGAACTGCAAATAGGTATCAAGTCAGAAACAGAAAATTATATTTTTCAAACTATCCCGACATCTAATAATAAAAGCGTTATGAATATTGCTAAATCCAAGAAAAAAGAATTAAGTAGTTATATTGGATTAGTTTATACAGTAAATTTGAATGGTCAGGAAGTTACTGTTTCACAGCTTTGCGAAACTAGTCAATTATTATCTCAAACTCCTAAAATGCCCAAAGCTCCCATAAATTATTCAGATAAGATTTCATGCCCTAATGGTTTTAAGTCTTTGCAATAAATTTTTAGTTAACTCGATATCTTTGATTATGGACGTTTTATTAAGAATAATAGAGCGTCTTTATTTTTTACTTATACCTCCTTTTTCTAAAAGGGTGGAGTATCAAAACAAGAAAAGTAATGCATTGCATATAATTTTCTGTATGATAATATCGCTTGGCTTTATCATGCACGAGGTTGTAAGTGAGAGTTTTAGTTGTTGGAAGTGGGGGAAGAGAACACGCGATCGCTTGTTCTTTGTTACAGTCTGGAGGGGTACAGCAGGTTATTTGTGTGCCCGGTAATGGTGGTACTGCAAGTATGAAAGGGTGCCAAAATTTGCCTCTAAAGATAAGTGATTTTGCAAGTATTGCTCAATTCGTCAAAAGTTCTAATATCTCTTTTGTGGTTATTGGACCGGAGGTTCCTTTAGCTAATGGGATTACTGATTACCTACAGCCATTAGGAATAACTGTTTTTGGTCCTTCTAAAGCAGGTGCACAAATCGAATCTAGTAAAGCTTGGGCAAAAGCTTTTATGCAGGAAGCTGGTATTCCCACCGCAAAGTCTGCGGTTTTTACTGATGGGGATGCAGCAAAATCCTACATTAAGTCCCAGGGTGTACCCATCGTTGTCAAAGCTGATGGTTTAGCTGCCGGGAAGGGTGTGATAGTGGCAGAAACTCTAGAAGAAGCAAATTCTGCTGTAGATGCAATATTCAGTGGACAATTTGGCAGTGCAGGAAAGTTTATAGTTATAGAAGAATTTCTCACTGGTCAAGAAGTATCAGTTTTAGCCTTGAGTGACGGTAAAACCATTAGAGCCTTATTACCCGCTCAAGACCATAAAAGAATTGGGGAAGGGGACAAAGGAGACAACACCGGAGGGATGGGAGCATATGCACCAGCACCCATTGCGACACCAGAAATCATGGAGTTTGTGCAGAAAAAAGTTTTAGAAAAAGCGATCGCTACCTTCAATAGTAAAAATATCGATTACCGGGGTGTTCTTTATGCTGGTTTAATGATTTCCCCAGAAGGTGAGGTAAAGGTACTGGAATTCAACTGTCGTTTCGGAGACCCAGAAACTCAGGTCGTTTTACCACTTTTAGAAACGCCTTTAGAGGAATTAATGTTAGCCTGTATAGAACAGCGTCTAGCAAATATGCCACCTTTAAAATGGAAAAATGGTGCTGCTGCAACTGTAGTGATAGCTTCCGGAGGTTATCCGGACAGTTATGAGAAAGGAAAAATAATTAAGGGTATTACAACAGCAGAAAAATCACACACAATAATATTCCATGCTGGTACAAAATTAGACTCTTCGCAGTTAGTTACAAATGGCGGTAGAGTTATTAATGTTACTGGTATTGGTATAGATTTTCAACAAGCTTTGACTAAAGCATACGAAGGAATTAAACAGATACAATTTGAGGGGATGTATTTTCGTAAGGATATTGGTTATCGGGTGGTGGGAGAGAAATGAAGGGTGAGGAAGAATTAACAGAGAATTCCAAATTCCTACATATCCTGGAAGAAGGTTTTGAAGGAACAAAATTTAAAAGTCAACAGGAATTAGCTAAAGCCACCTTTTTCAAGGTAAAACTATTTTGTTTCTTAAGGAATAGAATTTGTCAATATTATTCGGGATAATTTTTTGTATTTAAATCATCAATTATGGACATGATACCAAATTTGCTTGTAAAAACCCCTTTATAAAAATTTAATAAATCCTTTTATATCAGGTTTTATATCAGGAATTTAGGCTTATATGGATAAAAGAGATATGTGAGTAGGATTTAGTATCAGACAAATAATCTTTTAAACTTTAGTGTTTATTGTTCTTCTTTCAATTCTTCAGTTCAGAAGACTTTTAGACAATTAAACAAATGTACTTTCTACAGAAAACCACGTTGTAGAAAATTACGTGGATTGGGGGATACTTCCGGATGTCAGGTCTAAAATACCTAACTAATATTTTCTGATAATTGTGTCAGTCGTAGTAAAAATAAAAAAATCAGCCTCCTTTCGGATGAGGAAATTACGGGGAACAAAGCAGTTTTCGAGTCCCCCAATTCCCAATTACCAAATCTATCCCTCTCCCATTTTTTCAAAATAACTGTTAATTTTTTAGTTGTTGGTGTCATTCAGAGCTACTTGGTTATTGCCAAAAAGCTGTTAGCACAAGAATTTAGATCAGATTTTAAAACCCAATCCTTCTAAAAGCAAAAAACTAAAAGCCAAAAACCAAAAGCTAATTAATAATAAAAACCACTAACAACCACATTTAATATGCTTGCAATTTTAGAGACAATTCGAGAAGCAATCTTTCCCGAAAGTATCCGTAAGACACTTACCCCCAGTATTTTGCGAGAAGCGATCGCCGGTTGGTGGTCGGAGTTCACTCTCCAAACAAAGCTGCTAGCTGCTGCTACCTTGATAGTATCCTTAGTAATGAGCGGCTTGACTTTTTGGGCTGTAAATACAATTCAGCAGGACGCGCAAGTTAACGATACCCGCTTTGGTCAAGATGTGGGACTATTACTTGCTGCAAATGTCGAACCATTGATTGCAGAGAATAATTTGGCAGAGGTTGCTAAGTTTTCACAACGTTTTTACACCAGCACCTCTAGCATCCGCTATATGCTTTATGCTGATAATACAGGAAATATCTATTTTGGTATTCCTTTTTCGGAACCAGAAGTAGAAAACTCTCTAACTATCCAAAGACGTATTCAGCTACCGGAAAATTATGCTGCTGATACCAAAAAATCAATGGTGCGGAGACACAAATCACCAGATGGAGAGGTTACTGATGTTTTTGTTCCCTTACATGCTGATGGTAAGTCTTTGGGAGTATTAGCAATTGGGATCAATCCTAATCCTACCGCAGTCAGTTCTGCAAACTTTACCCGCGATGTAACAATTGCTGTGTTTATTACTATCTGGGTAATGGTAATTTTGGCAGGTGTGATGAATGCTTTGACCATTACTAAACCTATTAAAGAGCTATTAGGAGGCGTAAGGCAAATTTCTGCGGGAAACTTCAAACAGCGTATTGATTTACCCCTTGGTGGTGAGCTAGGGGAATTGATTGGAAGCTTTAATGAAATGGCTAAACGCTTGGAAAGCTATGAAGAGCAAAATATTGAAGAGTTAACCGCAGCAAAAGCCAAACTGGAAACTTTAGTTTCGACAATCGCTGATGGTGCTGTTTTAATTGATAACGATATGCATGTCATATTAGCAAATCCCACGGCACAACGTATCTTTGGTTGGGAAGAAATTGAGGTAATTGGTAATAATGTATTACATCACCTACCCCAAGCGATGCAGGTAGAGATTACTCGTCCTTTATATAAACTAACCGCAGGAGAACAAGATAGCGCGGAATTTCGCATTCAAATTAACGAACCAACCAAACGTACAGTCCGCATTTTATTAACTACAGTCCTCAATCAGCTCCGAGAAAATATTAAAGGTGTAGCGATTACAGTTCAAGATATCACTCGTGAAGTTGAACTTAATGAAGCTAAAAGCCAATTTATCAGTAATGTGTCCCATGAATTACGGACTCCTTTATTTAATATTAAATCTTTCATTGAGACGCTTCATGATTATGGTGAAGATTTAGGTATAGAAGAACGACAAGAATTTCTCCAGACTGTTAATAATGAAACCGATAGATTAACCCGTCTAGTCAATGATGTTTTGGATTTATCCAAGTTAGAATCTGGCAAACGTTATAGTTTAGATGGAGTTGACCTTGCTCAAGCAATTGAGCAAACTATTAGGACTCATCAGCTCAATGCTAGAGATAAGGGTATAGAAATTTTTCAAGATATTGATTCTGACACACCACTAGTTAAAGGTAACTACGATTTACTATTACAGGTGTTGGCAAATTTAGTTGGTAATGCCTTAAAATTCACTAAGTCCGGTGGTAAAATAGCTTTACGCGCTTATCCTTTGGAACAAGTTTCTGATTCCCAAACTGCTATACCCCAAGTGCGTATAGAAATAGGTGACACTGGAATTGGTATAGATCCAGAAGACCAACAGGCGATTTTTGACCGTTTCTTCCGCGTTGAGAATCGGGTCCATACCCTAGAAGGTACGGGTTTAGGGCTTTCAATTGTTAGAAATATTATAGAAAAACATCACAGCAGGGTTAACTTAGTTAGTGAATTCGGTATCGGTACTACTTTTTGGTTTGATTTAGATGTTTATGAAGAGGCTAATATTGCACTGCAATTAGGAGCAAAGAAGGATTAGCTATCTTTAGCATTAAATGGTATTACTGTAAAGCTTTTAAGACTTGAATTTTAGACTTTTAGGTTTAAATTGTTATTAAAATTAGAAAATAAGACTTCAAATATTGATTCAATCACGCTTCGGGTTTTTCAATTTGATTTTTATTTACCAAGAGTGGCAAAATGGAGACTAGTATCATTTATATTCCAGATGTCCAGAGACTGGGTGAAAGGATTTTGTTCTTTCCTGATAAAAGCAAGACTTAAGCTAAAGTCAGGTAATTCTGTCAATTACGTAATAGCAGGTGACCAACAAAATAATTCCTAAATACCCTAGTGTAAGATTTTCAAGGAAAAAAATGTAAAATTCTGCCTACATAATTTTTGCTGGAAGACTTACGATAAAATTAACTCTGATATTTTGAGATACAAAAATTTGACCATTTTATATGGTAAGTAATTTACCGGACTTGATATTAAAGAAAAAGACCGATACTTTTTAATTGAAAAAAAAGCTGGTTTGTAAATAATAATATTGTGTAAATTTTGTTCCTTGGATGACTAGAGAAATTCCAAATTTCAGAGATTTCTTCAGTATCTGTTATGAAAAACCCAGTAATATAGTTTAAAGTGCAATTTTAAGTCTAACAAGTGTAATTTGTTTGAATATAGCTAAAAACAAGTGTTCTAAAACATCACCAAATATTACGTACCCAATATCAACATCCCTTAACATCTATATCAAGTTAGTATAACTTCTTACAGTTTTAATTTAGTAGTCTGTCACAATCCGAAAAGTAAGTATATTTTACTGTTTACTAAAACTATATACTCTCATAAAGGATTGCCTATGAATGATATACCAATCGGTCAGATGACATGGAAACCCCCTGGTTCATCTGAACCTGCTTTACACCTAAGACATGCCGATTCAGAAGAGTGGCGCTTTTACAAAGAATTTCCTAAATACTTTCTACCAGACCCGCCAGGTTTTTCGGAAGGCTATGCTACTTTTATCGCACTTCGGAAAAAAAATTGGCAACTAATTTAAGCCAAAAGCTTAAACGTTAGTACCAAAAATCAAGTAATTAAACTCTAATATTTAAGTTTCAAAACTTACATAAGAGGCGCAATCTTGGGTGGGTTGCGTCGAATACAATTCCAAAAACGTTCAAAAACAATTTAATTGACGCTATTTACTTGTATTTTGTCAATTATTTTCATAAATATACCTAAACTTATTAGACCATTACTTGCCACAATAAATTGCAAAGTTAATATAACTTTATGTTTTCTCGTTATAATAATATTTATTGCAAAGCTTTGACTTTTTTCAGCTGTTAGTTAACTAAAAGGTAAATCGATTATGTTATCTTCCCAACAATCACTGGACCAATCACTAGATCATCAGATAGAAAAATTTTTTCAGCTTAATGAAGGTGAATGGCGATCGCAAAGACGTTATTACACCCTAAAAAGCGGAACTGTTGAAGAAATAGTCAGTTTGATAAAAGTAAAGTTTTTGCAGCAAGAAAGTGAAGAATTAATACAACTAGCTCAGCTCCATAACCTGGAGGATGTGAACCTTTTAGTCGCAGGTACTCAAGTTTCCTGGGAGAGTAGTTATCCTAATCGTAATTCTAGTTCTAATAACAAGCCTTCAACTGGTTCTACAATATTTGGCGTATTTGAAGATAAACTGTATCGCGATCGCGGTTTTGCAACTACTAAACCTATAGTGGCAAAATTTTATTTACGGGATTCCAATACCATGCATCTAAGAACCGAGTACAATGGTTCTGTATTTGAAGAGGAATTGAAATTAATTGGCAGCCAATATCGGACTCGTCAGACGGTTATTTCCCGTGCTGGAGAAGAACAAATGATTGGTCAGTATTTAGAAACAAGAACGAAGTAAGGAACCCACAAGGTGGGAATTCAAAATTTAAAATAGTCTTAAAAGCGGCATTTTTGCTACAAAATACAAAATTCCGCAATTATTCGTAATTAATTAAACCCCACCTTGCAAGAAATGGAACCAACACATTTCCTAGTAAATCCTCAGACTCTTCACATATAGTTCACATGGTTATAACCTGCGCTTTTGTAGGAAGAGTAATAATATAAAATCTAGTCCAAGTCTGCGATGATTAGTAAGACTGTTTAATTATTAGATTTTAAAGAGACATGGGACAAAGGTACTGAAATTTTATCTATCTATCTATCTATCTATATATACATGACTTTAGTAATAGACATCTCTGGGTAAATAAGTCTTTAGCCCAGGAATCATAAGGGTTTGAGATTATTTTTTCGCAGAGGTCTAAGAGTATTTCACCCCTATAGGAACCTTCGTACTTACACAAGCAGAACTCCAATTTAATTCAGAGAACCGGAGGACTGGAGGACTCGAAATTGAAAATGCTTAACTTAGTTGCTGTAATTAAGTAAGTTTTAATAATTTGTTGTTCATTCAAAAGTTCTCCCAGGATATGCAAAAATTAATTTAGCTCAAACTTTCACGGGTTGTTTTACGAGTATAAGCATTCCAAACATCTATTTCAGAAGTTGGACGACTCAAAAGCATGGCTTTGACTGCATCACTCATTCCTTGAACCATGAAAAAATCAGCACCGGCAATACTTTGAAGATTTTCCATTTCTATATTTGTTAGGTCTGCTGCTCTTAAGTCAACTCCCCTCAAATCAGTATTGTTTAAACGAGCATTACGCAAACAAGCACCAGTCAAAAAAGCTAGTCGTAAATCTGCTCCACTTAGCCTAGCATTTTGTAGATTTGCACCAGTTAAATCTGCACCGCTTAAGTATGCTCCTAAAAGATTGCTACCCTGTAAATCTGCGTATCTTAAATTTACAGTATGTAAATATGCTCCACCTAAACTAGCACCGGGTCCGACTGCTCCAGAAGTTTTATATGCAAAACCTTCTGTCCATTTAGTCTGACTATCATAACGAGAAAGAGACAGGGTTGTATTATCTAAGGTCGCTCCTACTAAGTTCGCTTGCTCTAAATTGCTTCGATTTAGATATGCACCTTGTAAATTAGCACCTTGTAAATTAGCTCTTTGTAAATTAATACCCCGTAAATCTGCATCTTGCAAATTAGAATTTTCCAGGTTAGCACCTTGTAAATTAGCATTGACTAAACTAATTTTACTTAAGTTTACTCCCTTTAAATCAACGCCTACTAAATCACACTTGTAAAATTCTAAATTCTTTCCAGTACTGGCACTTTTAAGAACTGTTAACAATTCCGAATTTTTATTTAAATTGGTTTGAATATCGTTTGGTGTCATTGCCAAAATTTTATTTGATTTTAATATCCAATTGTATCTTTGAGAAGACGACTAATAATCATACAACTGTTTCAGCCTTTTTAATTAAATGATTTCCATAAGCAACCCTATGCATGTTATTTCAGTTATCAGTTGTCATCTCTGGAAGTCTAAGGGCTGTAAGCCTCTGCGGAGACTGAGTTTCAGCTTTTTATATTTAGCATTCTAACAATATTAGAAAATAAAACCTCAAATGATAGGCTGAATAAGGATTACAGTTTTTCAGTTCGATTTTTGTTTTCTGAGAGTGATATAAGAGAGGTAATTAGGGAGACGTAATCTTTTGTAAGAATTTGTAAGATTTATAATATTTGTATTTCCCCTATCAACTATTAGAACTAATAATAGCTTGGGTTTACCTAGTAGTTCGCCCAGGGAACTTTGCGTAGGTGTTCGTGAAAAGAAAAAATTGTTTATCCCCCTGCTCCCAGTCTGCGACAACGCTTTCAGCGAACCGCTTCCTCTGCTTCCTCTGCCTGCCTTTACCCGGCAATTTTGGCTTGTTCGAGTACTAGGCTAAACCAACAAAACGATTATTTAAATCTTCCTAATTAAGAGCGATGTTAGAAAGCTCTGAATTTATTAAGGAAATAATTGAGTGAATATAAATTCTTACCTTAGTGAGGTCTAAGCCCAGTAAGATTATTAGCAGCGAATAAATAAATCAAGGGGCAAAAGCAGATGAGTTTCATAGCACCGATGACAATGATGGACTTCTTTCGCAAGAGTGAAGGTACCTGGTTTACTCAACGCAGTGTCCATCATTTCGATTTGGTCGCAGATGAATCTGGAGAATCCAACTTAATTGTAGACGTCTTAGAGAAAGATGATTCTAAAGTTAACGAGATATGTTTAAATCAGAATATAGATCCTGAGAAAGCAAAAGGTGGGGCTGGTTTTTTATGGCAAGCAAACTTAGACGACCGCGAACCCAATCGTGATTATGCTGCCATTTTAATTGATGTTCCTGACGATGATAACCCATCTGCTGGTAAACTGATACGCGATCGCGGATATGTGGAAGGAATTCCGGTAATCTGTCGATACTGGTTTGGACAGGATGGGGTATTAACAATTGACACCGATTACGATAATAATCAAGGACAAGAGCGCTGTTGGTTTATTACAGATGATTTTCGAGTCCGGGTCAGCACAGTACGTATGATGAATGGAGTTAATCTCATGACATACTGCTCTGAACGTCGCTGTATCTCTGATGAGACTTTAGAAAAAATGGTTCAAGCTCATGCTCAAAGGGGTTAGTAAGCCTTTTCCTATAGCGCTCAACCATCAATCACTAAACGTCATCTAATTCATGAAACATATTAAGGATTGTTTCTTTGTGTGTAGAAAGTGGGACAGATGTTTAAGGTATTTCGTATGTTTAAAAGTTAGATATTTAAAAGCTATAGGTTCATGTACAGACCTTTTTTGGAATATTTAGAGCAACAGCTGTTTCAAAGATTTGATTTGCAAGAGCGTTCGATTCCTGCGGGTTTAGAGTTTAAGGTGAGCGAACGTGGTAAGAATCCTGCGAAAATTCGCAGTTGGTGTTACCAATCTCAGCAATTAAGAAAAATCCGCTATACCTACATTGATGCTGGGGAAAGTGCCCAAATATTTAATAGCGTTATTTATCCTGCTTATAATTACGATTTACCTTTACTAGGAATAGATTTTTTATCCTTCGGGAAGGTGAAAAACTTAATTGTAATGGACTTTCAGCCTTTGTTTCAGGATGAAGATTATCAGGATAAGTATATTAAGCAACTCCAAGTTTTACACGATTCCTATCCAGATTTAACTCAAAACCTGGAAATGAAGTTTTATGATGCGAATCAATATTTCTCTAAGTATTTGCTATTTGCAAAAACTGATGCTGAAACTGTTAAAACAAGGGTTTTTGAAGCTTTTCAAGATTACTTAAATTTATATTGGCAGTCTTTGAAGCAAGCTGAGCCTTCAAATAATGCTACTGAGATTGAAAAAGTTATGAATGCTCAGAAGGATTATGACCAGTATAGTGCCGAACGCGACCCTGCTTCGGGTCTATTTAGTAGTTATTTCGGTCATGAATGGTCAGAGCGTTTTCTCCACGAATTTCTCTTTGAGGATGCTTTACCCCTGGCTGGAGTAGGTAAAAGATGACAACAATATATCAACCATTTTTAGATTACGCGATTTCTTATATGGAATCGCGTCTTCATCTTGATGATTATCCCATACCTAATGGCTTTGAGTCCAACTCAGCAGTGATGGGAAAGGGGAAAAATCAGTATGAAGTTGTCACTACTTCTCATGCTTTCAAAAGCGAGAAATTACGTCAAATTAGAGCTGCTCATGTACAGGGTGGTGATTCCCTGCAAGTACTCAATTTTGTAATTTTCCCCCATTTAAATTACGACTTACCTTTCTTTGGGGCTGATTTGGTGACTCTACCAGGAGGACATCTCATAGCTTTGGATATGCAGCCTTTATTTCGCGACCGCTCTTCATATCAAAAAAGGTATACTGAACCGATTTTAGATATTTTTCACGCCCATCAACAACATTTACCCTGGGGGGGAGATTTCCCAGAGGAAGCAACTCCTTTCTTCTCTCCTGCTTTTCTATGGACCCGTCCTCAAGAAACACGGGTGGTGGAAACTCATGTTTTTGCAGCTTTTAAAGATTATCTCAAAGCTTACTTAGATTTTGTTGGAGAAGCAGAACCTGTAGAAGACACTGAATATTTAGCCGAAATAGAGCGATCGCAATTGGAATATATTCACTATCGAGCCGAAAAAGACCCTGCAAGAGGAATGCTAAAGCGTTTTTATGGTGAAGAATGGACGGAAGAATATATTCATGGTTTCCTATTCGATTTGGAGAGACAGTTAGTTAGTCCTTCCCTGGTGAAAGATTACCTAAATAATTGAGGGAGAGAGTGAGAGAGGGAGTGAGAGAGAGAGGGAGTGAGAAAAAAATTTTTATAGGTAACCTTAGAGCGTAACGGGAGTAATCAATTTAAAATTAGGACTTACACAACAAAGATTTGTCATTGCGATTACGTAGCTATCGCTCGTAATGACGGAGTTACGTAGGGTTTGCGTAAGTCCTGTGAAATGTTAGGCTTTTTATCTATATACAAATCAAAAATATGCAACCCCTGGGTATGTAAACCCCATCCATGTTGAAACCTGGAGTTCCTAATTCTCCCGATGTCTCAGTAATTCAAAATACAAAATTCAAAATTGATAGAAAAGTACGGTTCTCAAAGTAGACGTAGTTTAAATAAATATATCTAAACCTTTGGATTAGATAATCTTTTCAATCCTTTTTATAAGTCTTCCTCCAAGGCTTTGTAGTATTTATCAAAGTTGTGAGAGTCAAAATAACCATAAAAGTAAAGCTTTGTAACAAAAAAAAGAGATTTGATAATAATTTTTAATAAATCTGTGACCCGGAAAATTGTATATATAAATAATGGAAAGGCTAATATATTAATTGGGGTTGAAAAACCGTCTTTAAATAAAGGGTTTCTGGTGTTTCACAAGTAAGTGAAGTTTTGTAAAAAAAGAATTAATCACTAAGCCTAGAAACCTTAAACTTATACATTGATGAGTGTTGTTAGTTTTTCAGACTACTCCAAGGCTCTGAGATCAAAAAGTTTAACCATTGACAAGTAAAACAAAGCGATTACAAAGCGTAAGGGAGATTTAAATAATGTTAGATGCATTTGCAAAAGTAGTATCTCAAGCCGATGCAAGAGGCGAATACCTTACTGGCGCTCAGATTGATGCATTAAGCGCTATGGTTGCTGAAGGTAACAAGCGTATGGATACAGTTAACCGTATTACCAGCAATGCATCTGCGATTGTTGCGAACGCTGCGCGTTCCTTGTTTGCAGAGCAACCCCAGTTAATTGCTCCTGGTGGAAATGCTTATACTAGTCGTCGTATGGCAGCTTGCTTGCGCGATATGGAAATCATCTTGCGCTATATTACCTATGCAATTTTCTCCGGCGATGGTAGCGTCTTAGATGACCGTTGTTTAAATGGCTTACGGGAAACATACTTGGCTTTAGGAACTCCTGGAGCTTCTGTTGCAGTAGGCGTAGAGAAAATGAAGGAAGCAGCATTAGCGATCGCAAACGATCCTAATGGAATTACCAGAGGTGATTGCAGCGCTTTGATGTCTGAAGTATCAGGTTACTTCGATCGTGCAGCAGCATCAGTAGGATAAACCTTAATCGTAAGGTTTAATTCTGGGCTTTAACTCTGAACTTTAATTCTCAGCGCTCAATATATTTGTCAGTAAGACAAAATAAATTTCAACCAAAAAATTTTGTGAAAAGGGAGATACCAAACCAATGAAAACCCCTCTAACCGAAGCGGTCGCAGCTGCTGATTCTCAGGGTCGTTTCTTAAGCAGTACCGAAATGCAGGTTGCTTTTGGTCGCTTTCGTCAAGCTGGTGCAAGCTTAGAAGCAGCAAAGAGCTTAAGTTCCAATGCTCAGCGTTTGGCTGAAGGTGCAGCTCAGGCTGTTTACAGCAAATTCCCTTACACCACTCAAATGCAGGGTCCTAACTATGCTTCCACCTCTACAGGTAAAGCAAAGTGTGTGCGTGACATTGGTTATTACCTACGCATGGTTACTTACTGCTTAATTGTAGGTGGTACAGGTCCAATGGATGACTATCTAATTGGTGGTTTAGCAGAAATCAATAAGACCTTTGATTTATCTCCTAGTTGGTATATCGAAGCTCTAAAGCATATCAAGAGTAATCATGGTTTAACCGGAGATCCTGCGGTTGAAGCTAATTCTTACCTCGACTATGCTATTAACTCTTTAAGCTAAATTGGCTTAATTTAGCCCGGAGAGGCAAATAGCTTTTTGTTGTCAGACTGGGAGTTATTTGTCTTTCCGGGCTTGTTGTATCTAGCTTGTTGTATTTAAAAATTACAGGTTCATTTTTTTACTTTTGGCTTAGTAAGGATTTAGGATTAAATATTTAATAGGAAGTATTGTAAATTATTTAATCAAAAATCTTTAATTGAAAATCTTTAAATTAGAAATTTAATTCACAAATATTTATCTTATATATTTGATACTATTTGTAACTTAATAAATATATAAATACTGGTAATTTAACCTATTTATTTTGTTTTATTTATTTTACTGATTTATTTTTCTTCCTCATGGCAAACTCTTATCAAGACTAGATTATGGTATCCGCTAAAGAGGAAAATATCGGCACAGAATCTTTAACAATAGAGCAAGCGATCGCTAATCTTGAGAGTCCAGATTTGGGATTGCGTTTTTATGCAGCGTGGTGGTTGGGTAGATTTAAAATCCAAGAGCAAGCAGCAGTCACAAAATTAATTCAAGCACTCAAAGACGAGGATGATAGAACTCCAGAAGGTGGCTATCCTTTGCGGAGAAATGCAGCTAGAGCATTAGGTAAAATAGGTAACTCCGAAGCGATACCGGCTTTAATAGAGTCTTTAGATAGTACCGACTTTTACGTTAGAGAAGCAGCAGCACAATCCTTAGAAATGTTGGGTGACCCCTGTTGCGTCCCTAACTTGGTGAAATTGCTTCAAAAAGGATTATCAGGTGAGGATTTGGTATCCGAGCAGCCAGATTTTTCTCAACCTTACGATTCCATAATAGAAGCTTTAGGGACTCTGGGTGCAACTTCAACTATTCCCTTCATAAAACCCTTTTTAGTGCATCCTGTTAAACGTATCCAGTATGCAACACAAAGAGCAATGTATCAGTTGACTAACGAAGTTGTGTATGGGGAGATGTTATCTCAAGCGCTATCGGGAGAGGACCTACAGCTAAGACGTGCTGCACTATCAGATTTAGGAGCAATAGGTTATCTACCAGCAGCAGAAGCAATTTCTCAAACTTTAGCAGAAAATAGTTTAAAGTTAATAGCTCTTAAGGGACTTTTAGAGCAGGAAGTTAAAGGTACAGATTCTCATGTATTATCTGATGATGCAGTGCGGGTGATGAACTTGATGGATTCTTTATTGTAGAAACAAGCAAAATCAAGATAAAAATCAAGAATTTCAAGGAAAGATACAGTAAAGGCGATCGCTAATGACTGACATTCAAAAATTAATTAATACTGTCGAAGAAGCAGACTCAGCGAGTAAACTATTAGATGCAGTTGAAGAATTAGCAGCAGCAAAATCCCCAGCAAGCACACCCAATTTGATTGCAGCTTTGAGTTATAACAATCCAGGTGCAGCTGTCGCAGCAGTAGATGGACTCATCGGTATAGGTAAACCAGCTGTTAAACCGCTTTTGGAATTAATCGATGCACATAATTATACAGCAAGAGCTTGGGCTATTCGAGCCTTGGCAGGTATTGGGGACCCTAGAGGATTAGAAACTTTGCTTGATGCAGCAGACAATGATTTCGCTCTGAGCGTCCGTAGAGCAGCAGCTAGGGGATTAGGTACGGTTCTTTGGGATGAAATGGTACCAGAAGGAGTAAAAGCTGCACAAATCAAAGTTTTAGATGTATTAATGAGAGTGTGTAAAGACCCGGAATGGGTAGTACGTTATGCAGCAGTTAGCGGGTTAGAAAATTTAGCTCAATCAACCTTTAATACTTACGTAGAGTTAGTATTAGAGGTTGACAAGTACTTCTTAGAATTATTAGAGACCGAAGAAAATCTTACAGTCCAAAGTCGTATAAAGTTAGCATTGCAAAGATTGCAGCAGTTAACCATCGAGAGGGAATTAAAAAGCAATTCTCAATCAGAGGAAGAGGAAAAAGAGAAGTCTCACCGTGGGGGAGGTAGACGTTAGGAAAACTCAGAGTTCATTATATTTTTATAGGACTTACGCAAAAGCAACGTAATTCCGTCATTACCTTAGCTAGCGCTACACTATGTGAACATGTAGGGTTCCGCTAGGACTTTCCGTTTGCGACGTATAAGCTCTGTCGAGCAGACTTCGTCCTAAGCGTAGATATGCCGTTAGGCTTTACGCAAAAACTCTGAGATTGCTTCCCTACACTATGTGACCTTTGCTTCGGACAAATCTTCATTGCGTAAGTCCTGTTTTATTCTAAATTTTGATTCTCTCCTCATAAGCGATCGCATTAGACCCTAAATTATCTGTAAAACGATAGGATTATCACATTATCTTAAAAAAATTATTCACGAATCAGACAAAATTTATACTTGGGTTCATCTTCTGGCTGACATCTTTGTTGCACTTTTACTAATACACTTAGTTGATTATCATCAGTCGAATCAACTTTACGGTCATGAAATCTATCAAATTCTACCATTCCTGTAGCACCTTGGGTAGAAAAATAAGGACTACTCAGTTCTTCATAAATACCTTGACGAGTCGAATTATCTTGCAACTTCTGTAATGCTGCGACAATAGCTTGAGTTGCGTCATAAGCAGTTGCAGTTCTCCAATTTATAGATTGAGTTCCCCAAAGTTTTATAGATTTATTTTTAAAAGATTGTTCGGTACGGTCAATATGGGTTGGTACAGAAAGAACTAAATTTTCAGTCTGATTACCAAATGTAGATGATACATTATCAGGGTTATAAAGGGAATCTCCACCCAGTAAAGGTTTTTTATATCTAGAAATGATTAATGAAGCTTTGGTGGCTTCTTCTGTACCGATAGATAGCATCAGAAACTTTACATTATCACCTATCGGGCAACTGTTAATTTCAGATTTTGCCAAATCACACTCTGTTAATTTTCCAGAAGCATACTTATCCTCAAATGACTCTTTCAAGGAAGTGCTATAGGATTTGTTAGAATTATAGAAAATTCCTGCATCTCCAGAACCAATATTCTGTCTGATATACTCAATCAAATCTGCTGCTGCGATCGCATCGTTAGGTGCTGTGCGGAAAACATATTTACTTAAATTATACTTGTATTGGGAATTATTATCAGCTTGAGGCTTTCTAACAGCAGTACTGGTAGGAGAGATTGCAACAAGCTTTTGCTCTTGATAAATTGATGCTGCTGCTAAGGTCGCATCACTGGTAAAATGACCTATGACAGCTAATATGTTGCCATTAAATCCACTGTCACCAGGAATCTGATTCTTCGCAAGCTGTGTAGCTACTTTTGGAGATGTATTTTCTGTTTCTGGGTCAGAGTTATTTTCATCCCTAGCGATGACTACTTGTAAAAGTCTTCCTTCTATACCATCTTGATTATTTAATGTTTCCTGAACAGAGGCAACACCGCGCAAAATTTCTTCTGATATATTTGTGTTGCGGACTCTATTTTTACCAGGAATGACGGTTGCTATGGTAATAGGATTACCTTCTATATTAGCCTTAGCATTATTAAGAAATATTAATGTTTCTGGGTCAATAGGGCACTGATTGGTTGCTTGTCTAGATAAATTTGTAGCTGTTTGAAACTTTTGTTTGGCTGCATCATATCTTTGGTTTTTAAAAGCTTTCATGCCTTCTTGCTTTTCCTGCAAAGCTTGCTGACATAGGGTGGTACTAAATTTTTTTTCTTGTAGTAAAGATTCTTCACCCCTACTAAAAAAGGTTTCAGGTACTAAGACAGGTTCTTTTCCTCCAGATAATAATAATGTATATACACCTGCACCGACTAATAAGGAAAACATACCTCCTGCAACCCATAGCAACTTTTTAGTTGGATTTTTCGTGTGATTAGTTTGATTATTTTGATTGATTTGATTATTAGAAGAATTAGCTGAAGAACTAGACCCTATAGAAGCAGGGGATGAGTTAGTAGATATTGGCACAGAAGAGGGATTAGAAGGAGATGATAAGGGTTGAGGAGTAAGATTGTTGAATTGAATACTAGAAAAAGTATTAATAACTTCATCAGCAGACTGATACCTATCTTCTGGTTGGACAGATAGCATTCGGTCTAACATGTCTGCAAATTGAGAGTTGACATTGGTTAAACTCCGCCAATTCCAGGTATGAGTATGATATTCTCTTAACTGCTGGACATTCCTACCAGCCAGTAGACAAACACAAGTTGCAGCTAAAGAGTATAAATCTGATGAAGCAGAAATTGGTTTCCCGACCATTTGTTCTGGTGGTGCAAAATCTGGAGTCCCAATCACAACTGATTGAGCTGTAGGGACTCCGGTAACTACTACTTGCTTAACTGCACCAAAATCTATCAGATAAAGACGACCACTACGGGTAATTGCCTGGGAATGATTACCCCTAAAGCTTCGCATAATATTAGAAGGTTTAATATCTCTATGTATTACTCCTTCACTATGAATATACCTGAGAATCTCCAAGAGCTGCTGCATAATTTTGACAACTTCCGTTTCCGAAAATTGTCCTTTTTGATTTAATTCCTGAGCTAAATTTTGACCATCTATAAAATCCTGTACTAGATAAAAAAAAGTACTTTGCTGATTTGCATTTACAGTAGATTCTTGGAGGTCCCGGGGTGCTTCCACTCTTGTAAAAGCCCATGCACGAGGAATTTGTGAGTGTGCCAGTTGCCCTAAAACACTGGCTTCTTTGCGAAATAATCTTTCGATATCTGCTAACTGAGACTCTGTTGCAGAAACTCTGGGATGTAACTGTTTAATCACCCGTAATGGTAAATCTGGAAATTTCAAATCTCGTGCTAAAAAAGTCCTACCGAATCCACCCCTCTCTGTTTCTGGAACTAATGGTCTGAGTGGAACAAAAGATTTCTCTAAAATTAAAGGCATTCCACAATTTGCACAAAATCTTTGTTTAATAGGTTTGGTATAAAGATTTTTTTCAGGAATTGTGTTTACAGGGTCTTGACAATTTGGACGAGTACAATAAACTTCTACTAAAGGATTACCACTAACCATTTATTAACCTTCACAAGTTACTGTTATTCTGATAGCTACACATCAGGTATACTTTTTTACTTAAAATCTATAAATATTATAGATAGAATAGTATTATTAGATACCTGTAGTTAATTTTACGCATGAAGTTATTCACGCAATTATTTTTTTTCTTAAATATTTTGTTGAGTATGTGTTGTTAATTCATGAAGATGAGAGCAAAGCTCCATAAGCTATGGGGAATTAGAGGAGTCTTAAAGCTTGGCATGCTTGACTTATGATTGCGATCGCATAAGTCAAGTCTTAACAAAATAAATAACATCGACCCCCAATGACTCTTCTGAGTCAAAGATAGGGGAGCAGTTACTTAGATAAGGTTTTATATTTCATTGACCGACTCTACTTAGGGGTAACTACTGAATATAAGTTTTAATAGGATTTTTAATATAATACTTAGTAGTGTTCTGACAAATATAATTTGACATCATAAAATTATCCCAAAGCAGTATTTGCACTTATCTAATTTAATGTATAAAATAAAGCTTTTTTTCAATTCATGTCAAGCTTTATGTCCAGAACTTAGGTACGGATTAGGTGTTTACGTGATTACGACCATAGAAAAGTATAAGCTTTACTAAGCAGATTAAAAGATTACAAAAATCCTTTGAATTTGGATGAAATTATCCCATGATTCAGGAACGCCATATAATCTATAGAAAATAGCGATTTTCAGGGTGCTGTGGTGGACTTTTTGATTGGATGTGCAGTTTGGGCTTATAAAGAGTGGATAGGAGACTTTTATCCCCCCAAAACCCAAGCTAGAGATTTTTTAAAACTATATAGCGATCGCTTTTCTACGGTTGAGGGTAATACTACTTTTTATGCGGTTCCAAAACAGGATACCGTGATTCGTTGGAGGGAGGAAACATCTGCTGATTTTCGATTCTGTTTGAAGTTACCTAAAAGTATAACTCATCAAAGTTCCCTGAAAGCAAATATCCCTACAGCATTAGAATTTGTGGAAAGGATGAGACCCCTAGGAGCAAAATTAGGACCTATGTTTGCTCAGTTACCCCCTAGTTACTCTCCTAAATTGATAGACGACTTAACAACATTTCTGGAAGCTTGGCAGGAAACAGAACTAGAATTAGCATTAGAAGTACGTCACAAAGCTTGGTTTCAAGAACCTCACCAGAGCAACTTAAAAAAGTTACTCGAAAGGTTTAATGTAGGAAGAGTGCTCCTAGATACTCGTCCCATCTACGAATGTGAAGATGATCCACAACTGTATTCAGAACGTAAAAAACCTCAACTTCCGGTACAATTTACCGTCACATCCTCCTTTGTATTAATTCGGTTTATCTCTCATCCCAACTTATCTAATAATCAACCATATATGGAAGAATGGGCAATTTATATTAAAAAGTGGTTAGAAGAAGGGAAACGAATTTATCTATTCATTCACTGTCCCCTGGAAGAAAAATCTCCCACAAATGCTCGTCATTTCCATGAGATACTAAAAGAGTTTGGTACTAAGATTCCATCTTTACCTAAATGGAATAATATAGATAACTCTCCGACACAATTGAGTTTGTGGTAAAAACTCAATAACAGGACTTACGCAACGAAGACTTGTCATTGCGACCGAAACTTCGTTTCGGGAAGCAATCTCAGGAACTTTGGGATTACGTCGCAAACGGAAAGTCCTAACGGACATGCTACGCAAACGGTCTCGGACGGAATTACATTGCTTTTGCGTAAGTCCTAAATAAATAACTATCAATCACCATAGACCCGTCCAACAATTTATAATCCTTTTATCGCAAGATTTTGAGTGTTTATAGCGTTTTCTAATCTAGTGAGGTACATTTTTTAATATGTTAGTCCTGATATACAAGATTCGTGTGTATCTCAATTGCCTGAAAAATGCTATATATGTATATTCACAACCAACATAGCAATAAGGATTAGAGATAGTTAATAATAATTTAGAGGCGAAAAAATATAATTTTAGATTTTGAACGAAAATATTATTTATTATACTATTAAAAATCTAAGAGCTAAACATAGTAATAATTTCGTCTTCTATCAATTTAATTTTTTATTCCGTTTTTACGCTAATTTAATTTATGAACGGGTCTCATCCATTAACCATCACTAACCTCAATGAAAACCACATCCTTACCAACCTGGTCAAAAGCTCTATCAAAACCAGCAGAGGAATTTCTCCCTACTAAATTAGAGGTTATCTCAGGAAAAATCCCCCCAGGACTGCGAGGAAGTTTGTATCGTAATGGTCCTGCAAGATTAGAAAGGGGTGGTATTCACGTAGGACACTGGTTTGATGGAGATGGGGCAATTTTGGCTGTACATTTCTTAGGTGATGGTACTGCAACTGGTGTCTACAGTTATGTACAAACAAAAGCTTATCAAGCAGAATCCCAAGCCGGTAAACTACTGTACAATAACTATGGAATGACTGCACCAGGAGGGATTTGGAATAGTTGGTTCAAACCAGTTAAAAATGCTGCAAATACTTCAGTTTTAGCATTACCAGATAAGCTACTTGCTCTATGGGAAGGTGGTAAACCCCATTATCTAGATTTAAAAGAACTGACAACCTTAGGGGAAGATTGTTTAGGTGAACTCAACGATAAAACACCATACTCAGCACATCCAAAAATTGACCCACTCACCGGAGAAATTTTTAACTTCGGAATTACACCAGGAAGAAATGCAACTTTAAATATATATAGAAGTAATGTATCTGGAAATATCAAGCAAAAAACAACCCATCAGCTTGATGGTGTACCCTTACTCCACGACTTTGCTTTTGCAGGGAAATATTTAATCTTCATTATTCCCCCCGTCAGATTAAAACTACTAAGTGCATTATTGGGTTTAAATAGTTTCAGCGAAGCTATGACCTGGAAACCCGAATTAGGAACCCAGATATTAGTTATTGACCGCAACACTTTAGATATAGTCAATCGTATTCAGACAGAAGCTTGGTATCAATGGCATTTTGCCAATGCTTATATAGATAGCGGTACAATAGTAGTAGATTTTGCTAAATACCAAGATTTTCAGACCAATCAATATCTCAAAGAAATAGCCACAGGAGAAACACATACCCTCGCAAAAAGCCACCTATCGCGAGTACATATTAGTCCCCAAGCAAATAAAGTCACCCAAATCTCAGACATCTTAGATAAACACTGCGAATTTCCCAGCGTTCCATCCCAATACGTTGGTCAAAAATCTAACCGTACATATCTAGCGATCGCTCAACCCCAAACAGATATGAGTAAGGAGCTATTGAACG
Source organism: Mastigocoleus sp. (assembly GCA_050042865.1). GTDB lineage: Bacteria > Cyanobacteriota > Cyanobacteriia > Cyanobacteriales > Nostocaceae > JBCCDM01. Next base: position 86,179 of record JBHJJE010000065.1, read on the forward strand.
GGATTGCTTGTTTTAACCATGAAACAGAAACTCTTACCGAAGCCAATATCGGTGATAATATCTATCCTAGCGAACCAATCCATGTAAATGACCTAGATGACCCCAATCAGGACTGGATATTAACAGTAGTCTTCGATGGAAACTCCGAATCTAGCGAAGTTTGGATACTTGATGCTCAGAAATTGGACGAAGAACCAGCTTGTAAGTTAGGATTACCTAGCATTATTCCTCCAGGATTTCACGGAACTTGGAAAAGTAATGCATGACTGTATTTATACAGCATCTATATATCAGGCAAATCTACTTTTCATGCTCAAAACAATTCCTATTGCAACTATTCGAGAAAGCTTTCCACCCAATCATAATAACTATCGATGTTTTGACAACTGTCATAATCATCCCTTCGACTATCAAGCAAATACATTTCAATTAATTAATGCATGGTGGTTAGCAGAAACAGCATTATTGTCTTACGAAGAACCAGAACTTGCGATCGCATCTTTTTGGAAAATAGGTCTTTGTGTAAAGTTTTTTAGCAAAGATAATGTACAGTGTTACGTTGCTCATAACGATAATTTTGTATTTGTAGTATTTCGGGGAACCCAGATTTGTAAACCCGGGTTGAGTATTCCTCAGAAAGATATTTGGAAAGAATTCTGGCAAGATATATATTCGGACATCAAAGTGTGTTTAGTAGACTTTGATGATGGTAGCTGCGTTCATCAAGGTTTTTTAGAGGATTTGAATAAAATCTGGTGTGACTTACTTGCACCCTATTTAAAATACCTTTCCCAGGAAAAACCCCAGCGTAGCTTTTGGTTTACAGGTCATAGTCTAGGTGCTGCTCTTGCGACTTTAGCAGCTTATAGATACCCTAATTTTCACGGTTTATATACCTTCGGTTCTCCATTGGTAGGAGATAAAGTTTTTCAAAATAATTTCTGCAGAAAGGGCTTTAGTAGAAAGACTTATCGTTTCGTAAACAATAACGATATCATTGCACGCATACCATCTATTGCACCTCATATCGCTGATGGTCGGAGTATGAAAAAATATCGTCATGTAGGACAACTCAAATATATTGATTCCCGGGGTAATATTTCTAATAATTCCATTTTACTAGAAAGATTAGCCGATAACTTCCGGGGTAGCTTCGAGCATCTTTTCGATGCTATTAGCGATATAGTAAAAGGCTGGGTTATTCCCATAGATCATATCGCCGACCATGCAGCAATTTACTATGTTATCAAGATTTGGAATCAATATCAGGCATCTTTAAAGTAAAAAGTAAAAAGTAGGGGTTTAGCATGCTAAACCCTTACCCATATTTATTCCTACACCGAATCAAAAAATGATAAAACATATTCAATGGTAGAGAAGTTTCATGAAATGTCTCTACGGAGGTTTACCTGTTGCATTGTTTAATCAAATTAATATAATCAAATTGATATTAGACTATAAAGATATAAAAATACTATGTCTGAATAATAATCCTGGAATTTTACCCAGAGAAAAAATGAATATCTTTGAAATAGCCACATATCACGATACAACCGATGAAGAATACGCTCAAATCTCTAAATTTAAGCTGTATTCGGATTTAAGTGTCAAATATTCCTGGTGGGTTCCTCAAGCAAATAGCTTTAGTCAGGAAACTAGGGATTTCCAAGAGTTACCCGAAAAAGTACAAGTAGAATTAGCGAAAATTGCCCAAAAACATCAAGATTACCATCGATTATCATCTAACGTCCGAGAAACCCTAGAGCATAGTTTGTAACCCACCCAACCCATCTAAAACAATCAGACTCAACGAAATATTAAGTTGTATAGGTAATCATATCTATAGGTTGTTAAAGTTGGAAGTAGTTGGTTTGCCGTAAATTAACCAATCATTACAGGGTGTGTGTGCGAAGGAACGCGTTTACATACCCTGTCCACATATCGAAGGAAGAAATAGAAGGAAGAAATAGAAGCAAGAAATAGCAAGAAAAAAGATATTTAAGTCAACCAAAGATAATTTTTGATACACTCTTTGGTAAAAGTACCAATCCCAAGTACATGGTATCAACTTCTAAATTAGATAAAGCTACATCAGATAGAGAGTTAATTAAAAATTTATACAATGCCTTTGACCCATTTCGACCTTTACCCGCAGGAGACCCAACTTATGTAGATTGTCGGGAAGTGCGTGGTGATGGGGATATTTTGAAGGACTTGGGAAATCGGATTCAACTTTCCCAGAGTAAAACTTGTCAGCTATATTCCGGTCATCGGGGTGCTGGTAAATCTACGGAATTACTGAAGTTAAAACAAGACTTAGAAAATAATCATTTTTACGTGGTTTATTTTGCTGCAGATGAGCAAGATATTGAATCGGAAGATGCACAGTATACCGATATTTTACTCGCTTGTACTCGTCACATTTTAGAAGGATTGAAAAATAGCGCAGACCCCAAACCACTATTAGACTGGTTAAAAAGTCGTTGGGACGATATCAAAGACTTAACCCAAACCAAAATTTCCTTTGATGGATTGAGTGTAGAAGGACAAATATCCCAGTTCGCGAAACTGACTGCAAATCTGAGAGCAGAACCTAACCTACGTCACAAAATTAGAAAGAAAGTAGACCCCTGCACAGTTACCTTAATTCAGGTTTTAAACGACTTTCTCAAAGCAGCAAAAAAGCAACTTCCTAACAATTGTAAAGAATTAGCCGTAATCGTTGACAACTTAGATCGAATTGCACCAATTATCAGCGACGATCATCAAAAGACCAATCATGAAGAAATATTTCTTGACCGTAGCGAACAACTCAAAGCTCTTGATTGTCACCTGATTTATACCGTACCCATCTCATTAGTTTACTCTCCACGGGGAACCGATGTTAGGGACATTTACAGCGATACTCAGGTCTTACCAATGATTATGGTACGAACTCCCGACGGTAAAGTTTATCAACCGGGTTTGGATAAAATCAAAGAAATTATCGCTAAAAGCAATACCTTTGCCAAAAAAAGAGGCTACAAAAATTTTGGCAAAATTGGCAAAATAACCGGCACATAAACTTTTCGCTAAAAAGATGGTTTAGACTCTCAAACCCTTTATCCTACGTAAAATATGCTAAAAAAGCCTTGTGA
>JBHJJE010000066.1:0-82385 GCA_050042865.1 Mastigocoleus sp.
GTGATGTATGAAGCTGAGCCATGCTAATAGACCGAGGGCTTGACCTCTAATATATGATTTTATCAGCTACCTATTTTCTTTATTCAATTAAAAGCTATTTCTATGCAGCCTTCAGGGTTTCTGTAACTATACAGATAGAAACTCTACAAGTTTCCTGGTGCTTATGGTGCGGTGGAACCACTCTGAATCCATCTCGAACTCAGTTGTGAAACGCTGTTGCGGCGACGATAGTTGGAGGGTTGCCTCCTGTGAAAATAGCTCAGTGCCAGGTTCAATATTTTAAATAAAGTGTCTTTCAAGATTTGAGAGGCACTTTATTTGTTATAAAATATTGATTAAGTTTCCTAGGCTTACAGGTCAAACTTTAAAATCAAATATAATATTCGTTGAATTTTTTGTTGAAAAATTTTGGTTTAGCAAGTTAGTAATATACACAAATGGTAAATCGAGTAAATGATATTACTTGGCAAGCTCATCAAGGAAGTGTTGCTGCTATTATTCAAGTATTAAACGAGAAATTAGCAAATTCAGGTATAAGAACTAGAGCTATTTTTGATAATGGAGTATTGCAACTTCTTTGCGAAGCACACAGTATTGACAAACTCAAACAATCTGATTTAGTGCAACAGATAAAGCTAATTTTAAATTCTATTGCACCACGAAATATACGACGGGTAAATATAAATAGTAGAATTGTAAGGGAACAGCAACTGCTATGGTTGAAAGATATTAGTTGTAATTCTCAAGATAAATTGCTTTGGTCTCAAGAGATTATTTTAGACAAACCTAATAAGATAAAGCAGGCTATAGAAGACTTTCAAGAAACTCAAAAACCAATTTTTCCTCAATCTTTATCCCCAGAATCTTTAGTAAGTGACAGTACTACTAACAGAGGTGAAACATCATTCTTTAGAGGGATGATTTTTATATGTGGGATGATTTTTTCTAGTCTTATTGCTTGGCGTATTTATATTTTGTTTGGAAATCAGATTAAAATTCCAAACTTTCAAAAAACGCCACCATTTGTTAGCAGAAATACTGATTCTTTTTTTAAATCTTCACAATTTGAAAAAAACCTTGGTCAAAAATTTAAACCTGAGACTCGTGCAAAAATTGCAACGTTTTCAAAAGCCGATTATTTTAAAAAAGCTGTTAGAATAGCAAATAAGACTTCTTTAGCTAGTAAAACCGTTGTAACTAAGCAAGAGTGGCTACAGATAGCTGCAGACTGGCAGAAAGCTTCAGATCTTATGAGTAATGTAGAAGAAAATGATCGCCAATATGATTTAGCTCAAAATAGAGTCAAGCTTTATCAGAAATATAGTGAAATTGCACGAAGCAAAGCGGATCAAAAATAAGTAGTTTAAAATAAAAACCAAAGTCTTTCAATTTTTACTTTTGCAAGATTAAATTTCATCTTATGCTATAAGTATCCGATATTGGATACTTACAGTTTATTAATTTATAATGTGCTCATATCCAGCATCCTTTGAATAGGAAGTAAAGCAGCGACTCTGATATTCTCAGACATCTTTATTTCTGGTTGACGATTTTTCATTGCTAAATAAAGCTTTTCCAAGGTATTTAAGCGCATGAAAGGACATTCATTACACTTGCAGTTATGAATTGGTGGAGCTGGAATAAAAAACTTTTGCGGTGCTTGCTTTTGCATTTGATGAATGATTCCCGGTTCGGTCGCAACAATAAATTTATCTACTGAACTTTCCTGACAATACTGTAGTAAAGCTGCTGTAGAACCGATAAAATGAGCATGTTCCAATACAGAAGTTTCGCACTCAGGATGAGCAATCACTTCTGAATCAGGGTAATCATATTTAAGTTGAACAATTTTTTTCTCAGAGAATGTTTCATGGACAATACAGCTACCTTCCCATAATAGTAACTTCCTTCCTGTCTGCTTCATGACATAACGGCCTAAATTACGATCTGGGGCAAAAATAATAGGCTGTTCCCTAGGTATTTTTTCAACAATTCTCACCGCATTGGAGCTAGTACAGATAATATCGCTCATAGCTTTAATTTCAGCAGAGCAGTTAATATAAGAAACTACTAAATGATTAGGATGTGCTGTCTTAAAAGCTGCAAATTTATCTGTAGGACAACTATCTGATAGCGAACAACCAGCATCGATATCTGGTAGTAATACTAATTTGTTAGGATTAAGAATCTTCGCTGTTTCCGCCATAAAATGTACACCAGCGAAGATGATTACATCTGCACTGGTAGTTGCAGCTGCTTTAGAAAGTTGCAAAGAATCGCCAATGAAATCTGCGATATCTTGAATATCTGGCTCTTGGTAGTAATGAGCTAGTATGACAGCATTAAGTTCTTTTTTTAGACTTGTAATAGCTGCGAATAAATCTGATGGTATTGACCCTGTTTGGTCTTTATTGCGTTGAGCAAGTGCAGTTGTAAACACAGTGGCAGCAAAGCTTATAAATGCAAATTTTTTCTAATGAATTCAATTATAGTAGTTTTTACCAAAAATAGTGCGGTGTTATACAAGTTCTGCATAAAAATGAGAAATTTCCCATATATCTTCATTTTACCCTAATCGCCTTATACCCGGTTTATGTAAAGCTTTTAAAGCTCGAATTCCCATTTATCGGCTGAGATTTCGTTATTGGATCAAAAATAAAATTTCTAAGATGATTTTGATTTTTCAAGAGTGATGGAAGAAGATTAGATTCGTATTTTTGGAATATTCGCAAATGGAGACAACAGAATTTTTACAGTGCTTTTAAAAAAGTAGTGTCAAAATTGTTTAGAGTTGCCTATGCTGGAAACATATGGTTGAAAAAATGGCATGACTAATCAGATAATCAATTCAAAAAATTCATCGTTAATCGAGGAAGGTCGGTTAAAATTAAAAATTGCCATAGTCGGAGATATTCACGAGCAATGGGACGAAGGAGATAGTGAAGCATTAAAGCAGCTTGGAATGGACTTGGTACTCTTTGTTGGAGACTTTGGTAACGAATCAGTAGAAGTAGTTAGGAAAATCGCATCTTTAGATATTCCTAAAGCCGCTATAATGGGTAACCATGATGCTTGGTACTCTGCTACAGAATGGGGAAGAAAAAAGTGCCCCTACGATCGCGCTAAAGAGGATAGAGTACAACAACAATTAGATTTATTAGCTGAAGCTCACATTGGTTATAGCAAGCTGGATTTACCCAATTATAATTTAACTGTAGTTGGAAGTCGTCCTTTTAGCTGGGGCGGACCAAAATGGAAGTTTGCTGATATTTGCCAAACAAGATATGGAATAGAGACCTTGGAAGATTCTACAGATTTGATAATGCAATCTGTTAAAAGTGCTGCTCATAACACTATTATTTTTCTAGGTCATAATGGACCATTTGGTTTGGGAGATAAGCCAGAAGACCCCTGTGGTAAGGATTGGCACCCGATAGGAGGTGATTATGGTGACTCAGATTTAGCCGAAGCAATATCTCAAACTCTTACTAGAGGTAAAAGAGTTCCCTTAGTGACCTTTGGTCATATGCATCATACCCTCAGACATACGAAGAAAGAACTACGGAAGCGAGTATTTACTAGTCCCGAAGGTATTGTCTATTTGAATGCTGCTTGCGTACCCAGAATTGTTGCTAATCATAATCAGAAACTTCGTAATTTCTCAATTGTTTTGATGGAAGATGGAACCGTTACTCAAGTTTCATTAATTTGGGTCGGCAAAGATTTTGAGATTGATTCTGAGGAAATTCTTTATCAAAATTCTAGTGATACAGTACAAAATTGGTAAATTATGAGTTATATTATGTAATTGGTCAGTTAATTAAACTGAAAGCTAAATGCAAGGTTTTTGCAGCTTCAGTGGAGAGGTGGCAGAGTGGTCGAATGCGCTCGACTTGAAATCGAGTGATGTGAAAGCATCCGTGGGTTCGAATCCCACCCTCTCCGTTAAAATATTTTCTATAATATAATTTATTTTTTAAGCTATTCCAAATATTTAGGTAAGAGTTGTTATTCTTTCAATAGTAAAAAATATTACTCAATAACTATATTTTGGACTGAAGCGTGTAAATTACGAATAATTTTTAATTTAAACAATAAAGCTAGATCTTTTTACTGTAATTACTTCCAGATTGTAGCTCTCTTTCTGTTATTAGACGATTGATTGAGAGAAATGCTCTTGGGGCGGCAGAATTCCGCCCACAGGAGCAGAGGAACGTGCTTAAAGTAAGGTATCATTATCTTTCTTACGACTACATCCGCATATTTTCTGAAATATCCTTCTATTAGCATGGGTAGTTATCAGTAGTTGCACAGTAGATTTTTATGAAAAACGACTGTTATTCTCACTGAATAATATGAAATTAATTTAATTAATATAAAAGTATAAATATGGCTTCTGGTAATCAAAGACAGGGTGAGAAATTTATTATTACCGAACCAATAAACGCTGAATGCGATCGCACAGAATATCAATGTTGGGAAGTATTAAAAACTAGCTTTACTGATAGAGAATGTATTGCTTATTGGCGCTATCCCATATTTTCAAAAGTGGGAGAGGTTTACATAGAACCTGATATTTTAGTAGCAGATAAAGAATTTGGCTTAGTTGTCATCAGAATAATGGCGATTGCATTAGAGCAAATTGTTTCTATTGAGAATGGAAACTGGGAAGTACAAAACTTTAAGACTCTACAAACAAATCCTTCAGATATTGCCCTACATCAGTTACATGCTTTGACTGCATATTGTGATCGCGAACCGGCTTTATGGCGTAAAGTTAACGGTAGATCGATGATTGTACTACCACAAATTACTCAAGAAGATTGGGGACAAAGAGGTTTTACAGAATTAATTGATGGTCAAAATATAATTTTTCAAGACCAGTTAACCAAAGAAGTTTTATTAGAAAGAATTCATGAAAATTGTCCTGTAGTTCCTGGTAATACTTTAGAAGATAAGGACTGGAAATTATTATTATCAGTTTTGGGTGGAATGTCTTTACTGCGTAAAGCTCCACGAAATATTTTAACTACAGGGAAAAGTCGTAGCAGCGTTTTGGAAGGTTTACGACAAAGGTTATCCGAACTAGATTTGCAGCAAGAACATATAGGTAAAGAAATTCCTCCAGGTATGCAGCGAATTCGGGGAATTGCAGGTTCTGGTAAGACTTTACTTTTGTGTCAAAAAGCTGCTCATATGCATTTGAAACATCCAGAGTGGGATATCGCTTTGGTGTTTTTCACTCGCTCTTTATATGATTTGATGATTGGTTTGGTAGATAAATGGATACGTCGCTTTAGTGGTGGTGACATGCAGTATAATCCAAACACAAATATGAAGCTGAAAGTACTTCATGCTTGGGGTGCAGCATCACAACCCGGCCTTTACGGAACTATTTGCGAATATCATAATAAACAACGCTGGAGTGTTGCCAATACAAACGAGAAGCAGCCAAATAATGCTTTAGCACAATTATGTAAAAGACTGCAAGAAGAAACCGTCATTACACCAATGTTTGACGCTATTTTAATTGACGAAGGTCAAGATTTAGTTGCTCAAATTGATTTGAAATATCAGGATAAACAAGCAATCTACTGGTTAGCTTATCAAGCCCTGCGACCTGTAAGTGAAGATACACCAGCAGAAAAGCGATTGATTTGGGCCTATGATGAAGCTCAGAGTCTTGATAGCCCTATCATCCCTAAAGCAAAGGAATTATTCGGTCAGGAATTGAGCAATATTTTTAGTAAAAATCCTCAATATTCTGGTGGTATAAAACGCTCAGAGGTGATGCGTCATTGTTACCGTACCCCAGGAGAAATTCTTACTGCTGCTCATGCGATCGCTATGGGTTTACTCCGTCCAGAAGGAATGCTGTCTGGTATTACCAATAAACAAGATTGGGACAAAATTGGTTATCAGGTAACAGGAGATTTTAGACGTTCTGGTTCCTCAATTACTATTCATCGTCCACCAGAGTACTCACCGAATCCAATACCCGAACTTTGGGGAGAACCGGTTTTATATTTTGAAAATTATGCTTCTCGTCAAGAAGAATTGACAGTTCTAGCAGAAAATATCATGCACAATATTGTTCATGATGGTTTTAATCTCAGTCGAGATATCTTGATAGTGATTTTAGGTAGTAATGCTCAAGCAAGTGAATTAGAAAATCAAGTTGCAGAATATCTGATGGAGCAGGGAATTGATATTTATATACCTAGCTCTCCAAAACCTAATACATTAAGTTTTGAATGGCAAAATAGTCAACCTAATGTTTTTTGGTATAAAAATGCTCTCACCGTATCGCGAGTTCCTCGTGCGAAAGGGAATGAAGCTAATATAGTATATGTTCTTGGCTTTGAAAATGTAGCCCGTAATGAAAGCGATATTAATCTACGCAATCAATTATTTGTAGCTTTAACTAGGACTAAAGGTTGGGCTAATCTGAGCGGTGTCGGTAATTATCCTATGTACGAAGAAATGCGCAAAGTAATTGAAAGTGGAAATACTTTTACTTTTACCTATAAACGTCCACCAAAACGCGACATTGGAGATGGGTAATAGGTCAAATTGAAATTTTGTATTAGTATTCTGTATTAGTTATGATTATCTCCCCTACCTGCTTCTCTATTCTTGAACGACTTCTACTAAATCTTCAATCATCACATCAAAAGTTTTTGCCAATTTTAATATTGCAGTAAAATCAACTGTTGCGAGTCCAGGCGATCGCGCATAAGTTCTGAGGGTACTGTAAACTACTCCGGAACGATCTGACACTTCTTTAAGCGACCAACCTTTCTCGATAGCGAACTCTCTAATCCTTAGCCGAATCATTCCCATAAGTACTTGACAAGCGACTTATATTAGTCGTTTAATATTATCTTATCTCAGAAAAATAATTGTTTGCCCTAGAGAATATCTCAGATATTTTCAGATTCAGATATTAGTTAGGTTGCAATGTTTTAACACTGAAGATTTTATCATAAGGGTTGTATCTACCATGTTATCGTCACTCAAATTAAAAAAAACCTTACCAAAGGAGTCAAAAATTGTTCATAAGTCGAAAACTGTTCATAGACTGGCACGATTTATGACGGAAGAAGCTGTCTGCTTGATGTTTGGTATCGAATGGGAAGATATTCACAGAATTGAATGTTGGCAATATATAGTTTATGTCCATGCTAAGGGTGTGAGTAAATTCGTTAGTTACGCGGATTTTCCGCCTATTTTAGGAGTTACGCTGCCAAATAAGATAGATTGTATAAAATGGCGTAGACGCTTTGCACATTATTCTAAATCTATCTACAACAAGAAAGCCCCTCAATGGTGGGAACAGTTTTATACAGAAGAATTACATAATACTTGTGAATTCACATCCGAGAGTTGGAATAATTTATTAGGGTCAATTGATTTTGCGTTTAGTGAGTCTACATTGATAATTCTACGGGAATTAGCTGTCAATAGAATTAGTAAATAATTATTAATTTATTTAACATAAGTTACGCATAATATTTAGTGATTTTAAGACCTAGTTTGAAAGCTTCTTTCTTTGACCAGCTTTTTTATTTATTTCAATAGTTAGAAAGTTAGATTGCTTTAAGAGACGCGATGTATCGCGTCTCCAGAATTCCATGCTAATAAAGACAGACAGACTTACTCAGAAGACTTATTTTTTGCTTTCTGAGCACGTGAAGCTGCTGAATTCATGACCTCACCCATATTTTCTAACATTTCACCGGGAAAATTTTCTAAAATCTTGGTGGAAAGAGCGACACGACCCTTACCTTCATCTAAATCTAAAATAACTGCTTTAACACTTTGACCAATTTGAAAGAAAGTTTCCAAATTTTCAATAAATTTTTGACTGATTTGTTTAATGTGTAATAGAGCGCTGATACCATCTAAATCAATAAATATACCGAAAGGTCTAATACCAGTAACTTTCCCTTCCACAAGTTGTCCAATCTCCAGTAAGCTAAAAGTTGCAGAACTAGCTGCTAAACGCTGAGAAAGTACTAATTTACGATTATCAGGATCGACTTCCAAGAAACTAACCGTCAAAGTTTGACCAATCAAAGAATTTAAATCGTTACGTTCGAGCAGATGCGATCGCGGAATAAAACCTTTTAGACCCCGAATATTAACATTTAGGCCACCTTTATTAACGTTAACAACTTTAACTGATGTTGTTTGAGAATTGTCTTGCAGCACTTTTAATTTTTCCCAAATGCTACGAATCTCTAATTGCCTTCGAGAAAGAGTTACTTGACCATCTGCGTCTTGCTCTCTAATAATTAAGAACTCTAACTCTTCCTGTAGCGGTAATATCTCTGATAAGTCACTATTACTACTTAAAGAAGCCTCACTCCGAGGTATAAAAGCAGGGGACTTACCTCCAATATCCACAAAAGCCCCTTCAGGCTCAATTTGAATCACTTTTCCACGGACTACTTGATCTTTCTGAAACTGGTAGTCATGTTTTTCTAGTGCTTTCACAAAGTCTTCCATTGTGAAAGATGAAGAATCAGTTTGAGAATTTTTCGCTTCCAAATTCATGGTGATAGAAAATAAACTTTGATTTGTCAATGTTATTTTGTCAATTGCAAATTTTTCTAGAATAAGCATTAACTACTAAGCATTAACAATGATTGATGATGTGTACTTATAACTAACTGCTTAGTTGTTCACTAAACAATTCTTTAACTTTTTCCCACGCATCAGCAGCAGCATTCGGATTATAGCTGCCTCTATGGTCGCAGAAAAAACCGTGATCTGCTTTATCGTATCGAAATACTCTGTGAGAAATATTGTATTTAGCTAATTCTGCCTCTATTTGCTTTACTTGTTCTTCAGGAATACTCTCATCTTCTGTACCAAAAAAAGTATAAATTGTACCTTTAATCTCCGAGGTGCAACTTAACGTAGGCTTACCACCTCCTGGGGTGCTATTGGTTATACCTGCACCGTAAAAAGAAGCAGTAGCCTGAATATCATCTAAAGTAGATGCAAGATATGCTACATGACCGCCAAAACAAAAACCTATACAGCCAAATTTATCCTTTGTGAGTTCTGGTAGTTGTTTAAAGTAATCAATAGTCACTTGAATGTCGCTAAGTAATTCAGATGCAGAAGTTTGCATCTTATACTTTTTACCAATTTCAATATCTTCTGGAGTATAGCCAGTTTCAAAACCGGGAGCAATACGTTGGTATAAAGCTGGTGCGATCGCTATATAACCTTCCCGAGCAATTCTTTCTGTGACTTCACGAATGTGAGAATTAACTCCAAATATTTCTTGTAGTACTACTACACCTGGATAATTTCCAGCAGACTTTGGCTTTGCTAGATAAGCGGAGATTTGTACATCAGTTTGAGAAAGTTGAACTATTGCAGTATCTATGGCTTGCTCTGTCATAATAATTTTTGCTAGTGCAATTATGGAAGATAAAGTTAATTGTGTAATTAAGGACCGTTGAAGGGGGAGTATTTTGCCAGTTATGAATCAAATACGTATTTTTTACCTTGTACTCACAGGCTTTCACAAAATAGAAGGTTGATCTAGGCAAACCAATTGCATGTAACATTCACTTACAGTGTTTGTCACCAAAATAATTTTCTTCTATTTTCTTGAAAGTTATCTAATTAAATTATTGATCGCTAACGAACCAATGCATAAAAAATTCCTACCGAATAAAGCTCAATCTATAAATAAAATATTTAATAGGTAATATTTGTAGCTAATTCTATATCATTAATAGTACTTAAGGTTATTTGTAATGATTCAGTTCCGTATTCAGCCAGACAGTGAGATACCTGCATCTACGCAATTATTTAATCAAATCCGTTTTGCGATCGCCTCTCGGCAATATCCACCTGGTTACAAACTTCCAAGTACTAGAGCTTTAGCAATGCAAACGGGACTACACCGGAACACAATTAGCAAAGTCTATAGGCAGTTAGAAGAAGATGGATTTGTTGAAAGTCTGGCTGGTTCAGGAATCTATGTGCGTGCTCAAGGTCATGAAGGTGGTAGCAGACTACAATCTCCCATTTTGAAAGAACGTCCAGATGCGTATAAAGTGGTTCAGCAAGCATTAGACCAGTTGCTTTCTCAAGGCTGTTCTCTGAATCAAGCTCGTGAAATATTCCTAGCGGAGATTGACTGGCGCTTGCGCTGTAGTGCTAGAGTCCTTGTAGCGGTACCAGAGATGGATATGGGAGCAGGTGAATTAATGGTTTATGAATTAGAAGAGTCCTTACAAATACCTGTACAGTTAGTATCAATGGAGGAATTAATACCTGTACTCGACCAAACTCCTTCTGGAACGGTAGTTACAAGCCGCTACTTCATAGCCGAAGCAGAGGAAATAGCTGCTCCTAAAGCTGTAAGGGTAATACCTCTTGACATCTATGACTACGCTAAAGAATTTGATATAGTTAAAGGCTTACCTAAAGACAGTTGTATTGGAATAGTTAGTCTCAGTTCGGGTATTTTAAGAGCAACTGAAGTTATTCTTCATGGCATTAGAGGCGATGAATTGCTAGTTATGACCTCTCAACCAAAAGATGCCTACAAATTACAAGCCATCGTAAAACGAGCACAAGCAATATTTTGTAGTGATCAATCAAGTTTTGGCTCCGTACAGGTTGCAATACAGACCTGCGCAGATGATTTAATTCGTCTACCTAAATTGATTCGCTGCGAAAATTATATCGGTACAAAGTCAATTAACTTATTGAAGAGAGAGTTAGGTTTAGGATAATTTCCTGCATAACCTGATTGTATTCATTACAAACCTTTCCGTAGGATATGCAGCATAGTTAAATGTTACAGTTCTATCGAGTACGCTATGCGCAAAGTATAACTATGTCACAGTATCTATAGCAGTAATTCAAATACATCATCTTATTTTTGATAAGGGTAAATACTTTTGTTTACTTAACTTATACAGGACTTACGCAACGAAGATTTGCCATTGCGACTGGAACAGATTATAGGGAAGCAATCACAAGATTTTTGAGTTAACTACGTTATGCTACGCAAACACGGAGCGGAGCGTGTTCGACAGAGCTTATACGTCGCTATTGTTTATCCTAACGGATACGCTACGCGTTCACGTAGTGTAGCGCTAGCTAACGTAATGACGGAATTACCTTACTTTTGCGTAAGTCCTATCCCTTTTCTATCACTCTCGGAAAACAAAAATCGAACTAAAAAACTGTAAGCCTTATCTAGTCTATATTTGATGTTTTATTTCCTAACATTGTTAGAATGCTAAATATAAAAATCTGAAACTCATTCTCCGCAAAGCCTTACAGCGATTAGCTTTCCATAAGTGACAAAAGAGGGCTATTATAGACAGAATTGAGGTTATTCAAGTGTCTATTACTTAGTTAGTTGAGTTAAAAATAATACTCAAGTAGCTAAGTAAAAAACATAAGTCTTAGTTATTAATCTTAAAGAAAATTATTTTTAAACCCAGGAAGTAATTCTTTACAAAGAAACTGAAAACTAATTAATTCAAAAATCCTTCCACTAATTCCAAGTAATTTCCAGAATCTTCTAACATTGGGAAATGCCCAGTATTTTTGACTACAGAAATTTTCAAAGTATCATTTAAAGCTGCTGCTCGATACCCTAACTCTGCTGGAATAATCTTGTCGTACTCTCCAGATATCAACAATGTAGGTATACTGATTTTTGCAAACTCTGCTGGCATCATTTCCGCTTGTCCTTTACTAACAGACGTAAAAATAGTACCTAAAGCTGCATCGTAATCAGCCTGTAAGAAATCTTGCAAAAAAGCTTTCTGCTCATCTACAGGAATTGGACGAGATAAAAATCTTGCCATAAATATTTTGTCCACAAATGGCAACTTATAGAGCCACTTAGGACGAAATTTGACAACGTAGCTGCCAAATCGATGAAAAGCACTAAAAGTTTTCTCATCGTACTCAAAAACCCCACTACAAGTCAAAATTGCTTTATCTACTCTTTCTGGATAGCTATTGAGAAATAACGTAGCAACTGATGCTCCCATTGAGTGAGCAATAATATGCGATCGCTCTACTTCTAAATAATCAAGTATAGTTGCTAAATCTGAAGCATAGTCCTCCATTTCATAACCCGCAGGAGAAATAACTGAGGAGAAATTATTATTGTTGAGCGCTATATTAGTTTTCTTATTTACTCCACCTACCCTCTCAACAGAACGACCAAATCCTCTGAGATCGTAAAGTAAACAATCAAATTTGTCCGACAAAATGCGAGCAGTATTTTTCCAATATCTAGCAGAACCAGCCCAACCATGAATAAAAATTATTTTTGGTTTAACTGATTCCCCAGAATACTTTCTTATCCACTCGTAGTAGTGCTTCACACCACGAACGCTAAGGTAGGGCATTTCTGGTTAAATTAACAATATATTTTTTCATGAAGGGAGATAATAGATATATCTCCCAAAAATAATAGACAAAAGTGAATATTATGCAGATTCTGGCTTCGGAAGAGAGGATGGATGCACCAGCAACTCAGAAGTAGAACGCTTTTCTACCATTTCTTCGGTTACTGTACATAAGGTCAAATCTTTACGAGATGGTAACTCATACATGATATCCAACATCAACTCTTCTACAATACCCCTAAGTGCTCTAGCACCAGTTTTACGACGATAAGCTTCTCTAGCTATAGCTCGTAAAGCATCCTGCTTAAATTCCAAATCGACATTATCCATCTTCAATAGTTTCTTATACTGTTTGACCAAAGCACTGCGGGGCTTGGTCAAAATAGAAACTAAAGTTTCTTCATCTAATGGGTCGAGTACAGCAACCATCGGCATTCTACCAATGAATTCTGGAATCATGCCGAATTTAACTAAATCATCAGGACTCAAATTTTGCAGAATATCTGCGGCTCTTTCTTCCCGAGTTTGTACCTCCCCTGGTTGAACAAATCCCATTGACTTTCTACCTATTTTCTGCTCTACAACCTTTTCTAGACCAACAAAGGCTCCACCACAGATGAACAGAATATTTTTAGTATCAATTTGGATACAGTCTTGATAAGGATGTTTACGACCACCTTGTGGTGGTACATTAGCTACTGTTCCCTCAAGCATTTTTAACAAGGCTTGTTGAACGCCTTCACCAGAGACATCTCTAGTAATTGAAGGATTTTCACTCTTACGAGCTATTTTGTCTATTTCATCAATATAAATAATTCCTCGTTGCGCTTCTTCTACATCTAAGTCAGCTACTTGCAAAAGACGCAACAAAATATTCTCAACATCTTCACCTACGTAACCAGCTTCGGTTAATGTCGTTGCATCGGCTACAGCAAAGGGTACATCTAATATTTTTGCTAAAGTCTGTGCTAATAATGTTTTACCGCAGCCTGTTGGTCCAATCAACAGAATATTGGATTTTTGCAACTCGATACCATCATCACCTCCGCCTTTAGAATTGCTCTGTAACTGCGCCAGAGCTAAACGTTTGTAATGATTGTATACAGCAACGGATAAAACCTTTTTAGCTTCATCTTGACCTATTACATGTTCATCAAGATATGCTTTTATTTCTCTCGGTTTGGGTATTTGATTAAACGAGAGAGTACTAGCGCGACTGCGACGTTTCTGTGTTGGTTCAGATTTTGGTGCGCTTTGTGATGCTGCACCGTTAGTATCGAGTAGCTCTTCGTCTAAAATTTCATTACACAAGTCTACGCATTCGTCGCAGATGTAGACTCCCGGTCCGGCGATTAGCTTTCGCACCTGCTCTTGTGACTTGCCACAAAATGAACATTTTAAATGGGAGTCGTACTTAGACATATCAGCCTCTTATTTCAGAATGGTGACATTTTCCCCTGTCGAGGGGATATCTTGCTTAGATATGACCTTATCGATCAATCCATAATTTTTCGCCTCTTCTGCCGACATAAAAAAGTCGCGTTCAGTATCGGCTTCTATTCTCTCTAAATGCTGACCAGTGTGATGTGACAACAACTGATTCAACTTAGATTTATGATAAAGAATTTCTTTGGCTTGAATTTCTATATCAATAGCTTGTCCTTGTGCTCCACCAAGGGGTTGGTGGATCATAATCCTAGAATCAGGAAGTGACATCCGCTTTCCCGATGCTCCTGCTGTCAATAAAAATGCCCCCATGCTGGCGGCTAATCCAAAACAAATGGTAACAACATCAGGACGAATTTGTTGAATGGTGTCATAAATAGCCATTCCGGCAGTTACGGAGCCACCAGGAGAATTAATGTAAAGTTGAATATCTTTCTCTGGGTCTTCAGCATCCAAGAACAATAGCTGAGCAACAATGGCATTTGCAATTGTATCGTCTACTTGCGTTCCCAAAAAAATTATCCGTTCTCGCAATAGACGAGAGTAAATATCAAATGCTCTTTCTCCCATGCCCGACTGCTCAACAACCATTGGGACAATGTTGCTAGAGCTATCAAGGGAATTGATTTCTAGCTTACTCAAACTGCTGAAAAGACTATTTCCCGACTGCGATACCAGCATACAAGAAAATTTAACACTAAGTGGACTTATAAGAGTAACAGCTTTTACTTTACTAATAATGCCGCTAACTCAATAATAAAGAAATACGATACCCTAGAGCCTTGTCAACTAAATTTGTGATTTGGCTACTTGTTTACCATTATGCCTTATGAAAATTCCTCTTGTGTAAACAGGTTATCAAGCCAAGGCGGTAAAGTGTCACCTATTTTATTTAAGTTTTCTTAAACTTTACGCCTTGGAATTATAAATTTTGCTTTTGCCTGAATGCACTTTTCTCCTCTGTCATTAGAAACTTCAGAGTTAATTAGCCTTCATTATCACTAGCTTATTCATTTGTATTTTCATCTTCATTATCAGAGTCCTGTTCCTGTTTTTCAGTCTCCTCTTGCTCTTTGATAGTTCCCTCTGGAACTAGTTCGACTGAAGAATTATCTAAAAGCCAGTCAATTATTTTTTCTGTTAGCAATTCGTTTTCAACAACAGAATGTGCTTTTTCTGGATCGATGTCAGAATCAGAATACTCTTGTGTAAGTTCTTTGACTCTACTTTCAATTTCTGAGTCTGAAACCTTAATAGACTCGCGTTCGGCAATCTCTTGAAGCATTAGAGAACGCTTAATTCTTTGGACAGCTTCATCTTTCGATTGTTCTCGAAGCTGAGGAATTAACTCTTTGGTAAATAATTTTTTTACATCTACTCCTTGCTGTGAAAGCCGAATAGCCGTTTGCGTCAGCATTGCATCCACTTCTTGCTGAATCATAGTTTGCGGTAAATCAACTTCAATTTTTTCTAAAAGTTTATCTAACAAGGCTTCTTGCTTATTGCTTTTAGTTTTTTCCTCAGCTTCTTTTTGAAAACGTTCTCTTAGAGAATTTTGCAATTCTTCCAAAGTTTCAAATTCACTAGCTTCTTTTGCAAAATCATCATCTAAGGTTGGCAGTTCCTTTTCTTTAAGTTCCTTAAGGGTAACTGTGAAAATAGCATCTTTTCCAGCTAATTCTTCATTACCATAGGGATCTGGAAATTTGGCGGAAATTTCTTTAGTCTCACCCGGATTCATGCCAACAATACCAACGATAAAACCTGGAATAAATTTGTCTTCTTGCAAATCTACCTGAAAATCATTTCCTTCTCCTCCAGGTATGGGTGATGGTTCTGTATCTTCTCCTTCTTTATTGGCTATCACACCTTTGAAATCTAATACAGCTACATCTCCTAGCTGTGCTGGACGTCCTTCGACTGGGATCAAAGTCGCCATTTGCTGACGTTCGCTCTCCAGAACCTCATCCACGCGAGTTGGTTGATATTTAACTTCTTCTGACCTAACCTGTAAACCCTTATATTCCTCAAGATTAATTTCAGGTTCTACATCTACTGCTGCTGAAAATATTAAAGGTTTTCCGGGTTCATAATTCCCTATTAGTTCTTCAAAAGAAGAGCGCAATTCCGGCTGACCAATGGCTGGAATATCTTCTTGTTCAATGGCTTGGTTAATTCCATCTTGAACTATTTCTTCTAAAGCTGCTGCCTTGATTCTAGTGCCACCTAAACGCTGTAACAATATAGGACGTGGCACCTTACCTTTACGGAACCCAGGAATGTTGGCAGTTTTAGCTAATTTTTTGACAACTTCTTCATAAGTTTGCTTGGTATTTTCAGGTGCAATTTCAATCTCTAGACCAATCTGACTAGCGGGAAGCTTTTCCTGGGTTACTTTCATCTTTTGTCTGTGCTGTTTTGGGTAAATTTCTACTAGCTTGAATCCACAGATATAAATTTTTCCTTTTCTATAAGTAAATCGAAATTATACTAAAAACCGCTGAGAGCTTAATTTATTAAAAACTTTCTAAAGCCTTCATACATAAACTTTATAGCCATTGAGCAAAAGTCCAGAAATTAAAAGTTTTTGGTATAATTAAAAACTGATTTTCTACAGTATAGGAAAATTAACTTACTGGGGAATCATAATGTTTGCTGCTTTAGTGAATAAATAAGTATTTATTCTTAGCAATAAACTTTTTATTGCTATATTTTGAGCGCGATATTATTTTAAACTGCTATTAAGTTGCCAATATGCGCTCCCATACTAAAAATTTGTGTATAGTTTTGTAAACTATTGATATCTCCAGAATTTTAGCTTTCAAATAGAATATGATACTTATTTTTGGCTCCTTCTAATCTTCGATTAATCGAACTATCAACTGTCTTGATAACTATGATGCTATCGAAGGTACTATGATTTCAGAGCATTATGCATCATAATATATATGTAGCTTTATCTCATATCTAAACGAAGAATAAATTATTTAATTAAGAATTCGGGGCGATACATGTAAATCTAAATTGATATACAGGGAGATCATTATTTTTATTTTCATGTATCATTTAACACTTTTTTTATATGTAGTTTGGAAACAAATTGTAGAATTAGGCTTTAATATGCACAGTTGTGAAAAGACTATTTTTCATAATCTTTACCACAATTTTTTACTAAAAATTCTTTACACAATTTGAAGATAAGTCAGTAAACACTAAAATAAACCGGGCTCGTGTGACACGATGTAACACATCTGAAGCCTTTAGAATTAATTTTTGTGTCTCTTTTTCTAAGAATAAAATGAGATCTGTTTGCCCAGGGTAGCGCTAAATGAGACAATGGAGGTATAGTTATTTTTATTTAGCTCTACTTACTTAAAAACAAAAACTAACTGTTAAAGCTGCATAAAGCAGAATAATTATCTATATTTAAGTTGTATAATATAGAATCTATGCAATATTGATTCATATTCAAATGATTTGAGTAAGTATGTATCAAATATACAATTTGCATACTTATTATGCGTATAATATATGTATTTATAATAAAATTAATAAGATTATCTTATTTTAAAGGAAAATAGTTAAATCTATAGCTAAGTGACATAAGCGGGTAGATATCTGAGAACAAATATGAGTAGATTATATTGCTGAAAGATATATTGCTGAAATAATCTCCGACAACATAAAATTTTCACTAGTAAAATTTTAAAGAATTTCACGATATGCTCGAAAAATAACATATTACTTTAGAGGAGGGATATTTGTCTAAGAGTTATCGAATAGCTATTTTAGGAGCAACGGGAGCTGTAGGCCAAGAATTATTGCAGTTGTTAGAAGAGCGTAATTTCCCTGTAAGTGATTTGAAATTGCTCGCATCACCACGTAGTTCTGGGAAAACTATAAATTTTATGGGTGATGAGATATTAGTAGAATCAGTAGAGAATACTACATTTAGTAATATCGATATTTTATTAGCGAGTGCTGGGAGTTCTGTATCCAAAAACTGGGTTCCTAAAGCAGTAGAAAAAGGTACTGTAGTAATAGATAACTCTAGTGCTTTTCGCATGGAATCAGATGTTCCGTTGATAGTACCTGAAGTTAATCCTGAAGCTGCAGTAGGGCATAAGGGTTTGATTGCCAATCCTAATTGTACGACGATACTAATGAGTCTTGCAGTTTATCCCTTGCACAGAATTAAATCTATAAAGAGAATAGTAGTTTCAACCTATCAGTCTGCTAGCGGTGCTGGTGCTAGAGCAATAGAGGAAGTGAAGAATCAGTCTGCTGATATTCTGGCAGGAAATAAACCTTCTACAGAAATATTTCCCTATCCATTAGCTTTTAATTTATTTCCTCATAATTCTCCTCTGAATGATTGGGGTTATTGTGAGGAAGAAATGAAGATGATTAATGAAACTCGTAAGATATTTTCCCAGCCAGAATTGCGAATGACAGCGACTTGTGTGCGAGTCCCAGTGTTACGTGCTCATTCGGAAGCAATTAATTTGGAATTTGTTGATCCCGTAACTCCTGATGAAGCTAGGGAAATTTTAGGGCAGGCTCCGGGTGTAAAAATATTGGAAGATTGGCAAGCAAATTATTTTCCAATGCCGATTGAAGCTAGCGGTAAAGATGAAGTTTTTGTAGGAAGAATTCGCCAAGATATATCTTGTGAATGTGCTTTAGATTTATGGCTTTGTGGTGATCAAATTCGTAAAGGGGCAGCACTGAATGCTGTGCAGATTGCTGAGCTCTTAGTAAAAGATAATCTTCTTCAACCGTCAGACAAATTGGTCTTTACTCATTAGTTCAGATAATTGACTTAAATTAAAAATAATGATTACCTGAAAATTATGTAAATATACCGTGAATACATATAGCTGCATTGTATTAGCAAACATAAATTTTTGATAAATGCTAGTTTTTTAATATCTTCCAAGGGACATAAATAGATTTTAAAATTCTGTAGCATTTTTGATATTTCGGTATACAAGTATCTTGGTAGACAATTAATCATTAAGTTGAATAAATAATGAAACATGAACATTTCCAGAATATGAAATTAGAGAAATATCGTCAGGAGTAGTAAGCCGGTGGTAGATTTTGGAAAAATATTAACCGCCATGATTACTCCTTTTAAGGAAGATGGCAAAGTTAACTATGATATAGCAGGCAAATTAGCACTACACCTAGCAGACAATGGAACGGATACTGTAGTTGTTTGCGGAACTACAGGTGAATCTCCAACCCTAAGCTGGGATGAAGAATATGAGCTATTTACTACTGTGAAAAAAGCAGTTGGATCAAAAGCTTTAGTGATGGCTGGATGTGGCTCTAACTGTACTCAGGAAGCGATCGCAGCAACTCAAAAGGCAGCAAAGTTAGGTGTGGACGGGGTTTTACAGGTAGTACCATATTATAATAAACCCCCACAAGCGGGTTTATACCATCATTTTGAAGCGATCGCCAACTCTTCGGGTGATTTGCCCATTCTTTTATACAATGTTCCTGGTCGCACTGGTCAAAATTTACAGCCTGTAACAGTTTCTAGATTAGCTAAAATAGAAAATATAATTGGAGTTAAGGAAGCTGGTGGTAGTTTAGACCAAGTCAGTGAAATCCGTCGCTTGACACCACCTGAATTTCAGATTTACTCTGGTGATGATTCATTGACTTTGCCTTTCCTAGCAGTTGGTGGCAAAGGAGTTGTAAGTGTAGCTTCGCATTTAGTTGGCAATCAGCTACAGCAGATGATAGAAAACTATGAATCGGGTAGAGTAAAAGAGGCAGCGCAAATCCACCTGCGACTTTTTCCACTTTTTAAAGCTTTATTTATAACTGCAAACCCCATTCCAGTCAAAAAAGCTTTGCAACTTCAAGGTTGGAATGTTGGTTCTACACGTTTACCATTATGGGAAATAGATAGTAATCTTTCAGAACTAGAAGTAGTTCTTAAAGAACTTAGTTTAATTTAAATTAGTTTGATTTAGTTTGATTTAAAAATAATATTTCCTTATTTTTTTTCGTGAAAATACTTATAATAGATAAATTTTAAAAGTAAAGTTCAAAATTGATTGTATTTATGAGCGCAGAGACTATTTTTTATGCGTACAGTTTTTAATTTAAAAGGCAAAATTTAAATTCTATTTATTTTATTCAACTATTAAAGCTTTCCGTAGAAGTTTAAGTTGCTTTTTTATCGACTTAACAGATAACGAGTTTAATCTGTGTCGTTTTATCGATTAATTTTTACCCACAAACAACAAGAAAGAAACCTAGGAAAAAATGGCTAGAAAAGAAAATAATACCGCTCTTAAAATTATTCCTATGGGCGGTTTACATGAAATAGGTAAAAACACGTGTGTTTTTGAGTATGAAGACGAAATTATTTTACTTGACGCAGGCTTAGCTTTCCCAACAGATGGAATGCATGGAGTCAATATTGTCCTTCCAGATATGACTTATGTGCGGGAAAATCGTCACAAAATCAAGGGAATGGTTGTTACCCATGGTCATGAAGATCATATAGGTGGTATCGCTTTTCATCTCAAACAATTTGATATTCCCGTAATTTATGGTCCTAAACTAGCAATGGCAATGCTAGAGGGAAAATTAGAAGAGGCAGGAGTACGCGATCGCACCGAAATTAAAAGAGTATCCCCTAGAGATATGGTGCGCATAGGTAAATACTTCTTAATAGAATATATTCGTAATACTCACTCTATGGCGGATAGCTTTACTGTAGCGATTCATACTCCTATAGGCGTAGTTATTCATACAGGGGACTTTAAGTTCGATCATACTCCTGTAGATGGAGAGCGTTTTGATATTCAAAGGCTTGCCGAGCATGGAGAAAAAGGGGTCTTATGTTTGATGAGCGATTCTACAAACTCAGAAGTTCCAGGATTTACTCCTTCAGAAAATTCCGTTTTACCAAATTTGGATAGAGTTTTTAGTCAGGCTGAAGGTCGGATTTTTGTGACTACTTTTGCCTCTAGCGTGCATCGTATTAATATTATTTTGCAACTGGCACAGAAGAATAATCGAGTGGTTTCAGTAGTAGGGCGTTCTATGTTGAATTTAATAGCTCACGCTCGAAATTTAGGCTATGTCAAGTGTCCTGATGATTTGCTAAAGCCATTGCATGTAGCACGAAATTTACCAGATGAGAAAGTTCTAGTTCTGACAACTGGTTCTCAGGGAGAACCAATGTCAGCAATGACACGAATTTCTCGTAGAGAACATCCTCATATCAAAATTCGTGAAGGGGATACGGTTGTATTTTCAGCAAACCCCATACCAGGGAATACAATTGCAGTAGTAAACACCATTGACAGATTAATGGCTCAAGGAGCAAAAGTAGTTTACGGAAGAAGTCACGGAATACACGTATCGGGTCACGGATGTCAGGAAGACCAGAAATTAATGCTAGCGCTGACACGTCCCAAATTCTTTTTACCAGTTCATGGTGAACATAGAATGCTGGTTAAACATTCTCAAACTGCCCAAAGTATGGGCGTTCCCGCTGATAATATGATCATTATCAATAACGGTAGCGTTGTGGAATTAACCGAAAATTCTATTCGCTCTGTCGAGAAGGTTCCTTCTGGTATTGAACTCCTTGATACATCTGGTGTTGCAATGGTTAGCAGCAAGGTATTGCAGGAACGACAGAAAATTGCACAGGAAGGAATTGTTACTATTGCAGCTGCTGTAGACTGGAACGGTAAACTCCTAGCAAAACCAGAACTGCATTTGCGTGGTGTCGCATCTAATATTGAGCGATCGCTATTGCAAAAGTGGGTGAAACAGAGAATAGAAGAAATTCTCAGTTTACGCTGGGCAGAATTTTTGAGCAGTGATAATGGTAAACCAGATGTTGACTGGGGTGGTTTGCAAGGTTTGATAGAGCGAGACTTAGCTCGTTCTCTACGTCGAGAATTAAAATGTCAGCCTTCTGTTAACTTAATGCTGCAAGTTCCAGAAGAACCCACGAAGTCATCTGATGGAAGGAGACGTAGAACTAGAACTACAGCTAAAGTTGCTTCTTAAGAAATTTTAGTTGAGTGATTTTAGTTTAATAATTTAGTTTAATAATTTGGGTTACGAATGAAGTCAATAAATTTTGGCTTCGTTCGTATTTTTTTGTCATTCTTCTTGTGAAAAAACGTCCTAACCCGAAAGCGTACCACTATAGAGCTTTATTTAACTTTGAGGGACTGATTAATTATTCAAATAAGACAAACATGTTTATTGAATACCAAATCAGATAAAGGTATATCAGGTTAGATAGATAGAATGATTGGGGCACCATTTCGTATCTTCATTAAGTTAAAGTTTATATATTATTTTTGTAAATGTAAAAGATAAACCTATCCAGGGGTAGATGTATTGACTAAAATTTTAATTAAATCAATTTATAAACAAGATAGTATTACTGCTCTTTGAGTTTAGAAAAAAATAAGTTTAACTTGATTTAGGGATTGTTGAAATCCGAAAAGTATTACTATCGGCGTTGTAGTAATAAACAAGTTCAAGAAAAAATTCTTCCGGGAAGACTTCTTAAGAACATGAATACGCTTATTAGATAGCTAGATGCCCTCAAAAAGTAGAGGATTTAACCATGAAGGTATTTGAAAATACCAAACAAATAATGTTTTTAGCGAGCTGGGTGTCAACAAACTCAGCCGAAACTTCTGACAACGGGGAAAAAGATTTACGTCATAGAAATCTTAAACTAAACTGCGATGTCTTGAAACCACTGCGACAGTGCTTAAATAATATACAAGTTCGCGATCGCAATTTGGCACATCGTTTGTGTAAACTGATTCCATCCCAGTGTCCATTTGAGCGCAATATCAGCATATTTGGTAAAACCCTATTCCATATTCCACCTTTATGCAAACTTAATCCTTTGTATGAAGAATTAGTCAGTTTACGTTTTCGTGCTTTGTGTTATTTAGCTGATGAATGCGGAGAAGATATAGCTCAATATTGCTAAATAAGGGCATGTCGGAATTTAATGTAATTTAATTTAATTTAATTTGATGTAAGTTTGGTGAAGTTAAAAGCCCAACTTCGATTAAAAAGCATTTTACTTAGGTATAGGGCTGCTCCGAGCAAAAGTAATTTACGCCCTGCGCTCCAAAATATAAGAGATTATAGGAAGATTTAACTTCCTTTATTTTAGGTATAAGTATCAAATAAATTCATTGAAAAATAATTATTTATTTTGCCATTCTTGAATAGCAGTTTGAGCTTCGTTGTAAGAGTTAGTATTTTCTGGAACTAAATTAGCAGCAGCGATCGCAGATTTGAATTGCCCTCTAGCTGCACGTTGCTTGGCAATAGCTAAAATTTCTTGACTCCAGTTATTAATAGATTCAAGGGCTTCTTCATAGCCTGGTTGATCTTTACCTACTGTTTTAGCAACTTCTATAGCGCGATTATAAGTTGATGCCTGTCCGGTTTTAATCAAATTTTTAGCAGCATCTATAAGAGTTTGATTACGTCGATATAGCTTTGCTTTTATCATCCAATCTTCAATTGCTGTACGAGCTTGTAAGTAATTTGGAAAGTCCTCACCTATCAACTTAGCTGCTGCAATGGCTTGAGAATAATCTCCTTTCTGAGCGCGATTTTGAGCTATTTCTAAAATTATGTCACTCCAGATTGCGATATTATCTTCTGCGCGTTCAAAGAGAGGTTCACCAGCTTTAGCATTGCGTGCAAGAGCGATCGCCCGATTTAAGTCACTTGCTTGTGTCGGGCTAAGGGATAATTTTTCTAAATCTGATAAAGCTTGTTTGCGTCTGTCTGGATTACTATTATTAGGTACAGATTCATTTCCATCGTCGGGTATTGGTTTGACTATTGTAGAGTCGTCTACAGAGTTGTCTTGTGAGGGGTTATTTAAAGAGGTAGAATCTGGATCTAGGGTATATCTGTCTTGATTGCGTAAAAAGACTAATCCTAATGCAACTGAACCGACAATAAATATACCTATGCTCAACAGCAATAAATGCTTCCACAAAGGTGTTTTAGAATTTTGAGAATTTGTAGCTGTATTTTGATGATTGCTCGGTGAATAAGGAATTTCCTCATTTTCTAGAGAAGTAATAATAGGACAAGGAGAAAGAGAAAAATCACCTTCCTCTTCATCTTCGGGATCTAGGTCTCTCCAACTACTTTGATTATTACTACCTGAGCTTTGACCTGGTGGGTTTAACTGTGTGGATGGATGTTCTGTTGCTTTCTGTACAAAGCTATCCTCCTCATCAAAACTTCCTTCCTCAGTAAAATTACTGCCATATGAATATTCTAGATTTTTATTTTCCCTTTTTCTCTCAAAAGAATTGTCACCTTGCTCTGTATATTTATATCTACTAAATATAGGTTTTTCGGTTAGTGTGATAAAACTAATCGGATTTTGAGTGGGACGAAAATAGTCTTGACATAATTCTGGGGTACGCAATTTTAAATAATTGTCTAAGTCACCTAGTGTTTCAATACTTCTAGAACGCAATGCTTCAAGTATTATGGCGGTAAAAAAACCGTTTTTGATATCTTTCGTTTCATGGGAAAATTCTTCTGGCTGACAAGAAAGAATTGTTGAACATCCCATTTCTTCCGCCGCTAACAAAGTATCATGTCCAACAACAGCATCCGCTTGAGTACCAAAAGCTCGATTAATATCTAAAAGCATTAACACTTCTACTTCAGAATCTCGTAAGATTCTCATTAGCTTACGAATTTCAATACCAGTTTCTTCTACATTCCGAGACTTTCCGGTGACTGGCATCAAATAATCTCGTCTATTGTGGTTGATACCATAACCGCTAAAGAAAAACCATACTCTATCTCCTGGTTGCCAACATTGTGCTGCACCTTCATCCATAAGTTGAAGAATATTCTCTTCGGTAGGATAAGTTGACTTATCTGAGATAGGTATAGAAGTATCAGTCATTAGCAGACACTGTTGTGGTAGGAATCCTGCTTCTGATATTAAAACCTGTCTGAATGTTTCAGCATCTGATTGAGCGTAGCGTAAAGGTTGAAAAAACTGATATTGATTAATACCAATAGCGATCGCCCAGTTATTTGCCATCGCGCGTTCTATATTTTCTGATTTACTTACTTTACTTTTGGGGGTCAGTCTTGAATAAACCAAGGCTAACCTATGTTTTACCAGTCTAGGCGATTCTTAATTGATCTCAAGGGAAATGTGATACTAATTACATTTTTATTTATGAGAATCTCAGACGAGAAAGGAAATAACCCTATTCCAGCTTTATTCAAAACTTATTCTCACATCAACTTTAGATTCTTGGTTACAAAGGGAAGAATTAGGAATGAAATTGGGAATAATAAGATTAATTTGAGAAATGCAAAGGACTGGAACTGCTTACTTAATAAGCCATATTCATCAAGTCTAATATGTGTAGAAAACATGAAATAGTCGCCATTTATCGCTTTTAAGGTAATTATTTTTAAGTTATTTGTGCTGGTTATCAATTTTTGTATGAGGGATTAAAAACATATGGGCAACGCTCAAAAGCTTCTATCATTAGATGTGAGAATAAATCGAAGTCAAGGTTTTCTTGACGAACTTATAAAAATTTTTCGTGAAAACTTCCGCTTATCCTTAATTGCTAAGACTATATTATTGTTTAGCATCGGAACCCCTACACTAGTTTTTACAGAATGTATTCTGTTTCCTCAAGTTGCTCAAGCCTATACCGCCAGAGTCGATCTAGAAATAGATACTTTAAATGGGGAAAACTACACCACTATGTTACGTAGAGCAGAAGCAGCAGCTAGAGCAGCAGTTCAGCGAAGTTTTGATAAAGACATATTGATATCAGACGTATCAGTTATTGTATCTGTTCAAAACCAAGGAGCGATCGCACCGGTTTTAGAATTAGAAGTAAGTCGCATCCAATGGCGAAATCGTCCTGAACCCAGATTATGGTCTAAATATTATAAAACAGCATCAGCTTTACTTTATTTTCAGAATAGTAATTTTCAAAATAATGTTTCTTCATCTCCTGTATCTGTTCCGGAGAATAAACAGTCTGGAGAATCGAATTCCAATCCTGCGGTAAATTTAGATACGGTAGAGACAGAAAACAATCAGTCTTTGGGTATACCTGTTCCCTTACCTCCAAGTTTGTAACAGGTTATGAACTTGGTTAAAATATAAATGCGGATAGGTGAGTGCCGTTATAATTTACCGAATGCCGAATATATGACTTAGAATAATAAGGTTGTAAAAAATTGTAGTCTCGACTGAATATGGCAGTCCCAAAGAAGAAAACATCTAAATCCAAAAGAGACAAGCGTCGTGCTAACTGGCGACGTAAAGCTCATTTTGAAGCCCAGAAAGCACTTTCTCTAGGCAAATCAATTTTGACTGGACGTTCTACTTTTGTTTATCCAGGAACTGAAGAAGAGGAAGAAGACGAGTAAGAGTAATAGTATTGATGTAGAGTCTGTAGGAAAAGTGGTTATGGCATTTAGATAAGTTTTAGTAAATTAAGTTTAAATATTGAGACTGTTGCCACCACATTTCCTATGGTATCTGGAACAACTTTTCTAATTAGGTTTTGATAGTTACGAATTGTCTCCGCTGAGTGCTAGCGTAAATCTATCACTTCCTAACTGACTGTTTTTAATCAAATGCTGAATTTTAAAATTCTAATATTGTTATTCCCTCTTTTTTCAGCATTTTTTACTTAAGCTTAAACTTTACTCAAGCTTAAATTTAACTCAGACTATGTTTAATTTTATTTCTTAATAAAACTTTTTTCTCAAAAAGTCATGGGAAAATTTTTTCAGAAACCAGCACCAGAACAAAGTCATCGTGTCCCACCAGGTCAGCATTTAGCAAGTGGTTTCCCCGTACTAACTTACGGTGCAACACCTCAAATAAGTCCTGAGGAATGGGAATTTCGCGTTTGGGGTTTAGTACAAGATAAAACTTTTACTTGGTCAGATTTTATGAGTCTTCCCCAACAAGAATTCACTGCTGACTTTCATTGTGTTACCAGATGGTCCAAACTCGATGTCAAGTGGAAAGGTATCAAGGTAGTAGACTTCATGAAACAAATTGAAGTAGACCCTTCCGTGGCTTATATTATGGAACACAGTTATGGAGGTTACACCACAAATATTTCTACACAAGACTTAATACGACAAGAAAATTTCTTTGCTTTTGAATTATTTGGAGAACCACTGAGTGCTGAACGTGGTGGTCCTATGCGGTTGATAGTACCTCATCTTTATGCTTGGAAAAGCGCTAAATGGATTAATGGTTTGGAATTTCTCAGTAAAGAAGAATTAGGCTTTTGGGAGCGTAACGGTTACCACCGTCGCGGTGAACCTTGGGCTGAAGAGCGCTATAGCGATTTTTGAATGATATTTGAATGATATTTGAATGATGCTTAAATGATACTTGAAATTTGGGGGGTAAATTTTCCCCTTGCCATTGTTTCTATTACTCTATCTTCAAACTACAATAACTATCTTAGGAATTACGTAAAAATAAGCTGATTATGTTTATTGCCTGATTATTAGGCAATAAACATAATCAGAAAAAAACTTTATCAAGTTATTTTTACATGACTCCTTAAAGCTATATAATTTGTACCTTACCAATTCTGAAAACCTTTACAAAAATACACATACATACAAATAATTAACTTGTAATTAACTGATTTTTTGGCTTTAGAGGTAAACAAATCAGAAAAGAACTACCCTTACCCAATTCTGAGGTTACAGAAATACTTCCTTCATGAGCTTGTACAATGCAGCTTGATAGGTATAAGCCTAAACCGCTACCAGAACGTTTATGTCCTCCAGGACGAAATCTTTCAAATAAAGTCTTTTGTACTTCTGTTGGAATACCAACCCCCGTGTCTTCTATCTGAACTGTAAATAAATCATTTTTCGGACACTTTTCCTTTAAATAAATTGAAATAGAACCTGTATCGGTAAACTTAATTGCATTACCTACTAAATTAGTAAATAACCGATGTAACTCCAAACGATCTCCCTCAACAGCAAAAGGTTGAGCGTCTATTTCTAAGCGTATTTCTAACCCTTTACCTTCAGCTAAAGACCTTAATTCTTCACTTATTTCTTCTAAAAGCTGACAAATATCAAAAGGTAAAAATGCCAAAGTTTTCCGCCCTGCTTCAAAACGGTAAACTTCTAATAAAGTATTTACCATCGCCAGTAAATTACTATTACTACGAGCCATTGTAGATAACACTTCTGTCATCTGTGGTGACAGTTCCCCTAAAGCACCTTCTAAACATAAACCCATCATTCTTTCAGCAGCAACTAGAGGTGTGCGTAAGTCATGAGTTAAACGAGAGACAAAATCTTCACGCTGACGAGCTATTTCATCTCGTTCATCTATACTACGCTTGAGACGAAGGAGCGATCGCACTCGTGCAAGTAATTCATCTACTGTTACTGGTTTGCGAATAAAGTCATCAGCACCCAAATCTAGTCCATGAGCAACGTTTGGAGAGTCATGGGCAGTAATTAGTAAAATAGGCATAAATCGCAGTTGAGTATTCTCCCTGATTTTTCTAGTTACCTCGTAACCGTCCATATCAGGCATCATTAAATCTAACAACACTAAATCAAAGGAAGAATCTGCTATTTTTTGCAACGCTGTCGGACCATTTTCTGCCGTATCAACAATGTATGATTCCTCCTCTAAAATAGTTCTAATTAAAAACACGTTATCGGGGGAATCATCAACCACAAGAATCTTATCAGAGCGAGAAGGTATCAAACTCATTAAATAGCAAGGAGTAAAGTGAAATGGTTATTTTATTAAACCAGGATTATTTGTATCATTTTTTCGCATTCCTTACTTCAGATACCTCTTGCTAAGGAAGGATTATTTGACTTTCCCACTTTCTTTCTATGCTGGGATTCTTGCAATGCGATATCGCAAACTTATTCAGACTTGTTCCTAAATTTGAATAGAGGGTTTTCTCTTCACAAAGTTTAGTTTTTATCCAGACAAGATGTTTACATAATATAAGAAGCAGCGATCGCGCAAATTATTAATTGTTTGTTATGAATACCCAAGCTCTATAATTATCCTAAGATTATATCTTTTTTAAAAAATTAAAATTTTCAATGTAGTTTTGCTAACAGTTTGATAGATAAGAGAATAAAACATGCAATTAACTCGAAAAAATTAAGTGATAAGTAATTTATGTTACCCTTATGATGATAAAATACATGAGTTTTGTAAATATTTGAATTTAGTAGAGTTCATTTTATAGAGTTAAAACTTTCGCAAATATTTAGCGATAATTTTTAGAATATTTTTTAGATTAAGTTAGATTTCTACTCTTATTACTTGAATAAGTGCTCGAAATACTAGAAATCTCTTGGATAAAACATAGGGAGAAATTAAAGTGAGCCAGGTATTTGATTACGATTTACTGATTATTGGTGCTGGAGTTGGCGGACATGGTGCGGCTTTACACGCTGTTAGTTGTGGATTAAAGACTGCAATTGTAGAAGCATCCGACATGGGTGGGACTTGTGTGAACAGGGGTTGTATTCCTTCCAAGGCATTATTAGCTGCTTCTGGGAAAGTACGGGAATTACGCGATGCTCATCATCTAAAGACACTGGGAATTCAAATCGGAGATGTGGGATTTGATAGAGAAGCGATCGCTGACCACGCAAATAATCTTGTATCTAAAATCCAAGGAGATTTAACCAACAGTCTTAAACGTCTAGGGGTAGATATTATTCGCGGTTGGGGTAAAATCACTGGAATTCAAAAAGCTTCTATAAGTACTGATGGCGGTGAGAAGATAATTACAGCTAAAGACATTATTTTATCTCCTGGTTCTGTACCTTTTGTTCCTCCTGGTATTGAAGTAGATGGCACAACTGTGTTTACTAGTGACCAGGGAGTAAAGTTAGAATGGCTTCCCCAGTGGATAGCAATTATTGGTAGTGGCTATATCGGTCTGGAGTTTTCCGACGTTTATTCCGCTTTGGGTTGTGAAATTACCATGATTGAAGCTTTACCTAACTTAATGCCAGGATTTGATCGTGACATTGCAAAATTAGCGGAGCGAGTTCTGATTACACCCCGAGACATAGAAACTTATACAGGAATATATGCCAAAAAGGTGATTCCTGGTTATCCTGTAATAATTGAATTAGCAGACTTTCAGACGAAAGAAGACGTGGATGTTATAGAAGTTGATGCTTGCATGGTAGCGACAGGAAGAATACCAGCGACCAAAGACCTTGGTCTAGAATCTGTGGGTGTAGAACTTGACCGTCGAAATTTTATTCCGGTTAATGGCACAATGGCAGTATTAAGTGCAGGAGAAGTGATACCTCATTTGTGGGCAATTGGTGATGCGACAGGCAAAATGATGTTAGCACATGCAGCATCCGCTCAAGGTATAGCAGCTGTGGAAGATATATGTGGTAGAACCAAACCAGTAGACTATTTATCTATTCCCGCAGCAGCATTTACCCATCCAGAAGTCAGTTATGTAGGAATGACTCAAGTCCAAGCAGAAGAGAAAGCTAAATCTGAAGGATTTAAAGTTGGAGTTACAAAAAGTTACTTCAAAGGTAATTCTAAAGCTTTGGCTGAGGGAGAAGCGGATGGTATGGCTAAGGTAATTTACCGTAAAGACAATGGTGAAGTTTTGGGAGTCCATATTTTCGGAATACATGCTTCTGATATTATTCATGAAGCTTCAGCTGCAGTTGCCAATCGTCAAAGTGTCCATGCCTTGGCTCATTTAGTACACGCTCATCCTACACTTTCCGAAGTTCTTGATGAAGCATATAAGCGAGCGGCTGTAGGTTAGTGCTAGTAATTGGTAAATAGTTAGTAATGGTGTAAGTTAGTCTTGAGATAACACTAAACAACCTTGTTTATCAATTCAATATCCTTTGGAATAAAAAGTTTTCCCATATTTAACAATAGGCGATGATGCATCGTTCTGTAGCTAATGGAGGTGAACTGAGTGTTTTGAGGTTTTCTAATGCTGATATTGAAACTGGTAATTGCTCAACCTCTGGATTCAATCCATAAGTTAAATATGTAATCGCTTAATCGCTTCTTAACACCACTTACTACAGCAAGCAAAACCTCTTTAAAACTTTAGCAGTTACTCTTATCGAAGTTTAGACTCATGCTTGAATGTAATGTATTGGTTAACTGAATAATTGACTGAAAAATATGGAAATTCGTCGTCGTCCACCAAGCCCTGCAATTAACGTATCTATTTTACGCTACCAAGCTGACATACCAGATGCTGAACCTAAAAATATTTTAGAAGAAATAGTTTGGCACAAAGAATTGGAAGTGGAAAAAATGCGTGAAAAGCTTCCACTTATAGAATTACAGCGTCAAGCACTTTCTGCACCACCCACACGTGATTTTCTCAAAGCATTACTATATGGGAAAACTCAGCCAGCACTAATCGCGGAAGTGAAAAAAGCTTCTCCAAGTAAAGGTTTGCTTAGAGAAGATTTTAATCCAGTAGAAATAGCCCAAAAGTATGAAAAAGGTGGTGCTAGCTGTCTTTCCGTATTAACCGATAGTAAATTTTTTCAAGGCAGTTTTGATAACCTATCTAAGGTTCGTACAGCCGTAGATTTACCCTTGTTGTGTAAGGAATTTATAATCTATCCTTACCAAATGTACTTGGCTAGAATTAAGGGTGCCGATGCAGTCTTATTAATTGCGGCAATATTAAGCGATCGCGATTTACAGTACTTTATCAAAATAGCAAACAGTCTGAAAATGACTGCTTTAATTGAAGTTCATACTTTAGAGGAACTCGATCGAGTTTTAGCTATAGAGGGTGTTGTATTGGTAGGTATTAATAACCGTAACTTAGAAAATTTTTCTGTTAATTTGGAGACAACTTGCCATATTTTAAGTGAAAGAAATCATCAGTTGCAAGAAAGAGATATTTTAGTTGTTAGCGAGTCAGGAATTCATACTTCTGAAGATTTAGCTACAGTTTTGCAAGCTGGAACATCTGCTGTCTTAGTTGGTGAGTCTTTAGTAAAGCAGGCAGATCCTCAACAAGCGATCGCTAAGTTATTTAATCAAATTTAACCTCATAGCAAAAACGCATTAGACCATTTACGAATTATAAGTGTTATATATATAACAATTGCTTTAACTAAGTAAAGAAGAAAATCATTAAATCATTTTATTAATTGTATGAAGCAAATTCCTCTACCTTCACCCGTTCATTATGAATTAATATTACAGCTTTTAGAAAGACAAACGATGTCAGCAGTTAATCAAAACCCCGATTTGCGTCATCAAGTCAATCAACTAATTATTACTTTGCGGAAAGCTGCTGTACAACAGAAGCATTTGGAGGAAATTTGTCAATTTTCCTCTATGGAAGTAGATCATAGATGGTCAATAAATCACTATCAAAATGGATAAATCGCTAAATTTTATTCTTTTGGAAAATTAACGAAAATATATCTATTTAAATCAGTTTGACATCTACCTTTATGTACAGTTTATAAAATTACTTGTACTCACTTTTGAACTCAATCAGCTCACTTTAATTAACAAGAAGCAACGAGTTTCTCTAATTCGACGATTGCTTGATTAATTTACTTTTATTAGAAAGCATTGGGTATTAATTATACCACTCATGTGTCTCTAATATTATATTTATCTCATAAAAGATATAAAATTATGTAAGCGTTTGCCTTTATCAAAATTCACCTACTTTATAAAATAAATGCTGAACTGAAAATCCCTGTATCTTTAGACCTGGGAGTGTCAACCAGTCTATAGTTTATGTTGAGCAATGTATCGCTTTACTTGCTTTGTTGAAATATTGCCAGCAGTTTAGGCAAACAAGACTTGTAGTCTATCAAGTAAGGAGTTTTGGAAGTCCTGGGAAATTCCTTCTTAATACGTGTGATCCTCTGCCTTTAATTCTTTTAATGATACTGGAAGGACTATCTGTAGGTTTACAATTAAAAAATAAATGAACGGTTGGACATGATTTTTATGGCTACAACCTTCCATCTGTTCTTGGACTCATTGCAAATTTCTGCAGTTACTTCTTATAACCTAAAAGGCTATCTATTCTTAATATTTTCTTAATAAATTATTCTCAAAAATTAGAAGAGCGGGTTGTATCTACAACTCGCTCTTTACTTATGAATCTTATCAGTAAATTGTAGTGACACCATATACTCCCGATGTTGTGAAAATATTAATTTTTTCCGGAAGTATTCCTTAAAATATATCTCGTATGACATTGGTAAATTCTCCCGAATAAGTAAAAATCAATGTCTATACAGTTTCTAGCCAATCATAAATTTGCTCTAATTGCTCCAAAGTTACTAAACCATATTGCCATAAAATCATAGGCAAAGGTCCCGGATTCTGCTCATTACGTCGCAATGCAACGCTTATAGATGCTGGCGATATTGCCAAATCGTCTTGTAAAAAATCAATTAATTTAGAATACGTTGCTGGTGACATTTATACTTCACCTCCTTACGCAAAGTGTATTGTCTAATAAAAAGCAATTACTATTCAGTAGCAAGTAGCCAGAATCTTATCTGTCACTAGATTGTAAGTAAAAGAAAGGATAAAAAATTATCGACTAATAAGTCTGTAAAAGCCATCTATACAAGAAGTTTGAGAATTGAACCTCATCCTACATTTCTAGCTTGAATAAAATCTACAGACATATAAGTTTATGATAATGTTTTCTTACCTATGTTTTTATTTAATCATATAGTTACACTAACTACTCAATAAGTTGTCACGAATATCATCTCTTATTAATGCATCTTTATACGTGCATCAAAAGGAGGATTTTTGTAATTTACTACTCAGTAATCAGTTGCTTAAATTTAGGTTGGGAAGACCAGTTATTGTTTTCTTATTGGTTATAAGGCAGTGTACGGAGACTTTAACTAGAAATTTAGTAAAGACTTCTGTATAGGCACTAAATTACATATTAACCTGCTAGTCTAAAAATATGCTAGTAATTTATGTGTTTTTTTACACTTTATTTATAGAATATTAATTTCAAATAAAGCTGAAATTATCTCTGTAAAAGTAATATTAGCTTAGCTAATATCCGAAAAAGCTCTTATAGAAATTAGCAAAATAATACGATACTACTGACTGCTTATCGTACTAATCTTGATGCGATCGCCTACCTTGAGACCTAATTGTGTGGCTCTACCGCTACGTAATTCAATGACTTGATCAATTAGTTCTCTAGGTCCATAAGTAGGACAGGGGTCTTGATTACAGGGAGAAACGGATGAAGCGATATATTTGACTACACCATTTCGCATAAAAACCATATCTAAAGGTACAGGTACATTTTTCATCCAAAATTTGGCACTTTGAGGTGAAGGAAAAGAAAATAACATCCCCCGATTTTCTGGAAGTTCGGGACGATACATCAATCCTAAAGCCTGTTGCTTACGAGTTTTTGCAACTTCTAGCTCAATTATTGCACCTTGGGGAAGAATTGCTTTAGCGGTAATAGGTAATTTTTGCCCCAAATTTTCTGTGACAGAAATTTTAGAAGAAGAAGTTGGATTCGTATTTTCTAAGGATATGGGTTCGGAACACCCCATCAAAAATATGCTCACTACTAATAAAAGTGAACTGAACTGAGAAATCATAGTTTTGAAGAATTTTGGATATTAGGTTGACATAGGGAACTGAGCAGGTGTTAGTTCAGAATACAAAATTCCGTTATTAATTAGACACCACCTCGGAATATGACACTAAGCACATTTTTCGGAAAACTCTTAGACCCATGTTATACAAGAGTTATAAAATGTGTAAGTTATAAGTCACCGTTACTCTATCCTTGTAGGGTGGAGGA
The DNA here is from genome assembly GCA_050042865.1 of Mastigocoleus sp. GTDB lineage: Bacteria > Cyanobacteriota > Cyanobacteriia > Cyanobacteriales > Nostocaceae > JBCCDM01. Next base: position 34,766 of record JBHJJE010000066.1, read on the forward strand.
ACAGTGACTTAAAAGAAAGTCGAGTTAAAGATATTACCAAGATTAACTCAATAAAACAATGTTTTGGTATAGCGATATAACAAAACATTCCAGTATGCGTGCACCACTAATCGCTTTACTTTTTCAAAGTTTAGTGCTCAGCTTGTTTATAGGTAGTTTATTTACTTTTCTCTGACCCTAATATCTTTCATCTTATATTTTATTTATATTTTCAAGAGACTCCTTTAAGATTCTCTGAGAACATAACCAACACCCCGGACAGTTTGAATTAAACGCTTTTGACCTTGTTCTTCAATTTTTAACCGTAAGTAACGAATATAAACTTCAATTACATTGGACTCACCCATAAAGTCATAACCCCAAACATTTTCTAGAATTTGTTCTCTGGTTAATACTTCTCGTGGATGTTCCATTAAATATTTGAGAAGTTCAAATTCTTTCATAGTTAAATCTATTGCTCTTCCATCTAGAAGAACACGACGAGTCGCGATATCTAAAGTTAAATCTGAAAAGCGCAATTGCTCTGTTGTATCAACTTCTAACTTGAGATACAGACGAATCAAACTTAAAAAGTCGTCAGAACGATATGGTTTGAGAAAATAATCATCAGCTCCTGCTTCAAGACAAGCAACACGATCATCTACAGTATCTCTTGCCATTAACATAAGAACAGGAGAACAAACACCAGCACCTCTAAGACTTTTACATAATGAAAGTCCAGATTCACCAGAAAGCATTCGGTCGATAACAATTAGATCGGGTTGGGAGGTTTGAGTAGACTGTAAACCGCTACCAGCATTTTTTGCAACGTTAGGTTTATAACCAGCTTCTTTTAAATCAAAAGAAAGTTGATTGGCTAAAGCGTCGTCACTTTCAATTACTAATACGCAAGGATTTTGAACCGATGTCATATTTTTTATACTTATACGAAGTTTATCTTTAAGAAATTTCATTTCTGAGAAGTTAAATAATATCAACTTAACCTCTGTACATATTGATATATGTGTCTATTCATACAGTTAAGAATATCTTTCAATGGCTGATACTTACCGTTCAGTAAGACTGTAGGAAATGTTAGCAATATATCGATGATTACAGCCACATTTTAACCAAAAACTTTAGTAACACCTAGTCAGAGCATTGGTTGAATATGAGACGAGACAAATTAATCTGATGAATATCTTTATAGCTGATAAATAATTTTTCAGGCTCCTCAGTTTGGGTATATTCAAGTATGGAACATGAAAATCTCAAACTTGAAAAGCTTAATATACAATTAAATATTTACTTGAAATTTACTTGAAAATTAATTTAAATAGTTTAATTTCAATAATTTAATTTCAATAATTTATAAATTATAGGACTTACACAAAAGCAACGTAATTCCGTCATTACGTTAGCTAGCGCTACACTACGTGAACGCGTAGCGTATCCGTTAGGATAAACGATAGCGACGTATAAGCTCTGTCGAGCACGCTCCGCGTTTGGGTAGGATAACGTAGTTAACGCGAAAAATATTGCGATCGCGTTAGCGTGTCCGATAGGACTTATGCTTCCCGAAACGAAGTTCCAGTCGCAATGACAAATCTTCGTTGCGTAAGTCCTGAATTATTTAATTTCACGTTAGTTTAGGCTGACGGGAGCCTTATCGAAGTTTGAGGGACATAAATATCTAAAATAATGCAATCACATCTATGAATACCAAAATTAGGTAAACTAAACTCAAACTCAACTTAGTTAATTTAAATAAATTTGCTTGCCAATATAAATAAGAATTTTCAGGTTAATTATTGATTTTTTCTACTTTTCTAGTATTAAGGTAACTCCACAGAGGTAGGTTTAGCAATATGTGGTAAACCCCAACCTAACTTTTCTCTGAGAATGCGGAAAAACTCTGGTGCATGCAAGCGGATAAACTTGGTAGTATATTGCGATCGCTCTAAATAAACTCTGTCTTCCGGAAGCACGTAACACCCACCATTACCATCTACAACCATTACTAGTCTAGGTGAGTTCACAGGATAAATATTCACGGGTTCAGTATCAGCAAATATTAATGCTCTTGATGCTAAAGAATGAGGACACAAAGGTATAAGTTGCAAAACTGGTACTCCAGGGGTAACAACAGGACCTCCAGCACTCAAACAATAACCAGTAGAACCAGTAGGTGTAGAAATCATCACACCATCAGCCGCAATGTCTACCGGTGCGTGACGACCTACAGCAATCTCAAAATGGCACATAGAAGTTAATGGTTCTCGATGTAGAACCATCTCATTTAGACAAAGAGCTTCCCAGAGTATTGAATCTTTACGGAAAACTTGAACTGCAAGCATTGCTCTTTCTTCTATGTCATACTCTCCTGCGATTATTTTGTCTAAAGCATGGGGTATTTGATTGACGTAAGTTTCCGTCAAAAAACCCATATGACCTGTATTTACCGCAAGAATAGGTATACCGCAAGGGGCTACTTGACGAGATGCAGCCAATACTGTTCCATCTCCTCCTAGTACCACTACAAATTTCATTTGAGAGTCAAAACCAGGTGGTATGAGACCCTCTATCGGAGTATGACATACAGGACTCTCTGGTGTTGAATAACCCAAAATACCGCCAACCCCGGTTGTGATGCAGACATCCCAACCTGCTGCGGTTAACTTCTCTTCTATCTCGACAGCTACCTTGTGGGCTATCGGTTTTACGTCGTTGTAGATAACGCCTGCTTTCGGCACACTCAAATATCCAATATTTCGGCGATGCTCTGTATTATTTTAATCCTGACATATTTTGTCCACTCTAGTCATCCGAAGTGCTACTAAAATTTGTATTTAGAAGACTATTGTGTATTAACTTTTTTAAAGGGACTTCTTTTAGGTTTTTGCTTTTTGCTTTTCTCATAGTCAAGCTGCTTAAGTTTCTTCATAATTCTACTAAAGTACTCTTGCAGATAAGCTTCGAGGGTAGTAGTTTGGGTTTGATCTATACCAAATGTTTCATATACTTCATCCATTGAGGCATCTAAGGGCTTACCACTCGCTAAAACCTCTGTAAATGCTAGTCTATCAGCAACATTCCATCCCCACTGAAAAAAGCGGACTAACTTGCGGATGCTGCGCAATAGATTAATGGGCATTCTAGTAATTTTCGCTTCCCTGCCAGATAATCTAGTACACAAGTCAACAATTTCTTCAGCGCTCCAAGCACGAGTTCCCACTACAGGAAAAACTTTCTTTTTGGTTTCCTCTACCTTCAGAGCGCGAACTGCGAACTTGGCAATGTCCTGAGTATCCATATAAGCAATAGGTGAAGATTGACCAGTTACCCAGACTGGTTGACCTTCCAAAATAGGAATACCATATTGACCAATTAAACCCTGCATGAAGCCTGCTAGCTGCAAAATGGTGTAATCTATCCCTGATTCTTTTAAAAATAGTTCGGTGCAGCGCTTAATTTCCATTAACGGCACTTCTGGATATTGATCATTATCTAAAATAGAAAAGAAAATATATCTTTGAACTCCAGCATTTTTGGCAGCTTGAATTAGAGCGACTTTACCTTCCCAATCTACTCGCTTAATACTTATAGAATCGGTCGGACGAGAGGTTGCAGCATCAATAATTGCATCAACATTTTCTACGGCAGCAGATAAGGTTTCTGGGTAACATAAATCTCCCCCAAACAACTGCGCTCCCCATTCTTTCAAGAAAGCTGCTCTTTTAGCACTCCTGACAAGACAGGAAACCTCGTGACCCTCATCTAGGGCATGACGAGCAACCTGTCTCCCTAAAGTGCCGGTAGCACCCATTATTAATATTTTCATGTTTTTTGTTACTAAACTTAAAACTTTTCTTAACTAGGATGTTATCAGATTAACCTATATCAATAAAAATTTACATTTTTTTATATACCATAATTGCTAATTAGGGAGTTTGGACGAGAGACTAGGTAAAGAGTCTCTCATCCGTTTTAGAGAGTAAATTAGAATAATTGCTATTTTTACTCTTTCTACTGTTTCTACTCTTCTTCTGCGCCTTGAACTTTAAGTAACGCTACACCTAGAAACCAGCCGACGAAAATTAATCCAAAAGGTAGTACAGCTGCGGTTAAAATTTCACCACCCATAAATTATGACTCTCCCTTATAACTTGATTTAATCTATTTCAGTTTACCAAGAGGTAGCAGTCAGAAGAATAAAATAGCAGAAAGCGAACATGGAAAAGTAGACAATAATTGCTATGGTGCGACGCTTTCGGATTAGGACGTAACTCAATTTAAAATTTAACTCGATCTAAAATTCAATCGAAAATTCAATCTAAAACTCACAATCAATGGCTAAAACTAATTTAATAACACTTCCTCGTTTAGCTTTAACAATGGGTGACCCAGCAGGAATTGCACCCGAAGTTATTTTAAAGGCTTTAGCTGACCCACAAGTTGTCCAGGATTGCGATATCTCAGTTGTTGGTAGTAGAGAATTATTAGAAGAAATTTATAATAGACTTAGTATTCGCAACGATTCTAAGACCTTAGCCAATCCCCAAAACTTATCCATTTTAGACTTACCTGTAACTAAATCTTGCAAAAATCAAATAATTGCAGGTCAAGGAAATGCAGCGAGTGGAGAAGCTTCTTTTAGTTATTTAACCACAGCCATTGACAAAACCCTACGAGGTGAATTTGATGGGATTGTAACCGGTCCAATTGCAAAATCAGCCTGGAAAGCAGCTGGTTATAACTACCCCGGTCAAACAGAACTTTTAGCACAAAAAGCTGGTACAGAAAGATTTGGGATGTTATTTGTTGCGCGATCGCCTCATTCTGGGTTTATTTTACGTAGTCTTTTAGCAACTACTCATATTCCTCTGAGTCAAGTTTCCACAGCGCTGACACCAGAGTTAATGACCAAAAAATTAGATTTACTTTTGGAGTGTTTACAACAAGACTTTGGTATTACAGAACCGAGAATAGCGATCGCTGGTTTAAATCCCCACAGTGGTGAAGAAGGACAGTTAGGAACTGAGGAAAAGGATTGGTTGTTTGATTGGTTAGAAGAACAGCAACAGCGATACCCACAAGTAAAATTACACGGTCTGATTCCACCCGATACCATGTGGGTAAAACCAGGTCAGGCTTGGTACGGTAACATTAAGCCATTACAAGCTGCTGATGCTTATCTGGCACTCTATCACGACCAGGGTTTAATACCAGTGAAGCTCATGGCTTTTGATAGAGCGGTGAATACCTCCATTGGTTTACCATTTGTCCGTACCTCACCTGACCACGGTACAGCTTTTGATATTGCACTTAAAGGTGTTGCTGATGCTACTAGTATGAAGGCTGCAATACACTTAGCAAAGGATTTGGTTTTGCAGAGAAAAAAGTTGATGGTTAGTGGTTGTTAATTGGTAATTTGTGGTTGATAGTTAATTCTTCACCATTTACCATTAATCATTCACCGATAAACGTCTAAGCATCTCTTGACGGACTTCACTTGTTACTCTGTCACTTCTTTCCCAATGTTCTAATTTGATGTGGTCTATATAAAACTTGATGGTGAAGTGGATGGTTTCGCTGTTGAGGTTGCTTAGTCGAATGGTTGGTTGCTTCCACAGGGTAGTTGATGCTTTGAATTCGTTTTGTAACCATTCCATAACCTTTAGAGCATAGTCATCTAAGCGAGTTTGGTAACTTCCTGGTTTGGCTATCCTTTGAAAAAGTCGGTTAATTTTATTTTTGAGGATAGTAATTTTTGTTGTACATTCTTCTTCTAGGTTACGTTCGTCCTCTATTCTTAGATCTGGGTCTTGTAACCATGATTTATACCATTTTCTAAATAAGCTAATTAGAGATTCTTCTAGGTCGTCTGATTTTTCTTCTAGGGTGGATAGCTTGATTTCACCTTGCTCATTTATAGCTGCTTTTAAACCAATTAAATCTATGATCTCTTGGTAATTTTTTTGAACTATTTTGATTTGAGATTCATTTAATCCGCCTTTTTCTAAAATTTGAATTGCACGAATTAAATATTTAAATTTTCTCTCTATTAATTTCAGTTGATTATTTAATTTTTGTTCTGCGAGTAAGCGTATTTTACCTGCCTCTGTTTTAGCAATACTCTCTGTATCAGCTTCTTTCAGCCCTTGGAAATTTTCTAAATGCTTTAATTTTTCTTCTATATTTCCCAAAGTATCGGGATGTCCTAATACAGTTTCCTTTAATATTTTCGTTGCTGAATCTTGGTCAATTCCCACTTTTAAGTCTATTTCGATTATTTTGGCAACGTGGGGAGTCGGACGACTTAAGTTAATAATATCTTTACTGACTAATGAGGCATTAGGAATATAAATTTCACTATCGCTTTCTATTAAATATAATTTTGTGACTCGCAAGCCAATATTTTTAATTACTGCCAGAGATTTATCCGGTATTTCGATGACGTCTCCGAATTGAAAAGGCGTATCGATTAATAAAACTAAACCACTAAAGAAATTCGCTAGTATATCTCTTAAAGCAAATCCTAAAACAAAAGTTAAACCACCAAAGGCTACCCAAATTCCTGTCAAATCTATTCCTAATATTTCTAAGAATAAAAATAATCCTAAAATATAAATAGATGCTGGTAAAAGCCTTTCTAAAATTGGTACTAAAACGTTATCCCATACTGCCTCAGTCTGTCTTGCATAATCTCGCAAATAGTGAACTAAAACCTGGGTAAATAATTGTGCTAACCAATATGTTGAAATAATGATAATTGCAGCAATTAAAGCGCGTTCTATCCAGTCACCTATGATTAAGTTATTTATTACTGAGTTACTGAGTTGTTGAAAAGAAAAATATAAACTGATCAAGGTTATAACTGTAACTACAGGTGTCTGGGATACTTCCAGAAGCAAAAGAGATATAGAGTTATCGCGACGTTTAAATAAAGGACTTAGAATATAAAAAAAGGTACCGTAAGTTAATAAACTTATGACAATAGGAATTGATATTTGAATGATTAATAAAGTCTGATTGCTGGATATAAAAGGTAACAAATAAAACCACTTATAGCTAAAGTTAAAAAAAATCATAATTATCTTTTCAAAAAGAAAAATGTAGATATATCTTTTGATACCAACAGCATTTGTTGATAGCCGTACAGTGAAAGAATATCAGGAAAATATAAAAAATATTGGTAAATATAATGACTCTAAAGATATCAGTAATGCAAATTTAATATAACTATAATAAACTTGTTACAAAGAATATTGATACCGTTAATATGGCAATAAAAAAGTATCTTTTGCCATTAGAATAAAAATATTTTTTTAGATTTTCAGGTAGAAATTTCACATTTGATACCTAAAAACGTTAATATAGTTTTTGCGACTAGAGATTTATGCTAAAAAAAGAATTATTGCTTGAATGAAGATTAATCTCTGTACTTACATGGACAGTATTCTTAACTACTTTTTAAAAATGTTTAAGGTGTTCTACGGTATTAGTACCATTTGGGTTTATCAAACAAAGATGCTTCTAAACCTTAGCTTCATTGCGTTAGCTGCATTTGACTCCAATGAAATTATCTCCAATCTTTTATATGAAAGGACTTACAAGTAATTGATTTTAGTCGGCTATAGCATCAAGTAACTCGCACCAATAATGTGGTGATAGTCAATGAATTTAATCTGGCTTTTATTGCGAGCTTCCTGGATACAGGTGGCGATCGCTATTTTGACGGGACTAATAAGCGGTATTACCACGGCTAGAATTATCGCCTTGATAAATGCTACGGTTGCTACTGTTTCTGGGAATTCGCAATTCTCGCAGACGGACAATTCAGTCTTTTACTTTATCGCTTTTGTAGTGGTGGTATTGATAAATAGCGTTATTTCTCAAGTGCTATTGATTAATCTTTCTCAGGATGCTGTTTATCGTCTGCGATTGCAACTGAGCAGAGGAATTTTAGCTTCAGAATTGCGACATTTAGAGTCCTTGGGTGCATCGCGTTTACTAGCAACCCTTACTGATGACGTTGCGACACTATCTAATACGGTTTACGCTATTCCATTTATCTGCGTTGATATTGCAGTTATTTTTGGTTGCTTAATTTATTTAATATTTCTTTCTGGTGCTGTGTTTGCCTTTTCTATCGGATTTATTATGATGGCAATCGGCAGCGTTCAAATATTGATAAATAGAGCGCAATCTTATCTAAGTCAAGCAAGAGAAGAGCAAGACACTTTATTTAAACATTTTCGTGCCATTACAGAGGGAGTCAAAGAATTAAAGCTACATGCAGCACGTCGTCATCAGTTCTTTACAGAAGAATTACAGGTTAGTGCAGCGCGATCGCGGGAACACAATGCTTCTGCATTATTAACCTTTTCTGTTTCTACTGGTTGGAGCAATCTGCTTTTCTTCGCTTTAATCGGTTTGTTGCTTTTTGGATTACCCCAGTTAACCCCAATTGTACCCGAGGTACTTTCGGCTTATATATTGACTTTGACTTACATGATGCTACCCATGCAGAGCATTTTAGATAAGTTGCAGGACCTATCTCGTGCTAATGTGGCGCTACAAAAGATAGAGAAAATGGGATTATCCCTAGCTAGTGGTAAGGAAGAAACTGGTAAATTTGAACGCGGTGAACCGAAAAAATATTCTACATTACATTTACAAAAAGTTACTCATGCTTATCCGGGAGAACAGGGAGAGGGTAAATTTACTTTAGGACCAGTAGATTTAAAGTTTCAGCCAGGAGAAGTAGTATTTATTGTCGGTGGAAATGGTAGCGGAAAATCTACTTTAGCGAAATTAATTACGGGACTATATATTCCCGAAGCTGGAAAAATTCGCCTGGATGGTAAATTGATAGATGATACTAATCGTGAATGGTATCGTCAGCATTTTTCAGTAGTATTTGGTGACTTTTATTTATTCGACCGTCTTCTGGGGATGGGTAATTACAAAAAAATTGACGGTCAGGCTCAGGAATATTTAAAACAGTTAAGTTTAGATAAAAAAGTACAGATAAAAAAAGGTAAATTATCTACCATAGATTTATCTCAGGGACAAAGAAAACGTTTAGCATTGCTGACAGCTTATTTAGAGAATCGTCCGATTTATTTATTTGATGAATGGGCTTCTGACCAAGATCCAATTTTTAGAAATATCTTTTATCAAGAGATTTTATTAAATTTGAAAAAGCGCAATAAAACGGTTTTAGTGATTAGTCACGACGACCACTATTTTCATTTGGCTGATAGAATTATCAAATTAGATTACGGCAAAGTAGAATACGACAGAAAAAAGAAGGAAGAAAATCATCATTTATCAGTAAAGAAGACTTGAATTAGTTCAATATAGAAATTATATTAAGCGCAACCTGCACATTTTCCTTGTATTGTCCACGTGACACTTTGACTAACTCCAGAACCTAGTAATAAAATTTTTAGTGTCACGCACCAACCGGATATTGTGACAATTGTGTAATTCCTGATAGAGATAAATATATATGGATGTCTTTACTTCTCGTAAGTCAAATGACAAGTTAAAAATAATAAAAAGTCTTTTAAGCTCTGTTTACTATGGTTATAAAAATAGTTTTCAAGTTAAAAGTAATGAGTGCCAGTATAATAAGTATCAATATCTGAAATTGCACTCTCAATTTGGAGAGGATAGATATATTATAGAAAATATAAAATTACCAGAAAAAGGTGTATTTGTAGACGTAGGTGCAGGTCATCCAATATATCTTTCTAATACTTACTTTTTTGAACAAAACGGTTGGAATGGTATTTGTATTGATGCAGATATAAAACAAGTAGAACTCCTTAAAAAAGTTAGAAAAAATGTAGAATGGGCTGCCGTTGCACTAGAAGAAGGAGAAATAGAATTTTTTCAATCTTTAGTATCAGAATTTTCGACCACATCCCCAAGAAATGAATATCAGGGAATTGTAAAATCCCAGTTTAAAAGAGATGCTGTGAAAGTTCCAGCTTTCAGATTAGAGACTATTTTAGAAAAGTACAAAATAGGAATAATTGATGTTTTAAATATCGATGTAGAAGGTGTTGAATTAGATGTTTGGCAAACTTTCGATTATCAAAAACATCAGCCAAAAGTAGTAATCATAGAATATTACACATTGGGTTTACCTGATAATGGAGATAAAATTAAAAACTTTTTCTCTGAATTACCTTATAAGTTAGCTCATACTACTTGCTCAAACTTTATTTTTGTTCGTGAAGATATTTGTTAGGTAAAAGCAGGACTTACGCAACCGGTACATTTTCCTTGTAGGGTGGTGTGACACTTTGACTAACTCCAGAACGTAGTAATAAGATTTTTAGTGTCACGCACCATTCGGGTATTGTGACAATTACGTAATTCCTATTGATAACTCCGCTTTATGAGTGAGATATTCTCACCCTCATCTACGTAAATACCGCTACAATACATAAAAAGTTATCACACAATCTTGACAGATGTTTCACCGACTTTGGCGATGGTTTGGAACTCCGGAGCGAGCAGGAAGGGAGTTGAATCAGCCTGAGAATTTAGAAGTATCTCAGTTGAGCGATGCTGAGTATGAATCGCTGTTTCTCGAACTTTTAGCGGGTGCGAATGAAGGTTGGAGTCGAGGATGGGTACAAGGTTTTTTGGATGGGAAGAATATCCCTCAAGGGGGTTTGGTGGAGTGGTTGCCTTTAGTATTTATGATTCGGAGGTTTTGCTAAATGGGAATGGTAGAGTTATCTTTAGCAAATCAGTTCTTTGAACTGGGATTTCAGCTTCTTGAAGTAGGTAATTACAATTCAGCTTCTGAAACTTTTGTAAATGCAGGTAAGGAATTTGATAAGTTAGGGCAATATGAACAAGCTCTTATTTCCTACGATAAAGCAATTGAACTCAATCCTAATGATGACTCAGCTTGGGATAAGCGAGGAGTTGTACTTGAAAGGTTAGGACAATATGAACAAGCTCTGATTTCTCATGATAAAGCAATTGAACTTAATCCTAATGATGAATCAGCTTGGGATAATCGAGGAGTAGCACTTTTCAGATTTATGAACCGAAGTTGGAAGGAAGAACTGAAGTTGTAAGAATAATTTTTTAATAAATAAATCACAAAAATAGATAACAAAAATAGATAACAAAAATATAAATGATTTTAGAGGTTGCAATTTTAAATGTAAAACCGGGAATATGTGAGGAATTTGAATCAGCTTTTCAAATCGCTGAAAATATAATTAGTTCCATACCGGGTTATATTTCACATGAATTACAAAAATGTATTGAAGTGCAAAATCGCTATATTCTTTTAGTCCGTTGGGAAACTTTAGAAGCACATACTATCAACTTTCGGGAATCTCAACAATATCAGGAATGGAAAAAACTATTACATCATTTTTACGAACCATTCCCAGTAGTAGAACATTATTATTTAGTTGGAAATAATCATTAGACGGTCTAGGAATGAAAGTCCTATTTTTATAAGCGAAGTCCTCTAAAAGAGTACTAAATAGGGTTTGCTGAATAAATCTTAATGTAGGTGTCTTTTTTATTCTCTGATATTTGATGTTTAACTATTTATATGTATAGGTCAGAATTTGAATATATCAAAATAGTTTCAATATCAAATTATTTCCAAACTTTCCCGATTTTTAAGTATAAACCTTTAAATCTAAACTTGTAAATTCAAGCTTTTAAATCTAAACTTGTAAATTCAAACTTTTAAATCTAAACTTATAAATTCAAACTTTTAAAACTAAACTTTTAAAACTAAACTTTTCAATCCAAACTTTTCAATCCAAGCTTTTAAATTCAAACTTTTAAAACTGTAAATAATACATCAATTGAGAAATAATATCTGGGGATAAACCCAAACGTTGCCCAAAATCGGCTAAATTACGATAATTACCATTCAACGAACGATTTTCTATAATTGCCTGTGCTAAAAACTCATTAATAAAAGGAACTTGTAACAAAATTTCTCCAGTCGCAATATTAGGATTAATTAACTTGACCGGTTTGTCAAGAGATTCGTCATCATAATAAGCAAAACTTAAAATTGGTTGTAGTGGTAATAAACGTCCTGATGGAATACTTAAAGCAGCCGAAATATCCTCAATACAGTAAAACTTTACACCAGAACAGGTCAAATCTGACAAAGCACGTGCTTGACGAATAGATATACCAGGTAGACGCAACCAATCATCAACAGTTGCTTGATTCGCATCAATACGCATACCTAACTGAGCTGCGATCGCAATTTCTTCACCAGACTGTAAGCGATAATATGGGTCGTTTAGTAATTTGGAACGCAGTCTTTGCAATCTTGAGTTTGGTAGCCAATTTTTCATGGTAACTGCCGATTTTAAGAAACTTCATCTAGTAATTGTCGGCGTTTTTGCTCAAATTCGTACTCAGAGATTAATCCATCCTCCCGTAAAGAATCTAATTTACGTAAAGCATCAGCCATTGCTTCTACTTGATTGCTAGTTTGAGCAGAATTCAACTTTTTTGCTCCCGACTTGCCAAAATTAAAATTATTATCAAAAGTATCCTCATCTTGTGCTAAAAACCACATTAGTTCGATAGCACTCGCAACTTTAGGAATAGGTGTCCACGAGAGTAAAACATACGCAATTCCCCACCACCATTGTCCCAAATAGAACTTATGAAGCCCTGAAATAGTTAATGTACCAGCGAAAGCAAGAATCGCGGCTACACTTCGACTTTTACGCTGATTGAACATTTTTCCTAAGATTCGTAAGAAAATTATACATATAGCGATCGCTATTAAAAAGCTATAATAACAAAGCTTTTATTTAGTTAACTGTTTTTGGTAATTGGTAATAGGTAGAAGATTAACTATTATTGTTTGTATGTCAACGCCTCTAGCTTATCTTCACTTCGTCAAGTGTTGAAATTTCTGTCAAAAACCGTACCTTAACCGAAGCTTTTTTTCAAGATTGATTCCCTAGACTAAAATAAGACTACAGGGAAGTGTATTGGGTACTGAGTGTTGTTACTCGGTTAATAATAAATAAAATGGGATTTTTCGATTCTGATATTGTTCAGCAAGAAGCGAAACAGCTGTTTGAGGATTACCAAGCACTAATCAAGCTGGGTAATGGCTACGGTAAGTTTGACCGGGAAGGCAAAAAGCTGTTTATAGAAAAGATGGAAGAAATGATGGAGCGCTACAACGTTTTTATGAAGCGCTTTGAGCTTTCAGAAGATTTTATGGCACAAATGACGTTAGAACAGCTTAAGACTCAATTAAGTCAGTTTGGTGTTACTCCCCAGCAGATGTTCGACCAGATGAATACTACTTTGGAAAGGATGAAATCTGAGTTAGACCAGCAGTCTTAAGATGGAATTTTAGGTAAATATGGAATTTGTTTGATTTATCTTTGATTTATTTTTGATTCATTTAAATTAATTCATTTAAATTAATTTAGTTGAAGTTAATCTGAATGATTAATTATTCATCAATTCCAGATTCGATTTAGATTAGGGTTTTGAGTGAGAGGTTGCTAATAGCTTCTAAATACAGCTTCTAAATACAGCTTTTAGATAGACGGATACAGATAATAGCTAAATGACTCTAGAGCAGCGAACTGTCCCTAGAGTTTTGAGTGTTTGGACTATTTGCTAGGTTTAGGACGAGTAAATTTAGAAGGTGGTGTAAAGCTTTGTACTGGCTTTCCTTTCAGCGCTCTGGTCATGAAATCTCGCCATATTGGTGCTACCATCCCTCCACCTGTTGCACCGCGAGATAATGTCCTGTTATCGTCTCTACCCACCCATACAGCCGTTGTTAGCTGGGGTACAGTACCGACGAACCAGATATCTTTCTCAGATGATGTAGTTCCAGTTTTACCCGCAGCAGGACGACCAATTGCCGCATTTTTACCTGTTGCACCTGGAGCAATTACGGCACGCATGATATCGATTGTTGAAGCTGCTGCCCATGAATTTAGGACTAACTCTGGTTTGGGGGTATTATCAAGCAGTATATTACCACTACTGTCCGTAACACGGAAAATAATTGTGGTAGGAGATTGCCAGCCATAATTAGCAAAAGTTGCATAAGCTCCAGCCATTTCTAGGGGTGTGACTCCAATTGCACCCAAAGGTAAGGATGTAACTGGTTGCATGGGACTCATAATTCCCAAAGTACGGGAGGTATCAACAACTTTATTCATACCGATGGCTTTACCTATTTTTATTACAGGTATGTTACGAGACGAAGCTAAAGCGCTACGAATCGACATCGAACCTGCATAACCACCGTCATAGTTTCTGGGATAGTACCAACCGCTACCGTCTCTATAACGTACTGGTGTATCGGATACAGTGCTTGAAGGTGAATATTTACCTGTTGCAAAAGCAGTATAGTAAACAAAGGGTTTAAAAGAAGAACCGGGTTGTCTTAATGCTTGGGTTGCACGGTTAAACTCACTTTTTTTATAATCGACTCCACCAACTAATGCTTTAACGAAGTGAGTGCGCGGGTCTACTGCTGCTAAGGCAATCTGATTTTTGTATAAACCTTGTCTAAGAAGCCTGTAATGCCACTTACTAACAGTTTGCTCTGCCATTTTTTGAAAATTGACATCAACTGTTGTTTGGACGCGCATTCCGCCTTTTATTAAAGCATCACTACCAAACTTTTTCTTTAATTCTTTGGATACGGCATTTGTTACATAAGGTAAAGCACTGCCTTGGAAAGACCTAATTTTTCCTAAAGTAATTTTTTGTTTAACAGCTTGGTCGTATTCTTTTTGATTTATCCAACCTAACTTGAGCATTCTTCCCAGAACGATTTCTTGCTGTTCTTTTGCACCCTTCATATTAGAAAAAGGGCTGTACCGTTCTGGGGCTTGAATCAAGGCTGCCATCATTGCTGACTCAGCTAAAGTCAAATTTTCTGCTGATTTATTAAAATAACTGCGGGCAGCAGTTTGCGCCCCATAATTATTATGACCCCAGTAAACTTGGTTGAGGTACATTTCTAAAATTTCTTCCTTGCGGAAAATTTGCTCCAAGCGAATGGCTAATACGGCTTCAGCTATCTTACGAGCAAATTGTCGCTGACGGGTAAGAAATAGGTTTTTTACCAACTGCATGGTGATAGTTGAACCACCTTGGGCAACTTCTCCACCTCTGTAGTTAACCACGACCGCACGCGCTACCCCTGTAGGGTTAATACCGTGGTGCGTAAAAAAGTGACTGTCTTCTGTTGCGAGTATAGCTCGCTTCAGGTGGGGGGAAATTCTATCTAAAGGTACTACTTCTCTATTAGCTTCACCATGAATGCTGCTAAGTAATTTTCCTTTGACATCATAAATATAGGTAGTTTCTGTAGGAGAATAACTACGTAGCTGTCTGACATCGGGCAAATTACGAAATGAAATAGCTAAACCTACCAGACCTCCAGCTACAATAGAGCTTGTCAGCATGGTGATAGCAAGGAGGGTCCCACCACTCACTTGACCTACTCCCTTCACAAAATCGAAGGCTGATGAAGTCTGATGCTGTGGTTGTTTACTACGTTCAAAAGTCCTAGACGACACGTGTTTATACTTCCTCACTCGTGTATATCAGTTTAATTTAAGTATTTAAAGCAAGGCGGTTTATTTTTTGTATTTTCTCTGTTTTTTTCTGTAATTATTCTGTAATTATATTTAGTCTGAGTAGATAAATGCATTTGGACATTCAGGAGTGACTATAGCAAACTCCAGAAACAAACTCCAGAACTTAAGTGCAAAGCATAATTAATAGCAAATTTTCTCTCTATGGTGCAAGATAACAGTTGGTTAAATCGGGGCATAGTGGAAATTTTTCCTCAGTCTGTAGATGCTCAAAATGATACGCAAAGCTTAGAAAAGCTACTCGAAACTACAGATAGACCTTTAAGAATTAAACTCGGTGTAGACCCTACAGGTTCCGATCTACATTTAGGTCACAGTATTCCCATGCGGAAATTAAGGGCTTTTCAAGATGCTGGACATACGGCAGTATTAATTATTGGTGATTTTACTGCTCGTATCGGCGATCCTAGTGGAAAGTCTCAAATGCGTCCTCAACTTTCTCAAGAAGATGTTAAGCGTAATAGCCAAACATATTTAGACCAAGTTAAGCCTATTTTGGATTTCGATACACCAGGTAGGTTAGAAATCCGTTATAACTCAGAATGGCTTTCTGAACTAGACTTAAGTAAAATTTTAGGTTTGCTTTCCACTATGACGGTGGGACAAATGCTAGCAAAAGAAGGATTTGCCGAGCGCTATAAGAAAGAGAACCCAATTTTTCTACATGAGTTCCTCTACCCACTCATGCAGGGCTATGATTCTGTTGCGATTCAAGCGGATGTTGAATTGGGTGCAACAGACCAAAAGTTTAACATTGCTGTAGGTAGGGATTTACAGCGTCACTTCGGACTGAAACCCCAGTTCGGTCTACTATTACCTATTTTAATTGGTACGGACGGGGAACAAAAAATGTCCAAGTCTTTAAATAATTACATTGGTTTGGGAGAACACCATGCCAATAAGTATCAGAAGTTACAGGCTGTCCCAGACAGTCTACTACTGCAATACTTTGAGCTATTAACAAATTTACCTCTAGATAATTTACCTGAGAATCCCAGGGATGCGCAGTTACTTTTAGCACAAAATATCGTAACTCAGTATCATGGCGAACAAGCAGCGAAGGAAGCGGAAAATGCAGCCAAATCTAGCGGTCAGGAAGGGGAAATTCCGGAATTTTCTCTTCGTGAAGTTGAATTCCCAGCAAAATTATTTTACGTTCTCAATGTTAGCGGTTTGTGTAAAAGTAGCGGTGAAGGTAGACGAAAAATTCAAGAAGGTGGGGTACGTTTAAACGGCGATCGCATCACTGATGTAGATACTACTTTTGCTCAACCTGATGAATTACAAGGACAGGTTTTACAGGTTGGAAAGAAAAAGTTTGTTCGACTTGTGTGAGGGACTCCCACCTTGTGGGAATTCAAAATTCAAAATTCAAAATTCAAAATTCCTTCATTCGGGTATTTAACTCCACCTTTCAACGAATGGGACTTGTACATTTTCAGATAAACTCTAAAATCCTTGATATATGAGGGTTGTAAAATGTGCAAGTTAAGATTGGTAACTAGGTGGTAAGTGATTAAATGGTAAGTAATATTAATGAATGTTAACGAACGAGTAATTGTTCCTTTGGATGTTGCAGATAAAGAAAGTGCGATCGCTCTTATTTCCAGGCTGGAAAATGTTACTTTTTGGAAGGTTGGTTTAGAGCTATTTACTAGTAGCGGTTCTTTTGTGATTGAGGATTTAAAGTCTCGACAAAAACGAGTTTTCCTAGATTTGAAGTTTCATGATATCCCTAATACTGTTGCTGGTGCTTGTCGTAGTGCTACAGCTTACGGGGTAGATTTACTCACAGTTCATGCGATCGCTGGTAGGGATGCGCTGAAAGCTGCGAAGGAGGCTGTAATGACAGAGGCTGATAAAATCGGTATTGCACCACCAAAGTTAATTGCTATTACTCTGCTGACTAGTATTTCTTCTCGGAATTTGGCAATTGATTTAAAGGTACCTTTGGAACTGCCGGAATTTGTACTCCAGATGGCATTGTTAGCAAAAGATGCTGGTTTGGATGGAGCGGTTTGTTCTCCTCAGGAAGCTGCACAATTGCGCGAAATATGCGGAGATGATTTTTTGTTAGTGTGTCCGGGTATACGTCCTAGTTGGGCTGATAAAGGTGACCAGAAACGTACTTATACTCCCATACAAGCATTGAATGCGGGTGCGAATTATTTAGTCATAGGTCGTCCGATAACTGCTGCTGCTGACCCTGGAATTGCTTGGAATAAAGTTTGTGAGGAGTTAAGAATAGTAAGTAGTGATGAGTGAGTAGGAATAAAGTTTTGAGCCTAATTACTACTCCTGAAGGGATTTTATATTTAATTGCGCCTATTCATATCTTGCATCTAAGGGTGCAAACCAGGAAAATCAACAAATGTATGTAATAAAGCTACATAATTCAACTTAATTTCTATCAATAAAATAAGATTTAAAGCTTAATACTGAGTAATTAATTTACATTTATATATCTTGGTGCAAGATGTAAGCCTACCTACCCTACATTTGTAACTTATTGAATCGATATTTCCTAGGATTGAAAGTTTTAGTTTAATAGACAAAGTCCTCTAAAAAAAAGAAATAAGTGAATAATATAAACAAAAGTCGTAAACATTACTTATTTTTTTAGATATTTATACTTTTAGCTATTTGTAATTATAGATGCAAGTTAGAAGTTGAAAGATTCTTGCTAGAATAGGCACCTATATCTAAGAAAAAAGTATGTTTGGTAATACAGTAAAAATTATTTTTGATTTTTCTAAAAGTCTGAAAAAATCATTTAATGTATCAATTAGCCTAGTATTTCTTGTTACCTCGCCTACTTTTGCTTCAGTTATCGGTACACCACAGTGTAATGACGGTACCTGCGATAATCCTTCCTCGGTCAAAATTGCAAACAATCTGAAATTATTGAATTTATTTAGCAAAAAATCAACTCCGCCTTTGCTTTTGAGAGATAGTAACAAGAAGAAAATAAATACTCCTCAAAGACGTGATTGTACGGGAGAAAATATCACAACACTTGTCAATAAAATGTTGCTAGACTTACCAGGATACGCAAATCGGGCTACACAGCGTGCTCGTCGTTTAGATAGAGCTAATGAAGTTTATAGCTATATTCTGTTAGCTGGAAAACCAGAATTTGAACCATTAAAAATTAGTAGTGAAGAATATCTACAGACGAAAAAAAACTCTAGAGAAAAGGTAGAGCAAGTTTTTTTTACAACTTTAGAAAGACAGTATATAAAAGGAAAAATTGTTGAATTACAACAGTTTCACTGGATGCTTTTAACCAAATCTTCAACTGGTTGGCGAATGGTAATGATGTTTTCTCAGATTTCTTCTTATCCTCAAAATGAAATCTCTACACCACCAAGAGATAGTAGTAATGGTGTGATTGGACAAGCTGCTAAAACTTGGTTACGCGACTGTAGGGCAGGAAGTCTATAATTTTTATGATTAATATCATTAAATTTATTCATTAAGAATTGCTGTTTATTTAGGATAATCTTAATTTTTTTAGAATTGACGCATATTTATTTTTATCAAAACTAGGATGTTCCCAATTAATTATTTTTAAGTTAATTTTAGTGAATAAGTTATGACGAATAATTAATTAGTAAAAAGTGTTGTTAACAGTCTCAGTATAGTTAACTTTCTAAATATTATAAAATTAAGACTTGCTTACCAATAGAAATATGTTGTTAAGAGTATGGCATAAGTTAAAGCTACAGATTATTGTATTTGCTTTTCTAGTGGTTGTTGTGATTTCTGGAATACCACCAGCTTTGACTAAAGAACCAGTAGTACTAAATCTTTTAATGACCGCACCGGATGCTCAACCTTGGAAACAGGGAATTGTTAAAGATTTTGAAGCAAAACATCCTGATATTCGGATTAATATTATTGAAGGACCCAACGCTACCAATTTATTAGAAGATTTATATACTTCGGCATTTATTTTAGGAGACTCACCATATGACTTAATTAATATGGATGTGATTTGGACTCCTAAATTTGCTGCTGCTGGCTGGTTATTAGACCTAACAGATAAAATATCGGCAGATGAACTGGCAGAATTTTCACCCAAAGATGTGGAAGGAGGACGTTACGGGGGGAAATTGTATAGAATTCCTATGCGTTCTGATGTGGGAATGCTTTACTATCGCAAAGATTTATTAAGTGCTGGGAATTTAGAACCACCAGAGAATTTTACAGATTTAATCGCAATTTCTCAAAACTTGCAAAAACAAGGCAAAACTGAATGGGGTTATTTATGGCAAGGTAAACAGTATGAAGGTTTATCAGCCATGTTTATAGAAATACTTGAAGGAATGGGTGGTTATTGGGTTAATCCAGATACTTTGGAAGTAGGTTTAGATAAACCCGAAACTATACAAGCGATCGCTTTCCTGAAAAGTACTGTCAAGCAAAATGTTTCCCCTAGTGGTGTTACTACATATCAGGAGGAGGAAACCAGACGGATATTCCAAAATGGTAGAGCATTATTCTTAAGAAATTGGCCTTATGTTTGGGCAGAAGCACAAAAAGAAGGTTCTAAAATCAAGGGGAAAATTGCTATCAAAGCAATGGTGGGGAATCAAAGTAACAGTGGAGGAGCTTGTTTAGGTGGTTGGGGTTTAGGAATTGCGAAATCTTCTCGACACCCCAAAGAAGCGATGGAAGCAATTGAATTTTTCACTTCGGAAGTAGCACAAAAGGATTTTGTATTAAAATCTGGATTTGTCCCAAGTCGGCGATCGCTGTTTACAGACCCAGAGATTGTTGCGAAGTATCCACATTACCCAGATTTATTACAGGTGGTGGACAAAGCGGTATTACGTCCTCCGATTGCTCAATATGCTCAAGCTTCAGATATTTTACAACGTTATTTAAGTGCAGCGCTTACGGGTTCTCAAACTCCTGAAGATGCGATGAAAGCTGCTGCAAATGAAACTAGAAGACTTTTAGGAAATGTTTCTTAATAATTTTCTTTCTTAATAATTTTCCTAATAAGTACTTGCACAAAATTAATTTTAAGGTTTTTAGGGAATTGATTTTTTGAATTTCTTTGATTTTTTTTGCATTTTTTACAACTCCTTTGATAAATAAGAATCGGTAATTGAAAGAATGACTAATGAACAAAAAATAAAATTGAATAAAAAATAAAATGGCTAAAGTAGAAACTATCCGGGGTCGAGAACAGCAGACGGCTTTATTTTTCTTGCTACCTGCTTTACTAGTACTATTATTTGTGTTTGGTTATCCCATTGTACGGGCTTTTTGGTTAAGTTTGTTTACCGAAAATTTGGGAACGGAACTTAAACCAGTATTTAGTGGTTTAAGTAATTATGTGCGAATGGTCGGAGATGGACGTTTTTGGCAGAGTTTTGGAACAACGGTTGTATTTACCACTGCATCGGTGGTATCAGAATTAGTTTTGGGTTTGGGAATAGCTCTAGTACTCAATCAAAAGTTTTTCGGACGTAGTGTGGTGCGGACTGTAGCTATTTTACCTTGGGCTTTACCTACTGCTTTAATTGGTTTGGCTTGGGAATGGATTTTTAATAACGATAAATATGGAATTGCAAACGATTTATTACTGCGATCGCATTTAATTAAAACTCCGATTAACTGGTTGGGGGAACCTGCTTTAGCGATGATGGCTGTAGTTTTTGCTGATGTATGGAAAACGACTCCTTTTATCAGTATTTTGCTGCTTGCTGGTTTACAGTCTATTTCCCCAGATTTGTACGAAGCTCATGCTATTGATGGGGCTTCACCTTGGCAGAGTTTTCGTCAAATAACTGTACCATTATTAATGCCGCAGATATTGATTGCTGTATTATTTAGATTTGCTCAGGCTTTTGGAATCTTTGATTTAATCAAAGTTATGACTGGTGGTGGACCTGGTGGAGCGACGGAAGTTGTGTCAATGTACATTTATTCTACAGTGATGCGCTATCTGGATTTCGGTTATGGTGCGGCTTTGGTTGTGGTGACGTTTTTGTTACTAATTGCTGCGGTTGCGATCGCGAGTTTGATTTTAAGTAAGGTTCGTTCTCAAGCTTCTTAATAAAGATATTAATGTATCTATTAATAAATACATTCATCAATACAATTAATAAACATATTAATAAATACATTAAGAAACTACTAATAACCATACTTCCTAATTATTTTTACGAATAATAAAATCTAATTTAATTTATCTTGGTTTTGAAATATAGCGGTAATTTTTTGGGTTAGGATGTTTTTTTTATAAGAATAAAGACTTGGGGGATTCTCCCCCAAACCCCTGATTAGGAGGACGGTTGCGTCCCTCAAACCCCCTCCAAATAGGAAATATAAAGTGTCCTAAAATATCCTAATAATGCTATATATTACTGGATTGTGATAACTGAAAAATAAGATACTTTAAAAGTAAAATTATTAGTTTTTTATAAAAGAATGCTTTAAAAAGAGCTTATGTAGTGTATATAGGAATTTTGGCTTTAAATTTTAGCTTTGAATTTTGGCTTTAAATTTCAGTTTTTAATTAGTTTTAATTTTTTATTTTGGAGCAAATCGACGTGACTACAATTTCTGGGGAGTCTTCTCCAACTTCTAGACAAGCAAGTAAGGCAAATAATACTTTAAAAAATATAGGATTAGGAATTTCTGTTTTTCTGGTTTTAATCTTTTGTTTGTCACCGGTAATGTGGCAGTTACTAACGTCATTTAAAACAACTGAAGAAATTCTGCAAGTTCCTACAGTTTATTTTACTCTCAATTTAACTTTAAAGCACTATATCGACTTATTTTCTACCCGTCCGTTTTGGCGCTATATCTTAAATAGTGCCTTGATATCTTTTATATCTACAGCCTTAGCTTTGGGATTGGGAGCACCTGCGGCTTATGCTTTAGCACGTCTACGTCCTAGAGGTACTCAAGTTATATTAGCAGGGGTTTTAATTGTAACTTTGTTCCCAGGAATATTGTTATTTTTAGGACTTTTAGAAATTATTCAATGGTTGAATTTGGGTAACAATTATTTAGCCTTAATTATTCCCTATACCGCGATTAATTTACCACTCACAATCTTGGTTCTGCGGAGCTTTTTTGAACAACTGCCAAAAGACTTAGAAGATTCGGCTCGAATGGATGGTTATACCACTGTTCAAATGTTAATTAAAATCCTTTTACCAATGACTATTCCAGCATTGGTAACTACGGGTATTTTAACCTTTATTTTCGCCTGGAATGAGTTTATTTTTGCATTAACATTCATCACTCGCGATGAGATGAAAACCATACCTATTGCAGCAGCACAACTCGGTGGTGCATCAAGTTACGAAATACCTTACGGTGCGATCGCTGCTGCAACTGTCATTGGTACTTTACCTTTGGTTTTACTGGTCTTATTTTTCCAACGTAAGATTGTGCAAGGTTTGACAGCTGGTGCGGTGAAGGGATGAGTAAGAAGTAAGAAGTAAGAAGTAAGAAGTAAGGAGTAAGGAGTAATAAGTAATGAGTAAGAAGTAATAAGTCTTGAAAAATTAAAAGATTAAAAAAATTAGTTATGTCTAAATTGCAACTTGAAAATTTGAATAAAACTTACACTAGTAAAGTAATTCCGGTTAAGGATATTAGTTTAAATGTGGAAGATAATGAATTCTTAACCTTGCTTGGTCCTAGTGGTTGTGGTAAATCTACTACTTTACGGATGATTGCGGGTTTGGAAGAACCTACTCGCGGTAAAGTTTTGTTGGGAGGAGAGGATATTACCTTTAAACGTCCCGGCGATCGCAATATGGCTATGGTATTTCAAAGTTATGCTTTATACCCACATATGAGCGTGTATGATAATTTAGCTTCTGGTTTGAAGTTAAAGAAAGTATCAGCGAGTGAAATTCAACAACGTGTTGCGAGGGTGAGTGAACTTTTGGGGTTGAATGAGTTATTGCAGCGCAAACCGGGTCAGTTGTCGGGGGGACAAAGACAGCGAGTTGCTGTTGGGAGAGCTTTGGTAAGACGCGCTCAGGTGTATTTATTAGATGAACCTTTGAGTAATTTGGATGCTCTGTTGAGGGAAAGGGTACGAGCAGATTTGAAGCAGATTTTTGCGGGGGAACAAGCTCCGGTGGTTTATGTGACCCATGACCAAACTGAAGCTATGACTCTTTCTAGTAAGGTTGCGGTTCTCAATAATGGTTATGTCCAACAACTCGATTCACCGGAGCGTATTTATAATCATCCAGCAAACTTATTTGTTGCGGGTTTTGTTGGTAGTCCACAGATGAATTTGCTGACTTTACCTTGTCAGGGGAATAAAGCTTTGATCAGTAATATGCCAATTTCTTTACCTAATATTTCTAAAGTTCCACCACAAATAGTTTTGGGTATCCGTCCGGAGAATGTACGCTTAGCTACAAATGAAGATGAGGAAACTATTGAGGGTAAAGTATTTTTGGTAGAAAACTTGGGAATGCATAGTTTAGTCAGCGTCCAAATACAAAATACTGGTGCTGAGAATATTACTATACGCGCTCTACTTCCACCAGACCAAAGCTGGAACAATAAGGAAGTTACTTTGGCTTTACCTAAAAACTATCTTCACTGGTTTGATGTTGATTCTGGAGATCGTTTGGTTTGAGGATAGGAATGTTCTTATAGGAAATAGAGGGGAAAAGCAAAAGTACTTCAACACAATAAATTACACAATGTCCGCAGCGAATAAAGTTTCACGTAATGAAGCAATCGCAAGGGTTTGAGACTAATTTGTTTAGTTTTTAAAAAGGGTAAATATTTTTGTTTACTTACTTATTTTGAATTTTGAATTCTCTTGGTGCGCGTTCCCTAGCACTTTGAAAAAGCGCGGGGTCGCACCGCTTTTGAATTTTGAATTGGAGCGAAGCGACTTGACTTTTGTATGTTTCAATTAAGAGCATAGATAAATTCAGTCTGGCTACTAATCTTTTTTAGTCCCAACTCTAAATACCCCTAAGTTTAAAGAAAACCTCCTTTATGAGTTCATCGAATATATCCTTTAGGCTTCCATCCCGCTACAGTAGCTTTTTACCGCGTTTCTACAGACTCGCATCTGTCAGTATTCTTTCTAATATGATGGTGCCTTTAGCTGGAATAGTTGATACTGCTTTCCTAGGACACTTGGCTGATATTCGTTACTTAGCTGGAGTGATTTTAGGAAGTATTTTATTTGACTATCTCTATCGAATTTTAAAGTTTTTTAGAAATAGTACTAATGCTACAACCGCTCAAGCAGAGGGTAATGGAGACCAGAAGGAAATTATTTTGGCTTTATTACGGAGCAGTTTGGTCGCTTTAGCGATCGCTTTAATTATCCTGATTTTACAATATCCCATCCAGAAGTTTGGTTTTACTATTTTGGCTGGTTCTGCGGATGTGGAAGCTTTGGGAATTGACTATTTCAATGCTCGTATTTGGGGAGCTCCTGCTGTTCTGCTGAATTTTGTGCTGATTGGTTGGTTCCTGGGAAGAGAAAAGAATTTTTTGGTGTTGTTGATTTCTTTGGTAGGAAATGGTTTGAATGTGGTATTCGACTATTTGATGATTTATAAATGGGGTTGGGGAAGCTCAGGAGCTGGATTTGCTACGGTAATAAGTCAATATTTAGCCTTATTTGTGGGTCTGGTGGGAGTCAGTTTAAATTTTCCTTGGAAGGTCTTACCTGGTGCTTTGAAGGACTTGTTTGACCTGCAAGCACTCAAGGCTACTATAGTATTCAACAGCAATATTCTGATCCGTTTTCTAGCTTTGATTAGCACCTACTCTATATTTACTAACCTCAGCGCTGCGATGGGGAATGAAGTGGTTACGGAAAATGGATTATTGCTCCAGATTGTACTTCTGAGTCAGTTTACTGTGAATGGTATCGGTTTAACTACTCAGTCTCTGATTGGTAACTTTAAAGGTGAGGGGAAAACCCAGCAGATGATACCGCTTTTGCAGGTTTCTGTTTTAAATAGCTTACTTATCGCGTCGATATTCGCTTCTATTTCGGTTTTATTCCCCCAAACAGTTTTCGGATTATTCACCAATCATAACGATATCAGTCAGTCTGTTGTAAATTATCGAGATTGGTTGTTACCCCTACTAATTTGTTGCGCGATCGCTTTCATGTTTGAAGGGTATACTATCGGATTGAAGGAAGGAGCAAGATTACGTAATTCGGCTTTAATCGCTGTGTGTTTAGGATTCGCTCCTGTCGCGGGTATGGCTTGGTATTTGCAAAATAACCATCTGTTATGGTTGTCTCTGGTATCTTATATGGCAACATTAATGGTGTCCCTTGGGGTACAAATTCCTAAAATGCAGAGTAAGCTCGAATCAGGTATGTAAGGTAGAGCTTAGGAAAAAAGTAAAGAAAAATAAGGTGCTTTTTTAGAGGTTACTTTAAAAATTAATTTTATAGTTATTCCAATTAATTTTCGTTGGATATCAGGTTTAGATATACATGAAAATCAAGAATTGGGGGATTCTCCCCCAAACCCCCTATTGGGAGGACGGTCGCGTCCCCCAAACCCCCTCCGAATAATTTAATCGGGATGGAAAGTATAGTTGTTTTAAATCTCACATTCTGCACTTCCGTATGGTAAATATAAATATGTTCTAACAGATACGGGTGGTGCTATAGATAATTTTTTTGTTGACAAAAGCGTCTTTTTATATTCACAAGAATATGCGGTCAATTTGCTCTCGATTATGAGCTAAAATCCATTCATTATGACTTTTATAAAGGTTTTGCAAAGTCTCTTTTTTTAAGGCAACCACATCCATTCCTCTATCATCGTAAAGAAGTAATATTAAGCCTTTGGTGTGATTTATAAAATAGCATTCACCGTATAATGAAGGTAGTCGCTTAGCGCCATTTATCAACGCTAGTAATATATTTCTTGAATTTACATCCTTAACTTTAAGTTCTGTGACTGTTGCCCTACGCAAACACATGCGTGTACCATACAAGTCTGCCGAATATATTTCTCTATGTTTAGTAAATCTGACATTTCTATTTTTGATGTCATTTACCTGCTTCAAAACAAAATTCCTCTTGCTAATTTTATTTCGACCATTTGAGAAAATTTGATAAGCAATAGAAATATTATCATTTGGTGAAAAAACGGACTCAAATATACTTACCGCTCTTTCAAAAGCTATATTTAAATATTCTTCATTTAATATCCCTTTATCAAAGTCAATCCAAATATCTAATTCAGACGGACCGATTTCAAACCTCAACCCAAAGGTATTCTTGTAAAAAAGAGGTTGTTCTAGCTTTATCTCTTCACAGCCCATATACACTTAGCTAGTAGCAATTCTTGATAAAATATCAACTCATATTATAGATGGGACATTATAAATCAAAGCATCCAAATCACGCTTTTAAACCTAGCTTCAACTCCGGGTCTTCCCTCGTGAATGCTTCATGCTCTAACAAGAGTGACAGAGCGATCGCTTTGAGTAATAATAACTTCAGTACTTAAACGCTCCTGGATCGGTAAAGCTTTTGTACATACATCAAAAATTACCAGCCAACCAAAATTTACATCCAATCTTGCCAATTTTTAATTTCTAAGAATCTTGATTCAAACTTAAAAATTCTTGTAAAGCTGATTTTATCTTTGGTTGCTCTAAATAAATCTCTGATGCTGCAATTAAGTTATTAATATTCTCTTCGCTAACATCGTCAATCTCATCACTGAGCTTTCTATCAATCAATTCCCTATCTAGCTTAAACTGTAATCTTAATAGACGCTTGTGGAGCATTTGCTCAGTTATATATTCGCTAACATCTTGAGAACCATCTAAAACCACTCCCACTATGGGTTGTGCCCATTGTAGCAAACCCCAGTGTCTTGCTCTATCGTAAGGTATCACTCTAGTGCGATCGCCTGTTCCAATTGAGAGTACAGTAATGTCATCAAGGGAATAGCCTAATTTTAAAGCTTCAGCGACCGCACAAGTAGAAGGATTATTTGCAACCACACCACCATCAATGGCAGAAAATATAGTTGTAATCGAATAAGTAGAAGTTGTATCGGGTATTTCTTTCCAAGGTGAATCTATAATAGCTTGGCGATCGCGACCTACATATCTTCTAATTTTACGAGTTTGTCCGCCACCTAGACCACTCGTAATCCTCACAATTGCATCTGTATAAATATCTTTACTACTAGAGGCATTTTCATCAAAATTAATAGTAGCAGAAGTTGCATTGTGTACCTTCCCATGAATCTTTTTATCTAGCTTATGTGCTGGGAAATAAGTCGGTGCAGAAGCCGAAGAAACACAAGTTTCCCACAGTGGAATATTGCCATATCCTTTGTCTTGTCGCCAATTTTTAAAAACTATTGGTTGTCTTTCAATTGTGTCGTAGGCAAGTATTAATAACAATGGTGAAAGTACATCAAAAATAGTTGTTTCGCCAAGAACTTCTCGCAAAACTTCTATTAAACCTGTACTGGAAAATTTGGGTGCAGAAATACCATGTCTGAGAATTAATCCCAATCTACGTGGAGATAAACGACTTTGGTAAGGAAATATAATTGAGCTTTTATTACGGTAGAGTTCGATAATTCTTTCACTACTACGCCCAGTTGCGATCGCGGCAGCCAAAATAGAACCTGTGGAAGCTCCAGCAATCAAATCAAAGTATTCATTTAATGGCTGTTGAATCTGCTTTTCTATTGTGGCTAACATAGTTGCTGCCATGACTCCGCGAATACCTCCTCCATCCAAACTCAGAATCCTAAAAGGCATAATTACCCAAATAATCAATTATTTAAATATCAAATTATATAAACTAACATAGCTGAATAATTATTATTAATAGTATTATCATTTACAGCAAGATTATCAAAATACAATTGAAATTTTATTGATTTTTTTCTGATTTTAAATTATCTAGCTATTGATGAAAGTTATTAAATATTCTCTTAGGTGATATCTATAATAGTAATATTTTGAGTATTGAATTTTTAATTGTTTCTTTTAATTGTTTGTATTATATTTGTTTTTTACCTGATTGCGTTATGAATAATTAGTATTTTTCAATAGTTGAACAACTGAATTAATAACTAAATAGTAATTGTGTCTCATGCATGTAACACTCAAATATGCTCATACTTAACTAGAAGTAAAATTAATGATTATTACTTAAAAAATTAAGAAAATAAGTGTAAATACTAAGATGATTTGCTCATCTGTTAATTTAAGACAACAAAATCAATTAAATTTTCTCTTCCTGGCAATGGAAAAAACCGAAAAGCAAAAAATGCTATCTGGGGAATTATATCTTGCTTCAGACCCAGAATTGGCTGCTCGAAGTAAGCTTGCTCGGAGTCTTTTAAGAAAATACAATTTAACTACAGAAGAAGAACTAGCAAAACGTCATCATATTCTTCAAGAACTATTTGGGAAAATAGGTGCCAACATATCTATAGTTCCTCCTTTTCACTGCGACTATGGTGAAAATATTCACGTCGGGGATAACTTCTATATGAACTATGGTTGCATCATCTTAGACTGCAATACAGTCAGCATTGGTGAGAATGTACTTTGTGCTCCCTACGTCCAAATTTATGCAGCTCATCATCCTATAGAACCAGAAATTCGCCTGAGTGGGAAAGAACTCGGAACTCCAATTGAAATCGGTAATAACGTCTGGATTGGAGGTGGTGCAATTATCTGCCCCGGGGTTACCATTGGCGATAATACCACAATTGGTGCAGGTAGTGTGGTGGCTCAAGATATTCCCCCTAATGTAATTGCAGCAGGTAATCCATGCAGGATTATTCGTCGTATTAAGAAAAATCAGTAGGTGGTGGATAATTAACTATCCCAATCGAAAAGTAGTTGGTCACAATGGTTCAATACTCGGATTCGCAATTAACATCACCCGCTTTATAGATGACAAACTTACCGTCATCATGATGTGTAACCTAGATTCAATTGCTTGACCTGATGCGATGGTACGTGGTACCCGCCTTCGGCGATCGCAAAAAAATTGCCAACCTAGAAATTCAACCACCAATTTATTGACTTCCCAGTCTTTCGACTGAGAAGCAGTCAATACAAAATTACCAGTTACTAATTACTAATTACTAATTACTAATTAACAATTACTTAGATTCAATACTCATTTTCATAATAATTTTCTGATTCATCATGGTTTCTTTAGCATCTGCTCTAGGTTTAGCACTCATTTGAACATTAGAATTCATGTTGACGACTGACTTTATCGGCATCAATCGACCTAATCCAAATTGACTTTCTCCTTCACCTGAACCACTATAGCTTTTGAGAGTGACTTTTGCTCCCTTTGGTAAACCGGGTAGATTAATTTCTTGATTGGGTTTTCCTTGCTGCTCTAAGGTAACTTTGGTTGTAGCAACACCATTTTCTATACTAATTAATTCATATGTTTCTAGTTGTGTAATATTTATACCGTTAGAGGTAATTTGATTTGTCACTAACCATTGAGCACCAACACCTACAGCTTCGTTAGGTATAGAAGAGGACATCTGTGAGAGTGAATTTGACAACTGTTCGAGCATTGGTTTGAGAGTTGGGTCTTTGAGTTGAGTTAAGTCGATATCAATTTTTTTAGTATTTCCCCGTTCATCAATTATTCCTTCACCTTTAATTCCCTTTAACTGTTTAATTTTAGACTCCATAGCCTTAACTAACTCTGGCTGAACTTCTGCTTTTTTTGTGACCTCGATATCAGAGTAAACAAATTCATAGTAAACATCACCATTGGGTTCGACCTTGGTAACTTTGGTATCTATATTTACCAAAGTTCCAGGCAGTTTGATGTTTGGTACTTGTCTACCTTTTACAGACATACTCATATTCATATCCAGAGTCATAGTTGACTTCTGCTCGGTTCCAGCCACTGGTTTCAACCGTAATTTTTGCTTCGGTTCGCTACCGTATTGCAATATTTTGATGGTTGGTTTTGCGAGTGTAAACGGTTTAGCTGTATCCTTTGTTTTATCTGGTGTTTGTCTTTGCTCTATCTTTTCTTCGGGTCTGGGTGTCTCTTGAGAAACTGCAATGGTATTAATAGAACCTGTAACATTCACCAATACACAAGCAATTCCGCCAATAACTAATTTTTTCATTGTTTCCTCTAAAAATTTAATACTAGTGAATATACAGTTTATTTACTAATTTTATCGGTTTTAATTTTATTAGCCTCAAATATCAGCATGCTTATATGATTATTCTTGAAAAAGCTATAATAATTAATTATTAGCTGTTAACTCTTCACCTAAAAATCATCACCTAAAATTTACTGCTGACGATAGTTAACATTTTGTAGCAATCTTAACTAACTAAATCCCCTTAAGATGGAAAACTGCGATTGATTGTGACATGCAAATCATGGGTATTATCGTCTTCGGCAGTATTAATAAAGATTTAGTGGCTAGAGCATCCCATTTACCACGAGCAGGAGAAACTTTGCTAGGACGGGATTTTTTCACTGCTTCTGGAGGAAAAGGTGCAAATCAAGCTGTAGCTGCTGCACGTTTGGGAATTTCTACTTACATGGTTGGACGTGTTGGTGAAGACAGTTTTGGTAAAGAATTAGTAAAGGATTTACAAGCTTCTGGAGTCAAGACAGATAGTATTATTTATGACGAAAATACTAGTTCTGGGGTTGCAATTATTACTGTAGACGATGCCGGAGAAAATCATATTGTAGTTATCCCTGGTGCAAACGAACGGGTGAACGGGGAAGATATACACAGGTTATCTGAACTTTTAACAACAGCGAAGACATTACTTTTACAGTTAGAAATACCCATAGAAACAGTTATATCAGCAGCAGATGCAGCCCACAAAGCAGGAGTAAAGGTCATTCTTGACCCCGCACCTGCACATTCCACTCTTCCCGATGAACTTTATCAATTGGTAAATATTATTACTCCTAATGAAATAGAAGCATCACAGCTAGTAGGTTTTCATGTAGATGAAGAGTCAGTAGAAAAAGCAGCTAATCTACTCTTAGAAAAACTTAATCGTCACAACTCAACTTCTGAGGATATGAAAGCTGTAATTATTAAACTTGGTGCAAAAGGGGTATTTTGTACCACATCTCAAGAAAGCTTTTTTACCAAAGCATTTAAAGTCGATACAGTAGATACCACAGCAGCAGGAGATGCTTTCAACGGAGCTTTTGCAGCAGCACTTTCCGAAGGACTTTCTCTACAGGAAGCAGTAAAGTGGGGTGCAGCAGCAGGTGCGATCGCTTCCACTTTACCAGGGGCACAACCCTCTCTCCCTAGTCGGACAAGTTTTGATATGTTTCTTCAGGAGGTTGATAATCGATAGCTAAATAAATATAGGTGATTAAATAGATTAATAAATTAAATAAATTAAATAAATTAAAAAATCAATAAATTAAAAACTATGTCAAAACAACTTGTACTAATGGATCATGACGGTGGTGTAGATGACTTTCTCGCCGCTATGTTACTAATGACGATGGAACACATCGAGGTTCTAGGTATTGTTGTGACTCCAGCTGATTGCTATGCACAACCCGCGATCGCAGCGACTCGCAAGATTTTAGATTTGATGGGAGACTCTCATATCCCTGTTGCTGAAAGTACTGTCCGGGGTATCAATGCTTTTCCCTACCTCTATCGTCGAGATTCCTTCGTTGTAGACCATTTCCCAATTCTCAATCAAAAGGAGACTATCAGTACTCCCTTAGCTACAAAACCGGGTCAAGATTTTATGTTTGATATCTTGCAAACAGCATCAGAACCAGTAACCATCCTTGCGACCGGACCCTTAACCAATATTGCTGTAACTTTAGAAAAATCCCCAGCGATCGCAGAGAAAATTCATCGGATTATTTGGATGGGAGGTGCATTAAATGTGACTGGTAATGTCGAGAAAAATTGGCAACCAGGACAAGATGGTTCTGCAGAATGGAATGCTTATTGGGACCCCATTTCTGTCGCTAGAGTAT
The DNA here is from genome assembly GCA_050042865.1 of Mastigocoleus sp. Taxonomy (GTDB): domain Bacteria; phylum Cyanobacteriota; class Cyanobacteriia; order Cyanobacteriales; family Nostocaceae; genus JBCCDM01. The sequence goes on from JBHJJE010000066.1 coordinate 67,412, forward strand.
GGGAAAGCGACATTGAAATTATTATGTGTTCTTTAGATATTACCAATACTGTCCCGGTAACTTCTGCATTTGTACAGAAACTAGGAAAACAGCGTCAGTATCCTATATCTGACTTGGCAGGAGTATGTTACGCTCTAGTAATTCCTCAAGATTATTATGCATGGGATGTTTTAGCTACATCTTATTTGGGTAAACCAGAAGCTTTTGAATTAAAAGAAGTGGAAACAGAAATTATTACATCCGGTGAAAGTCAGGGACGAACTAAAATCTCACCCGGAGGACGCAAAATTCTAGCAATGGATAAAGTTGATAAAGATTGGTTTTACTCTTATATTTTGCAGCAATGGAAAAGGTAAAAATTCAAACAAGCGATGATGCGATAACCCCTGCACGGGTTGCGCAAAGCGATCGCAATATCGCACCATCGCAAATGAATTTAAGCACTCAGAGTGATTACTGTTAACTCTGGAGGACAAAATAATCTCCCGGGGGGATAAGTACCTAAACCACGATTAACATAAAGCTGATTATTACCTACTTGATGAAAACCCTGTGCCCATTCCCAATATCGTACTACTTTGGCACATTCTGGACGCAAAAATGGCAGTCTACATCTTAATTTTTTAGGAAGTTTACGAAGTAATTTCTTATAGGGAGTGATGAGTGGACCTACTCCTGGTAAAGCAAATTGACCCCCGTGGGTATGACCTGATAGCTGTAAATCTACTCGCCATTTCTGTAAAAATTTTGCTGTATCAGGGTTGTGAGATAATACAAGGCGAGGGATCGCATCATTTAACTGATTCATCACCAAGGAAGGTCTAAAATCGTACGACCAATAATCAGCTAGTCCAACAATAGGAAATTCTCTACCAAAGGGGTATGCTATCTGATTCCAAAGAACATTGATATCAATACTAGTTAAAGCATTTGTCACTTCCTCTTGGGAATGTTTATAATATATGTCATGGTTGCCTAAACATGCATATATACCTCTTCGACTCTGCAAATACTTGAGTCTTGTTGCTAAACGATGAACAGGTGATGGGTCATCAGTAACATAATCACCGGTTAAAATAACTAAGTCCGGTTCAAACTCATTACTAATATTGATGGCTTGAGCCAACATGTCTTCTGAAAGCCTCAATCCATCATAATGCAGATCAGATAAATGTACTAATCTTGTACCTTCTAAGGAAGTCGGCAAATCTGCAATTTTGACAGTCAACCTTTCTATTTTTAGCGATCCAGATAGTAACCAGTGCATTACGCTGACATCTCTCCTAGTACCAGCGCCTTAAGATTAACAAAAATTATTACAAAAACAAATTAAGAATATTGCCAATTAATACAAATTTAAACTGGCATTTAAGTTTACACTAACAATTTGTTACCTTTCCTTAAAAAATATTCAAACTTTCCTTAATCTAAATATATTTCCAGTGAAATATATTTCTGGGATCAGTGCAATTCCTTGGGTCTAAACCCAACCAAATTTTCGACTACAAACAAACGGTGGAATAAGGAATTTAAGCCCTCTAGCGATAGTAAGGTAGCACCCACCCACCATAGGGAATTTGCAACATTCCTCAGACATTTCAATATTATTATTCAATTATTATTTATTCAGAACTCATTTAGAGTTAATTCAGAGCAAGATCAAGAAAATCAAAAAATCACTCACCTAAGCACTCAAGATACAATCTAGCTCAGTATTTAACCATTTTTGAAACATACTGCTAATGATTTCTGTATATCTTTGCTTTGTCAATTCTGCTGGAATAAAATCTTCAACCATGAACAAATGATATTTATCAATTATTTTAAATGGTCCAGTTAATTGTTGGAGTTGACTGCTAAAAAGTAAACCTGCAATATCAGGGTTTAGCTCCCAACGATAAACTCTTCCTTCATAACCACATTTTTGTCTGCGATTTTCATCTATATCATAAGTATTAGCAGCGTCAAAAAAACTTATTTCAGCTTCTTCGATTTGATAATATATCTCCTGAGCTAATTTCTTATTGTTAACTACGATATGGTACAAAACTATTTGCTCTAATTCTAAACGATGCTGAGCAAAAAAACTGTCAGCTTCAGCAGAGAACATAGCTTCAGCCAATTTTTGTGCAAGTAAATAATTTCGTATACCAGTTTCCCAATCACTAGTATCAATTAACTGATATTTTAACCAAATCATAGTATCGCTAGCTCTCTCTAATCCCCTTTCCCGTCGCTGACGTTCTGCTTCTTGCTGAATTTCTTCTGCTGTAACATCAACTCCATATAGTGCTGCTTTACGATTAATTATTCTTTGAAATAAAATTTTTTGACATATTTCTTTAAAATGTATTTCACTCTTCAAAAAATCAACAATATCGGCGGAACTGATTTCTGAATTAATATTTATATTTAATAGGTAATTCATTACAACATCTGGTAAATCATTACTACTATTAATTATAAACAAATATCTTCTTAGCGGAGGTTTTTATTGATTATTTCACATATACTTCGTAGACGATGAATAATATTAGTATAAATATTTATTTAACTATCAGTATTACTTTTAAATACAAATTTACATGAGTATTCAATAAATATTTCATGTATTATCAATTATTTTTTACTCATTTTCTATCTAAATATTAATCATATTTTCACATGCTTTATATACCTGTAACATTTATTTAAGGAGATTTCCATAGTTGCAATTATCTTATCAATAGAAAAGTTGAATTTTGGGATTTTGCTCAAGCCATTGGTGTCAACAATCCGGTAACAGTTAATATATTTAAGCCTTAGCTATCTCATTCCAAAGCTGGAGCAGAGCCTTGGAACAGCCTTAAGATGCAGTTTTCCATGCTCAGCCTCTTGTTGAAGGTAAAAGAGCCGCCGCATCCAAATCATTCCCAGCCAGAAGCTATAAACTCCATTAGATAAGGATTTGAGTATCGAATTGACACCAATGTCCTCAAGTGAACCGTATTGAAGTAGAAAAAACTATTCACCATAAAAAAGCCGAAAGTTCAAGTATGATAGAACTTTCGGCTTTTTATATGCTTTAGTTTAATGATTGGAGCAAATAAATCAAATAGAAAACTATTTATTAGTTGGGGAATAATCAATATTATCTAATCATCACTTTTTTACTTATCATAAATTTTGATGTATATATTTTTAGCTTACTGATTTATCAAAAGTTACGAATATCTCTAATAAATCGGAGGCGATAAATTAAAAAAAGTTAACTTTTAGGGGGAAGAGCATAAATCAATTAACTAACTATATATTTCCAAATTTTGATAGTAAAAATACCACCACAGAAGTAAATAATTTTTTAATATTTGATTATTCTTTACTATTGAAAGTTTTCATATTTTCAATATTATCTAATCCTTTACATTAAAAATTAAATCATAAAAAGCTCCTTAAAATTAATTTATACTTTTATCATTTAAAACTTATTCTCGTATTATAAATACTAAATTGATACAGTAGTTGCCAAAATGGCAGAGACTTCAACTATTTATACATTCAAAAATGATATTTTTACTATGTATAATTTGCCCTTGTTATATGTGTCTATTGAATTGGTATTAAATAATTTTTTAAGTAGAGACAAAATTGCCATGCTGTCTAATTTTTTAAGCATGACATGATTTTTATTGATTTGAATTTGCGACGGTGCGGTAACACTCACCATAGGCGAACCGCAAAAATCAGTAAATGATAAAATTAGTACGCAAAATAACGACACGTATAAATTGTCTGTAGATGGTAGATACAAATAAATTACGTCAGGAATTCTGATACGCTTCTATTTCTAACTCCTCTTTAACAGATTGATACTCTTGAACTTGTGTATCGAGCCATTTATCAAACTTCCCCCCTCTAATCTCTGTCTTTTGCTTACCTGCGACTTCTAAATAGGCTAAGTCTTTAATTTTGTTGAGACAACTAGGAGCAAGATTTTTACTTCTCTTGTGAGAGAGAGATTTTTTAGCTCTAAAATTTTCACTTGAATCAGATTGGTTCTTAGCAGTAGAAGAATTTTCTTTTAAAAGTCGGTTATATGTGCGGTAGGGAATGTAGTGTAAGGGATTATAACCGGCAAAGCGTAATATTAAAACACAAGCCCAAGAATACTTACCTGAAAGAATAGCCTCAACAACTTGGTCAAACTGTTCGGGATTTAAAGTTTTTTCCAAGTTACGACTTAAGCCAGAAATGTCCTGATTCATAGTGTGATTTGTTCCTGATGATATAAATAATTTTTAGACAATGAGTAAAAAATCAGTTTTATAGTTCTCATTCATACTTATTAAGGCTATTTGAGAACTATTTGAGAACTACCGACATAATCATTTAAGAACCATTTTTATTTCCGAGATTTTTGTCAACACCAGGAAAATAGACAGAGTAGAAGTGTAGATGGATTCAGGTGAAGGGATGGTGTAGTAACACCTAGAAGCGATGAAAACACCAAGGTGAGGAGCTATCGATTTAACCAATGAGTTTAAACCTGCATTAAGTACTATGTTTTTACAAGCTATACCTAATGCAGCAAATAAATAATGATAAATATAGGTATTGCTTGATTTAGTTTCTAATTCTTTGATTGCTAGGCTTTTAGACTTTAAAGTATTCAATTTCATCGAGGTTATGACTGCATCAAACCAAATGTTGATTTCCATGAGCTGAATTGAGGTATGCTCTCCTTACTTATCTGTATTTGAGTTGAGAAGACAATTCGGTTTATCTCTTTTAGTTTTCATCTGCTTTATCTCTAATCAGTAGATTTAAAGCTATTAATTTACCGAAATTATAAATTTGATATTTAGTCTTCGTTTTGCTCTTGGTAGATGCAGTAATCTTCCTCTTTTAAACTGTATACCTATTTATTAATTTTATTCCCCTGGCATTTTGGAGATAGGTATACCTTATTCTCAATTGAACTTATTTAACATGAATATATTTTAAGCATTTATGGAAGTAATATTACATACTAGAACATAATATGACATTTATTTCATTATTTATATTAGATAACGATATTTGCATTTATACCCCTTTTTATCTTCAATGTCATCAGCTTCTCAGGTTTTCTCTTAGTTAAATGTACTCAATATTTGGTCATATTTACTTAAATAATGTGCAACTTTACTTTTTGTCACTTCAAAGGTTTTAGATGAGGGGGTAATGCCCCTTATTTAGAAATTGAATAATTAGTTTATTTTACTCAATTAATAATTTTATTTTGAGATAAATAAACATAGTGATTCTTTCTATATAAGGATTCTATAGTCAGAATAAACAATTTTTACTCTATCTTAATACCCAATTATCATTGAGCAGAGAATATAAAAATTTATTGAATTTAGATAAAGAGTTTATATCCTTAAATAGCAGACCATACAGGTTTAACATATTAATTTAACTGTGATGTAAAACTCACATTAATTTTATATTAAAATGCTACATTTGATTCATTTTATTAGTAAATAAATTTACTTCTAATTTGTCCATATTGAAATAATTAGTAAGTTCAAAAATAACTTAGTAGTAATATTAACTATAGATATTTTTGATAAATCTATATATTTAGACATATCTAATCGTGAAATGTATTTCTTTAGAAATAGATAGTTTTAATTGGCACATATTATTATTGACTATGGATAAATAAATATTATTGGTCGATTTGATAGATCCCAATTCAAATTTTGCTCCATAAATTTGAGTAAATACCATTAATATTCATTAATTCCTGGTGATTTCCCTGTTCGCAAATACGACCTTCATCAAGAACAAAGATATAATCTAGATTACGCGACAGTTGGACTTTATGAGTAACAATAAGCGTTGTAATAGTTGTGTTTGAGTTAGTAATATGATTCTCCCTAAAACGAGCTAAGTGTTGTTGAAAAAGATTTGCAGACTGGATATCTAAAACACTCACAGCTTCATCCAATATGAGAATTTTTGGCTTACGAACTAGTACACGAGCGATCGCTATTTGTTTTCGCTGTCCTTTGGATAGAATTCTGGTTGTTTGGTCTATCTGGGTGTGATACCCCATAGGTAAAGCTTGAATAAACTTATCTGCTCCCACAAACCTAGCTGCTGCGATCGCTTTTTCTAAGTTCAGTTGTGGGTGATACAAGGTAATATTTTCTAAGATACTTCCAGAAAAAATTGTGTCTTCCTGGGGGACGAATCCAACGATAGACCGCAGAGATTGCAAAGATATATCGCAAAGATGATGTCCATCGAAGGAAATCTCTCCATCTTGGACTGGATATAAACCTGCAAGCAATTTAGCTAAGGTTGTCTTACCAGAACCACTTGCACCTATAATACCTACAGTCTGTCCTGAGTGGATGTGCAAGGAAATATCTTGTAAAATATCTTTTTGATGGTTGGGATGAAAGCGAAATGAAAGGTGATTGCAAGATATCTCACCATTTATCTGATTATCGGTTTCCCTAGAATTTGGTGATGATATGGGTGTAGAATCTAAAGCTGATTCAGGTATCCTACTTAAAACATCATTCAGCCGTTCTTGAGAAATTAACGCTTCTTGAAGATTGTTCCAGGATTTCATTAAGGCTGATATGGGAGCAACTATAACCCAAGTAAGCATACCCAAAGCAACAAACTCACCAACCCTTAACTTACTGTTGATGACCAAGTTAGCTCCATACCAAAAGACTAATATCGTCAGTAAATAGTTAGCTAAATTGTTAGCACTTTGGAAAGTATTACTTAACTTCCGTCCCCGAAACCTAGCTTCAACCGTGGAGCTAAAAAACTTTTCCCAACGTTGATAAAACTGACTTTCAGCAGCAGCAACTTTAATTGTATCCATACCAGCAATCATATTAAATGCAAGGGAGTTCTCCTGTGCTGATTGTTTTGATATATCCCGAGATAATGTTTTTAACCAAGAACTGCTAGCTAAATTTAAAACAACAATCGGAATTAGTAATCCTGAAACTAATAAAGTTAAATGCACATTGTAATAGAACATTAGTCCTAAACAAGCCGCAATTAATGGTATATCAAGTATTGTGGTAATAGCTTTGTGGGTAATAAATAACCCGATATTTCGATTCTCCCCAATCCGACTGATGATATCTGTAGTTGTTCGAGCAGTAAAAAAACTACTAGGTAAAGCAAGAAGGTGACGAACAAAAGGACTTATCCAAAATATATCAAGCTCTTTAGATAAGATATTTAACAGATATTTCCGTAACCCCGTTAAACCTATCCCCAAGCTACCAAATAGTAAAATTGTTAACGCAAATAAATTAATCCTATTTACACCCTCATGAACTATCAGACCATCTAAAATCAATTGAGCGATCGCAGGAGTTCCTATTGTCAAAACCTGCATCAGTAAGGAAACAAGGACAATCTGACTTAATAGGGAGCGATAAGACCAAAGTGTTTTCTTCCACCCTTGTATAGATATCTGATTATTACTACCAAATTTTTGTAGATTAAATCCTTGCAAATGAACTTCTTGCAGACTTTCACTAGGAGCAATCAACAAAGCATATCCTGTCCAACCTGCAATAAATTCCTGTTCAGAAAGCTTTACTCTTCCCAATGCAGGATCGCAAACAGAAACAACACCATCCCTGACGCTCCAAACAACAATATAGTGATTTCCCTGCCAATGAGCAATCCAAGGGTGAGAATACGATTCTAATTTACTCAAAGAAGCCTTAATACATAAAGGTTTATACCCTAGATTGTCAGCTGCAATTTCTAAATCTGATAGAGAAACACCATTTACATCTGTAGCAAAAAACTGACGCACCATATTGATGCTCAATCGCTTTCCCCAATAGAGACTCACCATCGCTAAACAAGCTGCTCCACAGTCTGAAGAACTCTGTTGAGCAATGAAAGGAAACTTTTTCCACCAAATCAGTTTTGCGAATATCTTATTTATGTCTGTATAGGTCTCAACTAATATTTTTCCTGTTAATTTTCCTGTTAATTTTCCTGTTAATTTTTCTGTTTGCAATTCTCTTTGAACTGATTGCTCAGATAAGTGCTGCTCAGATTCTAATTTTTTAGACACAAAATTCTTACTTACATCAATATTACGTACATTTACATACTTGCAATCTTTTCTATTAGCCAGAGAATAGGGGTCACCGCAATCCGTGTGATTACACGGTAAAGTAACAGTGACTTCATTGCTTAAATAATCATTGTTTAAACAGTCAAATAATTTACTCTCAAAGTAGAATTCTCGAAAGGTAAAAGCATCAAACAAGCCAGCCATAATAAATGTATCGCTTGCCCACTGCTCCAAAATTCTCTGGATAGCTGCTAATACTTGATTAAAATTTCGATTACTACCACATATATAATTTGACTGAACTCGAAAACATTCCTCTGAGTCCATTGTTAAATATCAAAAAATTATTTGTAATATTGTTAACTTCAAATAAGACACTCTCACAAAGCATCTGAGAAAAAATCTTTAATATTAGCCTGAAGTACTTAATATCACTCTAATAGCCTCTGAAAAACGCAATTAATTGTATTCAATTTTACAAATTGCTCTTCTAACATTTTTCAGTGGCTACCTTTATAGCTAAATTCTTTAAACAATATTCACATTAATCAAAACATCCTCAGTACTTACATACAAAGCACCAACAGAATTTTAATTAAAATCGTGAATAACTATTCGTACTTTAACAAAGTTTGCTGCCAGATGAAAAACTGGCTACTATCAACCTACTTCCCATATGTATATACAAGTACATTTTTTTGCCAAGAAAGATATTATTATGAGATACTTTACCCATAAAGTTGGCTATAAAAATGTTACACGCTTCAGTGTATATACTAAATTGAAACTGCATCATTTTTTTTTCAATACGTGAAAAATGTTCTTTGCGAACATATTTCTTCTTTCATTAGCTTTATTTATACTTAAAGCCGCTAATATTAGAATTTACAAAAAAAATATTATTCTCACATAGGTTAGTAAATTATTTGCCCTCAACCATTGATACACAAGTAATTGAGGGCAAATATCATAGATATTTAGCTATCTATACAAAAATTCATAAACAGTTTCCTAAATATAGTTTGTTAATATCAGCCGTAGCAATGTAAAGATATTTTTGTCTTCTCTACGGAAAGCCATCGGGCATAAATGAAGATTTCAATATATATCTTGACATGTCTTACATGAGAAAAATAAGATGTATGTAAGAGATGTCAAGTTGCACTTGTAAATCTTATAAATTAAATGACTATCTATTGTCCGAGGTTGGACCATGAACGCGACTATTACAAAAGATAAAAAGAATTCTCAACAAAAGCAACAAGTAAAACAGACTATAGCTTTAACAGCATCATATGATGATTCTTCTACCAAACCAATAAAAACTACAATTACTTCTCCAGGACAACCTTTAACGAAGAAAACTCTAAGAGATATTGGGAAATTAGTAGGAGTTTTTGCTTCATTAGCTCCTGAAGAGATTAGCGGTTTGGTAGATGGGTTAAAACCAGATTCTAAAAAAATGTCTAAAAAGGACAAATTACATCCTCTTGCAGCTAAACTAGGTGCGGATCTAATAAGTGATGAAGAAGAACAAGTTCTGGAAAAAACAGCACTGTTCAATTTTTTCAGGTGGAGACAAGAGCTATTGAAATGTTCGCTGAGTGCACCAGAAGTGGCTAAACTCTTAAATACAAGTCGTCAAACACCACACGATCGCTTGAAAAAAAATACGTTAATAGCAGTTCAGGATGAAGGTAAATGGAAGTTTCCTCAATGGCAATTTGACCCATCAGGTCCTGATGGAGTTGTTGATGGATTACCAGATGTACTAAAAGTTCTTGACCTTCCTAATTTATCAAAAATAAGTTGGTTAACTAAAATAAATCAAGAATTGGGGGGAATAACTCCAATTGTAGCTTTACAGAATGGTGAAAAAGACAGAGTTATTGCTGAGGCTAAATGTGTTGGGATAGTTTGATATCTTAACTATATCTTACATAAGAGTTGCATATTAAATATATCAATGATGCTTGTAGAGACGTGGGTTACCGCGTCTCTACATGATTTTTAGCTCAAATTTAGGATAATCTTCACCATACCCTTCCTGATTACTTCTTGAAAATTCTACTGATTGACCGAACAAAGTATCATTAATTACTTCCATCTTTAATTAAAATATCCGGAATCGAGATGATGCTTTAGGTATATTTATTTATAGTCTTGCTATTTCTGATGTCAAGACTCTTAAATACAAATACTGAGTTGATAATTCGACCTTAATTATTACAAGTTTTATTCAGTCAATCAGTTTAAGAATCTTGAAGATGGTAAAAATTGCATCTCCTTCACCTGAAAATTTCACTAATGCCAAACCGTTGCATTACACTCTTCCCAAGGGTGAGAGTATCTACAGAATTTTTCGTTTGCACCCAGAGTACTACCCCGTACCTTTAACATTTCGTTACTGGGGACCTTGTGCAAGATTCGATCATCATTGTAGTAGTCATTACCATATCTGCTAATTTCTCGGAAAAACCAAAATGTACCCGATATATTTCTAATTACTCTTCTTATGGGTGGTTCTCCTTGCAGTTCACTGACAAATTCATCTTCATACTTGCGTTTGTAAGCAAAAGCTAGTCCACCTGATAAATGAAACTCTACGGGTATTCTTTCCAAGTCGTCTAACCAGGGTTTTTCAATTGAAACTACCGCAGCTTCAGCAATTCTATCTAAACGCAATGACCAGTTATGACGCAATCCTTCTACGTCTTGATTTCCTTCAGATTCTTCTGCACGACACATTAAATATTGACGCTTTTCTATGGGTACAACTCTAGCGTGTAAAACGGTGTAACTCCATAAACGCTCTGCTGCGTCTTGATAGGATAATCGAAAAGGTTGCTGTTGCTCAATCAAATTATCTACCTGCTGAAGGGGCGACATGAAAGCTATAAAGCAGATAGAACAAGTTTCATAGCTCTCATACCTTTTAAATAATTCTCCAATTTATGACGGGAAAGGCGCATCAAATCTTGTACTAAATGATGGCAAGATTGCATAAAATGAACCCAATTTTGCGCATGAAGACCAGTATAAAAATTACTATGTCTTCTTGTGAGACGACCATATTCTTTAGTACGTACCAGATATTTTTGTATACCCTTATTCTTAATATTTTTCCCTTGTAAAGTAGCAAGAGTGTAAGCAAAAGATATAATTAAAAGTAGAGCAATAAAACGCTTACCTTCAACATTAGTATCTTCTAAATTGTATCCACCAGTTTTAAAATCTCTGAACATCTCTTCTATATCAAAACGTAATTTATAAGCCTCAATAGCATCCTCTTTACTATTCATATTAGTTAAAATAAACCAGCCTTCTTGAGTTGTATTATTTCTGTAGCTTTTTTTCCACTTACAAGCAAGGCTAAACCCCTTGATTTGTTTACTTTTTGTTATCTTAACATTATCAATAAAAAAGATGTTCCAGGATTTAATCCTAACTCTTTTAGAGATGTCCAAATTCCAGGTGATGTTTCAATATTTGTATTCTGTTTCTGCCTTAAGCAAAACTGTACACCTTCTATATTAAGGAAATTAGCTAATTATACAGAACAAAATTCTCTATCGCCTAATAATACTATTTTATAATCATGAAATAACTTAATAACCTTTGATAATACTTGTTTCTGCTCAGAGATATTACTACTACCCAATTTTGGTAAAAGCTCAAAGTAAACAGGTATTGCTCTCTTGTCATAGACAATACTAACCATCATCAAATTTTTTCTTTTCCAACTAGTTCTATCGATTGCTAAGTATATTGTTTGATGAATAGTAAAATTTTCCGATAACCACTGTTTAATAATTGGGAACCAAAGTTCTTCTAAATTTAAGACTTGTAATGATAAAAAACGTTGCAATTTCTTACGTCTTGAATGAAATTGAATGAATAAAGGTAGAGATTCAGAAATTTTTTCTAACTTTACATTTTTTATGTCTTGCATAACATTTATTAGTATCGTTAGAAAAATTATTTGGGACTCGGATAATAAAGAAGGCAGATGCTTCTGGTATAATTCTGGTAACATTTTCAATAAATAGGTCTTATTGACTATTGAGACCTATCTTTTTTTACCATAATTCCTTCAACTTATTACATGCCAAGCATTATGTCCCGCTTGTCGCCCCCTCCAGGACTATTAGATATGTACAAAAATTGATGTCTACAGGAATTATGCCAAAGGCTGTGAAAAGTAAACGCTGTCAGGGGTGTAGTCTTTACTCATCCTGTTTACCCCAAACAAGTGAGAGGGTGTCGAGATATCAAGAAGTAAATTGAGGATAGGGGAGAAGGAAATGGGGAATAGTTAAAATCAAAAGTTTTATTGTAGTGGTGTCTTTAACTTAAATATGTTTCGCTTAAATATATTTAGCTTGAATATATTTAGCTTGAATTTAATTTAATAGGATTCAACATGACATCCCTAATTTATTAATTTTAAGATTTACACACCGGTAACCATAAATAAGGTTTTGGAATTACTAGTTTTTAGGACAACCCTAGGTTGTTCCCGACGTAAAGAGGTAGTCCGTGGTTAAATTCTGAATTGTTTAAATTTGATTGAAATGATTGATTGAAATAAAATAGGAGAATAAACATGGGTACTGTATATGTAACTCAAGAAGATGCGTTTATCGCTAGAGTTGATGAACGTCTGAATGTCAGATATGAGAAAAAGACAATCTTGGATGTACCGCTTTTGAAAATTGATGGTGTAGTAGTTTTAGGAAGAGCAACTGTTTCCCCTGCAACAATTTCCGAATTACTCGAACGTCATATTCCCTTAACCTTTTTAACTTCCACTGGTCGGTATTTAGGAAGATTAGAACCGGAGTTGACCAAAAATCTATTTATTCGCAAAGCACAGTGGAAAGCTTCTGGAAAATCACTCCAAGCAATTCACTTAGTAAAAGGTTTTGTACGAGGTAAATTGAAGAACTATCGTCATCTTCTAATCCGTCGTCAGCGAGAATTTACAGATTTGGATTTATCAGCAGCTATTACTAAGATTCAAGAAATCATCACACCAATCAACACCACCGATAATATTGATTCCTTACGGGGTTTAGAAGGTGCTGGAAGTGCAGTTTATTTCGGTTGCTTTGATAAATTAATTCGGAACCAGGAATTTGAATTCAAGAAGCGATCGCGTCGTCCACCAAAAAATCCAGTAAACTCTTTACTTAGCTTCGGTTACTCTCTCCTACGTCACGATATTCAAGGAGCAGTAAATATAGTCGGTTTCGATCCATATCTAGGATATTTACATTATGACCGTTACGGAAGACCATCATTAGCGTTGGATTTAATGGAAGAATTTCGTCCTTTGGTAGTGGATGCGATGGTATTATCCATCCTGAATAGAGAGTATCTCACACCAAAAGACTTTATTACAGAACCTTTAAGCGGTGCAGTTTCCCTCACCAAGGAAGGACGAAAAACATTTTTGCAGTGGTACACCAAAAAGAAACAGTCCACTTTCAAACATCCAGTTATGGGACGCAAATGTATGTATCAAGAAGCATTTGAATTACAAGCAAGATTAGTGGGTAAATATCTGATGGGAGAAATTGATAAATATCCTCCTTTGGTAATGAAATAGAGAATTGAGGAATCTCTACCTATAAATTTATAGCCCTAGGCTTTTATCTTAGGACGTTTTTTCAAAAGAAAGAAGACTTGGGGGATTCTCCCCCAAACCCCCTCCAAATTGTCTGGTCGGTCAGGATGGAGAGATATTAGATTTTGAAGTTAGTTGAAATTATCTTTATCCCCGTTTTCTTTAACCTTTGAACTTTTTATTTAATAACTGATTGCTTTTTTAGAATCAAGAATTCGCTTTACAAAAAATTCCTAGAGCAAAAACTTATGTTCATTGTTATTTCCTATGACATTCCAGAAGATAAACGTCGAACCAAAATCCACAAAATCCTAAAATCTTACGGACAATGGGTTCAATACAGCGTCTTTGAATGTCAGTTAACAGAAACTCAATATGCAAAACTGCGATCGCGTTTGTGTAAATTAATCAAACCCGACATGGACAGCATTCATTTCTACGTCCTATGCGCCTGCTGTTTTGGTAAAGTAGAACGTATTGGTGGAGAAAAACCCCGCGATGATACTATTTTCTTTGCTTAATGCGCGGATGGGTAGGTGTTGAAATTACAGTTTGGAAAAAAATGGCTAAAACGCTTTGTGTACAAGAATTTGGAATACATTTAATTTTCAAAGCATCCGCGCTCCTTATGGAGAGTTGGTTTCAGCCATTTTCACCCCAAGCGATCGCTTTTATCTGTGGTATTATTTACCCATCCGCGATTTTGAACCTTGAAAACCATATACTGTCTAACTTCGGGAATCCCGCAGTTAAAATTATTCTTAAGCCCTATTAGGGATTGAAACCTGAATATTCTGTCTTTAAAGTTTTATCTTAAATCATAGATGTATAAATTTTACGAAGCTTCTACATACTCGCATAGAGTGCTTGGTTCGGGAATTGGTAATCCTTCTTCTCGTAATCCCTCTAGATGAAATGCGATCGCTTCTTTGATTTGCTGGTTAACTTCTGGGATAGTGGTACCAGTTGCGATACATCCAGGTAAGTCTGGAACATAAGCTGAGTAGTTATTTGCGGCTTTTTCAATGATAATTGCGTAACGCACTAGTTTTCTTCCTCTGCTTGTTTTTCTTCTGTTTGTATCTTTTCTTTACTATCTTTTATATTGGGAGCATCCCAAATGTGTAAAAATATAATTTGTCATTGCGAGCGTAATGTAATGGAGCGAAGCAATCGCAGCAGCTAGACTTTGCGATTGCTTCATTCCGCTGCGCTACATTCGCAATGACAATCAATATTTTGGTCAA
>JBHJJE010000067.1:0-142385 GCA_050042865.1 Mastigocoleus sp.
TCAACGTAAATACGTCGTTTCAAGCTTTTAAATATCACTGTTACTTTTGGCGAACACTAAAAGTATGATTTAAAAATCTGCCTCTAAGACTTGAAAACAATACCTGTTATTTTGCTTTCTCTGTCAATGCGTAAGTCCTAACTACATACCTTAGATAAGTAATCAAGCAAAATTATTTATATATAGGACTTACGCACTTGTGACGTTAGCTAATCCTAAGGTCGCTTCGGACGGAATTCCGTTATTGTTGCGTAAGTCCTGATATATTTACTGCTCAGTTATATAATTTTTTCTTATCTACTATTCATAACCCAGAAAAAATATTTAATTAATGCAGGCATAAATACTTATATTCTAACTATAATCAAATTCAAACATCTGCTGTTAACCTGTCTATTCAAATCAAGAATTTTAGAGAAATATTAATCATCTCACTAAAGATATCACCCCCAAACTATTGATCAGACATAATTCCCTTAAGAATTAACCTTAAAAAACCTTAATACCTGCACCACTATAGGTAAGAATTTTGATAGTGATAACTCAGGTGAACTTAAAATGGATATAAAAGACGGTTTTGTAGGTGCTGTTGGTAACACTCCCCTAATTCGGTTGAAGAGCTTTAGTGAAGAAACAGGTTGTGAAATCTTAGCAAAAGCAGAATACCTCAATCCCGGTGGTTCAGTAAAAGACCGGGCAGCACTATATATTATTGAAGATGCTGAAAAAAAAGGTTTGCTTAAATCTGGTGGAACTGTTGTAGAGGGAACTGCTGGTAATACCGGTATTGGTTTAGCACACATTTGTAAGGCAAAAGGTTACAAATGCTTAATAATTATTCCTGAAACTCAATCCCAAGAAAAAATGGATGCTCTTAGAGCACTAGGTGCAGAAGTCCGTCCAGTTCCTGCTGTTCCTTATAAAGACCCCAATAACTACGTTAAGTTATCTGGTAGAGTTGCCTCAGAGATGGAAAATGCCATTTGGGCAAATCAGTTTGAGAATTTAGCTAATCGCAATGCTCATTATGAAACCACAGGTCCAGAAATTTGGCAACAAACTGATGGTAAAGTTAATGCTTGGGTTGCATCGACTGGAACTGGTGGAACCTTTGCGGGGACTGCAATGTTTCTCAAAGAAAAAAATCCTGATATCAAGTGCGTTGTTGCAGACCCTATGGGAAGTGGTATTTATAGCTATATCAAAACTGGAGAAATCAAAACGGAAGGAAATTCTATCACTGAGGGTATAGGTAACAGCCGTATCACTGGTAATATGGAAGGTGCCCCAGCTGATGACGCAATCCAAATTAATGACCCAGAAGCATTGCGAGTAGTTTATCAACTGCTAAATAGAGACGGGTTGTTTATGGGAGGTTCCACAGGAATTAACGTTGGAGCAGCAGTTGCTTTGGCAAAGCAGATGGGACCAGGGAATACTATTGTAACTATTCTATGTGATAGCGGAGCTCGTTACCAATCGCGCATATTTAACCAAGAATGGTTAAAAACTAAAGGGTTAGTTTAATCATTAGGGGAAAGATAAGAATAATTAAAAATTTTTATTTGAGATTTTCTTTTTCTTTCTTCAATAATAGTTAATGTTTGGTAATCTCATGTTCAGATAAAATAACCAAGGAGAAAGGGAAAATGAGCAGTATATCTCAACCATGTAACTCCTCAAAACAAAACCCACCCCTTTCTCCTAAATGCGTACAGGTGTGTCAAAATCGCACATGTCGAAAACAAGGTGCTTCTTCCGTTTTAAAGGCTTTTTTAGCCCTACCTGTTCCTGGGATTACAGTAAAAAGTAGTGGCTGTTTGGGACAATGTGGTAATGGACCTATGGTACTAGTATTGCCCAATGAAATTTGGTATTGTGGCATTCGCCCTCATGAAGTTCCCTTAGTGATAGAGCAACATCTATTAAATGGTAAGGTTGTTCCTCAATTGCTTTATCCTAAATTTCATTCCAAAAACTAGCTGATCTCAGAAGAATTTGTATAGTATTTCTTCTAATATCTTCTAACCTTTGCTAATCCGTTTCAATTGAGCAATGTCATTAAGTCGCTAAATCATGAAATAGCGGTTGATGTCGATAAAAACTAGAACGAGGTCTAAAGAAAAGGTCTAAACAAAGATCAGAAATCGTGTCGTCTCAAACATGGGATCTGTGAACATTCAGCATTTACGACAAAATTTAAAAATCAAGTGGCTGACTTACTACAAAAAAAATCGACGTTGGCTAATCCGAATGAAAATTTGGGGGACTTTTGACGGTTATCGTCGTCCTTCTTCAGGTTTCATTTTGGCTGCAATATCAGCTTTGGAGCCAAAACTAACTGAGATTTTTCCGTTTGCTTTAGACTTGAGCAACAATCCTGATGATATCATTACTGCTCTGGGTTTAAATTTTAATCCAGAGGAGAATTTACATTTGATCAAATTAAATGACTCTAATGATTCGGATTGCGATTCGGATTCGGATTCTAATTCTAATTCCAAGTACGATTGTGATTCTCCCCCAGAGAATTTTCCTGAATCTGTACCAATCAATCCTGTTGACACAACCTTTGCTGATAAAGAAGTAGAAAAAATTCATCGCGAACAAACGCAACAGCAAAACTGTAATCAAAAATCATCATATTCCATACCTTCGGCAGAAGATATTCGTAAAGAATTAGCCATGTGGGGTGCATCGAAAAAAGAGAAGATTCCTGGGTCTAAAAGCAATGACACTCCACAGGAATTACCTCCACCACAGAAAGATATTAAACCACAAGATGTTAGACCGAAAAATATTAGACCAAAAGATATAAAAATAAAGGAAAATTTATCCGATATTTCTATAATGCCTGGGAAGGAACCTGTCACAGAAATTAACACTCAGGTTAATACTCACAATAGTACTGCAATTAATACTTCACCGACCCAAGTAAAAAAAATAGCGAATACACAAACCCCAAATAAGTTAAAGGATACTAAGTTAGTAGACGATTACGTTTCCTTCCCAGAGGACAGTCTGGATAACCCCAAGGGGAATACACAAAAAAATAATGCGATGACCCCAAGGGGGATCGCACCCGACCTAGGCGATCGCACTATATCCTCAGAAAGAATAAATACTCCAACCTCCGAATCGAAAATCTCCGAATCAAGAATCGTCGAAGGTGATTACTTTCACAACCTGACAGACGATAGTATCAATCAAAATCAATCTTCAGAAGCTGATAGTTTGCGAGATTCCCGTGTCAACAAGTTGGTTCGCTGGATAGATGAACTTTGTCAAGGTACTGGTTGGGATGGAGATGATATTGTTTTTACGCCTTTTTAGGTAATTGGTAAAGGGGAGGGTTAGTTGTTAGCTGTTATTTAACAGTCAATCACCCCTCATCCATCAATCATGGATATTCATGGGAGACGAAGGGAATTTCTACTACTTCCCCTTGGACTTCACCTACTGTAACTTTTAGCCCAATTCCTCCAGCTTTGGTACGAATATAACCTAGTCCAAAATGCCCTGTAGGGGTTTGGGTATAGCTGGTTAATTGTCCTATTTTTTCGCTATCCATAGTGATTATGGTTCCAGGTTCTACTGGAGCTTGGAGTCTGATACCCCATAAATACTGTTTTACACCTTTATAAGTATTTAAACGAGCAATAGTTTCCTGTCCGATGTAACAACCTTTATCAAAAGAAACTGTTTGCCATAAACCAACTTCTAAAGGATTATAATCCTCAGTTAATTCTTTGTCTGGTGCTGGTCTACCCTGGAGGATACGCAAAGTTTCCCAAGTCTTCTCATTTAAAGCGATCGCTCCTGCTTTTATGATTTCTTCCCAAATTTGATGTTTATTTGTTACCGGAATAATTAAAGTATATCCGGGTATAGCTAAACCGCTACCAACTGCAATCATTCCTCCTGGAACTGATGGTATTGATATATGATTGCCATCGGCTTTTCCAATGATTTCTTCTAAACCTAAGCTTTCAACAATGGCATCGCTCTTGACTCCCAGGATACTTAAAGTTGCGGTATCCTCAGATATATCGGTCAACTTGACTTTATCGGCAAAGAAAATATATTTATCTAACCACTGCATCAAAAATTCCCGACGGTTGGGAGAAACCAGTAAGATAACCCTATCTTCTTGCACGTAAGCGGTTGCTAAATCAACTGTACGAGCGGTGGAAGTGACAAAGACTGTGTCACATCCTTCCCCAGGTTTGAGAGCTTGTAAATCATTAGTACTTTGGTTGTGGAGAAATCGGATTCTATCGTCATCAGATACTTCGATACGACCCCATTTTTGGCGATCGCAAATCCCAATTCCTTCTATAACTGCTTGAAGCTGTGCTGCATCATTATTATCTATTGCAGATTGAGACATGATTTCACCTAGCTTACGTTCTGAAAATGTTATCAAATCTTCAGTTTTTTTCTTGTTTTTTTACATCATTTTTTGCTAAAAATTATCAAATTTTTTTAAAAATTGTTTTCTTTACCAGCTGTTTCCGGCGTTGTTCACCAAGGAAATTTTGTCTACTTATGAAGTGAAAGTGAAATTTTAAACTCTTTTGTGCCTGTGGTTCCTTTTATTAGGTATAGCAGCTGCCATTTTAGTTAGGACGTTTTTCTTTTCTCTATTCGCTTTTTCCTATTCGCTTTGAATGTCCTAACCTGGGTGTCTACGGCTATAGTATTGGGTTTGTTGAGTTAACTAAGGTATTTAAAATTTTGTAGCAAGACTCTCACTTCTGCGGGTATTTTGTGATTTTGAATAGCCCGTAACAATACTACTTCGACAAATTATTAAATACTTTATCCACAACTAATCTTGACTTATCATCTAAAACATGCCAGTCCACATTTCCAGTTTCATCAATTAAACTAGTATCAATAGTAACTGCTTCAGATTCAGCCCTATAGTTAAGAAAGCAAACTTGATAACATAGCTCCCACACATCCACGTTGACTTGTTGCTCTTGACGCTGCAAGCACAGATGATATCCTGGATGGGGCGTTGGTAGTTCTGCAAGTCTCTGTCGAATCTCTACTGCTGCTTCTGGTGTTGCGTTCTTGAGGTCTTGCATCAACTGAGTCACCATAGCCTTAGTTTCATCAGTGGTGTCGGCAGACCAAATCAGTATATCTTGGTAGGTTCCTTTCCAGGAAGATATATCAAGCTGCTTACGGATATTATCAACAAGTCTGATGAAGGCAGGTTGCATTAGTAATTCAGCTTGTTGCCAAGTAGTTGAATCTTTGATTTTGGGTGTCATGATTGCTCTGATTAATTATTTTTTAATTTGTTTTCTAAATTTTTTCTGAATTCTTTCTGAATTATCTCTGAAAGAAGCGAAATAAAAATTAACAAAAAATCTATTAATAATTCGGTTTTTACACCTAAATCTTTATCTCAAGATAACGGATTTTATTAACAAAATTTTGGAGATATCTATTACCACCTTTCAATATTGGGTGATAATACTGGGGGATAACATATGATAGGCACACTTTTAGATCATCGTTACAAAGTGATAAGAGTCCTGGCAACAGGTGGATTCGGTCAGACTTACATTGCTGAGGATACCAAGCGACCTGGTAATCCTATCTGTGTTGTTAAGCATCTAAAACCCACCAGTACAGACAATAAAATTTTTGAGACAGCCAAGCGATTGTTTCAGAGCGAGGCAGAAACTTTAGAAAAATTAGGTAATCACGACCAGATTCCTAGATTGCTGGCATACTTTGACCAAAATCAAGAATTCTTCTTGGTACAGGAATTTATTGAAGGTCATACTCTGAGCGATGAACTTGCACCAGGAGAAAAGTGGAGCGAGACTGAGACTATTGAGCTTTTGCAAGAAATTTTAGGCATTTTACAATTTGTTCATGATGAAGGGGTAATTCATCGGGATATTAAGCCAGATAACATCATTCGTCGTGCGGGTGATGGTCGTTTAGTTTTAGTAGATTTTGGAGCAGTAAAACACTTAAGTGCTGCTTACGAGTTTGGTGCCCCTAGGACTGCCCCAACAGCTACAGTCGCTATAGGGACTCCTGGTTATATGCCAACAGAGCAAGGGCAAGGAAAACCCCGTACCAATAGTGATATTTATGCTTTGGGTATTATTGCAATTCAAGCTTTGAGTGGGATACCTCCAATGGACTTACCAGAGGATATTGATACAGGTGAAATTCTCTGGGAAAGTTTGGTTGCAGTTAATGACCAGCTAAGTGGTATCATCAATAAGATGGTAAGGTATCATTTCAAAGACCGTTACCAAAATTCAACTCAGGTAATTCAGGCTTTGCGGTTATATGCCCCTGAAGTTGTTAGTAGGGGATATTATCGTACTCCAAGCAATCAGACACAAAGATATCCTTCTGTACAGTCAAGACAGAAAACTGTAGCTATTTCTCCAGCGAACCCAAATGCACCATTAGCACAGGAAAAAACACCAGCACCGGTCTCTGTATCGAGTAGTAGGGGTTATCGCGGTCCTGATATACTGCAAATACTTATTTTAATTGGTTTAGCTAGCGGTGCGGCAGCTTTAACGCCAATGGTAGTAGATAATTTTCAAAATCTTTCAGGTAATTTTGCTGGTGGAAAAAAGATTTTGCCACAGTATTGTACTGCGACCGTAGAGCGTAATTCTAATATTCGTTCTGAACCCAGTTCTATTAATTCTGGCAATATACTTAAAAATCTAAATAAGGACACTCAAATTGAGGTTGTAGGGAAAAGAACTAAGCGTGGGTGGATACAGTTAAGATTAGACTCTGGTGACCTTGTTTGGGTACATCAACAGGTAATATCTAATAACACTGAGTGGATTTCTTGTCTGCGTGATAAAAATATTGCACTTAAGACAGTTGACGATAGTCAATTAATAGTGGATAAGGCACCTGTACCCCAACCAAAAATTACTGAATCACCTGAAGAAGAACCCAAATCGATTTTTGGTATTCCTATATTTCAATCGAAAGAAAAAAAATTAGAAGCAAAAGAAATTTCTGAAGCTTCTGATGTCTCAGATAAATTAGAAGATAAATCAGAAAAGCCTTTAGAAAAAAATAAAGAGAAGGTTTTAGAAAAAGCTAAAGAAAAATATGATTCGGGAGACCTGCAAGGAGCGATCGCATTATTGCGTAAAAAGGCTTCTAGTATTAGAGAAACAGCAGAAACTATTTCCAAATGGCAAAAAGAATGGAAAAAAGCCGAAATTTTATTTAAAGATATTGATGATGCTGTGGTAAATGGGAATTGGGAAAAAATTAGGGAATATCAAAAAAACCCTGAAAAGTTACCTACACACGACTATTGGCGGGAAAGAATTGATGCTTTACTAAATAAGGCTGAGAAAAAAGCTGAAAAAGACTCTGAGAAAAAGCAGGATTTGAAAAAACAGTCTGGGGTAGAGGATACTAATTCTCAGTCAAGTCAGTAATTAGTCAAGTTCTTCATTGCTGGTGGGAAAAGGGGAAAGGGAAAGAGAAAATAGAAAAATTAATCCCTTCATATAATCCCTTAATATATAGATTTCCCCATAATTTCCCGGAAATTATCGTTCCATATCGGCAGTGAAAAAGTAAACGCGATCGCAGTATCTGTTTCTGTCATTGCATGTTGCTTCTACTGCAACATTACTAACATTGCTTACATCAACTTTTACTAAAGATGGTGTTGCAGGAGTAAGTGGAATAGTTTCTGCTTCTTGTCCATCTAAGTAAATTTTGACGTTAACATTTGGACTGTTTATATCTTTATCACGTATTCCAAAACCTAAATTCAAAGTTTTGAATATCGGTTGTGGACTCTTATCTGGTCGAATTTTACAAGTAATCGCAGCAGAGCGAGAACCTGGTCCCAAGTAAAATTGACTGGTATAAACTGCTTTACCAATTGAAACATTAAGTTTTTGTTCGCGAGCGCTTCCGAGTCCGCTACTTACACATTTAGATTTCAGCATGGGAACACTCTGCTGTTTGGCATTAGCGGCTTTGATGGTTGGTAAGTATGCTGAGAGTACCAGAGCGCTGGTAACAACTGAACCAATTAATAAAGTTTTTTTCATCGGTATTGACAAGGTTCTAATAAGGAATGGGAAACCACCATAAATCATACATAATTGTCATGGCTTTATCTGTATGATGAAATCCACCCTACTGAGTTACAAAACTTAGCTACTAAGAAATAGCAGCTAAGTATATGCCAATAATTATACTCATTTAATTGATTCTGACCCGAAAACGGAAAAAGCCAAAATTATCGTTAGGGGTAATAGTTCCAATATTTACTACTACTGCTCCATTTGGGTTACTTTGATTACTGCAAGCATCTGCCCCGGGTTGACCGTTTAAGGGGGTGAGAGGAGAGTAAAATGTTCCGCGATCGCCATCTTGAGCGCTAGTGAGGGTAGTATTAGTTGCACCCTGTCGAAAAGGGATTCCTGTAGCATCAACAAAGGTTGTGCCTTCTGGTATCAAGTCGCATAATCTGACGTTTCCCAAGGGTTCGCCACCTTCTGTTAAATAGTAGATAGTATATTCTATTTCGTCACCACTACGTACAGGTGTTTCTAACTGCGGAACCCCTAGAGGAGAAGTCTGAGCAGAGTTATTGAATATGTTGTCATCATCATCGTTTGGATCGTCAACAAAGCTATTGAAATTACCACCTATAGCTTGACCATCACGAAATTGGTTAGTGATACGTTTGACTAACCTTAGATTTACGTCTCCTCCCGCTCCTACGGTACCGGGACGAAAACCAAAGTCAATATTATTTACGTTGGGATTATCATTGCTAATATTAGCGGCAAGAATAGTTTCGGTAGTAGCACTGAGATTATCAGGAGTGGAAGATTCTACTGTATACTCACCTAAAGGTAAATCCGCAAACTGATAATTACCATTGTTATCAGTAGTATTAGTTGCAACTACTTCACCATCAGAATTTCTTAAGGTTACAGTTATATTATCAATACCATTTTCTCCATTATTAGGCACACCAGCATCATTGGTATCTTGAACACCATTACCATTGGGATCTGTAAATACAGTACCGCCAATAGAGCCGTTTTCAGAATTTCGCAATCCGAAGTCTATATCATCCCTCCTTTGTCCGGATTCTAGATTGACACTAACTTCCGAACCACCCTCAGTAGTCACCTGGGGTAAATTTTCCGGGGGTTGGACTCGAACTCTGTATTCACCTGCGGGTAAATCGCTAAAGCCATACAGACCATTCTCTCCTGTTGCAGCAGCCCTGGTAGTATCATCATCTGTACCAAATTGATTATCTGGTCCTGGAGCAATCAGAGTTAGGTTAACTCCAGGAACAACCGGTTCTCCTTCATCCTGAGTACCATTACCATTTAGGTCATTAAATACAGTATCACCGATAAAACCATTACTACCTGGTGCTGTTGCACAAATCGTTAGCCTAGTCAAACCAATTGTTTCATCTTGTTCTGGAGTACCATATTCAGTTCCAGCACTATAAATAATCTGAATTTGGTCAACTGGTTCAGTAATAGTAGCTAAAGCATTACCGTCACTTTCCTCTGGGAAAGAGTTTTCTCTTATACCTCTGGCTTGATTATTTACAATCCTGACATCCGGACCAAGAGAGGTTAAAGTAGCATTTACTGAATTACCTTGATTAGAAGCATTAACTCTAACCGTATCTTGATATACAAATCCTATATCCCGTTCACCGTTACGGTCAATATCTAGAAGTTGCAGTGGTGCTCCTAGAGTCACCGGTTGGTTAAAGGTAATTGTCAGAGTTGCTGTACCGTTCGGAGGTGCAGGACTATCTCCCACACCAATATTAAACTGTAAATTGGGTCCTGGTAGACCCCCGTATACCCCAGAGATAATTCTGGTTTCATCATTGTCAAGTACATTTGGAGAAGCTTCGGTAAATCTGAAAGAAGCATTAATATCTCCCACAGAAGGAGTTTGACTTTCAATTCCGGCACGGTTGTTAACAGGAGTCCAATTCAAGGTCTGAGCACTGGTACCAGCAGGACAGACATTAGATTGAGCCAATGTTTTCTTCTGAGTAATTCCTGAAAATATTCCTAGCTGCGGAACTGTAAATAATAAAGTTAACAGTACTGTTTTCCAAGAAATTATTTTATGATTGCAACTAGATAATATTTTCCCTCGAAATTTTGGTAATAGGGAGATTGTAGATTTTTGTTTATTAGATATTGCCAGTAAATACTTAAATAAGGCTTCCATTATCAGCTTCCTAAACAAAAGAAAATAAGAATTAAAAGATTGAAAATTTAAAAGCTGTTAACCAAAAAGTTTATAGGAACTGGGAATGCGATTCGCCTTTTGGTTATACCTGGGGGTGAATCGCTTAGTTATTGCTTATGGCATCTTGCTTATAAATTTCGATTTAAAATCTAGGTTAAAACCTAAGTAAACTAGTAGTTGCATTCCCCTGAATACAATTGAATTAAATACAGTTGAAAAATTTATCTTTTTTTATCTTCTGCGATTTTCGATTTGTAAATCTCCTTCTTGTTCGATAATTATTAACTTCACACCTCTTACATCTTTGAAGATAATTTCGACTCGGCGATCGCGTGCGAAATCCGTCACACCCGTACCACCAGGAACTTTCCTCTGGGATTCTCCAAAAGAACGAATAGTCATTTTTTCTGGAGGAATACCTTTTCTTAATAAATAGTTTCTTACAGATAGTGCCCTACGCCTACCTAAAGCTTGGTTATATGCATCGCTAGCACGGGGGTCTGTATGACCTTGCAGTTCTATAACAATGCTGGGAATTTCTTTTAATACTTCTGCCACTTTGTCAAGTACTTCTGCACTTGCTGGGCTAATAAAAGATTTATCTAAGGCAAAGTGAACATTTCGCGGAACTTTCAGAATAATCTCTTTTGGTGGTGGTTCTATTATGGTTGGTGGTGTTGGCGGTGGTGGCGGTATCGGTTTAGAAGTACATTGGGGTATGGGTATCGGGCTAAGTGGGGGAGTCGGATTCAAACCGGGTTGAGTATTCGGATCACCAATCAACACTGCCGGAGATGGTTCTGATGTACCATACTTAGGATTTGTAGCGATCGCGCTAATTAAATCCCCTGGTTGCAAATTATTAATAGTGGTATTAAATTTGCCTTTCTCGTCTACGGTCACTGTGGTTAGTGGCTCAGATAATGCACCATAACCAGGAGAATAAGTTGCGGTTTTACCTCTTTGATAGTCGCTCACCCGATAAATAGTCACTTGAGTATTTTTATCGGCTTTTCCGCTCACAGAAACACTGTTACCGTTTGGTGCAAATGTCCGAGAAATAAATTCCGGAGCATTAATTGCTGCATTACCAGTGTCGCGACGACGATTTGGAGAGTTACGCTTGGGGTTGGGTCCATCTCCGCGTTGAAATTCAGCTACACCAAGGTTTCTCCTGGTATTAAGGTCAATACTTAATCCTTCTAAGGCTGCA
Source organism: Mastigocoleus sp. (assembly GCA_050042865.1). Lineage (GTDB taxonomy): Bacteria > Cyanobacteriota > Cyanobacteriia > Cyanobacteriales > Nostocaceae > JBCCDM01. Next base: position 11,495 of record JBHJJE010000067.1, read on the forward strand.
AATTTATTATTTTCAATAACGTTTTGTTTGGTTTTAGGAAATGCTGATACTACTACTCCAGGTCCAGTTTGATGGTCAATTTCATTTCCAAGAATCTTATGGTCGCTTCCCATCAAATAAACTGCCGCTCTGCGCAACCTTCTGCCGTTGTAATTAATTTTGTTATTTTCTAGCAGAATATTACCTTCAGGTTTAAACAAATAAACTCCTGCACCGTCGTTAGCACAAATCAAGTTACCCTTAATTTCAGAGTTGGTGACAATTCCCTCAAACCTCAGAGCATCAGGCATTCCTGCAATACCATTACCTACAATAATATTCTGAGTAACTAATGTATTTTCTGCCCTCACAGAAGTAATAATCGCACTACCTTCGTGATAATAAATGCGATTGCGGCGAATATTCACACCCCCAGAGTTAAAAACATAGACTCCAAAAGCCGAAGTTTGCTGGGGCACTTTTTCTTCGGGTGTTACACCTAACCAATTATCTTCAATGGTGACATTCTTGGGTGGAACATCCCTTTTATAGAAAGGAAAATTATCGTTTGGTGGCTGCTGCTTGCTGGTGTCTGGAGGGGGTAGACGATGGGCTATGACAATATTTCCAGGGGGGGTTGTCAAAGTTACCGGTTTCGGTTTTCCATCGTAAATTAATAAATTTCCTAACTGCTGTTTAATTGGACTAGCATTAAAGCCGTAAATGCTTAAACCACGAATAGTTATGTCATCGGCAACTACTGTAAAACCGCGAAATATTTCCTTATCCTCTGCCGGAGTTACAGACACAACTGGAGTCGGAATAGCAATTTCAGCGGTGGTAGTTTGAGAGGCATCGTAGCCGAATTGAGTGGTGCCATCAATAGTTAATCCTGGTGCAGTTAAATCCGGCAGTTGCTTTTGTAGTTGAATAGTTGCGTTATTCTGGGGCAAATTGAACTCAATCCGCGAACCTCCAGAATTAACGGGCTGGACTAATGTCTGTTCTAATGTACTTAACTGTTCTACAGGCAATTTACCGTTGGCAATTTCAATGGCTTCTCTGAGGGTCAACTCACCATCGGCTTGAATTTCACCATCCATGGTACTGTTTACAACAATTTTCACCTTGGGGATGGGGTCTGATGTGGTATTCGGGCTATCTGTTTCCTGAGCAGACACTGCTGTCATACCTATTAAACAGATACTGATGCTGGTAGGTAATAAGGAAACAGTAGGGAAGCGAGAACTAGAAAAGTTCTTAATTGTGCTTCCCCAACTCCTTACTTTTGATTGTTGACAATAAACTTTCAAACTGGACATTCACTCACTCCTATGGCACCACTTTCACTTTTGAGAGTAGCTTGTTAAAGCTGTCAATTAGCTTTAGCTTGACTGGTTTTACATCGTTTTGAGAACTTTGTGCAGATATTTTAAAATCAGTACCAAAGTTTGATGACCCAAAATTTACTGACCCAAAATTGAGCAATAAATTAGGCGATAAGTCAGAAGAAAAGCTGGTTTGCTGGGGAAATTCTGGTTCTGAATCTTGCTGCAAACCCTCAATTAGTTTCTTATTTTGCGTATTTTGGGATTTATCTAATCGGGGAAAGCCAAATATTCCAGACTCAGTGGTTTCACCTCCGCTTAACTTTGACTGGGTTTGAGTACGCTTATCTTGAGTAATCTCAGACTCTTGCTGTTGTCTTGGTACTGGCTTTTGTAATCCAAAACCGCCAAAGAGTTCATTAAGCTTTAAACTAACGTTGAGGTAAACTCCCCCACGGGAACGATATCCGGAAAAATCTCTGTCCTCTACGCTACCAAAACTGTAGCCTAAACCGACTCGTAAATCTGGTGTCAGATAATAACCAGTCTCTAATGCCCAGCCCAACTCGTCATAGTCAGTACCGCTATTGCTGTTTTGACCAATCCAGCGTCCTTCCACAGCTAAATCGGTACGGTATCCCAAACGATATGTAGTTCTCAATTGCGCCAGATTAACAGAGCCGTCAAATCTATCTCCATCTAAGTAAGTGATACCATTACGAAAAGCATACTTACCGTAGAATTCCCAGCGCCAGTTGGGTGCATAAATTCCTTCTAGTGAGAAAACGTGACCAGTTGCAGTGGTTCCTATAAGTTGATTGTCAACTGTGGAGTCAAAGTTCTGTCTCCATTCGTAGCTGAGCAAGCCATTAAATTTATCATCTCTGGGGTTACGATAAGCTAACCCGATTCTTAAGTTGCCTGTATCGCCTAATTCTTGAAATTGCGCTCCATTAGTACTTAAGGAACTTGATGGTAGAAAAACATTTGCTTCCCCTGCTTGTTGATAACGTACTAGGGCTGTTAAAGCTGGAGAAATTTTACCCGCACCTGCGAGAGTAATTACCGTATTATCCCCTTCATCACCATCTCGGAATTCAAAGCGAGCACTAGCTTTTAAGTCGGGATTGTCAGTATATTCAAAACCAACGCTATAAACTGAACCAGAAAACAGCCCCAAGGAGGATGCACTTTGACCGACTGTATAGTATTGTCCAAATTGTTCGCCGGTGCCTGTAGCATTAAATATATTTTTAAAGACATATTGATAGCCCAGACTCATTTTCAATCCTGGAGTGATTGCCCAACCATGATTTACGCCTACAGCACCTTGACCCTGCAAGCCATTCAGTCCTGATAAAATTGAGTAACTACCATTTAGGGCTGTATCCTCAGAAAACTTATGCTCAACAATTGTATCCAAAGTTGTTAGAGAATTACCTTCTATGAGTTCACTACGATCGAAGAATTGGTGGGTTAATCGGAATGTTACTCCCGGATAGGCTTTCCAATTCAAAGCTAGGGTGGTGCGGTTAGGATAAAGGGGATCACTACTACCCAAATTAAGCTCATTTTGGGCTTGGAAACTTAATTTGTTAGTAAATGGATATTTTAAAGTAGACACTAACTGGTCTGCATTAGCATCGAAACGATCGTCAACTCGATCCCGACGATTACGATTCACATATTCTAAACCTAAGTCAGCCCTTCCTAACTTTTGAAAGACTCCGGCTCGAAATGTTTTTAATTCATTATTGACTGTTTCACCCGCTTGTGCTGTGGGTTGGGGGTCAAATAAATCAAAAAAGGTGACTACATTGCTGGCTGCGGTACCAAAATTTTCTTCTACGTCATAGGATACTTTGAAGCTAGTACTTTTACTGGCTCTAGCTAATAAAGATGCTCCATAACGAGTTTGTCCTGGGAAAAAGCTGAACGTGGCGTTGTTATTAAAGCTCGGTTCCACAGAACGATAGTATGCTGCACCTTCAAAGCTATTACTAATTTTACCATTAGCTTCTATACGGTAAGCATTACCCTCTACATCTGCCCCTGTTATAGGATTACTAGTAGAACGGGCAAATTCCCCAATAATCTTACCGCGATCGCCTAAAGATATTTGAAAATCTGCTCCAAAAATATCATAGTCCTGGTCTCCCTGGTCTTCACGCAAATAACTGGCAGCAACAAAAGTCTTTTTTCCTATATTAGAAGATATATTATATTGCAATCTGCCACCATAAAGTTCAGAATCGTTACCTCCATCATTTTGGTAAGTGACAACGACTTTTCTCACTAGGGTTGTGCCAAAAGCAGAACTAAGCTCAGTAGATTGGATTGGACGACGAAATAGTAAAGTTCCTCGGTCGTAATTTATGTCATAATCTTGACCACGATACAGTTGTTCACGTTCAATGACTGTACCCGGACGATTTATCTCTTCAGACTCTAGGTAAACTATTTCACTCCCAGGAACGATGAGACGCTTTGATAAAAAGTAGTTACCACTGGTACCATTTGGAACGAAAGTGTCTCTTTGAAATCCTTCAATATTATTGGCAAATAAACCAGTAACTTGCAGCTTGCCAATATTATAATTTCCCTTAAATCCGTGCAGCTGTCGGGAGGTCGCAGTATATAACTGAGATTCTCTAGAAAATTCCTTAGTGTTATAATCTCCCCACATGAAGTAGTCCGGTTCAGCACCAGGAATGTTAGGAGAACGCTCAATCTTGGCGTAAATGCTGTCTATTGATGGAGCGGTAGAGGTAAAAGTAGAGCTATCTCCGTAAGTTGGGTATTGCTGTTCGCAAAATTGGATACCGCCGAATAGGCGATTGTTGCCATCACAGTCCTGATTGAGAGGGCGTTCGCTATTATAAGCACCTGTAAATAACCACTCTCCGACTTTTCCTGTCGCAAATACTGCCGCATCTACATCAAACTCCGTACCATCTTCTCCTGGTCGGAGAAATTCACTCCTACTACCCCAATAGTCAGTACCTCTTGCACCAACTCTAAAGTTAATAATTCCTGTTACTAAAGAAGGACGTAAATAAGTTATAAACTCAACTTGAGTATAGGCTTCAATCTTTTGATGAGCAAAATTATTCCAAACATTTGTATCTGTTTGTTGAGGAAAAGAGGGATTTGCAAGGGTTCCTATTTCTTTTCTAATTGCTGGTGTTCTCTTTTTAAAACCATCTAATGCTCCCCGGATTCGTACTTGCTGAGGTTTGATCCCCGACCGCAAAGTCCCAATAAATTCTCCACCTCTAGCCAAAACTTGAAATCCCGGTCGGTCTTTGTCTTGGTCGGCACCTATAAATTTACCTGCGCTGGTGGTGAGAGTTACCATTACATCTTGATTGATAACCTGTCCATTTTTATTAGTAATTTCTCCACGAATCTTGATGGTAGAACGTCCATCTGCTTGTACTTTTGGGTTCCCTTGTGGAGAAATATCTAGATTGAATTCATTCTTAAAAGTTTTTTTAGATTGTGCATTGTTTGTTTCTCCAGGAACTTGAGTTTGCGGACTCAATTGTGTGGGAGGTGACTGTTGTTGTGCTGGTTTTTTTTTGCTTAAATCAACTCCCTCCTCCAAATTATTTCTACCAACATAATTACTTGTAGAATCAGGGAGGGAATTACTGATTCCATCCTCATTTTGATCTTTTCGAGTCTGTATTTGTTCTTGTGAATCGCTTCCAAAAGTGAAGGAATTAGGAGATATATCTTCTCTAGAATTGCCCTCGATATTAGATGTCTCTAATGCAGGCAGTACACTGTTAGAAGATTGCTCTTTAATGCTTTGTTCAGAGCCTGTTTGTGCTGTCGGTAGTGAAGGATTATTTTCAGGATTTTTTGTCCCAATAATCCTTTGTAAACGACTATTAATACTTTCTTGAGAAGAACTTACAGGTGAAATTTTTTGCCCCTTCAGCTTAGTACTACCTGTCTTTTGAACAGAATTCTCATTTCCATTTTCAATTCTGAGAATCTGCTCTGACTGAGATTGAGATTCATCTTCTGTGACTATATTTGCAGAACATTCCTGTATCCAGTTAATTAGTGAAGAAACGCATTGATTGTCGGAATTGATATTGTTTTTTGCAGAAACTTGTTCTTCTGAAAGTATGCCCTCAATATCAACCCATGCTAACCCTGGCTTTATTCTGCTAGTACTTAATTTATTTATTCTCTTGCTATCTAATAAATCATTAATGATTAAAGTATTTAACTGTTGATTATTATTTTGTGTTTGCAAAGCAAGAGCAGCACTGGAGTCTAAAAATTTAGCATTAGTAAATGTTGGTAATAAAGTTGCCGCGATCGCCGACAATATACCAACATTGCTTGACTTAGTACAAGCAAAACGCCAAATCGAGGAATGTTGATTCTTTTGGAATGTTTGTAATGAGAGTAAACTTAGCTTACTTTTAGCCAAGCTTGTAGTTCGTTTTTTAGTTTTCATGGCTTCTCCTCTGAAAACGCAGGCGTTACTGCAAAATTTATGCGCACCATATTACCTGGCGCTACTTTCGCTAGACGGGATTGACTATTCTTTTCTATAAAGTATTTATTTGGAGCTAGTGCATAACCTGGAAGACTACTCAAATCCAGTGCGGCAGTTCTATAACCTGAAATGACTCCGGGTAAGGAATATAGACCTTGGGCATCCGTCACGATACGATTACCATCATCCATGTAAATTACCGCATTGGGAATTCCAGGTTCATTTGGTTGCTGCTCTCCGTCAAAGTTTTTATCGACAAATACTCTACCAATCAAAGTTCCGCAGTCTGATAGTATACCCGCTCTGATACGTAAACGATGACTATCTGTATTACTGCGTAAACTACCAGCCGTTGCTACGGCAATGTTTCTACCATCACCACGTACAGCATCTGGTGTCACTTCTACAGCATAGATAACATTGAGGGTCTCATTAGGCTGTAAACCTACTGGCGAAGAAATTGTTACTACACGATTAGAGTTAACCTCAGCACTTATTTCAACTGAATTCTCACCTATAGAACCTCGAATAGAATTAGAGACAAATTTCAATCCCAAAGGAAGTCTATCAGTGACTGAAACCCCACTTGTTGCTGCTTCTCCTGTATTTGTAATGCTAAGTCTATAGGCAACTGTATCTCCAGGTTCAGCAGCAGCTCGATCGCCAGTTTTTATCAATTCCAAAACCGCTTGAGAAGCTCTTAAACCTACTTGATTAGAGTTTACTGTGTCGGGTAAATTATCCGTTCTTCCAGTTGCAGTATTATTGATAACTCCTGTTTGGGCAGAAGCAGATATCATTCCATAAGTATATACACTGAAGCAAAAAAAGCTAAAAAAGAGGCTCCGTTGCCTCAGCCATGAAATCATAGGTATCATTGGAAGGCATTTAAAAATAACGTGGTTTTACTAACAATTAAGACTCAAAGTAGAGTCTTTCCTAAGACTTAGGCGACTTAGAGATAGCAACTGTCGATAAAGTCAATTTTTATGATATTTACGCAGCTAGATATATACTCAGGAATTAATTTTCTTCTAATTTAGACATCAACTTTGCTAAATCATTTTTGTTATTAAACCTGGTTCTTTCGATGGCAAATAAGAGCATTAATATCTCGTCTGTATAGATTATCTCAAAATCAATTTATAATTATGAAAATAAGCAGATTTTCTACCGGAGGACAGACTCTGTAGCTCTACTTTAGACTAGACATTAGCTGTTAAAAGTAATACTGGAGTACACAACTCCTAGGCATTATCTGAAGAAATAAAAAAGCAAAAGATTTACAGAAACATTGACAAATTGATTTGATTTTTAAGAAAATTTAAGAATTTTTTTATTTATTCTCCTACTTTTGCTTCTGCTTCTGCTTCCGATTTCATCAAAATTACTAAATTATTTCTTGACAGGTTCTTTACTTAATCTTGATAATATTGAGTATTATTAAAATCTCCTTCATATTCCTTATGATATTTTCATTTATGCAGTTTGGGCATATTATCAAACCTTTCTTCATCAAAACAATGCGATTTTTTGAATATATCCTGTGAACCTTTCCATTTGTTAAAAAGAATTAGATACTAAGATATACCTCAAAATCAGAATTATTAAAAGAGATTGTTGACTTTTACTAACTTAATATTTCCGTTAGGTGATTTAAGTCGCAATACTACAGTAATTTCTACAACTTCTTCCGTTAACTATTTACCTCTCTGTGAAAATTACAGAGTTTAAGAAGGTGCACACAGCCTTCTTTAAGGGTGCATAGTTAAATACCGATAGAGTTATCACTTTAATAACTTTATCAGTTCTAAACTCTTTTTCTACAAATTTAAAGTTTTAAAAGTTTTAAATTAAGTCTTTCAAAATTCGAGGGTGCTCGAAAAAATTGCTAAATTTCATTCCAACAAATACTTAGAATGTAAGAAAACTGCATTCCTGAACTCAAGCAGGTACTTTTATACCAAGCAGTTTTGTTTAATCAGAATTTTTAGGGGCACACATCAGTAATATTACTCAATCAAACTCAAAAAGTAATCAGGGATTATAAATCAATTTAAGTATGTTTTATTGTCTTTATATTAGAATCAATATTAGTCAGAAAATAATCTGTAAAAAAAATATGTTATTTTTTATGCAATATACTTAAGTATTTACTTCGTATATATATATTAATTAATTTGATTAGCTTGCCAGTCAATAATTTCTCTAAATTTTGACTACACGGGTATTTAGGCTACCTAAGAAATTTTGAACATGCTTCTATATCGCCTCAATGTATTTTTTTTTGTTACTTCTCATGTAGGGAGAAAAAAATAAGTATTTTTACTTATAAAATATGTTTTTAACTATTTTATTTGTTGCGAATATTAGAAGATTTATCTATAAACCAATACTTTTTAATCAAGATACAAGCTAAGCAGAAGAATTAATGATAGAATTTTCTTCGCATATTTAGCCCAATTTATTTCAAATAGAATAAATCATAGCATTAATTAACATAAGAAGTTGAAACTGCTTTATCTTATTTAAGAATAAGGGTATTTTTTCCTAGTCTTCTGCAACATCAGGAGTTACGGAACGAAGATTTGTCCGAAGCGACGGTCACGTAGTCCAGGGAAGCATAAGTCAAGCACTGACATCCTACGCGTTTGCATAGCATAACGTAGTTAACGCAAGGATTCTGCGTAAAGCCGCTCTGGCATAGCTAAAGCTTAAAACGGAGTCTGCTCGACAGAACTTATACGTCGCCTGCCGGAAAGTCAAGCGCGGACATGCGATCGCCCTATGGCGGGTCTTTTCTCCGAGACGTTACACGAACGACCATTGCTTACGGTCTCGGACGGAGTTACTTAATATAAATTGTGCGTAAGTCCTGAACATATAAATTTTTGATCTAGGAATCCAGGATGATTGTTAGGATAAAGGTATTTATAAATTAAATTTATGATGATAGTCCAATCTCAAGATTCAATTTTTAACAATATAGGTATATGACTATGCATTATATATAGTCATGTATTTATATATTTATATAAATACATGATGCAGTGAGTTGTTGCTTTAGAAAACAATACAAAATGTAGGTTGAGCTAACATTAACATTACCCTACATATAATTATTTAGTATTGATCTCGATTCTCGATATATTTGTTAGTACATATCTTCGTATTCAGGAGATTCTACTCTTCTAGATTCTGCTCTGGGGGGTAAAAATTCCGCACGTCTTACAGGTCCAATAGGTGCAGCAGAAGTGTTATATGGATGAATTACTTGAACTGTCCGGGGTCTTTGTTTTTGAGAAAACAAAGCAGATATACCCGCAACTACAATTCCCCCACCGACTGTAACAATAACTCCTCCTACAGCCCAAACAATACCCGATGACCACCAGTTTGTCTGATTGGTTGCTAATGCTGCTTGTTGTGCAGAATCTTGATTATTCCGAGTGCTAAGTGCGTTGTTGATTTGCTGCTGATAGTTATTTTGCAATTGTGTATGCAACTGTTGATTTTGATTCTTAAGCTGATCGTTAGTTTTCTGTAAGTCGTTGAGTTGAAGTTTCAATCGCTCCATATCAGTTCGCAACTGGGAATTACCATTTATTGCAGAAGAGACTGGTGGCTGACTTTGTGGAGGTAAAGCATACTGTCCCTGCTGCGGGAAGGCAGGAGGTGCAACAACTGGTTGTTGCTGTATTTGGGGTGGTACAAATGATTGAATCTGGCTATTGTTAGTACCCTTTAACAGCAAAAGGGCTGCTAAACCTGCAACAGCGACACCACCAATAAATGCCATGCTTTCACTCATCGCCTTTGCTCCTCAAATACTAAAATCCACAGATAATAATTTGACATATACACTTCCTCACATAAAAGAACTTAAATTACATTTACCGCTTCAATATAATGATTCCAATTTTAAGTGGTAATTTTACTTAGATTGGTAAACATCTTTAATTCATCTTATATATTCAATAGCATATTTGTATAAATTGTCTACAAAAGAAGGCCATCAAAAATTTAACACTGAAATCTAACACTAAATTTATAATGGCCTCCCTGTTTTGGTCAATTGTATGAGATGCCGATTTCACTAACTATTTTCGATCGCATTTTTGAGAGTTTGGCAAAATTCACCAACTTTTTCTAAAGCTTGCTCTTGTGAACCTTCTGCCAAACGTTTTACAAAAGCACTGCCAACTATAACAGCATTTGCACCCCATTGTTTCATTTGACTAGCTTGTTCCGGTTGAGAAATACCAAATCCAACACCTATTGGCTTGTTAGTTACACTGCGAATATCACTAATTAGATTGCAGACCCGTGATTCGATTTGCGATCGCATTCCGGTAACACCAGTAACACTAACCAAATAAATAAATCCTCCAGAACGTTGAGCAATGTATTGCATGCGTTCTGGAGAACTAGTTGGTGCTATTAACAAAATCAAATCAATATTTCTCTTAGCTGCTGCTTCAATCAAGCTTGTAGCTTCTTCTACAGGTAGGTCGGGTACTACCAAACCAGATATACCTACAGATGCAACTTGATTGAGAAAAGCCTCAGTACCCCTGTGTAAGATAAGATTGTAGTAGGCAAATAGGACAATCGGTGCATGTAGTTTGGGGATTGCAGTACTCAGCATTTCTAAGACGCTGTCTAAGGTCGTTCCTTTCTCAAGAGCGCGAGTTGCTGCGGCTTGAATTACTGGTCCATCGGCAAGTGGGTCGGAGTAGGGAACTCCTAATTCAATTATATCTGCGCCTTTACTATCTAAGACCTCTAAGGCTTTTGCAGTCGTTTTTAGGTCAGGGTCTCCTGCGGTAATAAAGGGAATAAGAGCACACTGAGAATCGCGAGATAGAGTTTCAAAGCGTTGGGAAATAGCACTCATTACTAATTAGGTATTTAATTTTTTAGTGTTGTAAACTATTTAAGCTACAAATTATAAAATTTATAAGAATTTTATAATTTGGGAACCAATAGACAATCATAAATTAAACTTACTTACCTTTTTCCTCTTCGACTTCTGCTTGAATTTGAGCCAATTCCTGTTCAGAAAGTCCGTCTAATCGCTTTTGAAAGTATTCTTCCTCGTATTTTTCTCTTTGCTGATGGTAGGTCATATTTTTCCCTACAGCACGGAACATATAGGTTGATACCCAGCCAACCAAGCAGCAAACTAATAAAACTTGGCTCCAGACACCAGCTTGCAAGTTGTTTAAGCCAATGAATTGCAAAGCAGTATAAGCTAGACCCCCGGTAATAAAGATACCGAATCCTATCCCCAAAGCATCGATACGTCGCATTTATTTTGTGACCTACTTTATTTACTCAAACTTCTATTTGCCGCTTCCTAGGTCTGAAGTTAACAATTGGTGACAAGATTAACAAACCTGGGAAAAAGAAAAACACTAAAAAGTACATGAAAGCTCTTTCTAGAGAGCTTGCCACATACCAGCGCAGTTTGAGGTAAAACAAAATGGCTACTGGTATAACTAACAGGTAAGCTCCAGCTAGAATCAGATAAAGTAAAGCTACAACCATTGATTCTTCCATGATGTCAGTATTTGCGATTATGAATGCACTTTCTATAATAGGCTGAATTCTCAATCCCCGCGAAAGCTCTTCTTATTGCAATTGATCGGGAGCTACATCACAAGGGCGAATTACTAGTCAATTTAGGTGATTTCCAAAGAAATTTTCAAAAAAAATCAAAAAATATTCAATTTTATTGGACAAAAAGCATATTTAATGATGGAATATATAAGGGCGTTTGATTACTCCCGAAAATAAATAGCCTTCAATTTTTGAATTGGGGGGGTGTGGCGGAATGGTAGACGCTACGGACTTAAATAAATTGAGCCTTAAAGAAGAAATTTTTTAAGTGTAAGCTCTCAAACTCAGGGAAACCTAAATTTAAATTTTAAGTTTAAATATGGCAATCCTGAGCCAAGCCAAAAATTTAATTAAAGTGAATTTGATTAATTTTTTTTGGAAGGTGCAGAGACTCGACGGGAGCTACCCTAACGTAAAGCCGAGGGTAAAGGGAGAGTCCAATTCTCAAAGCCAATTGCAATTTTTTTGAGAGATGGCAGTAGCGAAAGCTACAGGAGAATGAAAATCCGTTGACCGTAAAAGGTCGTGAGGGTTCAAGTCCCTCCACCCCCATACTTTTATATTTTATTTAGCTGATATTACAGTTATGTATAATTTTTCAGCTATACCTATTTTTAGGTTTAATTTCGTTAAAAACTTTAAGGGAAGAGATTGATTAAGGTTTTTACATATAAATTTTTTAATTAAGATAAGTTACATATAGTCATTGCGTAAATCCTGCTGACATAGCTGGGATTTAAATTGCAAAATTTTTCTTAGGATATGATAGGTAAAAAAATAAAGTATAAGCCTTGTAGAATTACTCTGCACTAAGGAAATAGCTACGTATTCGCTTCTAAGCAAGATTTACAATTCTATTTATTTTGTATATGTGTAAATAAATATTTTTATTTACTTACTTTCACTCCCAGGTATTTTGAACTGACATATTCACTTTTTTTTATATTTGTATAAGTATAAAATCATATATTAAATAATTGTTAACTTATATTATTGTCACATGATAATTACTTATAATCACGTCTTCTAAAATCTTAGTGGTAAAAATATGATGCTATAGTCTTTTCAAATCATTTTCATAGAGAGATAAGGAGGTAGAAAAACTTACTCTAGGCGATCGCACATAACAAGTTTTTCCTAAAAGCTAAATTAAAACTTTTTTGAATCAAGTTTAAGTGTCATTAGACCAGCTTAGTTCATCAAGTAATTTTACAGTTGTTTTATCAAAATCCTGTAAAAAATACTAAAGCTATAGAAGAATACATTGATACTTACTATTGAAGAAGGTTAATCTGATTATAAATATAATTAACAAAGATCTAGGTTTAAATATTAAAAATGGGCGCTAATAGTTTACCAGTTAATCAGGGTAATCAGCATCTTTCTCAATCTAAGCGCAAAATACTAAAAATTCAAGCCGCCCAGGAAAAGGTTTATGAGTCATTAATATACACAGTTAAGCAAGAAAATCCTGAAGATGCTTTAAAGAAATTTAAAAGTTTATTTATAGATTGTTTAATATCAAATCCTCGAAGCGCTCCTTCAGGAATATATAAAATTTTAATAGGTAGTAATGAGTTAGAATTTCGTTACACTATTAAACGATGTTTATATATATTAATTAACAACTGGGAAAGCGAGCGAAAATATATATATATTCAAAATCTAGTGAATTTATTTACTGATTATCAACTTACAAATAAAGATTATAAATACTCTAATTTAAATATTTTTCGAGCTTGGTTAGATAATTTTATTGAAAGTGAAGATTATCAAGAATTGACTTTATTTGCCCGTAAACATCAAGATAGTGCTGATGAAGATTGGGCACATCGCTATAGTAGCTATTTACTTGCTGCTCAGTCTTTTAATAAGAATAATCCCTTGGAACAACAGGAAGCAGCTAGGAAGCTATCTAGGAGGCTCAAAGACAAATTTAAGTTCGAATTGGCAATGTATATTTCTCGCTCTGAATCTAGTAGTTCTCATAAAAATCGTTATAATAATCCTTCTATTTTTGGTGACAATGCTTTATACCTAATAAAAGCTATTGTTTTAAGAAAAGGAGTATTTAGTTATAAAAATCTTGCAAATATTTTTATTAAACAAATTCAACAAAAAACTTTTTGGGAATTTAAGTCTGGTCTAAAAAAATATCTAGTTTACTCCGTTAAAGAAACAGAAAATGTAGAGAAACTCAAAAAACACTTGTTCGATAAAATTTTCGCGTGGAGACAAGAATATGATGACAAAATACTGAATAAAGAATTAACTTTAAGAACTTGTACAAAAGTAATTGATTTTCTCACTAGTGAAAATGGGAAGAAACCTTCTTCTGCTTTTGAAAGTTTAATTTCCCAAGGTCACCCATTAACTTTAGTAATTATGTTACTGAAGATAATTTTGATATGTCAAAATTCTCGTTCCCATCTGGAGATTAGAATTGCAAATCTAATTAATTACTATAAAAACTATTCTAAGAGTGAGTCAAAATATTTTATTAGCTTCATTGAAATGTTTAATATTACTTTTGCTATCTATGCAGATAACGTAGAATACAACTTAATTAGGATGTCAGAAACCAGTTCTAAAAGTAAGTCTCAAAAGAATCTAGATACTTATAGAGTATTTTCCCAATTAAAACTTAATGATGATTAAAGAGTAAGCAAAGAATATAAATCGTAGTTGTGATCCAAGTATATATCAAATTATTTGAGTTCAAATTATTTTGACTCCAACTATTTAAACAATTTTGCGTCCAACCAAGATAATGCAGCACCAGTACTTTCAGATAAAATACTGATTAAGCGATATATCAAAGTTGTGGTTATAATTAGGTCGTCAGGTAAACTAGCTGTGAAAAGGCTGTTTTTGAGAGTAAAAATTGCGATCGCTTCAAACACTCCCAAACCACCAGGAGCACCAGGTACAACTAAACCAATTAGCCAAGCAAAGCTGAAAGCACCAATTAATGAGGGAATTTGAGAAATATTTAAGGGAGCTAAAGCGTAGATAGTCAGAATAAATCCAGCACTACGCAGCAGAATAAAACCTATTTCTCCTAACAGTGGAATGCTAGGATAGCGACGAACGCTAGTTATAGAACTAGATAGATTACTAGTGTAGCGATTTTTCTTGATCTTCAAACGCTGTAGGTATCCAACTACTGGATTCAAGAACCACGGGTGAATAATAATTAGTACTATCACCAAACCCAAAATCTGTCCTATTCTTAAAATAATCGGGATATTAGTAGCAGTTAATTGACTACCAAGGAGCACAACGATTAAAGCTGCAGCAGCCATCAGTGAGGGTTCTAAAAGAACACTCAAAGTTGCTGTACTAGTAGAGATTCTCGCATCTTTAGCTGCTCTGATTCTACCGTAATAATGCCAGATGTTACCTGGAATATATTTAGCAATATTTGTTTGTAAATAAATTTGAATAAAATCAGAAGTGCGTATTTTCTGATTTAAATCTCGTAAAATCCAAGTCCATACCCAACCAGCTAAAATATGTGCAAGTAAAGTCACTCCTGTTGCGATCGCTAAAATTGACCATTCAGCACTATTGATTTGTTCTATGCGATCGCTGACTTTTCCCCAATTGTCTATTAAGGTTTTGGCTACAAAACATAAGGTTCCGCCTAAAATTGACCAGCGCAAAATTTTTTTGATCATTTTGGTAGTCTAGTAAATACATTATATAAGAGTTAAACACATCAAATAATATGGCAACTTATGCTGTTTTCCCAAGTTGTGCTGGTCACTTTCATTCAATTATTTATTTAATTGAGTAGATAATTAATTAAACTGTATTTTTTATAACTGTTTTTCTATAAATTCTCTAAAGGTAAAACTAGAGGCAAAAAAATTATTGCAATTTTGAATAGATTGAGAAAAATTATTTAAATTAAAAATAAATAAATAAATAAATAAATAAATAAATAAATTTTGTAACTCAAGCATGCAGTTCTGTATCTGCAAAATCGCCTGATTTAGTTGGAGAAGAACGTTATAAAGATGTTAATAGCGATCGCCTTTACGAAGGTGGAGTGAATGGATACAGTGATGTACAAACTAATAATAAAGGATATCAAGATGCTGCAAATGCTAAATCTAAGTTTCTAGAAAAAATAGATTAGACAGTCTAAGATAGCAAAATAAAAATTGTTTTACTTGTTGTTCCAGTAGAAAGCTATGGGATTATCAAAACAACACTTCCTATAGAAGGGGTGTTGTTTGTTGTATGAATCTATTTGTGAATCTATTTGTGAATTTAAAATAATTATTAAATTTTAATATTAAATCCTACACCACAATTGCTATTCCAGAATACTGTCATAGAAATTTTACTTATTCTGATACCAACTTTCTAAAGCCTCTCGTTGTACTTCTTGTAAAGGAATATTTTTGCTTCTAGCTAATCGAGCGCAATCTTCATATTCTGGATGTACATTTCTAATAACTTTATTTTCCCCATCTGTTTGCCATGCAATTTTCATATTTATTACTCCATAAGCTGTATTGACCTTTTGATTTTCTCGTTGTAGTAAACTACGCTCTTGAATGAAACGACGTATACCTAAAGTAGTAGTTTCTTCAAACAAAATAGTTTCACACTCAAGAGATTTATCGGGAGGACAAATTACCGTTAGTAAAACTCCCAAACGAGATTTCTTCATGCCAATTGCTTGGGTAAATACATCTAGTGCTCCTACAGCAAATAACCTTTCAAACACATAAGCAATAACCTGGGGACTCAAATCATCAATCTGTGTTTCTAAGACGCAGACTGTTTCTGTTTGATCTTGTAGAACTTGCTTTTGCACAACATGAGTATGGTGATGATTGTGAGTTAATTGTGAATCATTAGTATGTAATGCTTCATAAACCTGATGGTGATGTATCTCATCTTCATGATGAGTTTGACTTCGAGCAAAACTTTTATCTTCTGCAATTTCACCCAACCATAAACGCAGAATATTGGGAATCGGTAAATCTAAAGAACCAGCACCATTACCAATTTTTTCAATTCTCATAGCTGGTGGGGAACCAAAATTAACCGCTAAAGCAGTCGCGATCGCAGCCCCTGTGGGAGTGACTAATTCTTTCTCAATACCATTACTGTAAACTGGACACTTGCCCATTTCCCATAGTTTTAAGACCGCTGGTACAGGAACGCTTATTTTACCGTGAGCAGCTTTCACAGTTCCTCCACCCACTGGTTGGGGAGAACAGTAAAGCATAGGTAAACCATTGCGATCGCAATCTATTCCTAACCAATCTAATCCCAAACAGGTACCAACAATATCAATAATTGCATCTGTAGCCCCTACTTCATGAAAATGGACTGATTCTTTGGGGATACCATGTACAGATCCTTCTGCAACTGCTAATTGTTGAAATATTTTTAAACTCCAAACCTCTACCTTGGGTGGTAGATGTGCTTTGAAAATCATATTTTCAATTTCAGGTAAGTGTCTGCTGTGGTGATGTTGGTGTTGATGACCAGCATCTGTTATCAAATCGACACAAACCTTAATTGCTTCCTGAGTACAGCGTTTAACTAATTTTGTTCTAAGTTTATACTCCCCTGCAATTCCTAATAAATCAAGTTTTTCTACTAAATATTCTAAAGGAACCCCCAAGCTAACCAAAGCTCCAAGGCACATATCGCCGGAAATACCAGTCGGACATTGAAGATAGATAGCTTTACTCATAGATATTAGCGGAGATTTATCAATAGTACATAGATATACATCTAATCATTAAGTTAATCGTTTATAAAAGCATACACAGAGCATAATAGCCTTAAATTCATACCTGTACTCACCCATCACCTCCGCTTTTTTACTCTCAACATTTTTTATTCTTTATGGCAAAAATTTTCACACTCCATCCTGACAATCCGCAAATCCGCCGAATAGAAGAAATAAAAGCGGCACTGCAAAACGGTGCAGTCATGCTTTACCCTACTGATACTGTATACGCTATTGGTTGCGATTTGACGGTACGCTCAGCAGTAGAGAGAGTTCGACAGATTAAAAGGCTTGCTAATGATAAGCCATTGACATTCTTGTGTCCTTCGCTTTCAAATGTTGCATCTTATGCATTGGTTAGTGATGCAGCTTACAAAGTCATGAAGCGTTTGATTCCTGGTTCTTATACTTTTCTGCTACCTGCAACGAAACTAGTACCGCGACTAGTACAAAACCCCAAACGAAAGACAACTGGAATTAGAGTACCAAATCACATTTTCTGCTTAACTTTACTAGAATCTTTATCTAATCCAATTATTTCCACCTCTGCCCATTTTCCACCAGATGATATTGCAGAAGAAGAAAAACCAATACTTTCTCGCGTGGAATTATTTGACAGTTTGGATAAGCTAGTAGACATTATAGTGGACACTACACAAGAAGCAGGAAATGAGGTATCTACAATTTTAGACTTGACGGCACAACCTCCGAAAATTGTACGTCAAGGTTTGGGGTGGGAAAAAGCTGCTGCTTGGCTGTAAGTGTTTTTATGGAAACACTTTTATTTTTTTTGCTCAAATTTTAGTTTCGGAACTATTTCTGAAAGTGCACCAGTTGAGAAATTGTCATATTCATAAATGAGTTTTGTTACAACACTCAAAATCCTTAGAAAACATTTAGGACAAGGCTTACAGCCTTATAATAGTGATTTTTCTAAGCTATGTGACAGTTATATTCAAGTTGCTTGCTGATAAACCTACACACTTGCATACCCGTAACCTTTTGAGATTTTTTACAGTCATATATGTAAGCGGTGGTTGCGACGGTTTCTCACACAAAGCGAATAGCTAATCAAATGTGTGAAATCAATAGTTGCTACTGCTTATCCCAAATTGTTGTTACGGTGCGATACCATCCTTCCCAAAATTATGAAAGTTAACCTCGCTAATCTACCAACCTCTACCCCCGCGCTCGATTCTCAAGTTTCCACCACCGAATTTTCTACTGCTCATAATGATTCCTTAGTTCAAATCCTTTGTCAGGAAATTCAGACTAAAGTTAAGGCAAGTTCTAGTGGAGTAGAAGCTTTAGCAAAAAGGATCGATAAAGAAGTAAAGCGCATCTGCGATAAAAGTTCTCGAATTCAAACGTCTGGAGAAATAATGTCGTGGAAAATTACTTTAGCACAACATCGTCTAAAAAAGTGCTTGCACTACTATAAATTAGGTTCCAATCGGGGACGTGTAGAGTTGCACAGTACTTTAGGTTCTATAGTTTATCGTCATATTTCTATTCCTAGTACCCAGTTAGGGTTTGATGCTCGTTATAATTTAATCGAAGATTTTTTACAAGCATTTTATATTGAAGCTATTAAGGCATTTCGTCGGGAAAACGAATTAGCAGAAGATTTTACACCTCGTACCAGATTACAACTCGCTGAATATATGGCATTCACAGAGCAATATGCCAAGCGTAGAATTAATTTACCAGGTCGTTGTAACCAGCAGTTAATTATTCTTCGTGCTCAAGGATTTAGCCGTCGTCAGCCCCAGGAAACCGCTGTAGATATGGAAATGGCTATGGAATCCGGTAGAGGTGAAGAGGCTGAAGCTTATCAGCGCAATTCTGCCGTACAGCAGATTAAAGCCCAAATGGTAGCTCAGTCCCAATATGATATTGCTGAGGATGCAGAGCGCGATCGCGTTGTTAAGGAGTTAGTTAAATACTTAGAGTCTCAAGGTCAACAAGACTGCATTGATTATTTATCTTTAAAACTGCAAGACTTGAGCGCACCAGAAATTGATAGAATTCTCGGTTTAACCAGCCGTCAGCGCGATTACTTACAGCAGCGCTTTAAATATCACGTTGAAAAGTTTGCTCGTAATCACAATTGGCAGTTAGTACATCAGTGGTTGGGTGCTGGTTTAGAGCAAAAGCTGGGACTTTCCTCCAATCAGTGGGAAAACTTCTGGAGTCAACTCTCTGAACAACAACAGCAAATGTTTCAACTCAAGTCCAATAGACACAGTGACCAAGCGATCGCTAAGCAGCTTAAGTGTACTCCAAAACAGTTACAGAAACGTTGGTCTAAACTTTTAGAATTGGCTTGGACAATCCGCAATACTAATTCTGGTGTCCAAACAAGCTAATGGTCTTTTACAATTTATTTGTCTTTTATTGACTATTGACCAGCTATCGTTTATGTGTCCCAATATTGACTTATATAATGACTGTTCTCAAGCCAAAGTTTTGTGTCTCTCTTATCTCTATATTTGTGGGATAGGGGAGAATCATGAATATTTTTACAAGTATATTGGATGAGTAGATGTATAAAATATTTTATTAAACTAATTAATAAAATGCAGCGGATTATTAAATAATGTCAGTTAAATTCAAATAGCTTTATCTAATTCTCAGGAATAGATTAATAGCTAAAACAACCAAAGAATGTTTAGCATAAAAAAATAAGATAACAGTTATAGTCAGATTTTCAGCTTATCCCATACTCAGATTAAATCAATCAATTACAGTATATAAATTTAGTTACAGTTTGATAATTATAGGCAGATAGAAAGAATATAAAAGTTATTTTCATAGTTTTTGTCAATTACTTTGCAAAGTAAGAAATAATGAAAACGAAAAAAGACTTATTTTTTCATGCCAATACATTAGTATTATTGCAATACATAAGTACCATAAAAACTCAATTTAATTAGTTTTGAATTAGCTCCCCGATGGAATTAGCCAGAAAAAATTAAGAAATGGATAATTCATATTAAGAAATACTCTATTTCTATCTCCTTCTATGAAATTCTAGAATATATAGGAGTAGTGTCAAAGGTTATTGTCATGACAATGACTCAAGGTGCAAGAGCAAATAAATCAGGTGGAATTCTAGAACGTCATGTTGAAACAACTTTAAGGACTCACGATTATTTTCAGCTGGGTTGTCGTGTACCTCGAAAACAGCAAAGAGAATTCATGTTGAATTCTATTTTGTTACCTAAGCATTATGCTAAACAGGTTTATATAGGTAGTGGTATTTATCAGACAGACATTTATGTGGATTTTTTCGTGGTCGGATTGCCAGGAATGTCGTCAGGAATGATAATTGAGTGTAAGTGGCAAGAAAGTGAGGGTTCGGTAGATGAAAAGTTTCCTTATCTAAATTTGAATATCCAAAATTCTTATCCTGCTCCGACAATAATTGTGATTGGTGGTGAAGGAATGCGTGATGGTTCTGTGAGGTGGTTAAAAGAAAGGGTCAGGGACAATCATAATTTGATTGGTGTGTACAGTCTCGACAGATTTATTGCTTGGACTGGGAAAAATCTCTAGAAATCTCTAATTTAAACCTTTCATTAATTACGATAGGAAGTAATTAACAATTCGTAAATTGCACCACGTCTTTTAATATTAGAATTAATTGCTCTACTGGCTTTGATTTGATAAATATTAAAATTGATGTCACTGTATATTTCTCTAATCAACTGACAGTCTGAATTAGATATCATTACTTTTACCCCACGATTTGCTAGGATTGCGCAAACATCTCGCAATCGTATTTGGTCGCATTCTTTAAAAGGAACTGTACTATAGGCAGTAAAATCACTGGTATTACTAATGGGATGGTACGGTGGGTCTAAATAAACAAAGTCATTGCTGCTCAAGGCTAAATCGAGTATTTTCTCAAAATCATTTTGCCTGATTTCAGCATTTTGTAATGCTTTTGAAGCTGACAATAAAGCATCTACTTGACAAATTTTGGGATTCTCGTATTTACCTAAAGGAACATTAAATTCCCCTTTGGAGTTAACTCGGTAGAGTCCATTAAAACAAGTTTTATTAAGATATATTAAGCGAGCAGCAATATCAACCTGATTGCTTCCTGGATTAGCCCTAACATGATAGTAGTAGTCAGGACAATGATATATATCGTGTTCTTTAAGCTTACAGATTAACTCTTCTAGATTATTTTTAACGCAACAGTAAGTGGCGACCAAATCTGGATTCACATCTGAGAGTATAGCTTTATGAGGCTGCAAATGAAAGAAAACCGCTCCACCCCCTAGAAATGGTTCGTAGTAGTTCCTATATTTGCTCCTATCAGGTAAATAATCAGCATACTGCTTAATTAATCGACTTTTACCTCCAGCCCATTTCAAAAACGGACGTGGATAAATTCGCGTGGGATGTTCACTTAACATTAAACGGTAACTAAAATTCTCAGTATGACTTATAGAACTAACGAACCATATATTATATTAATTTAGTAATATTCCAGCATGTAGATTACAATTGGATAATTAGGAAGGCAAAAATGCCAGTAAAAATTAGTCGCACTCACTATTCATAAAGAAGTTATTTATTAAAAAGGCAATTTAAGAGAAATGTTTGATGGATTCTGGGAAAATGTTTTACGCTATCAGCGCTACTTTGTTTCAACTCTACTGGGTTTACTTTTAAATACCTTTGCTCCAGTATTAGCTCTTTTTAAACGTCCCATCACATTAATACCAATTATTGGTATATTGGTTGGGGGTTTTCTCTTTTTAACTTTTACTCTTCGGGCAATGCTTGGCTTAAATGCGGTCTAAGATGGCACAAAGGAAGTATTAGGTCATGAATTATCCTAATCCAAAAATGGTAAGAGACTTAATTCTTGTATATTATTAAAGCTAATTAAGCTAATATTTGTAATTGATAAGAATCTATAGAATACATTTAAAAAATACATTTAACACGTTAATTTTTAACTTGTGTTAACTTTGCTTTTATCACAGATGCTGAGAATAATTTATTGTTTATGTATTAAAGCCTTGAGGAATGTGTAATAAATACAATTTTGTCTTAGAGTGGTTATTACCGATAAATCCTGACGGTATGCTTCGCTAAAGCACACAGCCCAATGCACCATTTAGAAACAAACCAAACCGTCAAAGTAACAAATTCAGAACTTACGCAACAATAATGGAATTCCGTGGGCAGTGATCCTAGAGCTAAATAGTGCAGCATGGCATAAACACTTTAGGAGAAGTAATCTCAAACCCTTATTTTCCCTCACAAGTTTATAAATCCTAAAGTTAAATTTGCTATCCTTAAATGGATTGAATTACCCAGTTAAAAGTAAAGATGAGACTTCAGGCTGTATGCAAGTATCTGCCACCTCAAAAGACTCTGAATTGAGTGTAAAAATATTATTATTGGGATAGATTCAAGCAGGTATATTAATCATTTATAAGTGAATGGGTAAGTAAAATATTAAAACTCTTTAAAATATTGAGAATTTTTGCGCATCAATATCGTAAGAATGTTATTGTGATATACCCCTGGTGAGATTTTGTTTTATGGCTACAAATCGCCGCGTATTTCGCGTCGCAGAATTAATTAGACGAGAAATTAGCCAATTGTTGCTTCATGGTGTGAAAGATGATCGAGTAGGTACAGGAATGGTTAGCGTTACCAATGTAGACGTTTCTGGAGACCTACAGCACGCCAAAATTTATGTGAGCATTTATGGTACTCAGGAGGCTAAATCGGAAACTATGGCTGGTTTAAAATCCGCTACAGGTTATTTACGTAGCGAATTAGGGGCTAGAATTCGCTTACGTCGCACACCAGAGTTGGTTTTTATTGAAGATAGTTCTATTGAGAAAGGAAGTAAAGTACTTTCTTTGATTAATCGTTTAGAGCAGGAGCGTTCCTCTAAGAAAAATACTTTACAAAACGAAGAGTCAGAATAATCGAATAATCATCGGAGGAAAGAAATAGCTTTTTCTTGTACATCTAATTAAGTAGATTATTTACAAGTCTATTTTTTATACAAGAGTGTTCTCCAAGGAAAATATTAAACAGATTTCAACTTGGTAGTGATTTGCAATGAAGTAATTATGGTAGAATACATTTTGTAATTAAATTACAGTGTGTTAATGTCTAAGTTTATTTCATAATTACGTAGCAATAAGTAAATTAGTTCACATAATTTTTTGATATCAATTTGCGTAAGATATAAGTAAAAACATATAAGAATTTACATAGAATCAATAATTTTACTCCCTGTAGATATATATAATGTGGCAATAGTCAAACTAGTAACAATTTGATTTATACGTATAAGCTTCTTATTTTACAGACGGGATAGTAAACAGTTGTTTTAATAGGACTATACATGGTTGAGGAGATAGCTTAGATTCTAACTCTCATCGATTTTTAAGTGAGATTGTCATAGTAAGGTGAACTGTAATTGGTAAAAGTTACGTACGCTAAACACCGAGCAATCAAACTGAGAAAAACTTATTGTCCTTATTTGGAATGAAAATAAATTCTATGCTTTTTAATAGATGAAATAATCTAAATTCCAGTAGATAATGCTTGCATTCATTAAAAATACTTTTTAGCATTACCAGCTATAGGGTATTACTTCTTCATATTTTTATGTTGTGAAAAGCAAATATGAGGAAATGATTATATCCTGAACATGTTATCTTTCTATTAGATGTTCAGAATTTAAATTTTTATCCCTTGGTGATATGCTTTGCAAAGCTATATCTCTAGGGTTTAAGGCTTTGTACGTAATAGTAATGGCTGTTTTATTCTCGCCATCTTTACATCAAAGTTACGATTTTTGAGTTAAGCTGCATTATTAGAACGATAGAATTAGTAAAATAGGGCTTTTTACTTGTATGTAGAAAAATTACCAAAAATCTATCAAAAATCTAACAGATTCCTAGTTTTTTCTAATCTCAACTATAGCAAAGACAAATAGTAGTAATATAGGACATTATGTGTAGTATGTCTGACAAAAAACTACAAGAGTTTTAAGAATTATAAGATTCCATAATAGATAGAAAATCCTCAAATCTAGTAGGAAGTCGGAATTGGTATGAGTAGCTTTCATCGAATTTAATCAAATTCATGTAAACTTAGTATGTTTTACAACAGATATTTTTTTACCATATCTGTGAATGTAATGAAAAACTTACCGTAAAGATTGAATAAATTATCAGCTTTCTCAGATGTTTAGTAAATCTGGGAATGTCTTAATTATTTTCAAATTAGGGAAAGTCAAAAAAAAATTTATACCACTTATAAATTTACTACTTACTTCCTTCTCTTGCTTCCTTGGTTCCTTACTTCCCTTCTTCTTTCATGGAAGCGTGTATCCCTAATTAATTCTTGCAGAAAAAATCTTCCGTAGGAGAGGAAACCTTTAAAGGGTCATGCTGCTGTATTAAGTACAATTAGTTATGCTATTTACAGAGTTCCTGATATTTCTTAGAAAAGTAACCACGAGAAAAAAATGCACTATTAAGACAATATAAGGTCGTTAAACCTGCGGGTATCTGATTTGGTTAAGAATGTGTTAATAAAATTATTTTATAAGTTTAGGTGATGTAAGCTAGCATTTGTATTCAGAGTTACTTTGATACCTCATCTTTTCTATAAACCCTATCTCTGCTGTTTATTGAATGGATCCATTCATAACTCCAATTCTCTTGGAGTAGTTATGTGACCTATCAATTTTCGGATTATGGCAAGATACATACTTTTTTTAACTTTCTTATGCCGAAGATAACGTAAACTTATTTTATTAAAGACTGTTAAATATTTACTCTATCAAACAAGTAAAAAATGATACAAGTTATTGCGGTATATAAAATATATCTGAGATTCACGTCAGAAAATCTTGATATCTTTAACATAACTTTATAAAATTTTGGTTTGTCTAGCGTCAAAATGGAATTAGTTCCGTATCGCAAAATACAAAATTTGAACGAAAAGATTAGTCAATTGTGATGTTTATTCCTAAATGAATTTGGGAATACTAAATAGGTGTTACTTTGTGAGTACAAGCCATGAGTGTAAATACGGTGCCTTCTATTAGTTACTACTCCTTGGACATTATCCAGGACGAAGCACGTCGATTGGTACAGAAAGGGGTAGTTAGCAGACAGCAGCCAATATATACCCTATGTCAGTATATTCCTGCTAGAGAGTGGGTTTGTATTGAATGTGAACTGGAAAAATGCGATTTTCTACTGCGCGATCGCATTGCTGATTTGATTGGTAGGGAAGTGTGGGAAAATGATTAAATAATCTGCTTAAGGTGTCGCTCAGGCTTTGGATTGGGTTTAAATTGATATAGGTTGCAAAGAAAGAATAGCCCCATTATTAACCGATAGACGGGTAAACAATTTATACGAAAAATTTTTCCCAATCCAAATCTCCAGTCTTAAGTTTTTCACAATTTAGTATTGCATTACTGAGAAATATTATTTCTCAGAACAGATCTTCCCGATTATTAAGTGTGAGGTGTAGTTTGATAAGTTAAGAGGAAAATCTGATGCTATTGAATTATTGCTCTATTTGCAGTTGCAGTTAGATCTAAGCAGATAGTAAAGATATTGATCCTTGTATAAGATTAAGTTTAGTTAAGATACTGGTTTATATCTTCAATTATCTGGCTTAGCTCTGCTTCAGTTGATAAGCGAATATTGCGATCGCGTACAGTGAGCAAAACTTTTGCTGCAAAAGGGGTTGCCCATATATTAGGGTTGCAAAATACTTCTAAAAATATTTCTTCATCATGACGAAACTCTATTGATTTTTGAGGAATAGGCTTACTGCCGGAGTTAGTTGCAGTTGCTACAGTCTTTAAACGGTTTACTAATTCATCCATAGCAGCTTTGAGTTCTCGCGCAGCATCAGGGGAAAAACTCAGAGTTACTGAACCTTGTACTAAATTGAGAGTAAGATTGCTTTGAGACATTAAGTATTTATTAATTACTTATATTTATTTGCTGATACTTATATTATCCGAATCAGGCATCTAAAAAAAATAATTAATGTTGGAAGTCTGTAGTGGTGTCTTTTATTTGTATTTTAGCTTATTTCATCCTCCCTTCCATTTACTACGATTTGATTTTGTATTTCTAGTAGCTTATGATGACTTCAAAAGTCTATATTTAGATAAAATAATAATTTGTATTCTTAGTAACCGAATATCATTGATTAGTATTTTGAATAATTCTGTTTCTATGACTTAGTCCTGGTTTAGAAAAAAGTTATAGAAAATATAAAATTTGGTATTAATATTTAGTCTTAATATGTTTTCACCTATCTGATGCCAATGCTTGAAAAGCATATTTAGTATTTGATGATAATTATGATTACTGCAACGGCTATTAGAAAACATGGCAGTCAAGGGTTTTGTAAGTTCATTTCTAATAAAAAACCTGCAATTATTAGTTGGTGGAGAAGGTCATAAGGTTGATTCAGTTACCAATACAGAGGAAACAAAATTTAGAAGCCTATATTCACTCAAATTTTAAGGTTCAGTCTATAGATTACCGTTGGTCTTCTCAAGACTTAGTTTCTATGGATGTAGGAATGCATTGGGTTGGCGATCGCTTAAAGGGTTTACAAAACTGGTCTGTTTCTGATGTGAAAGCAGGTAGGGGTGAATTGATTACCTATAAAGGGGATAAAGTAGCTGTTTACAAGGATGAAAGTGGAAATGTCAACGCTGTTTCAGCCGTTTGTTTGTCCTCATCTTGGGTGTATTGTCAGTTGGAATAGTGGTGAGAAGAGTTGGGATTGTCCTTGTCATGGAGGTCGCTTTACTTGTGAAGGTAAGGTAATTCAAGATCCAGCAGTCAAAGATTTGGAAAAGAAGGTAATTGATTGAGAAAAAGTAAAGGTTGTAATTAGAGTTAAAAACTATAAACTACTTGTTGGTAAAAATCGGCAATTATTACTATATCTAAGTCATACTTTTTGATTTTGTTAAGTGCAATTTCTGATGAAATAGTTCTTTACTTCTGATTAAGATACAGTCACACTCACAAAGTACACATAACTCAATATATTACGATATTGTAAGATAAATATTGTAATACTATTTACACATTATTACTTTCATTAAACAAAATCAAAATTTAGTATCGATACTCATAAAAAAGTCACCACTAATACACCGTAAAATAACGGAGCTTGTGATGACAAATGTTTTCGGGTCAGTATCAAAGTTAAAAACATATCTGAATAATAGTTTTGATACTGACTCTGACTTTATTACTAGTACAACACGGCGTAAATAAATAGACCATTAAAAACTTCTAAAATGCTTATTTTATAAGCATTTGTACCTTCTGCTTCCTGCCTAATTACTTCTGTCTTATTGTACTAGCTCTATAAATTCTTAGATAAGGAGTGAATTAAAGCACACTAGTACAATAAGGCATAAACTTGTTTAAACTCTAGCGGGCTTTTATTCCCATTCAATAGTTCCAGGTGGTTTAGAAGTTATATCAAAGACTACGCGATTAACTCCCTTTACCTCATTGACGATGCGATTAGAAATTACTTCTAGCACATCATAAGGAACCCTTGCCCAGTCTGCTGTCATACCATCTTCGCTAGTAACTATACGTAAGACAACTGGAAATGCATAAGTACGTTGGTCTCCCATAACACCAACGCTACGGATGGGTAATAATACAGCAAATGCTTGCCAGTACTGATTATACAAATTGCGTCTATTGATTTCTTGACGCACAATTAGGTCAGCATCACGCAAAATATTTAGTCTTTCGGCAGTAACTTCTCCAATCACGCGAATAGCTAAACCTGGTCCTGGGAACGGATGTCTTTGGACAATCTCTTCTGGTAGACTGATAGCACGTCCGACATTGCGCACTTCATCTTTAAATAGTTTACGCAGTGGTTCCACTAATTTGAAACGCAAGTCTTTAGGAAGTCCACCTACATTGTGATGGCTTTTGATTTTGACTGCGACTCTTTCTCCGGTTTTGGGATCTACATTAGTATCAGCAGACTCTATCACATCAGGATAAAGAGTACCTTGGGCAAGATAATCGAAAGGACCAAAATCTCTAGAAGCTTCTTCAAAAACGCGGATAAATTCGTGTCCAATAATCCTTCGTTTTTCTTCTGGATCCGTTACTCCTTTCAAAGCTCCAATAAAGCGATCGCGAGCGTTTACATATTCGACTGGTATGTGGAACTGCTCTTTAAATAACTTTATCAGTCTTTCTGGTTCCAACTTACGCATAAACCCTTGGTCTATAAATACGCAGGTTAGATTATCTCCAATAGCCTTATGCATTAAAAATGCCAGAGTGGAAGAATCTACACCTCCAGAAAGCGCTAACAAAACTCTCTTGTTACCAACTTTAGCTCTAATATCTCCGAGTGCTTCCTCAACAAATGCATCTGTTGTCCAAGTTGGTTCACAATCGCAAATATGATGAACAAAATTACGAATCAAGTCTAATCCACCGATGGAATGCACCACCTCTGGATGAAATTGTACCCCGTAAAGTTTATTCTTAACGTCAGCGATCGCAGCGCAGGGAGTATTATGGGTATGAGCCAATAGCTCAAATCCTGAAGGCATCTGGTTAACAGAATCTCCATGACTCATCCACATAGTTGTGCCATCTTCTAAGTTAGTCAGTAAATTGCTGGCATAATCTATATATAGCGAAGCCTTTCCATATTCTCCTCTGTCAGCTTTCGATACTTCTCCGCCTAGCTGTTTCACCATCAGCTGCATTCCATAGCATACCCCTAGAATGGGTATCCCCAAGTTCCAAATTTCTGGGTCGCATTTAGGAGCAGCTTCATCATATACCGAGTTAGGTCCACCAGAGAGAATGATCCCTTTAGGATTAAGCTGGCGGAGTTTTTCGATAGATGTCCGATAAGAGAGCACTTCGGAGTAAACTTGCGTTTCCCGAATTCGACGAGCAATTAATTCAGAATATTGCGATCCAAAGTCTAGAATCACAATTATCTGACGATTGAGACTCCCCAAATAATGTAATTTTTGGGGAACTTGTTCTGTTGGTAGAGTCACCGCTGTAGTCATGGTCTGGAGAGTCGTTGAGTGTGAGTGAAAAGCTAAAAATGACAATGACGAAGTGAGGGTTAAAATGTTGATTCTAATACCAATCTATATACGTACCCGGATAGTTAAATAAACACTGCCATTACCGAATGCATATTTGGCTGCGTCTGCTTGAGCTTTACGCGCTAAGCTTGGTATTAATTACAAAATTTACCCTAGAGAAGTTACCGAAAAAATATTATTGATATTCACTTTTTATGATTATTCATATAAAGTTAACATAATTTTGCCAATAACGAACAAGTCGTTTGAGTTTTTACTATATCGTGCTCAGGGCTGTTTAACAAAAAGATAAGGTAAAAGATATAAGAAGCATTATTTATAATCCGATTGATATTATTGATTTTTGTAGTTTGATGTGCATCAAATAAGTTGAGATTTAAGATATTACATAATAAGCCTCAGTAATATTTTGCAGTTAACAAAAGTATTCGAGGTGGATAGCAAAGATTATGAGTGTAATTTTTTGCTTGAATTGCAGGGAGCAAAAATTTATGAGATTCTAATCAGCTTAATGCCGGTAGGTCAAGAATCAATCTTTAGAAAAATTTTATACTTTAATTAGAATTATATTTAAATTATTAAATCATTAAATTGCGATGCTGTATTAGGGACATCCAAAAATTAAATTACTCAATTTCCGCATCTAATACAACTATCAGATTTTTCTGCCTCTCTCTTGGTGCGCATTCCCTAGCGCTTTGAAAAAGCGCTTTCATTGTGGTCTTCTCCCAAAGGGAGAGGCTAGCGCCAAGGGGGTTTCCCCCCCGAAGTTTGCTCAACGGATGGGAACCTCCGCACGCAACTTCTCTCCATGTACAACTTTTGTAAGAAGCGCTTTCTTCGCACCGCTGCTCCCTCTGCTTCCCCTGCTTCCTCTGCTCACCAAAACGATTGATTATTTTTTTAATTGGAAGTCCCTTATTTCAAGGCAAAAAAGTGTAGTTAAAACCCTTTAACTTGCTGCGGATTTAAAGTTATATCTAATGAAGGGTAATATATGTAACAAGCAATGTATACCTGTAATAGTCTTTAAGACTGTCTTGAGCATACTCACTATTATTCATTCTATTTAAAATTGCAACTCCTGTAGAAAAATGCTGCTTAATCATCGCTATCAGGTAATTACTACTCTAGGAAGTGGGGGGTTTGGAGAAACTTTCCTAGCAGAAGATACTCAAATGCCTTCTGGACGAAAATGTGTTGTCAAGCAACTTAAACCTATAGAGCATAATCTCCAAATTTACCAATTGGTACAGGAGAGGTTTCAGCGAGAGGCTGCAATCTTAGAAAATTTGGGAGGAAATAATCATCAAATTCCCAGCTTGTATGCTTACTTTCAAGCGGAAGAGAAATTTTATCTAATTCAAGAATATGTAGAGGGCAATACCCTGACACAAAGGTTTAAAAAACAAGGTTTATTTAATGAAGCTCAGATTAAAGAGATTTTAGCTAGCTTGTTACCTGTTTTAAGTTATGTACATTCTATGGGTATCGTGCACCGGGATATTAAACCAGATAATATCATTTTACGTAGTCAAGATAATCAGCCAGTATTAATTGATTTTGGTGCAGTCAGGGAAACTATGGGGACAGTAATTAATTCTCAAGGCAGCCCTACTAGTTCTATAGTAATCGGTACTCCTGGTTATATGCCTAGTGAACAGGCAATGGGTAGACCTGTTTTTGCTAGCGATTTATATAGTTTGGGGATGTCAGTAATTTATTTGCTCACAGGTAAGCAACCCCAGGAACTGCAAACCGACCCCAACACCGGAGAATTTATTTGGGGACAGTACGCAAGAAATATTAGTCCGGAAATAGTGGGAATTTTGAATAAAGCGATCGCTTATCATCCCAGGGAACGTTTTAATAGCGCTCAAGAAATGTTGGAAGCTTTACAGATGGGAAGTGTATCTGTAGCACCGACCATACCATTTATAGGGAGTAGAGGAATTGATAGTGTTGCACCGACTGAACCACCTAGTTTTGTTAAGTCAAATATTCCTAAATCAAACAATACATTAAATACATTATCTTTCGAGAATGAAAGTTCTGTTAGTTTACCAAAACAGAGTGCTGCAAGAGTGACGAAAGAAAGTGTTCCATCAAACAGTACTACATCGTCTACCCAAAGTAATGGA
Organism: Mastigocoleus sp.; assembly: GCA_050042865.1. Classification (GTDB taxonomy): domain Bacteria; phylum Cyanobacteriota; class Cyanobacteriia; order Cyanobacteriales; family Nostocaceae; genus JBCCDM01. The sequence goes on from JBHJJE010000067.1 coordinate 42,999, forward strand.
AATAAACAAATTCTCTTAGCAAGTTTAGTTGCTGGGGGTTTAATTGGTGGTTCGATTATTATTGGTTTATCTATGAATAAAACGAACCCGGAGGCTACAACAAATGTCACGTCTGGGTCTATTGGGCAGGAGGAAGTAAAAACTCCGGTTTCTCCACCTACTAACAATATTAATAATAGCAATCAAAGTAAATTACCAGTTGATAAATTGTCTGGGAATGATTCGTCTGTAGAAGATAAAGTTAATGACAATGGGAATGATAATAAAATAAATGACTACTTTTGGCTTTCCAAAAGGCTGGCAACAGATGCAGATTTAGCTAATAAGAATGGTTTAGAATTAGATATAATGCGCAACTATATTTTTGCCCGTCATGGTCGCCGTTTTAATAATAATGAGCTTCAAGAATATTTTGAGAAAAAATCATGGTATCGCCCTAAATATTCAGCAAATGAATTTCCTATAGAATTAATTTCTAATATAGAGATGAAAAATATTGAATTTATTAATAAATATCAAGATAGAACAGGATTAAGACATATTAGAATATAATTTTTGTACAATAAATATAAATATTATTATTACATCTTTATCTATGATGATAATTATGATTTAAATTTTAACTAAAATAATTAAAATACTGTTATTTATGAGCATAATGTAAATATATTAACGATATCAAATAATCAGGTGTAAAAATATTTAATAGTTAGACCTAGTTATAATTATTAGTAAGTAAAGTGTAAGAAAGTTACTGTAAAAAATTAGCTGAAATCAATAAAAATCAATATAATAAAATCATTAATTTTATGCACTAATTAATATTAATTTAAAATTCTACAAATGTTACTTAATAGTCGTTATCAGGTAGTTAGAACTCTCGGAAGTGGTGGATTTGGAGAAACTTTCTTAGCAGAAGATACTCAAATGCCTTCTGGACGGAAATGTGTAGTTAAGCAGCTCAAACCTATAGAAGATAATCCCCAAATTTATCAACTGGTACAAGAAAGATTTCAGCGAGAAGCTGCGATTTTAGAAGATTTGGGAGGAAGCAGTGAGCAAATTCCAACCTTATATGCTTATTTCCAGTCAAATGAGCAATTTTATTTAGTTCAGCAATATATTCAGGGTAAAACTCTCACTGAAGCACTTCGAGAAAAAGGAACATTTAATGAAGCTCAGGTTAAAGAGATTTTAGCTAGTTTACTACCCGTTCTGAGCTATGTACATTCTATGGGTATCGTTCACCGGGATATTAAACCAGATAATATTATTTTACGTAGGCAAGATAATCAGCCAGTATTAATTGATTTCGGTGCAGTCAGGGAAACTATGGGGACAGTAATTAATTCTCAAGGTAGCCCTACTAGTTCTATAATCATTGGTACCCCTGGATATATGCCTAGCGAACAGGCAATGGGTAGACCAACTTATACTAGCGATTTATATAGTTTGGGGATGTCAGCAATTTATTTGCTTACAGGTAAGCAACCCCAGGAACTGCAAACCGACCCCAATACTGGAGAATTTATTTGGAGACAGTACGTAAAAAATATGAATCCGGAAATTAGTCCGGAAATATTCGGGATTTTGAATAAAGCGATCGCTTATCATCCCAGAGAACGTTTTAATAGCGCTCAAGCAATGTTGGAAGCTTTGCAAACTAGCGCATCAACTTTTACTCCTACTTTACCTCCTACAACACCGCCAGTACCATCTAACGGTAACGGTATTAGCGAAAATACACTAAATATCCACTCCCCTAAAGCTGTAAATCCACTACCAACTATTCCCCAGCAGATACCAGCTAAAAACCAAACAAATAACAGTCAGATACCAGCATCACGTAACGGACAAAAAGGAATTATTCTTGGTAGTCTAATAGCAGGAAGTATTGTGGGTGGTTCTATTATTGTTGGTATGGCATTGAACAAACCATCCTTTGAAAATTCACAAGTACAAAATCAGAAAAGAACAGTTAGTATTGAGTCCGCAGGCTCTAACTCACAGAATAATTCTCAAGTTACTCAAAAAAGAAGTCTCACTATCGAGTCAACATCATCTCAGTCCGATACAGGAACTCTTCAAAATAAACCATCTCAGAGTAATACCCAGAATAACACTATATCTCCTCAAACTTCCCAGAATCCTCCGATTGAGACATCTCCAGTAAACAAAACAGCTACTACCGACAGTTCAGATAAACCGGTAGATAATTCACAATTACAAATTTCCTCAGATTCTAATAATTCTTCTTCTAATAATTCTTCCAATACCAATAGACTAACTACTAATAGACCATCACCTGAACAATTTGTTAAAAACTATTACACTGCAATCAATCAAGGTGAGTATCGTAGTTCTTGGGATCGCTTATCGATAAACTTACAAAACAATCGCAAACTACATCCCCAAGGTTATAGCTCCTATACTGCTTGGTGGGGAGATAAAGTAAGAAGCGTAGATCTTGGTAAAGTCAGTCTCATAGAAACCAACGGAAATTCAGCAACAGTCGATGCAAGCTTGAAATATTCACTTAAAACTGGCAGAGTTACCTCTGATGAAGCTCGCTTTTCTCTTTCATGGAGCGATTCTAATCAAAAATGGGTAATTAGCGATGTAGAGTAGCGTACTCAAATCAACAACTGTTAACATTTCAATACTAACTAGCGTTGCAGTTCTTTCCACTAGGAGTAGCATCAGGATAATAAGTAATGATTGCTCTATTCTTTCTTACAAAAACTGTGGGAAAACTTTTCCCCGTATCTTTATCTTTTACCCTGTAAATACAAGCCCCTTCATTTTTTCCTTGAAGCTTATATATTTGAGTTACATCTAAGAGTATTTCTTCTGCATTACTTAGATAGCCGTAACCTTTAATTACATCCTTTACAAGAGTTCCGTCTTTTTGTTTAATGACAACTCCCATTGTATAGATAATACCAGGAACTACCTCTTGTTTTTTAACATTATTAGGAAGTCTTCCACCGATACCTAAATTTTGTAATTCTAAGTATCTACCGTAAAAATGCAAACCACCAATATCATTTTCGTTATATATTTCCCCGCAGAATATATGCTCAAAACCTTTACGGTCAAACCATATATTGGTTAAGTCTTGAATAAAATCCGATTTTACTCTTCTTCCCGGTTGTATTTCCCCATTAGTGACCTTTTGTAACTTCCTTACCACATCAGGATAATAGGATAACAATTTCTGGAATTTTTCAGTACTTACGGGAGAACCAATAGGTCCGCAAACCTTTAATACTGCTCGGTCAAAAGAATTTAACTGTGGTGCTTTAGGAGAGATATCTAGTATCTCTCCTGGGGGAAAAGCTACTGGAACGGGGTTATTTGAATTGTCAAAAAAAGGTAGAAACTTAGATTTATCTTTTTTTTGTTGATGCTTTAACTGCGCGTTCGCTTTGCGTGACCCCCTTGGGGTCATCGCTTCGGGAGTAAAATCCTTAAATAAATTTATACCAATCACAACAAGTAAGAAAATAAAAGTTTTAGTCAAACTTAGAGTAAAAATTTGACTAAAAATATTAGCTAATTGCTTAGATTTTTTTACTTTATGTAGACGCATCATCAACGACCTAAATACTTTATAAAATCTTGAGAGTTCTCAGGAAAATTTTTCAGTGTTGCATGGGTAAACTAAGTCTGAGATTAAAATAATATATTTTCTAAATTTTTATTTAATAATTGATTTAACAATGAATAAAAAACCCGGTATTTTTCTATTATTTATAGTATTCTTACTATTTGTGACACTTGGAGATACGGTATTGCCAGAACCGATGAAAAGCGCCAGCTACAATACCCGTACAGGTATAAACAACTTTGTTATCGGTTTATTTCCTGACTGGAGACCAAAAATTGATCCCAAGCAAAGGACTCAAGATGCAATTGAAAGAACTGAGGGAAATAAATAGAGTGGGGATAGGAATAATCAAGAAACGTGTTTATAAATAAAAAATAAAATTCTTTTAGGGTATGTTGGATCGACGATTAAATCGGATTTTTACGATGATATTGAATCGCTCTTAGCACCAATTAATATGGTGCGTGATGTCAAATCTCGATCGACTAATCGTCTTAAATCCTTGGATAGCCATAACACAAAGGCAATCAAGCAAGAAGATAACCTACATTACTGTTTGCCTCCCCTACTTTAGATTTATTTAATAAACACCCTCTTAGAGTTTACTCCTTATTCCCAATCTAAATTCCAACCTAACCTTAGTTCTTTTCGGATTAGTTCTTTTCGGATTAGTCCTTTTTGGATTAATCCTTTTTAGAAAAATTAAGCCTTCTTCAACCAACTAAACATAGCCCGTAAGTCTTTACCAACATCTTCTACAGGATGTTCAGCTTCTTGACGACGCATAGCAGTAAAACCTGCTTTCCCGGATTGATTTTCTAAAACAAACTCACGAGCAAACTGACCTGATTGAATTTCGCTAAGTATTTTGCGCATTTCAGCCTTGGTGTCCTCATTGACGATCCTAGGACCTCTAGTATAGTCGCCATATTCAGCCGTATTAGAGATACTATCACGCATGGTAGCTAAGCCACCTTCTACCACCAAATCGACAATTAATTTCACTTCATGCAGACATTCAAAATATGCTAACTCCGGCTGATATCCTGCCTCGACGAGGGTTTCAAAACCAGCTTTAATTAAAGCACTCAAACCACCGCATAACACAGCTTGCTCCCCGAACAAGTCTGTTTCTGTCTCCTCACGAAATGTAGTTTCCAGTATACCAGCACGAGTACCCCCAATACCTCTTGCATAAGCCATTGCTCTATCTCTAGCTTGCCCTGTAGCATCTTGATAGACTGCAAATAGACAGGGTACTCCTTGTCCTTGTTCGTAGGTTCTGCGAACTAAATGTCCAGGACCCTTGGGAGCAATCATTACCACATCTACATTTGCAGGGGGTACGACTTGACCAAAATGAATATTAAATCCGTGAGCAAAAGCGAGAATATTTCCTTCTTTGAGATTAGGTTCAATCTCGCTTTTGTAGATAGTTTTCTGCACTTCATCGGGCAGTAAAATCATGATTAAGTCTGCTGCTGCTGCTGCATCTGCCACATTTTTTACTGTCAGTCCCGCAGCTTCGGCTTTTGCAGTTGATTTACTGCCAGAATACAGCCCAACAATCACATTTACGCCACTATCCTTAAGATTTTGGGCATGGGCATGTCCTTGAGAACCGAAGCCAATAATGGCAACAGTTTTTCCTGATAAAAGGTCTAAATTAGCATCTTCGTCGTAATACATCCGAGCCATAGAAGCGTTTTCCTCTGAGCCAGCATCATGATCCACTAACGGTCACAGTTTATTTCGTTTTTCCACACAAAAATAATCTGTGACTGCAAAGAATTAATATTACAGCAAAATTAGACCTTTAATTCCTGATTGTTAAAACTCTATAAAGAATCTCAAAAAAATCAACTTAAACAATACTACCTAATATCCAACCAATAGATAATGCGATCGCTGCACCTGCGGTTAAAGTTAACAGGGCTGAGTCATAGTTATCCAAATAGCTTCTTAATTTAACTGCTGATTTATTAGCTGTGACAATCAAGTTGCAATACCAAGTAATCCGAAATACACTTTCCCATACTTTCAAATCACTAAATATTAAGATACAGCTTGTCAAAATAATCACTAAAAATAGAGTAGAGCCAGAAATTATTAGACCGCGATCGCTACCAATATCAATTAAAATAAAGGCAAATAATAATGCTGCTGCTCCATATAAAGATATTGACAAAAATGATAGTGACGGTAAATGTAACTGAAAAATTGCAAACGCTAGTATGACTCGTGAAATTAGTAAAAAACTAATCAAAACCCCAGTCTTTTTAAAAATATGATAAATGCTGGCTGTTAAAGGGAAAATTGCCATATACACGGCAAAAAGTACATGTGTATAAGAAGTTTTTACTATATCATCAGGGACGGCTTGTTTGATTAGGAAACCATTACAAATACAGATAATAGTAAAAGTTAGTAACCAACCCCAGTTAATAACTAAAGGATGTTGCAAGAAACGTAGATATTTATTAGTTTGATTGTTCTCATCTACGTGGTTATCATCTGCGTAGGTTGAACCCCGCCCTGGCTGTGATGGCATAGTAAATTTGGTAAAATAGGTTTCCTAGATTTATCCCTAGAATATACTGTTAAAATTTATTTTAAAAGTATATTACGAGTAAGAATATATCAGCTTATTGAAGTGAATTACGATAAATGAATTACATAAACTAAACATAAACTAGATATAAATTTCAGCTATTTATGTAATTCACATATTTACAAGTAAGTATTTATTAATCAACTAAAAATTAGCAAGTCAAGTCGCTTCGCTCCAATTCAAAATACCCTTCGGGAACGTTTTCAACGAACAAAATTCAAAATTTAAAATTAAAATCAGTGGGGGCTTGAACCCACCAATGATTGGAGACCACTGAATAAGATTCAGTGGGGGCTTATAACCGTAGTTAATTAATTCAAAATTTTTTAATTCTTCAAAATGGTCAAAAAGAAAAAACTTACCTAATTAATTAGCTGATTTTATCGAAAAATTATTTCAATTTTGAATATATAAAATGCTATTGAGTTTGAGAATCTATATTCTGTACTTCTTGTGGTGATAATTTTAGCTTTAAGGCATTTACAGAATCTTCAATACTACTGACTTTACTCGCACCGGGGATAGGTAAAATACAGTTACTTTTAGCACGTAACCATGCCAGTACTATACAGTAAACTGATACGCCTTTATCTTGGGATAATTCTGATAAAACAGCCATATCTGATAAATTTTGATGTCGTCTGCGACCACCAAATGGACTCCAAGGGATGAAAGTCAAACCGTTGTTTTCACAATATTCTAAAACGCCATCTGATTCGGGTTGACGGTGGAAAGGACTATATTGATTTTGTACTGAGATAATATCTAGAATATCTCGTGCTCTTTTGATTTGTTCGACAGAAAAATTAGAAACTCCTACAAATCTGATTAATCCATCATTTACAGCTTCTTTAACTGGTGCAAAAGAATCCTTTAAAGCATAATTTGGGTCGGGTGCATGGAATTGCCAAATATCAATAGGTTTATTCCCACCATTAGCAGCAAAACTAACGCGAATAGTTTCCCGTAGATGTTCTGGTTTTCCCAAAAGTAACCATTTTTCATCTGGGCGAATTAAACCCCCTTTGGTGGCTAGAATTACCTGAGTAGTGTCACCTTTATAAGTTTGTAGGGCTTTATGGATCAATCTTTCGCTATGATGCTTATCAGATTCATCCTTACAATACGAATCAGCCGTATCTATAAATGTGATTCCTAAGTCCAGAGCTTTATGAATTACTTTTACTGACTGGGATTCTGGAGGACGGTTGTAAACTGACATAGGCATTGCACCTAGACCAATTGCACTCACCTTAATCCCTGTTTTGCCCAACTCTATGGTTTCCACGTTTAGTTTATATGACTAAGTTTTTATCCCACTTAATATTTAATCAAGTAATGTGGAATATTTTCACCCATCAATAGGCTTATATGAAACTCGATCTGGATTCTCATTCATGTATTTTTCGGTACTTTTTTTCATTGATACATAGTACTTATATGTAATAAATTTATGTATAGTTGTATATCTATAAATTTAAAATAAATTTGTACTATGAGTTGATAAATATGATTTCAAATATCAAAATTAGGATTTAAAAATTTAAGTTCAATATTCGGAATAGAGAAGATTAAATTTTAGGCGAGTAGTATTTATTCATACAGATAATTCCCTGAATTGTTTTATTCCTTTATTTATTTATTTTCTCTTCTGGTGTGAAAAAATAATATGGGATTGTTCAGCTAAGATGTAGCCAAGCCCGGATTTCTCACTAGTCAAAAAAAGTTGCCAAGCCTGTCAGAATAAATGAGTATCGAACCAAACTCTAACTCTTCTGTACCTTCTAGCGAAGATAAAATTACTGAAGAACAACTTGAAGAACAACTTGAAGATATACTGGAATCTCTAAACGGTCATCAGGTCGATGGAGAGTTTCAGAAAACTAATGAAAAAACAGTTACAGCAGCCCTAAATACTATATCCACAGCTAAGTTACAGAAGAATAGAGCGATCGCACCAAGTAACTCTAGTTTTACAGGTTTTAGCAGCAAAATTAGCCCTGTAACTTCTAGAGGATTAATTGCAACAGTCATTGCGATCGCTATTACTTTGCTTGGTGTAAGTCTAAATAACTCGATAATTGGGATTTTTGGTATCTTACTTACACTGATGCTATCAGGAGCAATTTTGCTGCCTTGGTTGACAGTAGTAGTGAGAGAATGGCTGACACCACAACAGCGATCGCTAATGATTGCGATTTCTGGTTTGGTGGTTGCGATTGTCGGTATCCTCAAGTTTGCAGGTTTAAGAATAAATTGGGATGCTTCTGGAACTTTAGCAGACTGGTTCGGCGCTTTTGGTCAAATTCTGATTGCTGTAATAGCAGTTTATATTGCTTGGCGACAATATGTAATTTCTAAAGATTTAACTATCCAGCAAAATTTATTAACAGTCCAACAAAATAATATAACTCAACAACAAACTATAGATACATATTTTCAAGGCATATCTGATTTAGTATTAGATGAAGAAGGATTACTCGAAGATTGGCCTCAAGAAAGGTTATTAGCAGCAGGACGGACAGCAGCAATCCTCAGCAGTGTAGATAGCAATGGTAAAGCTAAAATTATTAGGTTTCTATCCCGTTCCAAATTATTAACCCCACTCAAACGAGACGGTCATCTGGGAAGAGCGATTTTAGATGGTACTGGTGGATATGCAGAAGATAGACTGTCTGGAGTACGGGTGATAGATTTGGGGGTAATGCTCGCGAATACAGACCTTTCCGACACCGATTTGCGCTGGACTGATTTAAGCGAAGCAAACTTGGTACGTTCTAATCTCAGCAAATGTGACTTAGTGAAAGCTAATCTAGCTCGCAGTATCTTATATAAAGCCAACTTAAATAGTGTAGACCTCAAAAGCACTCGTTTCTTCTACGGTTCAATTAAAAAAGCTTCTCCTCGGAGTCGTATTTATCCACCTAATTACGAAACGGGAGAATATACCGGAGCAGTTGTAGAAGATGCAGACTTTAGCGACGTGCAGCGAATGTCCGAATCATTGAGATGCTACTGTTGCTCTTGGGGTGGTGAAGAGACGAGGGAAACTATTCCCGGTGGATGTGAAGGTATTCCTAATAGGTTGAAAGAAGAGCGGGATAAGGAATTACGCAAGAATTCACCTGTGGTTGTCAGTGAAACTTAAGTTTAAGTTTCTGATTGGAAAAGCAATTCTTGAAGCTCTAACTCAAAATTCCCAAGACAAAAGCCTGATAAAATTATATTCTCTGGGCGGAGACAGGGAAAAGGAAAAATTAGAAATTAGAAATTAGAAATTAGAAATTAAATTATCCTTCAAGCTTTTTAAGATTGTTTAGCGAATCTTGATATAACTTTGTATTACCTTGTTTTCGATGTAAATCAGCAGCTTTACGATAATCTGCAATTGCCGCTTGCTTATTTCCTAGAGCGCTGTAAGCTACACCCCTATTGTTGTGAATAACAGCATTATTAGGACTCAATTTGATAGCTTGATTATAATCTTCAATTGCTCCTTGATTTTGCCCTAGCTGTCTACGAATATTACCTCGGTTAGAATAAGCTACTACAAGCTTAGGATTTTTTTTAATCGCTTGGCTGAAATCTTCAATCGCCAATTGCTTATTTCCTGAAGCATTAACGCGAGCACTACCCCTATTATTATAGGCATTTGCATCATTAGGATTAAGTCGAATAGCTTGAGTACAATCTTCAATAGCTGCTTGATATTCTCTTACATTATGACGAGCTAAACATCTATTGGAATGATTAAGTGCGAATTTAGGATTAAGTTGAATAGCTTGAGTGCAATTTTCAATTGCTTCTTGATAAGTTTTTAAGTCATTGCGAATAGTACATAAATTGTTATGAGCAATAGCTAAATTAGGATTAAATAGAATTGCTTGCTTGTAATCTTCAAGTGCAGCTTGCTTATTGTTTAGATTACTGTAAGCATTACCCCGGTTGGAATAAGCAAGAGCAAATTTAGAATTAAGTTGAATAGCTTGAGTGCAATCTTTAATTGCTGCTTGATAATTTTTTAGGTCATTACGAATAGTGCACAAATTGTTATGAGCGATCGCAAAATCAGAATTAATTTGAATTGCTTGTTTATAATCTTGAATTGCTGATTGTCTGTTTTTTAAAGCCTTATAAGCATTACCCCGGTTGATATAGGCTCTGAAATCCTGGGAATTTAGACTAATAGCTTCGGTATAATCAGCGATCGCTTCCTGATATTGTTTTGAAATCTCATGTACAATTCCTTGACTACGTTTTGCATTACCTGGTTTTCCTTGTTCTGTATATAGTTTTGCTGCTTGACGAAAGTCTTGGATTGCTTTTTCCTGAGACCCTAAATTAAGTTGAGCTAAACCCCTCTGATAATAGGCATCTGCATTTTTGGGCTTAATTTCAATGACTCGATTATAATCTTCGATAGCACCCTGAAAATTTTGGCTATTGTGTTTTTCTAATCCCTGGGTTTTATAAATTTCTATTTTTGATAATTTTTCAGCTTCAGCATGAAGTTGTGCTTGAACATATATTATTCCTCCACCTATAAATATCAATGATGAGATAGCTATAAAAATAAGATTGCTTTGGTTACTAAATATACTGTGATATATATTTCCGAGTACTTGATTCTGTTTTACTTTCGGAGTCGGTGAAGATGTAACAGACTGAATTACTGGTTTTGGCTGTGATGGTTGTGAATTTAAAGCTAAAGCTTGCAAAACCTCTTCAGCAGATTGATAGCGCTGGTGATAATCCTCTTTGAGCAAATTATCAATAATCTTTCCTAATTCTTCACTAACTGGTTGTTTTAAATGTTTCCTCCAATGCTCAACCCAACCATAACCTTGACTTTTCCACAATTCCCAAGGATGAATTTTACTCAGTAGATGAAAACAAGTTGCACCCAAACTATATAGGTCACTTGCAGGATATGATTGTCCTCCATGCATTTGCTCTAATGATGCATAGCCAAATGAGCCAATCATGGTACCAAGTCCTGCTATAACGCTCTGTGTCAGTAACTTTGATGCACCAAAGTCAATTAAAACAACTTTACCGTCTCCAAGCTGAATAATATTTTCTGGTTTAATATCGCGATGAATAACTTTCTGTTGATGGACGATTTTGAGGATACTTAATAAACTCTGCAATAAATCCCATATTTCTTTTTCAGTGAAGGTTTGCTGCTGCAATTTCTCTAGTAAATTTTGCCCATCAATAAATTGCTGCATTAAATATAGGCGATCATCTTCTCGAAAATATGCTAGCAAAGTGGGAATCTGTGGATGTTCTCCCAACTGTTGTAATCTTCTAGCTTCCTGCTCAAATAATTCTGTAGCTTTTTGCAGTCCTGCTGTTCCTTGAAGTTGTGGTGCAAATTGCTTAATGACGCACAATTCATTTAATTTATCAACGTCTTCTGCCAAATAGGTTTTACCAAATCCCCCACCACCCAAAGTTTTTATTGGACGATAACGATTTCTCAATATCACCAATGGGAAACCGCAATTAGGACAAAATTTGGTACCATCGGGTGCAGGTGGATTGTGACAATCTGAATTTAGACAGCAAGTCATGATGAGAGCAACTGATTGATACACTTATTTTCATTTTAGAAAACAAATTTATCCTCATCAATTACCTAAAAGTTTGATTTTTTTTTATAAAATTTAATATGAACTAATCAATTCAGCTAAATTATAAGTTATGCTCACTCAACCACAATTGTCATACCAGTTTCAGCAGAGCGTCTAGCTGCATCTGCAACTTTCAGGGTGTATAAACTTGCTTCCGGTTTAAGGTATAAAGGTGCATGTTCAAATAAATTATCTAACACCATTTTTGAATCGAGAGCAAACAAACCTTTACGTGGTGTGAGTTCTAATATTTTTTTCTCTTCAGCATTAATCAAAAAGCCTTTATCTTCATCAAAAATTAATCCACCATTCTCACCGTATATTTCAAACTTACGTTCTTTTTGCCACAATTTTTCGCCTTTCCCATAGGTTAACTCTGCTAAAATTCCGTTATCAAAGCAGATTTGAGCACTACATAAACAACTTTGATAATAGTTATTTTCATAATTATTTTCATAATTATTTTCATAGTTATTTTCCCTAGCAGATTCTGGATTTGACCAATACCTCTGGTGAGAATTGACCCTTGCGACTTTACCAAATAAATTTATTAGACGATGAATTCTAGATAAAGCAGCCATGAAGGGAAAACCAAAAAAATCGTGATGATAAGTCCATTTTCGGGGAGCAGGATTCTGGGGTTTGATGGTGCTGTAGCGAGTATAAAATACGCTGCCAATCTGCGGTAAATACTGCTTTATCGTTTGATGTAAACTGCCTAAAATTTCTATGTGTTCAATATGTAAAAGTTTTTTTTTAGACTTGGCTAAATTAATAATTTCTTCTGCCTGAGCTAAGTCTAAACACAGAGGATACTCTACAACAACATGCTTATTATTACTAAGTGCCTGGAGTGCGATCGCGCCATGATTATAGTTTGCACTACAAATGACAATTAGGTCTATGTCTTCCCTCTTAACTAAATCTTGCCACTTATCTTCTGATTCACATTCGTACTTTTTAGCAAAGTCTTTGAAAATATCTACTTGCTTGTCTGTACTAATATTCGACTCGGCTTGACTAGATGGGGCAATAGATTTAAATCCACTATATGCAATTGCAATTAAATTACAGCGCTTGTCTTTAATAAAATACTCCGCTCTATGCTTTGCTGCATAGCCACTACCAACTATACCTATTCGCACTTTTCTTTTTACCCGCTATCAATTGTCATTTATGCAATCAGTTTAATAAAAACGGCTCTAAATTCCTGTCTGAATTTTCAGCCTTGTCAAAAAATCATATTCTCGAGATTATAGACATCATTACAAAATTTTCAGCCCTTAATCCATAATTAAGCGTAAATCCTAGGTTTTATTGCTCTAGACATGGTACTTGTCTACTCCTAGATATAATTATAAATTTTTTTAATAGCCTACCTACTCTTTTCCTAAATCAATAAGTAAAACTTATTATTAAGAGATAATTAAATTTCATTACTAATCGCGGAGAAAATCCAGTCACATACTGTGATTTTTCTCGTAGTATCAGAATTGAGGCAATTTTATTTTGATCGCCATCCGCCTTCTGAAAAGTTGGCGTGCTTGCTTCAAAATAACTAAGTTCTGCCGTTACCACAAGAGAGGATAAATTTATGGCAACTTTCAAAGTAACATTGGTGAGTGAAGCTGAAGGTTTAAATCAAACCATCGAGTGTGACGACGATACTTATATCTTGGATGCAGCTGAAGAGGCTGGTTTGGATCTTCCTTACTCCTGTCGTGCTGGTGCTTGTTCCACTTGTGCAGGAAAAATCACAGCAGGTACTATCGATCAGTCCGACCAGTCTTTCCTGGATGATGACCAAATGGCAGGTGGATATGTATTGACCTGTGTGGCTTATCCTACTTCTGATTGCACCATCGAAACTCACCAAGAAGAAGCTCTTTACTAAGGATTCCATTAAAGATCAAGACTCTTTAATGAAAGATAGGCAAACAGGAAGTATAGGTAGAAGTCAAGCTTACTGTAGGGGAATTAAAGTTTCCTTACTTATTTCTCGTCTTTAATACCGATGCTATGTCTTTCTTCTCATCCTTTACAAGGATTATTCTTGATAAAGAATAGAAAAGCGGCACAGAAAATTAGAATTTAAATTTCCTGTGCCGATTGATAACTCTCAGTTTGATAAAAGCATAATTTGATATTAAACAGGAAAAACCAAAAGTTGGGTTTTCCTGTTTAATTATTATTGATTTTCTAAATATTTATGGGACAAGAATTTGACGAGAAGCGACTGTAAAACTACAACCCTCATGCAAGGATGCTGATTTTGTCAATTATTTAGCCTTCTTGAGCATACTTGTATTAAATGCGGTGTTTATTTCCAGAAAAATAATTATTATAAAAGCATTAATTTATTAATAGGACTTACGTGTTAATAGAACTATTAAAATAGGACATATGGTTTCTCAGGCTTTTCAACTTCTAAGGTTCTTCAACACATATAAAGGGATTTATTTGCACAAAAATAAATCCCTACGGATTTTTCTCAAGTTTGAAATGGCATAACAACTTTAAATTCATAGGATAATTACATTCCTACAGTGCGTAAGTTCTATTTCATACAAAAATATATTAAATCAATCACCAATTTCAGAACCTGCTAGAAGTATTATTTAATACTTTTAGAGATTAGATCTCAACAACATATACATTTTCAAAAACAGATTTCCCTAATCATTATTACAGGGAATAGCCGGGGTAATTTTACCAAAATTTCTGAATTCTAATAGATAATCCTCCAGAATTACTATTTGAGGAAGATTAATACTGTAATAAATCCAACGTCCTTGCTGACGAGCATTTACTAAACCAGCTTGTTTAAGGGTTTTCAGGTGAAAAGATAACTTAGACTGACTTATACCCAAATGGTCACATAAATCACAAACACATATCTCTCGATTGCGTAAGATACTCAATACTTTAATTCTGAGTGGTTCAGAAAGAGCATGAAAGCCAGCAGTAATTAATTCCTCTTTGGATACAGAGGGTGTTCTTGTTTGCATAACTTTTAATTCTGGATAATTTACACAACATTGTACATAATAGTTATATTGTGAATCGATTGTAGAATATTTACTAGTGATAACTGATACCAGCTTGCTTAAATCTGTGTAATACTTCTGCTAAGCGATCGCACTCTGCAATTAGACTAATACGAACGTAACCTTCTCCTCCAACTCCAAAAGCGTTACCTGGTGTAACCACCACTCCTGTTTCTTGTAATATATCTAGAGCAAAATCAGTAGAGCCTATACTTTTTGGACAAGGTACCCAAAGATACATTGTGGCTCTAGTTTTGGGTATATCCCAACCAAGGTGAGATAAACCTTCAACTAAGAAATCGCGTCTGGTTCTATAGCGTTCCTGGACTTGTAGTAAGTAACTGTCAGGTAGTTGTAAAGCTGCTTGAGCAGCAGTTTGCAAGGCTGCAAAGATACCGTAGTCTAAATTAGTTTTGAGGGTACGCAATCCTTGAATAATATGACGATTGCCGACTACAAACCCAACACGCCATCCAGCCATATTATAGGTTTTCGACATAGTATGAAATTCTACGCCAATTTCTTTAGCTCCAGGAATTTCTAATAAGCTAGTGGGCTGATAGCCATCAAAAGCTAGTTCTGCATAGCAAAGGTCATGTACTAGTAAAATTTCATACTTCTTGGCAAATTTTACTATATCAACAAAAAACTCTCGGGGGGCAGTGGCGGCTGTGGGGTTACTAGGATAATTAAAATAAAGTATCTTAGCTTTTTGAGCTACTTGATCGGGAATAGCTGCTAAATCAATTAACCAATCATTTTCAGGCTTGAGAATTAAATTATATACCTCTCCCCCTGCAATCAAAGGACCGCGAAAGTGTGCCGGATAGGCTGGGGTGGGTACAAGAACAGTATCTCCTGGATTAATATAAGCTATGGCTAAATGGGCTAAGCCTTCTTTGGAGCCAAGCAAGGGTAAAGCTTCACTGTTAGAGTCTAAGTTAACTCCATATCGACGATGATACCAATTAGTAATAGCTTGACGAAAGTCTGCTGTACCTTCAAAAGGCGGATAGCCGTGATTATCTTTATTTCCTAAAGCATCTATGGCTGCTTCTACTACAGCTTGCGGGGTTGAACCATCTGGATTACCCATCCCCAGGTCAATTAAATCTAAACCTTGTTCTCTAGCTTTAGCTTTTAACTCATCTAGACGAGCAAACACATAGGGTGGCAACTTTTTGATGCGTTCAGCTGGAGTTATCCAATCCAAGGTCATTTTTCCACCTCTTTATTGAATCCTCCTACTCGAAACCGCTCTACTTGTTCTCTATTAAGGGTACTTCCCTTGATTTTAGTTTGACTATCACTAGGAGCAGTTGTAGAAACCATTGCTGCCATTAACTGTTCTGAGGAAACTTTGAATGGTAAACGATGAATATCGGACTTCTCAGACAAAGCTATTTCTATAGAATTTTGTAACTGTGCCAAAGTTATATTCTCCAGGTTTAAATCAGTGAAATTTTGTGGTAGTCCAATATCTGTATAAAATTTCAACAATTGCTGTCTAGCTGATGCTGCGAGCTGGTTTCCTTGTAACATCTCCTCTAGTCGTAACTGTACTAAAATTCCGTAGGCAACCTTTTCCCCGTGGATACTTTTACCGCAGCAAAGGTGAGTTAAACCATTATGTACTGCATGGGCTGCAACGGTACGACATTGTGCTCCACCAATACCACCGATAACACCTGCGAGGAGAACGGTTGCGTCTACAACCTGCTGCCAAACTGGACTCCCAGGATTCTTTAAAGCCTCGACCGATTTCTGCAAGAGAATATCTCGCAAAACCCTTGCTTGCTGAACGGCTGCTATAACCATAGTTTCCTCAGATTGTCCGCTACTTACAGAAGCTTCATACCATTTAGCGATCGCATCTCCAATTCCGGCAACTAAGGTATATTCAGGTGCAGTTTTGATTAATTCATAGTCTAATATCAACAAGTCGGGGCAACTATCAAGGGATACATCATACAAAAATGCTCCTTGCTCCGAATACACGTTGGACAAAGCAGTCCAAGCTGCACAAGTTGCAGCAGATGTAGGAATAGTCACCACCGGTATGTGCAATTGATAGGCAACTAATTTAGCTGTATCTAAAGCTTTTCCACCACCTACTCCTATGATGACATCAGCTTTATGGGTTTTTGCTTGGTCAACTAAATCCTTTAAAGTACTCTCAGAGCAGTCAGGAGTGTAATATCCTTGAGCAATATGCAAGCGTTCGCTCCGCGCGACCCTTTTAGGGTCATCGCCTACAGCGGGTGCTACCGCACCATCGCTCCTTAAAAGCGGTTCTAAATAAGATTTAATCTTGCTGAAGCTATTCTTCCCACTAACTAATAGAGGACGGATTCCTAAATATGACACAGGTAATGCTGCTTGCTGCAAAACTTGCGAACCGCGAATTACTTTTTTTGGCGCGATTTCTAAACTATAAAATGAGTTATTACTTGATGTAGACAACTTCTCAGAAAATTGATTAGGCATATAACTAATTAACAATAACATTCAAGGTTTACGTACTCAAAGCCTTAATTTCCTCATTCGGTTAATAAATGGTTAGTTACCAATGCTCCGTAGTTGTAGGACGGACTAAAGTTAAGACTAAGCATTCCCCCGGTCAAGAAATTGCCGACTCTAAAAGAACGAGGCATTCAAAAATACCCTGTCAAGCTGAAATTTCAAATCAGGAAAAATCCTAAGTTATGTTTTTTATATGATGTTTTTAAATTAAAGTTTAAAGCTAAATAATATAATAATATTTTTCTAATAATATTTTGCCGAAAAATAATAAAAATAAAATAACTAGGGTAAGATGGGGGAGGAGAATTTGCCAAGAATAAAGTGCTTTTAATATGTCTATGCCTATCAGTTAGCAGTAAACGCTTATCAAAGTGTATATAGGGCAGCACTTGAAATAGTTCCTACAAGGTCGGCGTAAAGAAGAGAATATTTATTTTGTTCCCTCTCCAATTCTAACAAGAAGGCGCTACGCTAAACATCTAAGGAAGGAGAGGGAAGCTGAAGATCGGATTAGATTTTATATTTCATTTGATGGCAGTTTTTTCAGGTTGTCTTGGTTAAACTGAATTTCTATTTGGGAGTCTTCCCGTGAAGCAAGGGAGCGTTTAGCTGTACCTATATAGAGAGGCAAAGAAAGTCCTTCTTCTGGGTGGATAACAGTACGAACTCGCACAGTTAGTTGAGTTTCACCATTACGGGCTAAGCGACCATAAGAAAATAGGTCATTTGCTGCTTGTGTCAATGTTGCGTTGAGTTCTGTGATATTAACTGATGGAGATACTGCAATCACTGCCTGTGTACCCCCATTATCGTAAACCAAGCTGTATCTAACTGCCCCTGGGACTGCGGTGCGAGTAAGTGGTGTTAAAGAAAGAGTAAATAAACCGGCAGTAAGTACAATCATAAAACCAGTTGTACCTACAAGCCGAAAACGAATTCCCCACATCAGAAAAAATCCTAAAATCGTTAGGACTCCAAAAGCTAATGTTGCAATACCAGACCATTGGGCATATTGTAAGAAGCTAGCTTGAGAAAACATAATTTAGTAGAGATGCGTTATAAATTTTCTTACTAATACCAAGTCTTATGAATATGCCATTTTAATGCCTTCTTACTCCCCATAACTTTAGGAAAATAAGGCAAGTTATGAAATGGGATTTCACAAATAAGCGGTATAACAAGTTCTTTTAGTCATTTTACTTGACTAAGACCAATTATGTATGGATACACAGCATTTATTTTAAGAATAGTAAGCAAAGTAATTTAATTTATTAAGTTTGACATGCAAAGTTAAAGAAGAAAAATTTAACAAATAAAAATATAAATAAAAATATAACTAACTTGGAATTATTTAATTATGGATATAAGCTTTACTTGTTTATTTATTTCAAAAAAATAAAATGTTATCTCTTTTTTCAAGATTTTTGTTTGCACTCAGAAAATAATTATAATCTTTTTATCTGTAGAGTTTTGATAATTTTGAATTGGAGTGCTGGTAAAATCCGATAACAAAGAAGCAATTGATTCTATTGATTATAATTAGTATTTAAATTTTAAATAAGGGCACCTTTTCAGATGCCCGTCATGCAGATGACATCTTTTATAGATGCCACTACACCTTCCCAACAATCAGCAACAATGGCTAATATAAATTAGCCAAACTCACAGTCAACAGACGTGAATATTGTTATGTTATTAATAATGAAAAAAAATCACCCCAGTGTATACACCGAAAACCAAGAGTAAGGACTATATTATAGTTTTTTAGTCAAGTCTTATTCTGTAAAACAATAATTAGATCGGATTTATATATTTTTCTTGAGTACGGCTAATTCCAAATATTGCTGCTGTGAGAAACCAGGTAAGTGTATTTAAACGTAAGTCAAATATGCTCACATCTACAGTATTAAATAATATCCAACATAGAGAGACCATTAAATAGCTGAAAAAAATTATTTTATCATTTTCATAAATATTTTTACTTCTTTTTAGATATCTAAAACTATTTAAAATAATCCATAAAAGTAAACCATAAAAAAATAAAGATGCAATGATTCCAGCCTCTGCGGATAACATCAAAAATAAATTATGGGGATGACCAAGCCAAAGTCCCATCTTACTTTCATAGAGTGAAGTAAAGTTTCTCAATCCCCAACCAGTCAAAGGACGTTGTTGAGTCATTGACCAAGTAAAATTCCACTGAGTAGAGCGCATCAAAGCAACTGGTCGGTCGGAAAACATTTGGTCATTTAAACGTGCCCAAAAGTATTGGGGTATGACTTTACGGAACAATTGGGCAATTCCTGTAGGAGCAAAAGCAGCCAGAATAACACTTGTTGCGATCGCGCAAACTCCAGTAACCAGAATTCGCCAGCCTTGAAATATAGCATAACCCAGACAGACAACCAGAGCTATTACCCAAGCGTTACGAGAGTTGGTAAGAATCAGGGAGATAAAATTTAAAAGTACTGCTATTGATATAAAAATGAAGCGTTTAATAACAGTATTTTTACTTAAACTTAAGTTTAATTTTAAGTTGGAATTAAAGCTGGAATTAGAGCTATAAAATGACTTCAATAGATATAAATTTTCTAACCATAAACCCAAAGCTAAAGTAAATATAATAACTACATAACCAGCAAAAATATTAGCATACATAAACACCGAAGCCATTCGTCCCACAGGATTTCCCCCTGAAGCGATCGCCCATCCAAAAATATTAAACCACCACTTTGGAGTAGACCAACCACTGTAAAGCTGTCCTAAGCCCGATATAGCTATAGGTATGCTAGTAATAATTAATATCCAAGCAATCTGTCTTAACTGACTAACACTTTTAAAAAGAGTACTAAAAACAGCAAAAAATAAAAAGAACGGTAAAAAATTGAATAAACCTAAAAAAGCAGAAGATTTATCAACAGCAAAGATACAGGTGAAAATTAAAAGTATACTAAGGGCAAAAAAAGCTTTATTAATAGGAATATTGATAACTTCACGGTACTTTTTCACCGCAGTTGCAATCATTACTAAACCAAGAGTTACTGCACCCACAGAAGGAAATAAAGGTAAAATGAATATCCCTAACTCAGAGATGTTCCATAAAAGCTGTAAATTTGGATCGGGGTGAGCAGAACAAAAATAGAATAGATTATTTTTAATAAAGGTTTTGAGATAAAACACTAAGCGATTTCCCAACATTCCCCACGAGTCAGACGAATTTGAGCTAAAGCGAATACAGTAGGAATGATACGACCATAATTAGTAGCGATCGCTCTCCAACTGAGGTCAGCAAAAAACCAAGTCCACATTACTGGACCAATTAGGGAAAAAACGGTTCTAGCTGCACCGTATCTGGCTGCATTAACCGTCATTCCCCGTTTAGCCATCTGCATCACAATATAATTATTAAACTGTCCAGCAGCAGCCATAGAACCTTTAATTGCAGTCTTTTGAGCAATTTGATAAGTTGCAAAATGAGTTGCAAACTGACGGGCAATTTGTTTAAGTAAGAATGGTTGCACAATTGAGGTTACTGCCAAAGCACTACTACCTTTAAAAATTAACTTTAAAGGGTCGCGCTGAAATGATAGAGGTAGAGGTTCTTTAAGCTCAGCATTTGCCAGATAACCCTGTAAACCCACGCTAATTTCTTGTTTTTCTTCCTGGGGTAATTTTTTCCAAACCTGACCCAAAAGATGTAAAAATATTTCTGCTTCTAAATCAACAGTTGCCAAATCTTCTAGACAAGGAATTTTTATTTTGAGATATTTACAAACTTGAATTAATGCTTGTCTGTAAGTCACCTGTTGAGTCTGACCCCGCAGTACAGTCATACCATCCGCAGCCAAAAATCGGAAACGTTCTTCCAAAGAATCTAACCAACCCGAATAGTTTTGGCTCTGGACTTCTATTGGTTCGGGAGTCTTAACATAATCTATAGGATTGAACTTACGACTAAACAGAATCGCTGTTAAATCCTCTAACTCCTCTTGGGTGGCTAATTCTAATACAGACCTTAACTCATCCAACTTGACATCCTCCGATTTTACCGCATTACCCTGTACCTTATTCTACTACTCGCATTCACCTTCATCGGTATTGCTCAGTACGGGAAAGAAATGAGTGGGTGAGTGAGTGAGGGAGAGCAGAAAAGTTTTTTATTTGTTAGCTACAACCATCTTCGTATAGCGTTCACTCTAGCTCTCACCATCAAGCATTAAGCAACAACTAACAACTAAGGCGCAATTAAATATAAAATCCCTTCAGGAGTAGTAATTAGCCTCAAAACTTTATTCTTACTCACTTTTTATAACGACAATTTTTCTCACCCACCTACTTGTTACCAATTAGCAAAAAACGATTTAGCAAAAAACAATATGACTAAAATTTCTATGACTGATATTGTGATAATTGGTGCCGGAATGGCAGGTTTAACATGTGCTCAAAAGTTAACTAAAGCTGGTTATTCGGTAAAAATAATTGAAAAGTCTCGTGGTGTGGGTGGGAGAGTTGCGACACGACGTTTATATGATACCCGTGCTGACCACGGAGCCTGTTATATTAAACCGAAAGGAGAATTGCTGCAAAATTTAGTTGATGAGCTGTTCCAAAAAGGAATTTTACAGGTTTGGACAGATACAGTTTATCAACTCCGAGCAAACGCTTCCAAACCCATCCCAGATTCTCCCTCACCTCGTTATATTGCACCCGATGGAATGAGCGCGATCGCTAAGTTTATAGCTAAAGATTTAGATATTCATTTCAGTCAACGTGCAAGTAAAATTGCTTCCACTCCCGATAGTATCTGGCAGATCATAACCGAGTCAGGGGAAGAATTTACTGCAAAAGCATTAGCGATCGCGATTCCTGCACCCCAAGCTGTAGAAGTTTTAGATACTTTCATACAAGAGAGTTTATTAAAAGAAAGATTACCTTTAAATGGGAGCTTTCTCGATAAACTTAAATCAGCAGATTACTATCCCTCCATCAGCGTCATGGCTGGATACCCCAAAAACATAAATTTACCAGAATGGAAAGCTTTAACTTTCTCTGACGATAAAGTTTTAGGATGGATTGGAGTTGACAGCAGTAAACGTATTAAATCATCACAACCTTTATTAGTATTTCAAAGTAGTGCAAACTTTGCTCAAAAGTATTTTGAGTCTCTAGATTTACAGGCTGTAGGAGAAGAAATACTTAAATATGCAGCTCAATGTATAGATTTTTCATGGATGAACAATCCCGAATTTATACAAGTCCATCGTTGGCGTTATGCATTCCCTCGTCATCCCCTAGCTGAAACTTATTTGTCAGCAGATACTGAACTACCTTTAGTGTGTTGCGGTGACTGGTGTGGTGGTGAATTAATTGGTGGTGCAATGAAATCTGGATATGATGCAGCAGAAGCTATTAAAAAGCAATTAGATATTTTGAGCACTCCGAAGTCGGTCTAAAAAAGCGAATTGTTCTCAAAAGCTTGTTCTCAAAAGCTTGTAATATCATTTTATGATAGACCATGACCAATTATTTAAGAAGCTCTTAGAAAACTTCTTTCCAGAATTCATCGAGCTATTTTTTCCCGATATTGTGTCTTATTGGGAACGCGATCGCATTGAATTTCTTCCTCAAGAGGTATTTACAGATGTCACTATTGGAAAAAAGAAAATTATAGATTTAGCAGTTCGTACATCTTTCAGAAACCGAGATTCGTTATTTATTATTCATACTGAACATCAATCATCTAGGGAATCTGATTTCAATGCACGAATGTTCAACTATTTTGCACGTTTACATGAGAAATTTGCACTGCCAATTTACCCAATTGTCCTTTATTCCCATGACTCACCCCAAACTGAGGAACCTAACAGTTATAAAATAGAGTTCCCTGGCTGGAAAGTCTTAGAATTTAATTACCGAGTAGTTCAATTAAATCAACTAGATTGGAATGATTTTGTTAACGAAAATAATCCAATTGCTAGTGCTTTAATGTCAAAAATGCGGATGGACAAACAAGAACGTCCGACCGTGAAGTTATCATCATTACAGTTACTCATCAGTCTAAAACTCAACCCTGCACAAGTAGAGTTGATTTCTCAGTTCATTGACATCTACTTAGAACTAGACTCCCAAGAAGAAGCGATTTTTCAAGCTCAAATAACTAGCATTGAACCAAGACAGGAGGAAGCAGTTATGGAAATTGTAACAAGTTGGCAGCGTAGAGGACGTGAAGAAGGACGTGAAGAAGGACGCGAAGAAGGAAGACAATTGGAAGCATTTACAATGGTTATGCGACTTCTAAATCGTCGTGTTGGTGGGTTGAATTCCCAGTTACAAGGAAAGATTCAGCAGCTATCGATATCGGAGTTAGAGAATTTGGGTGAAGCGCTATTGGATTTTAATACAGTTGGTGATTTGGAAAGCTGGTTAGCTGAAAATGATCCTCGACCGGATGAAGCTATCTCGTAACTTTGCTGTGAATTAGGAAAATAAATTTTCATCTTAATACGACTTACACGCAGACAATTTTTTATTGCGATGTTAATTTAGTGTATAAAATTTATCTTAGAGCTTCAGGGGATTAATAATTACTCCATTGTTTTCAAACTGCAAAAAAGAGTAATCCAAAGCACTTCATAATAATTCACAATAATAAATATAAAATCACTATATAAGAACAATAGTACTACTATAGAAATAGTTCCTTTTTGAATGCAACTTAGCATTGTCTGGATGGGAACTATATGTATGGAAAAATTATTCTGCTGTAGAAAAATAAAAAAGAAAATACAAAAAATATGAATATTAAATTAGGGTTTGGGCAGATACCAAAACCACAGTATGTGTTTGTGGGTAGGGAAAATGATTGCTGTTGGTATACTCTTGCAGATGACAAAAAAATAATTCCTATTCATGAGAAGGCTTTAACGGGGATTATTAAAGATATAGAACTAAATAAGAAGGTTGATACTTCTTTTGGAGAGACCGAGAAAACAGATTTACATATTTTGGCAGACAAGCCTTACGTAGTGCGTTCAGGAAGTGATTCTTATTTTTCCAAGGGTCTATTGTTGTCCTTAGATACCTTAGGTTGGGAACAGTTACGTCAACCCCTAACGATTGTAGTCGAACCAGGGGATAAAAAAATTGTTTTTTGTCAGGTTTATAATCCTGTTACTTATAGGTCTGTGGAAGTTAGCTGGAATGAACACAAAGTTATTGATTGGGCAGGATTGTCAGAAAGAGTAAGTTTCAAGATAAAGCAAGCTGTGAATTATAACCTTGGCGAAAGTATAAGTCGCGATGGAATTTCTGAGGAGCTAAAAATTTCTGAAGAAAGAAAGAATTTGATAGCTCAGACCGATTTTTATTTGACACAGCTTAATTGGAATCAGCAACAGGGAAGAAAATTTTTACAGCAACAATATGGAAAGCGATCACGTCAACAATTAAGTAATTCAGAACTTATTGATTTTATCGACTGTCTGAGGTTACAACCCCAAGCATCATAATTTTTGTATATCGTGTTGTCTATGATAGAAAAATTAAATACTTACTTGTAAATAAGCCTCCTTTCCAGTAAAAGTCTGAAAGGGAGTTTTTTTTATCTAAGTTTTTAGTGTATTAATTACTTTTTAGAAAATATTAAAGATTTAGGCAAAAAAAGCTAAATTATAAACTCACTAGAAGTCATGAAGATTAACAATATAATTAAACTTCGAGATTATACTGATTTGGAATGTATTGATGTGTACTAATTACTTTAGAAGTTGATGGATTTGATTTATCCTCATCAAGAAAGCCTGTTTCTTTCAATGTGAATTATTTACTTATGAAAAAGTTTCACCTAGGTATTCTATCTTTGATTGTTTTAGGAAATGTGCTGTCTTTTCCGAATTCAAGTAACGCTATCAGCAGTAGTAACCTGACTGTAAATATTGCAGGTTTAAAGAACCAAAAAGGACAAATGTGCTTTAGTTTGTTTGATAGCAGTCGTGGATTTCCTGGCGATCGCAAGAGAGCTCTGAAAGCAACCTGTGTGAAGCTCAAAGATGTCTCTGGTAGTTTGACTTTGAATTCTCTACGTTCTGGGAGCTATGCTGTAGCTATATTTCATGATGCAAATGGCGATGGAAATCTGAATCGTAATGGCTTAGGTATACCTACAGAAGGATTTGGATTTTCTAGAAATCCAAGAATTGTTACAGGTCCTCCTAAGTTTGGTGATTCTGCGGTTATTGTTGTTGGTTCTAATACAAGTATTGATATTGAGTTAAATTACTTTTGGGGTAGTTAATTACTAAAGGATAAATATCTCAAATATATTCAAAAGATATACCTAAAACATATATCCAAAACATTAGAGACGCGATATATCGCGTCTCTGAAATTATTCTTTAAAATTATCGCAAGCGGCAGAATTTACGAGCTCTATCATGCTGTGGATATTGCCATGAGTAGGCAAAATGACTCACACCGCGAATACGAGAAGAATATTGACGGAGCGATCGCATTTGCTGTTCTAAAGGAGGACGGTTGCTAACAGACCTTCCCCAGGTTCCTGCAAGAGCGGGAAATATCTTAGTACCGGGTTTTGAGGTTGTCAAAACTCGCTGTACTTGCTTGACTATACAAGAAGTATTACCGCAGTTTGCATATGACATAGGGTGCCACTGCAAGGAGCTAGAAAACCTATCCCAAGGCTGCAAGCGAGAGTCAAAACCTCTGCCTACTCTCCGGTTCCCTCCTGGAAAGAATACGACTCCTGCGGGTATTCCCTGCTGTTTTGCTGGATAGGTAGCAAGGTTAACAAAATCTACAATTCCCTGCATTGTATGAGCTACAGAAAGCTGCCACAAATCCCATTGCAATAGGGGCTGTCTTTGGGAAGGTATAAGGGCTGATTTAGTGTTTTTAGGGATTCTACCTTGCCACATCGGTTCTCCTTCACGGGGATATTTTCTATCAACATCAGATATATCTGCTGCTGTCACATAACCCTTTCTCAAAAACCGACGGATTAGGTCTAGTCCTTTAGAATTTTGTGCTCTGCCAAATAATGCTTTTTGAGTTGCATCGCTATATATCCATAAATCAGTTACCTTGGTTGCAATAGATTTGGAACCAGTTTGACGAGGATAACGGATGTAATCGAATAAAATACCGTCGGGACGACGACGCATCACTTCTAAAACCATGCGGTAGTAGTCCCGTTTTGCATCCATGTTATAGGGATCAATGAATACTTCCGAACCTTTTGTATTTAAATACAAGCTGGTTTGACCTTTACCATTACGAGCGATCGCTCTTTCTCTATCTTTTCTTCGAGCGTAGCTATAACCAAAGTTGGTTGTATACATCCATGAGTATACTTTTAGCCCTCTTTCTCGCCCTTTTTGGATTGCTTGGGCTAACAAGTCGGCATTTTCAAGTCCTCTACCGCGGACTACGGAAGGCCAAACGGTAGGATTATTGTTTTGGGGTAATAGAACTTGTCCATCATAAAATGTCTCTACGTAAACCTGATTGTAACCCTGATTTACAACCCGATCCATAATCTGGGCTAAAGTTCCAGGTTTTAGGTCACAAGGATATAGACGCAACCAGAGTGCTTGAGTTTGCGGCCAGTTACGTCCCCGACATTTTTTTAAAGTTTGGGCATGTTGACTAATTAAAGTTTGGTAGCGCTTTTTTGCTTTACGACTGCCTTTAAGAAAAGTAGCTTGTCTTAAACTTTCTTTTTGCTGAACATTTTTTTTAGAAAATTGGCAATATTGGCTCAGTTTTGCTTGTGCTGGCTGATTTCCTATGTAAGGAAAAAGCAGGCTACCACTGAACAGAACAGCGAACAATTGTCGCCAGAAGAACATTGATTTTGCAATATTCAGGGGACGGTTGGACATATTTTTTTAAATGAAATCAAGCCAATGTAGTCAACTTCCAGTTAGATTTCTATCTAGAAGTGACACTCGTATATGTAATTACGGAAAGAATACACTCATAACATGCATTACCAATTAATGGGTAGTGCATGGATGAAATGATTACCGATAAACTATATAGCTATAAATATAGATATAAGTATAGGTATATAGCTAAGACTAAAGAGATTTTGAACTCAAATTTTAGAGACTCTCAAATTTTCCTTTGTGTTGCCAATAATAGTAGATTTAGGATTTATTTTCTTGTATATAACTGTTTTTCTCAAATCTTTATCAAATAATTTTAGAGGTTGATTGCATATTATTGTCTTTTTAAATACCAATGATACTACTTACTAACTTATTTGTATTATTTTTTTAGATTTTTCAATTAGTTGTTATTTTAATTATGAATTTATTGTTATCTGGACTTTGATGTTCAAAAGTTAGCAAGACAACAGTAGGAGCATAGTTCTACTATGCTCCTAGTAATTTACTATGGGTGGTTGTCACACTCACTCTGTTCTTAAACAAAGGAACCTTTGTTAACCAGGATTCCTCAGTCCAAAACACATAAATTAAAAATCTAGCAATTCAAAATCTAGCTACCTCTCATCAATGCTGCTTCAACACGCTTAAATTCTTGTTCCAAACGAGTTTTGAGCTTTTCTGGTACTGGACGATTGGGATAGGAACTGTAATGACCAGCTAATGAATTTAGAGCTGTACGCATTGTGGTAAAGGAACTTAAACCCGAAATTTTTTGGTCTCGTTGGTAGCGTGCTGCAAAATCTTTCATTTGCTGACGTACTTGTGTTTCAATTGCACTCTTGTCGGGGTTATCTTTAGCGACTTCTAAAACTTCTCTTAATGAGGTAACTATGTTCAAAGTGTCTTGGCGATAATCACCTGTTATGCTGCCTGTTGTTCCAGAAGCACCAGAGTTACAGCCTGTAACGCTAATTAATAAAACTAAAGCCAAAGCAAAGAGACGAGACAAATAGCGTTTCATAATCATCTAGTGAATAAATACTTAAATCAACGTCTATCCTATCCCGGATTTGTATCCTGGGGATCAATCTTTGGGTAATGGGTCAAGTCGCTTCGCTCCAATTCAAAATTCAAAATTCAAAATTTAAATCAGTGGGGACTTGAACCCACCACTAATTGGAGACCACTGAATAAGATTCAGTGGGGGGCTTGTACCCGAAATTAATTCATTCAAAATTTTTTAATTCTTCAAAAAGGTGAATAGGAGAAGATTGCTTATCTGACCTCTGGACAAGGCAGGAGGCAGTCCCAATCAAAAAAATTGCTAAACCTAGTAGTTCACCCAGCGAACTTTGCGTAGTTGTTCGTGAAAAGAAAAAGTTGTTTCTCCCCCTGCTCCCAGTCTGCGACAACGCTTTCAGCGAACCGCTTCCTCTGCTTCCCCTGCCTGCTTTTACCCGGCAATTTTGGCTTGGTCAAGTACTAGGGTGTAACAGTCTGATTTATTTTGCCATATAGAGTATCCCGTTGTTGATATGGTCTTCCTAAGGAAGCGATCGCATTTTGCAGGGTTTCTACTTCCATACAGGTTCCCCCTAGTGCACCTGCCATAGTGGTGATGTGTTCTTCCATCAGGGTGCCGCCGATATCGTTACAACCCCACTGTAATGCCTGTTTTGCTCCCTCAAGTCCTATTTTTACCCAGCTTGGCTGATGGTTAGGGATATAATTTCCTAAGTAAATACGCGATACTGCGGTGAGTAGTAAGGTATCTTCTAAAACTGGCTGGTCGCGTCCCACACGTTTACGTAGAGGTAGTGGTGCTTCTTGACCAACGAATGGTAGTAAGATAAATTCCGTAATTCGGGATGGATAGTCGTATTTGATGGCTTTTTGCTGGAGCGATCGCAGTTGTTCTAGGTGATGTATTTGCTGTTTTTTTGTTTCTATTTGACCGCATAACATGGTGCTGGTGGTACTTAATCCCATCCGGTGAGCAATAGTGACGATTTCTAGCCACGTTGCGGTATCAATCTTTTCAGGACAGAGAATACGTCGGACTTGATCATCTAAGATTTCTGCTGCTGTTCCCGGCATGGAACCCAAACCAGCATCTTTTAATGCAGTAATTACCTCAGCGTAAGATATATTATCAAGTCTGGCGATAAATTGAATTTCTTGGGGTGAAAAGGCATGAAGATGTAACTGGGAAAATTCTTTTTTGATGCTTTCTACCAAGCTCACATAGTATTTTAAAGCCTTGCCGTTTATCTTTGCTGCCGGATTAAGACCCCCCTGCATACAAATTTCGGTTGCTCCTCGAGCGATCGCATCTTGTGCTTTCAGACGAATTTGGGTTTCATTTAACCAGTAAGCACCATTCGTATCTGCATCTCTACGAAAAGCACAAAAGCTACAGTGCTGCTCGCAAATATTTGTAAAGTTTATATTACGGTTCACTACATAGGTAACTGTGTCCCCTACTTGAGAACAGCGCAATTTATCTGCTGTTTGTTGAATTGCTTTTATAATTTCTGGACTAGTTTGGTTTAGTAATGTAATTCCTTCTTTTGAAGAAATGTCTTCACCTGCAAGGGCACGATCCAGGATATTATCAACGGTTGTTATATTATTCACGGGATATAGGAAAGGTTTTATTTACTGATTTTGTTTGCTTCTTTAAACTAATTTTCGCAAATAATTACTTTTCTTGACATTAATTAATATTTTTCTTATTTAACTTGGAGTATTTCAATTGAGAATTGGCTTTTTAAGTGAGGAGATTATTGATGTTCAAGCCGAACTATTCATGTTTACATATTTTCAGGGAATATATCAAAAAAATGAAACTAAGGGATTTCGGTAGGGAATGGTGGGTTACGCTGCTCTTTAAAGGAGCATATAACACTTTAGGTATACCCTCATACTGAATGTACTTTATTTGATTGAAACTCCTAAAAAGAACTTTCTCCCTGTTCCCTGACTTTTTTCTTTGTTATGAATTTTCTTTCTCAAAACTCTTTATCTAAAGTTCCTATTGGTAATTTAAAAATTCCTAGACTATCTGCTAATGACAGGGGAAATATCTTTTTTTCACTGGTAATTCCAACTTACAAAGAACGAGATAACATAGGTAAACTTATTGAAATATTAAGCAGTTTGCTTGATGAGAACATTCCTGGTAAGTATGAATTGATTGTGGTTGATGATGACAGTCCAGACCAAACTTGGGCTTTTGCTGAAAGTTTAGTGTCAAAATATCCTCAGCTACGGGTAATGCGTCGTCAGCAGGAAAAGGGATTATCTTCAGCAGTCATCAGGGGATGGCAAATTGCACGGGGAGAAGTATTAGGGGTGATTGACGGTGATTTGCAGCACCCACCGCAAATGCTGTGGGAGATGTTACAGAAAATGAGGGGAGGAAAAGCCGATTTAACAGTTGCTAGTCGTCATGTGGAAGGAGGAGGGGTAAGTAGCTGGAGTGTAGTTCGCAGGTTTTTGTCCAGAGGTGCACAACTACTAGGGTTGATTTTATTACCAAGAGTCATAGGTAGAGTTTCTGACCCGATGAGTGGTTATTTCATGGTACGACGGGAATGTATTGCCGAAATTATATTAAATCCAGTGGGATACAAAATTCTCTTAGAAGTTATAGCTAGAGGAGAGATTAATCATATTGCAGAAGTCGGATATGTATTTTGCGAACGTCAACAAGGTAAAAGTAAAGTCACCTCAAAACATTATCTTGATTACATACACCATTTAATAAAATTACGTTTTGCTACAAAATCTATGAAACCATCTCAGCGTAGTTTTAGTTTTCCCCTCCGTCGCTTTATCAGTTTTGGTTTGGTGGGTTTGAGTGGGGTTTTTGTAGATATGACGATACTTTACTTACTCAACGACTCGAGTACTTTAAGTTTACCTTTGACTATAAGTAAAATTATTGCTGCTTTCTTTGCCATTCTAAATAACTTTTTATGGAACGATATATGGACATTTAGGGATATATCCGGTCAGCAAAAGGGTTGGAGTCAAAGGTTGAAGAGATTTTTGAAATTTAACGTAATTTGTCTAGCTGGATTGGTTATTAACGTTTTTGTACTGAATATATTAGTGAAATTTGTGGTTAACAATGCTTATATCGCGAACTTAATTGCGATCGCATTTACAACTATTTGGAATTTCTGGATTAATCTTAAACTTAGTTGGCGGGTTACAGATGTAGACTGAGGAAGAGTCATAAAGTAAGAGTTTTGAGCCAAACTAGAGAGCGAACTTTACGATAAAATTTAACGTCAGAAAGGCAAAGTTATATAAGTGGTGCAACGAGGAGAAGAGATGTAGCGATGAGAACCATACTCAATTCCCGTTATTTTCACCCCTTATTACTTTTAATGTGGTTTATTCTTGGTATCAGTTTGCGTCTAGTGAATCTAGATGTAAAGTCACCTTGGACAGATGAATTTTCTACTTTAGTATTTAGTCTAGGAAATAGTTTTTTAAATGTACCGATTAATGAAATCATTTCTGTAGATACTTTATTGCAACCCCTACAATATCAAGCAGGTAAGGGAATTCCAGATGTAATTCATCACTTATTTACCGAAAGTAATCATCCTCCACTGTATTTCATCTTCACTCATCTGTGGACTAAGTTATTTCCCCCCCAAGAAGGTTTAGTATCAGTTTGGGGAGCACGTTCTTTAGCTGCAATTTTTGGGGCATTTTCAATTCCTGCGATATATAGTTTAAGTTACTTAGGATTTCGTTCTCGTTTAATAGCTCATTTAAGTGCTGCACTGATGACGGTCTCGCCCTTTGGTATATTTTTAGCCCAGGAAGCACGACATTATACCCTAGCTATTTTGTGGGTAATGGCATCATTTGCTTGCTTGATAGTAGCTGCACGTCGTATCCAGAGTTGTACTCAATTACCTATTTGGGTGGGATTATCTTGGGTAACAATTAATGCTTTAGGAATTGCTAGTCATTACTTTTTCGTACTCACACTTTTTGCCGAAAGTATTGCTTTAATCTTTTTAGCTGGAAAAAGGTGGCAAAAATCTTCTGATATTTCCTTTCTTCTTAGTGCTCCTTGGAAAACTATTTATGCTGTAGCAATTGGTACGGCAATTTCAGGGTTAGTATGGCTACCCATATTTTTACAAAACTCCTACGGGAACAAATTAACTGACTGGATACAAGGAGAAAGAAGCGGTCTTGCTTGGCTAAGTCCCCTTTTTCAAGCCTTAGCAGCTTGGGTGACAATGATTTCCTTACTACCAGTAGAAGCACCACAACTAACGGTAGTAATCATTTCTGGGTTAATAATGATTGTCTTCTTTGTTTGGGTAACGCCAATTTTATTATCCGGTATTAAAATAAATTTGCGAGCATCGCTTCCGGCAGAATTTCCGTCATCTCATAGTGGGAAAATTTCGAGTTTATCTGATGAAAATCCCTTCATTACCCAATTATTTATTGCTATATGTCTAGGATCTATTTGTTTATTCTTCTTCTTTACGTATTTTTTAGGTATTGATTTAACCAGAGGTGCCCGTTATAACTTTACTTATTTTCCCGCAGTCATCATTTTAATTGCTTCTAGTTTAGCTATTTCTTGGCAAACCCCTATTACTAAATCAAATCTTAATCAGAAAAAGGTTCAGATTAGAGGTAAAAAAATCGTAATAGTAGTTTTAGTGATGGGATTACTTAGTGCTATTACAGTTACATCAAATTTGGGATATCAAAAATATTATCGACCAGATTTATTTTTAGGGTTAATGCAAGATGTCGCACAAAAAACATCTCCATCATCAATATTAATTACTACCACCCAGAGAACCCATGTCCAAATAGGTGAAATGATGGGAATTGCAAGAGAATTTAAATTGAAGAAATATTTAGATAATAAATATTTAGATAATAAACATTTAGATAAATACTTTATTCGAGAACCTCAATTTTTCCTAGCTCATCAAGAAAAAGAGAAAGAACAAAAAATAGAAAATGCAACTATTAATCTAGAAAAAGCATTAGCAAAATTATCTCGTCCCTTCGATTTGTGGTTAGTTAACTTTCACGCATCTCCACCAAAGCAAATCAACCAATGTAAAAAAAATGTCAGTGAAAACTTAAGAGCAATAAATGGTTACGAGTATCAAATTTATCATTGTAAATGATATAAGTAGTAGCTACTTATCAGTTCAGAAAAAGTGAGTTTATTACAGCTTTAGTGGCTCAAAATCAGTGTATTTAAAGAAAAATTCCTGTCAAGAAACACTTTTATGGTAAAAAATGTGAATAAATAGAAATAAAACAATGAAATACGGATATACAATCATATACGTCTCATCAGTAGAAGAAACATTAAATTTTTATCAGAAGGCTTTTGGTTTTAAGATTAAATTTATTCATGAATCTAAAACCTATGGAGAATTGGATACAGGAGGAACAACATTAGCTTTTGCCTCTCATGAACTTGGAGATATGAACCTGAATGGCAAATATCTTAGGGGAAACATCAACGATAAGCCTTTTGGTATTGAATTAGCATTTGTAACAGAAGATGTGAAAGCTGCTTTTGAAAAAGCAATTGCATCTGGAGCAACATCTATAAAATATCCTGAAGAAAAACCCTGGGGTCAAATTGTTGGTTATGTCAGAGCAGTTGATGGTTCAATAATTGAGCTTTGTACACCAATTAAGAATTAAGTAGCGAAAAATTACCAATGATTGGATAATTATTTTTTTGATACGAATAGATAAAAAATTTTAGTTTAACCTTTAAATTCCAATATAAAGTCTCTATACATCAAAAAGCAAAAATAACTCTTACGAAATACCTTTATCTCTAACCTTTAAATCTTTTCTCTACATCCTAAGGGTAATATATTAAAAATTACTTCTAGATTTTATTCATGCTTAAAAGAGTAGGATTTTGGTTACTTTGGATAGCTTTTGCAACCTATGGATTTTTGCTATCACCTCCAGATAGTCCCGATACGTTTGATTTGATCAAAAATCTTTCAACGGGAAACTGGAATGGAATTAATCCCTTAATTATCGCTTTATTTAACATCATGGGCATTTTACCCATAATGTACAGCTGTTTTGTATTTGCAGATGGCAGAGAACAGAAAATTCCTGCGTGGATTTTTGCAAGTGCTTCCTTCGGTGTCGGTGCTTTTGCATTGTTACCCTATTTAGGATTACGCGAGCCAAATCCCAAATTCACTGGTAACAAAAATATCTTTCTGAAAATCCTCGATTCTCGAATTACAGGTATTTTACTAACTATTGCAGCAGTAACATTAGTGGTCTATGGCTTCACTTCAGGAAATTGGAGTGATTTTATTCAACAGTGGCAAACTAAACGTTTTATCCATGTGATGAGCTTGGATTTCTGCTTACTTTCCCTACTCTTTCCTGCTTTATTAGGAGATGATATGGCACGTCGGGGACTAAATCAAAACTGGATATTTTGGTTAGTTAGTTTCATCCCCTTATTCGGTGCTTTAATTTACTTGTCCTTGCGTCCACCAATTACCACTACAGAAGAATCTTCTGTTTCTGCTCAAACAAACACTATGATGGTTGATGGTTAATAGGTGAGAGACTATCCCAATTTTACAAAAAGCCAGCAGACTAGAAACATGAACACTAAGAAACACTTCCAGTTGCTTGCATACAGCTTCATTACTTGGCTGATTTTTTACATAATTGGACTTCCCGACTATTATCAGCAATGGTACTTTTGGGCAAAAATTGCGGTTTGTGTCTTCGTCACACTCATCTATTTTCCCATTACCCAATACACCCTCAAAAAGTACTCGACTGACGACAAGCATTTGGTCAATTCGTGCTGGCTCTCCTTATACCTAACGCTTCCGCTTTTTGTATATGACTATATGCTGCTGGCGGTTTACAAGGGGTTTGGAATTGGGTTTGTTATTTCATACTGGTATTTGACCTTCTTCTACTTCTCTTTCTGGATTCAATTTCCCCTTGTCGGTTGGTGGATGCAACGCACCAAAATCCAGAGCGTGGAAGCAAGCGCAGGATAACAAGACAATGCATGTAAATACGATTGGCAATTCGAGTAAAAATAATTACTCCAAGCTTCGCACTGAGGCAATTTGCGTATACTTTACAACTTCCAGATTATATTTTTATACGCTAAGTTAATTTTAAATTTTGTTCGTTGAAAACATTCCCGAAGGGTATTTTGAATTGGAGCGAAGCGACTGACATTGCTGTAAAAACCTTTGGGGTATTCCTATATTTGCTCCCCAATGTAGGTGAATGTAAGAAGCATGGAGATTTGGTAAACAAACCCATCCTTCATTACCAATTGACTCTTCTTCATCTACACGAAAGCTTTGAAAAAGTGGTTTTTCAGAAACTGAACTTAAAGTAGAGCGATGAAACTCGTGACCATAAACTGTCATTCCCGCAGTTACCAAAGGAGAATCCTGTAATGCGATCGCGCGACGATAACCCAGACTCAAGCGCTTATCCATAATGGTTTTTGCTGGTATTATTCCCACCATTTCCCAAGATTTTTTTTGAAAATCAATAATTTGTTCGCACAAGTACATTAAACCTCCACATTCGGCTATCGTAGGAATCCCTGAAAGGATGGCATTTTTTACTGCTTTTAAAACCTCAGTATTTTCAGATAATTTTTCTGCAAATACTTCCGGGAAACCGCCACCAAAATACATTCCTGCAATATCTTCTGGTAACTTTTCATCTTGCAGAGGACTCCAAAAAACCAATTTTGCCCCTAGTTCTACCAGTAAATCAAAATTATCCCGATAGTAAAAATTAAAAGCCTTATCTCGCGCGATCGCTATTCTAATTTGGGAATTATTATTCTCTGATAATGAGTGGAAAAATATATTTTCTGGGTGGTTTAATTTTGATTCTTGTTGACCTTGCTTACTCTTATCCTTACAAACCGTAGATTCAGTTTTGAGGAGTGGTAATAACTTTTCCCAGTCAAAGCAAGACTTTCCTAAATCAGCTAAATTATCAATTAACTCATCCAACTCAGAAATTTCACCAGTTGGAATCAAACCAAGATGACGGTCAGGGATAGTAATATTATCTTGTCTGCGCATCACTCCTAAAATAGGAACCTCTAGAGGAGCAAAGGAATTTTCTAGTAACTTCAAATGGCGATCGCTTCCCACCCGATTCAGAACCACTCCAGCAATATTTAATCTAGGATCAAAAGATGAATAACCATAAGCGATCGCAGCAGCAGAACCAGATAAACGACTGCAATCAATTACTAGAAGGATAGGTAAGTTTAATAATCTAGCAATATGAGCGGTACTAGCGTAAGTATTTTCAAGTAAATAGTTAGATTTATAAGTTGTATTAATTACTTTTTTATTGTCTTCTTTTTGAGCAATTAGTTGTGGAAACTTCACCCCATCAAATAAACCCATCACACCTTCAATTAAGGCATAATTAACATTTTGAGTATGAAGTGTAAAACATTCCTGAACATAAGCCTCTGAAGTTAAAACAGGGTCTAGATTACGACAATAAGTCCCAGTTACATACTTATGAAACATCGAATCAATGTAATCAGGACCCACCTTAAAAGACTGTACCAAATGCCGTTTTTTAAATTCTTCCCCAACTAAATGCTGTTCAATTAAATTCTTAACTAAAAACGACAGCAGAGTGAGCGTGACAGTCGTCTTACCCACCCCACTACGCTCACCTGCAATAATCAGCG
Organism: Mastigocoleus sp.; assembly: GCA_050042865.1. Lineage (GTDB taxonomy): Bacteria > Cyanobacteriota > Cyanobacteriia > Cyanobacteriales > Nostocaceae > JBCCDM01. The sequence goes on from JBHJJE010000067.1 coordinate 80,094, forward strand.
CCATAAAAATTAATTACATCAATTCAAATAATTATGCACAATTATTGATATCTGTAGTTAGTTTGGGAGAGAATACTCCAAATTTTCTTACTTATTTTTATGTTTTTAAAAACTTTCTATACTAAAAAATCTAATATCTAATAAATATTTAATATCAAATTTTGGATGGAACTTGGGGGACGCAAAGGTCCACCCAATCGGAGGTTGGGGGAAAATCCCCTCCAGTTCTGTGACTCTTTCCCTAAAATTTTTGTAACTTAACGATTTACCCAGAAACCACTAAACCTAACTTTTGACTCCCAATTCCAGGATTTTGGTAGCTACAGCTAAACTTTCCTCAAACAATGCCTCATGTCCCCAACGCTGTACCTGTTGAGAAAGCAAAGACTCAGCTTTTTGCTCTGACAATGAACTAACTTGTCGAAATACACCTGTAGACTGTGCAGCACCTTGAGTTTCCATACGCATACAGCCACCAGTCTCAGAACAAATTAGCGTACCACAACTAACTTGAGGATTAGTAGAACTTAAACGCATAGCAATTAAGTCCCCTACAATATCACCCACATCAGCAACAGGAACCCCCGCTAACTCTGCCTCGACCTGCTGCTGATTTTCTCCCATGAACTTCACACGGGTAATATCATAGTCATCAACTTCTCTTTCATAACTGATGGGAGACCACTTTAAGCGACTTGCTAACCAACCCAAAAATAATAGTGCTTGTGCAGAATTACCTTTCTCATAATCGATATTAACTCTATCAACCTCAGTCAAAACATTACGACGTGCAGGTGGATCATAAGCTTCAGCAGTCAATTCTTGCCATGCTGATATTCTCCGCCAATTCAGGTCAGCAAGAGGAATATCAGTTTCAGTTAACTTTTGTAAGCTGAGTAAATCGGACTCCGGATTGTTAAAATTGCAAGAATCTACTATGGCATTATCACAAACAGTAGCTAATCTCTTGAATAAAGGATTGCTAGAATCTGGTGTGGCTTTCCACCATAGAAATTTTGGTAAACCACCAATTAATAACTCCTGTATCATTCCTCCTACTCTTTCTAAAGCAGAAGTAGTACCAGTTAGAGTAATGTATTCGCAGCATACAAGAGTACTAGAAGATTGCTTCTGAATCGGACAATAGGCAGAAACTTGAGCCTTCACTCCTGTATCCTCACCTGCTGTAGGTAAGAGAGTAATAATACGACAAGGATTACGTAGGGCTATTTCATCCGCAATTCTCGGTCCTGATATATCACTACCATCTGAAGACGAATCACCCTTGCGACCCTGAGCAACCTCTTCTCTGAGTCTAGCTAAGGTTTCGGGATTAGCTTTGCCTGTACGTTCGAGTCCAAGGGATTTTTGAGCTTTACGTAGTGCAGATATCATCTGCGGTCCAAAAATTCCGTCAATTGGACCAGTATAAAATCCTAAAGTCGCTAGCAAATGCTGAGTTTCTTCAGGTTCGTAAACTATTAATGTAAAAGTTGTAGCTCTGGTTGCTGCTGGTAAAACACCATCGTCACCAGCAATACCATAACCTTGCCAAATTTGATTGAGTTCAGTTTCCAATTCGTTCAGGGAAACGTCTTTTGGAGCCTGTAATGAAAAAACGGTAGGAGCTTGGACAGTCATTTGTAGTTATCAGTTATCGGTTATTATCGGTTATCGGTTATTAGGTAGGGGTTTAGCAGTGCTAAACCCTTACTAGATACAGATGTAGCTGCTAAACCCTTACTTATCAGTTATCTACGGAGTTAGGTATGAAAGTTAAAGTATTTAATATTTCCTTTAACCTGTTCCCAAATTCTTAAAGTCTGCGCCAACGACGACCATCTCTGTTCATCAGCAGTTCTGCTTCCACTGGTTCCCAGGTTCCAGCTTCATAGGTCGGAATGGTATTAGCATCTGCTGGTGCATCCCAAGCTGTTAAAGCTGGGGTTACCACCTGCCAAGCAGCTTCCACTTCGTCTCCCCTAGTGAATAATGTCTGGTCTCCCATCATGCAATCCAAGAACAGACGGTCATAGGCATCTGATTTTGCCTCAATACCAAAAGAACCGTAACTAAAGTCCATATCTACAGAACGGGTGCGGAAATCACCTCCAGGAACTTTCACGTCAAAGCGCAAAGAAATACCCTCATTAGGCTGCATCCGCATTGTCAGAATATTAGCGCTTTTTTGCTGAGCTGCAGACTGAAACATAGTCGAAGGAACTTCCCGGAAGTGGATAGAAATTTCACTAACTTTCTTAGGCATTCTTTTACCTGTTCTCAGATAAAAAGGTACACCATGCCAGCGCCAGCTATCCACCATGAACTTCATTGCTACAAATGTAGGAGTAGTAGAATTTGCATCTACTCCTGGTTCTTCTCTATACCCAGGTACTGACTCTCCTTTCATCCATCCGGCACTGTACTGACCGCGTATTGCAGAAAGTCCCAAATTTTGTACATTGGCTAAACGAGTTGCTTGAAGTACTTTAACTTTCTCAGTACGTATACTATCAGCATCCATGGCGTTAGGAGCTTCCATAGCAGTCAGGCAAAAAAGTTGCATGAGGTGATTTTGCAACATATCTCGCAATGCACCAGAAGTCTCGTAGTAACCAGCCCGGTCTTCCACACCAACAGTTTCTGCTACTGTAATTTGTACGTGGTCAACAAATTGACGATTCCACAAAGGTTCAAAAATAGCATTTGCAAAGCGGAACACTAATAAATTTTGAACTGTTTCTTTACCTAAATAGTGGTCAATCCGGTATACCTGCTCTTCCTTACAAACTTTTTGCACCACCTGGTTAAGACTTTTGGCAGAAGCTAAATCTCTACCAAAGGGTTTTTCAATTACCAGACGATGTTTGTAGGGGTCTTCAATCATTTTCTGTGCCCCTAACTGTTTAATTGCTTCGGCAAAAAACTTAGGCGCTACAGACAGATAAAACATCCGGTTTCCACGGGTACCGCGTTTATCATCTAGTTCGGTGAGGAGACTATTAAGTTTTTCGTAACTTTCTGGATTGTCTATATTACCGGGACAGTAAAACAGCCCTTGGGAGAAATTTTCCCAAAGTTCTCCCAGTTCAACATCACTGTGAGCTTCCTGCATACCCTTATGCATTTGTTCGCGGAAGTACTCATGGCTCCAATCACGACGTGCAACTCCCACAATTGTAGTTTCGGGAGGAATGCGTCTTTCCCGTCGTAGCTTATAAAGTGCTGGCACCAGCTTGCGCCACGTTAAATCTCCAGAAGCACCAAAGATTACGATAATTTGGGGTTCGGGCATCCCTTGCTGTTGTAAACCTACCCGCAAAGGATTTTCTAGCAAACTGACCATAGCAATACAGATTTTGTAGGGTTTTTTAGTTTTGATTTGAGTTTTGAAAGTATCAGTGAAGTTTTTAGAGTCTGCTTGGCAATACACTAAAAACTAAAAGTTGATCGCCAAGAGTTACAAATTGCAATAGATTTTTTTGCTAACTACCGCGATCGCCAAAATACTGATACTTTGCTTGGATTGAAGTTAACCAACTATTTCATACACAGGTCTTAAGGGTATTGAGTTGATAGAACTATTACAGGAATTAGCTTTTAGATATTCCGCATGAATATTCATCTACAAATAGATGGAACATCGGGAGTCAAGAGTTTGAATCTATTTCTCCCTTTGCTCTTCAAATTGGGATTGTTTAGACTTTTAATTAGTTTTTAAGCTCTTGCTACATTTATTTCAAGATAGATAGCTACATGTTGATACTCAATAGAGCAATTCTCAGACTAAAAAGTCTTCTGTGATAGCTAAGAGCTAAGACTTGAGAGGCATAAATCTCAACAATATTCTCAACATTATTTTTATATTCTTAGCTATATTCTTCGGCTGATATTGCTACTTTTTGAGAAAATCATGAAAATTAGCCAGGATTAACTATTAAGCTGAATTTTCAACCAGTATTTTGAAAGAATCCCTTGTAGAAATACCTCATTAGAATTCCAAGCCGGTAAAAAGTAAAAATTTAGCTGAATTTTTTCCTTCCAAAAACCGGAGCTTTGAAAGGCAAAAAATTTTATTCCAAGCTAAATCTACTTTTAAGAACTATTCTGACCGGAGAATACCGGTCAATCAATTCTCCGCTCTAGTATTGCCAAGTAAAAGTAATTCCTTACTTATGACTTTTTCCATTTCAACTTTTATTCTAATGACCGTTTTGAATGAAAGATTCAACTTTCGCTACATCTTGCTTACTACCGATAATCAAGGGGGTGCGTTGATGTAGTTTAGTCGCAACTATATCCAAAATATCCTTATTATGACCGCTTGTAGCTCTTCCTCCTGCTTGCTCCATTACAAAAGCTAGAGGAGCAGACTCATATAACAAACGCAGCTTCCCCTCTGGTTTTGGTAGAGTCCCAGGGTATAAAAATACTCCCCCCTGCACAAGTATTCTGTGGATATCGCTTACCATTGCACCACTGTAACGGGCAGTGTAACCTTCTGTTCTATGGACATAACGGATATATTCCCGAATAGATTCGTCCCATTGCCAGAAGTTCCCTTCATTTACACTGTAAACTGGTCCGTGCATAGGAACTTGGATATTTTCTTCTGTGAGAATAAATTCTCCTAAACTAGGATCAAGGGTAAATGAATGCACTCCTTTACCCAAAGTATAGACCAACATAGTACTAGGACCGTAGAGAATATAGCCCGCAGCAATCTGTTTATTTCCTGGTGTTAGCAAGTCTTGGGCTGTTCTATCTAAATCATCGCCTTCTTGCTGGCGAATTGAGAAAATAGAACCCAAACTAAGATTAGTATCGGTGTTGGAAGAACCATCTATGGGATCGTAAAGTATTGTATAGCGACCAAGAGGGCAGTTCTCTGGGATGTAATATGGTTGTTCCATTTCTTCGGAAGCTAAGCGACAGACTAAGCCACTTTGCTGAAATACCGAAATAAATACATCATTGGCGTAAACATCCATTTTCTTTACAGACTCTCCCTGGACGTTTTGTTCTCCTGTAAAACCCAGAACCCCTTCCATCAATCCAGCATGACTCATTCGACGTGCAATGAGCTTACCTGCTAAAGCAATTCGATTCATTAATGCGCTCAAATCCTGTGCTTGAGCAGAGTAACCTTGAAATTGCTGTAGAACATGATGAGATAAGGTTGTACAGTCACGATTCAAGTCTTTATCGATTGAGTTATCAACAGAAATATTTGCTGGTTGTGCCTTTTGCATGATTTTCCTATGGTAGTAACTTTGTTGTGATTTGGTCTAACCCATTGAAGGCAACTTAACTATTATGTTGCTGCCTCTATCTTAGAAAGGTAACTTAGCAACACAAATATGATTTTAGATAAACTAAAGAAATTGAGGCTTTTTACAATTTGCTACAGGTATACTGAGTGTATTTTTGAAACCTATAAATACTTGTATTTAAGGAAAGTCAGTGAAAATTTAAGAAATAAATCCTTGAACTTAATCTTTATTTAATCTCCGTTCATGGAGATTTCTGAAGATTTGCTTTTTCACTATCTAGATGGTAACAATCGGAAAACGAATGGTTATATAACTTAATCAATTAATCTCTGATGAAAGTAGAATTTTTATTAATTATTGGTTGAATAATCCCAGTATTTACCTAAAAAATTTATGACAATAATTGCTTTGGCAATATCTAGAATTTCTGAATTGAGACCACAACAAAATTTATTGATGTCGAGCACATTATTCTTTATGTAGAGAAAATAAAGTAGAAATTATATACTCATTACTTGTAATCAGGCTTTGCGATCGCACACTAGATAGCATACAACTGAATCAGTTAGTGGCTTAAGAGAAATATAAACTTTCTCAATGCTTAACTTATCTAAATTAATTATTATCAAATATACTTAAATATACTTAAACATTCTTTAATCTTTTAGATACTCCAGAATAAGTTTATAGGACTTACGCACTGACAAAAAATTGCGCAAAAGATATTGTGGGGATAGTCAAGTCGCTTCGCTCCAATTCAAAATTAAAAATTAAAATCAGTGAGGGCTTGAACCCACCACTGATTATAGACCACTGAATAAGATTCAGTGGGGGCTTGTACCCGAAATTAATTAATTCAAAATTTTTTAATTCTTCAAAATGGTCAAAAAAATATATTTTGTAGGTATTTAAAGCTATCAAACCTCCACAGAGACACTGAGACAACATATATTTGTAAACCAATAGCACAATTAATTTGTATAGTGCATAAGTCCTAGTGTATTGAAAAAATCAAGCAAAAGCATCAAAAGGCTGCAACTAAATTTTAGTTGCAAGCCTTTTGGTACATCTAATTACTTTTATTGAGTTTTCATTTTTTATTCAATTATTAGTAACAGTATATTAGGTAACATCCTGCATAGTGCTGGAAAATAACTGCTATGATAAGAAACTAAATTATAAATAAATTAAATATTTTGTGGTTTAACCCAATCACCTCTCCGGTTGTCTTCTTTTGGTTTAGCTTTATTGACTCTCATTTCTCTACCCATCCACTCTGCACCATCAAGCTCTGAGATAGCACTCTCTTCTTGGGATTCTTCTTGTAAGTCAACAAAAGCAAAACCTCGCTTACGACCTGTTTCACGATCTGTAGGCAGTACTACTCTTGTAACTTCACCGTAATCTGTAAATACTGCTTTCAAATCGGCTTCAGTGGCACGGTAGGAAAGATTTCCAACGTAGATAGTCATGTGGGTAAATTTTGATTTAACAGAAAGAGATTATTAGAAGGGAAAAAACGAATTATAAGTGAAATATTCTTGTTGTTTTCCTTCACTTTAATTTTTGACATGCAAAACTTTAAGCAAAGTAAATGGGATTAACTCTACTTACGTATATGCTTTAGGCTGTAACAAAACTACGCCTACGCAAATAATAATAACCGATAGTGCTTTTTTTCTAGGTATGAGGTTTTACAAAGCTTTTAAACTTAAAAAATTAGACTGTCTTATATTTTGAGTAAAAAATCATCAGTTCTATTAATTATTAGATGAAATCATTCTAAATTTAGTTGATATGACTTCTTTGATAAGAGTAATTAAATGCTTGTAATGCCTATAAATAATAGAATTTATTATATCTTGCTCTGGGAAGTAATTTATTTTGAGAAATTTTTCCTGATATGCAAAAATATCGTAAATATACTTATTAAGTGGTAATTTTATTTAGATAAAAAGTTCAGCTAGAATATTTTATATGCAGAATTAATATATTATTAATCTCTTTTTAAGATATTATCTTATAGTTAAAGTTAGTCAAATATTACACTATGTATTATACTTTTACTTTCTTTTTGCAGAATCACGACCCAATCAAATATTCATAGAAAATAAAAATAAAAAATAAAAATAAAAAATTAATATATGAATTACAGAATACTGAATTTGAGAATTAATAATAGATATTAAGACCTTCTGTGGTAATTAGCCAAGGAAGGTCTTATTCATATCTTGCACCTAGCCGTATAAACCACGAAAATTAAAATATATATGCAATAAAGCTACATTATTTAACGTTGGTTTCTACGGCTAAATTAAGATTTAAAGCTTAATACTGAGTAATTAATTTCCATTCATATATTTTGGTGCAAGATGTGAGCTTAGTGTAAATATTGATACTACTGTTGGCATCTCTGTCAATTTTATGATTGTAATGAGGACAGTAAAAGAAGAGGAGATACACAGCAAAAAATCAGTAGTCTAAATCAATAGTTGAAGTTTAATCAATAGAGATTTGTTGAGGTCCGCTTGCTTTGCCATTATGAATGTCATTAGGAGAATTAATGGGAGAAGCTTGTCCTGTCTGCTGAGCAAGCCAACTTCTTACAGGATCTTCATTTAGATTTAATCTGAGTACCCCACTAACCAATCCACCCATAAATGACAGTGGATGTACAGACGCTTGTTTAAATATGGGTGTTAGTTCGTCAAGAAACATGAAATATCTCCAGAGTGTGGACTTGAAAACGATATTTTTTAGTCTATCGCAAACTGATAATAAGCTTGTAAAGATTACCTATATGGCTTTTCTAGCAACCTCTAAGTTGATGAGAAGATTCTTGGAGAAGAAGTAAGACAGGGGGAAATCCCCCCAATCCACTGGAAATATTTATTTGATAGAGAAATATAAAAATTTTCTTCCTCCGTCACCTAGATTTTCACTTAAAAAAAACTAGTACCCTGGGGCATAAATGAGGCAACTATTTAAAATAGATAAAATGCTAAATATATCAGCATTTTGAATTTTGAATTTTCTATTTTTAATTACCCATAGCGTTACTAGTAGCTCCTAATTAGGGCTTTCCTCCGGAAGCATACACTTATCTGAATCACATCCACTTGGTCCTGCTTCTATTTGTTCGCCGAAATCATAATTACTTAAAGCTGCATGAAAATCTGGTGTTTGACGACGAGATTTGACATCGACCATTAGTTTTTCATAAATTTCTTTAGAAATTGGCTCAAATGGTAAGCGTGGAAAGGCTTGTAAATCATCGAATCTAGCTAACAAAGCTGCGCTTATATAACCTTCATTCTTACTAATTGCCTGATGAATGCGATCGCCTAATCCTTCTATTTCCTGCTCCCGTAGTTCGATGGTTGCGGAGGTGTTGTGAGTGGTGTAAAAACGCTGCACCTGCATATAAAAATCCGTTTGTGCAAGAGCGCTAAATTTACTAATATCAATGGAGGAAGCACCAGCTAAATCAGCCCAAGGTACGGAAACTGGTATTTCTACTAACCATTCGGTTACTCGTGGGTCGAATGGGTCATTGAGTAAGTTGCCGTTCTCGTCCTTATCAGACTGGGAAGGAATAACAGAATAACCATAGTCAATACAAGCAAGGGCAACCGGGTCATTTTTGCGGAAAGTGATTCGACGGATAAAACGCTGAGCTTTCGGAGGGTGCCATCCTGGGGAAGCTCCTGTCAGCAAGGATTTAGTTCCTGAAGGTTGGACTGTGGTACAGCGATTAGGACGCTTCAGATTATGGCGATCGCAATAATCCCATACTGTCTGATGAACGATGTCTTTCCAACGAGTTAAATATTCTTGCTCTTGATGTTTGAACTCTAATCCCTGGTCAGTTATGGGTCTACCTTGCTCCCACCAGCGTAACCAATCGACACCAAAAGCATGGACAAAGAAGTCAAATAAACCAGTGAATGAAACGCCGACAATTGGGTCTAATTCTCGACTGTACTGATAGCGGGGCTCTATAAATTTATGATTCAATAGTACAGCGACCGATAATGCACCTGCACGGAAAGCTTCTTCTTGCTCTGGATAGTTTTCAGGGTCAATTTGATTTAAGTGAATTTCACTAAGATTGCAGTGAAAATTACTACCAATAATTTCGCCACAGGGATTCAAGCCCATACGGGCTATTCTATGTTCTAATTCCTTTGTATCCAAATCAGGATATCTTTCTTGTAACCACTGTGCAGATTCTCCTTTCTCATAAGCTGCCAGAAAATCAGTTTTTAACTTTGGTGTAGTTAGCAAATCGCAATTTGCACGAGCTACAGCTTCTCCAGCCCATTGGATAGCGCCTTCACCACTGTAATACTGCTTGCGAACAGCATTGATACATTCTTCTAAAGTAGGCTTGGTGTGAAATACTCTGGTGTGGTTCGCCATTCTCAGAGCATCTCTTTCGGGGTCAATCCGCCAATTACCATCTTCACCCTGCTGCCATAAGTTAGCTTTTGCATCTGCAAAGGAACTATCGTCGCTAGCACCCTGACGAATTCCAGCTGAACGGCGAATATTACCTGCCACAATCGTCACAGCAGCTTCGTCAATTAACAAACAGCATTCAACTGAATTTAGTTTCCTACCTACTGCTTTATTAATAATTGATGCGCAGCGCTGATAAAGTCCGGGTAATTTGACAGGATTTGCAACACCACCAAAACCTTTTAAAATTTCTCCAGCTTTACGCACATCGCTAATATCAACAGTGACTTCTACAACTCCTGGAAAACTTTCATCTGCTGAAAGCTCTAATAAGGTTTGGTAAGACTTAACCCACCCTTCACGACTATCACCGACACGGATAGTTACATGATTTTCCTGATTGCTAACTCTGGTTTCGTGACTGCGTTCTGAAATAGGAGTATCACCGATTTCACCCTGAAGCTGAACCTTCAAAGTATTGTGAATAATTGGTAACTGGTCTATGTACTTTGCTTCTAAAATAGCTCCAGTACCCGAACCCATCATTGCCAAATCCATCATCAAACCGAAAGCTCTCCAATCGGTAAGATTCGTAGAGGTGCAATTATAAGCACCTGAATAATTTCTTTGCTTAGCTAACCAATCTGTGCCTCCAACCCATAACCAACGTCCGCTAGGCAGAGCTTTTAAGCGACGCTGCATTTTGCTAATCAATTCAATTTCGCTAGTGTTAAGATTACCTAACTTAGCTAAACCCTCAACAGTGCGATCGCACACCTGAGTCCAGGTTTCTCTACTACCAATATCGCGCTTCCTACGGCTGTAAGTCCTAAAAAAGACTGGATTTGCAGCTGGTGCAGTTTCTGGAAATGTTGCCCTGACCCTGTTTCTTTCTAGTTCGCGAACCATATTCTCTGATTTATTGTTCTGATTTATTGCTTTGTGAGATTTCTCTGTGTCAGATTAAGACTATACGGCAAGTAGAGGCAGCAAGAAAAGAATTGCAAAATATTGATATTTAAGTTACATAAAGTTGTTTATTTATTGAATAATGTCACTTCCTCCTTGGCGTTCTTATCTCGCAGGTGCTCTCAAAAAGAACCGTTCCCAACCCCATTCTCGTTACCTGCAACTTGCTACAGTTAAGCCTGATGGATTTCCTGCTAATAGAACTGTAGTATTTCGTGGGTTTTTGGAAACTACAAATAAATTAAAAATTATTACTGATTCTCGAAGCGAAAAGTTTACCCAAATTCACCATCATCCCTGGGGAGAGATTTGTTGGTATTTTACTGTTACTCGCGAACAGTTTCGCATTTTTGGTAAGTTAATTCTTGTGAATCAGCAAGAAATTGATACTGAGTTACAAAAAGTACGTAAAACTACTTGGCAAGAAATATCAGATAATGCCAGAGTACAGTTTGCTTGGCCACATCCAGGAGAAGATAGAGCACAGAAGGCGGCTTTCTCACCGCCTTTACCAGATAAAGAGGAACCATTAAAAAATTTTTGTTTGCTATTAGTTGAACCAAGAGAAGTAGAACATTTACAATTAAGAGGAGAACCACAAAATCGGACTTTATATGTATTAGATGAAAGAGGTAACTGGTTAGTTAAGGAAGTTAATCCATGAGGTTTTGAGGAATAGTCCTAATAGGGTCAATAAGTGTTTTAAAAATCAACCACTTCCTTTATGAAGAACACGTTCATAGAAAGCATAAAATAACAAGTTCCTAGATAAGTTGGCAAATAATTATCTATTTAAATATCAATAGCTTGCTAATTGGGTGATTGTAAGGATTCCATCACAAAAATAACGCGATCGCAAAGTCAATATTTGATTAAATTAGATTTTTACAATTCAAAAGCGGTGCGAACCCGGGCTTTCTCAAAGCTAATTGGGAAGGTGCACCAAGATAATTCCGGCATTCCGGCATTCAACTCCACCTGGCAACTAATGAAACTAACACATTTTTAGACTCTAGCTCAAAGCTTTGCCAAGTAAGGGTTTTAAAATGTGCAAGTAAGAAGTAGGGAGCATCCCAATGAAGACAAATTTACTAAGATACCGGCTGTCATTGCGAATAAAGTATAGCGGAATCAAGCAATTGCAACACCTAGACTTTGCGATTACTTCACTCCATTACATGACATGAGCGCTATCGCGCACGTAATGACAAAATATATTTTTACATATTTGGGATGGCTCCCTATGAGTAATTTATTGACAAGCTAAAGGTTTGCTTTCTCTGAGCCTTAACATTGAACAAAGTCGAAATTTTAAAGGCTTTCAACCCTCTTCCTTAATATTTTAAATTATGTTATCTCATACACTATAAATATTTGTATTTAATTTCTAGAGACTTGGATGTAAAATTTTCAATTCTTACGCTGTCAATCCTAAGTGCAATTCTTAAGGTTGTACTACGGAATAAAAAAGTCGGTCTAGAAAATTTTCTGCTCCTCTCATCAATTGAACTTTCCTAGAAATCAAGATTTTCAAAATTATCCAGCGATAGAAAAATTACAAAATTATCAAATAAAAATTGAAAAATATTCTATGTCAAAATAAAATTATTGAGATGAAATCCTCATATATTTTGACAAAATAAAAATTAAGACAAATTAAAATAAACTAACAAAGAAGAATGTGATACTTTATTTATTGCATATTACAGACTTTTGATAACCTACGAGGAATGAGCCATTTTACTCTCAATTTCAAATTTACACTCCTATTTTAAATTCATAGCTGTAACAAAATGTACTAAAAGATAGCGAAAAATCCGCTAACTTGATTATTCCCTATAAATGTAATTCAAAATACACAAAAATGCGGCTAGAACAGTTGCAAGCGTTCTTACAGATTGTCCAAACCGGTAGCTTTCAACAGGCAGCTATCAGATGTGGTGTCAATCAGTCAACAGTGAGCAGACAAATTCAGGCTATGGAAGCTGATTTAGGTTTGGAGCTATTTCACCGAAATAGTCAAGCAAAGCTGACATTAGCTGGAGAAAGGCTCTTACCTCATATTCGTAATATTTGTCAAGAATGGCAGATTGCTGCCCAGGATATAAAAGATTTAGTTTCAGGTAATCAAGCAGCATTGTCTATTGCAGCGATTCACTCTTTTAGTGCTTATTATTTACCTGCTGTATTGAGACAATTTTCCCATGATTATCCCAAAGTACATCCACAGGTTACATCCTTAGGAAGCGATCGCGCAATTAGTTACCTTAATGATGGTAGCGTTGATATTGCGATTGTAATGAGTCATCCTCAATTACATTTTGGCAAAGAAATTGTTGCGGAAGTTTTGTACCATGAACCAATTGAAGTATTAGTTTCTGCTAATCATCCTTTGGCTACACATCAGTTAATTCCTTGGTGTGAACTGATTCGCTATCCTCAAGTTATATTTAGGGATGGTTATGGAATGAAGCGTTTGGTCAAAGATAAATTCGAGTTCAGTAATACTAAGTTACAAGCGGTTTTGGAAGTAAGCTCTTTGGATGCTTTCCGGGGTGTCGTTAGACAAGGAGAATTAGTGGCTTTATTACCTCATTCAGCAATGTTTGAAGCAATACATGACCCCACTCTTGCTATACGTCCTTTGGTTTGTAATAGTAATGTTTCTACCTCTGAGAATTTTCATTTCACCCGTACAGTTGCGATCGCTACTACGGGTGATAGATTAAAAATTCCATCCATAAAAAGTTTTTGGGATCTGATTTTGGAAAATGTTCCACCAAAATTCTCATCTGAAAATTTAATTGCTTCTTAATGAAAGTACTTTCAAGAGAAGAAGTTTTATTTAATTATGTTAAGTTGAATAGGATAATTGATAATAAATGAAAGTTTCTCCATCACAATTATCTCCAAGAAACCAAAATTCAAAATTCTCAAAATTCAAAATTCAAACATCTTTTTGATTAAGAACTTCCACAGACACAATTTAGCGTGTCTGTGGAAGTTAGTATAAATGAGCGTATGAAAGCTAAAATTTATACTTTTCCTTAGATGATAGCTGCCGCTTTTTCTAACAGTCCTTGAAATAACTTTAATCCATCAGTACCGCCCAACATACTATCAGCAGCTCTTTCAGGATGGGGCATCATTCCCAATATATTACCTTGAGGATTGCAAATTCCGGCAATATTATTTACTGAACCGTTAGGATTTTCACCCTCGTAACGAAAGAGAATCTGATTATTGTCTTCTAGTTGTTGTAATGTCTCTTTATCTACAAAATACTGACCTTCACCATGGGCAATGGGTAAGGTAATGACCTCACCTGTATTATAAGCTTGAGTCCAAGGAGAGTCATTGCGCTCCACCTTTAACGGTACTCGGTCGCAGATAAAATGTAAGTCCTTATTTTTAGTTAAAATCCCCGGTAAAAGCCCCGATTCAGTTAATATTTGAAAACCATTACAAATACCCAGAATCAGCTTACCCTGGTTGGCATGTTGTATCAACTCACCCATTACCGGAGAAAATCTAGCGATCGCACCACAACGTAAATAATCCCCGTAGCTAAAACCACCAGGAAGCACAATTACATCAATATCAGAAATATCAGTATCTTCATGCCAAATCATCCGTGTTGGTAACTTGAGAATATCTCTACTCACATAAGCAACATCGCGATCGCAATTAGAACCAGGAAAAACTACAACGCCAAATTTCATACTTTATTCACTTAATAGTTATCCAGTTATGGGTAAGAAAGTTCTCAAACCGTACATATGAATTATCAATTCATTACAAAACAGTTCACATCTAAATATCTTTCTTAAAATGATCCAGTTTGTGATTCTACTTCCGTTAAATCGAAGCGATAATTTTCTATCACAGGATTAGCGAGCATACCATCACAGATTTTATTTAGCTGCTCTGTGGCTTGTTTTTCATCAGGACAAGTAATACGTAATTCAATATATTTACCAATCCTAATTTTTTCAACATTGTCAAATCCTATCTGAATTAGCCCTGATTCTACAGCTGTTCCAGCCGGGTCTAAAACAGAAGGACGAAGAGTAACATGAATTCTGGCTCGATATTTCCTTTGCACAGGCTTTTGCTGAATGCTTCTTTGCTCATACTATTATTTTCTGTACCCACTTGATGCGAAGAAAATACTCAACGCGTTAAAGTTAGTCTATGGATTAGCTGTTTTCAATTGTTAAATTAGCCATAAAATATGTTATTCCCCTTATAGTATCCCGATAATAGTGCTATAAATTGTGACCATCAAAGAAATCTCTATGAAACCCGTTCGTACCCGCTCCCAAGAGCGAATTTTGAGTCTCCTCAAAAGCCTGAAACAAGGCATTTCTGCCCAAGATATTTATGTCAAACTGCGTAAACGCAGCAAAGCTATGGGTTTAGCTACTGTCTACCGTTCTTTAGAAGCTCTAAAGCTGGAAGGTTTGGTACAGGTGAGAACTTTGGGTAATGGTGAAGCTCTTTACAGTTTGGCACAACAAGATAAACACTATTTGACTTGCTTACAATGCGGAACTTCAGTTCCAATTGAACAATGTCCCGCCCATCAATTAGAAGAAGACCTGCAATCGTCACATAAGTTTAAAATTTTTTACCATACTTTAGAATTCTTTGGTTTATGCGACGAGTGTCAAAGTTTAGCAGGTTAATTAATTAATTTATTAATTTATTGGTATGGATAATGGCTGATAATTCATGCTAAGGCTTCAAGTGCATGCTACAGGAGGATGAAAACTCACCAATTCACCATTCACCACGTTCCTAACTCACCAACTCACTCTTTCCCATCAAAAATCAAAATAAAAAGCTAGGAAACCGACAGTTTAAAATCTAGTTTCCTAACCTTTCATTTTAGTTAACCATAATTAAACATTATGGTTATCTGTTTGCGGAGAAATTTGATTGCCTAATACTTCTGAACTATCGACATCACCAACAATGGATCGAATACCTTCCAAAGTTGCTGGGATAGTGCGGGGATCCATAAACATAACCTTACTACTATCACTTTTACCGATAGCTGCACCCATGTCAAGGTAACCTAGAGCCAGGAGTATTTCTATTGCTTGTTTGGCACTGGGATTATTTTGAGTTTTTTGAGAAATAATCTCTGCCGACTCTGCGATCGCTTGTGCTTTAAGTACTCGTTCTTGACGTTCAGCTTGTGCTTTTAAAACTAGGGCTTGTTGGTCTGCTTCTGCTCTTAAGATTGTAGCTTTTTGATTGGCTTGGGCTTCTAAAATCTTAGCATCAGCTTGACCTTTGGCAGAATTGACTGCTGAATCTCTCTGTCCTTCGGAAGTTAGAATTGCGGCTCTTTTCTTCCGCTCTGCTGACATTTGTAATTCCATTGATTCTTGTACTGCTTGGGAAGGAACAATGTCCCTGAGTTCGACTCTAGTAACTTTTACACCCCAAGGGTCGGTAGCAATATCTAAATCTCTTAATAAAATTTCATTAATTTGAGCACGAGCGGTAAAAGTTTCATCTAATTCGAGTTGTCCCATTTCTGCCCGTACTTGAGTTAAAACTAGGTTTGTCATTGCTGACTGGAGGTTTTCTACTTTATAGTAAGCTTTTTCCATATCAACAATTCGCCAGTAAACTACAGCATCTACAGTAATAGATACATTGTCGCGGGTAATACATTGTTGCGGGGGAATATCTAGAACTTTTTCCCGAATAGTTTGCTTATAAACAACATTATCTAAAAAAGGAAATACAAAATTTAGTCCTGGTTCAAGTTTCTTATTGTAACTACCTAGTCTTTCTACTAGAGCTTCATTACCCTGATTAACCACCTTTACAGATCCAAATAAAGCTGAACCACCCAAGGCTAAAGATATCAGTAAAAATATTTGTTCCATTTTTTTATTTCTCCAAAGCTTTATAAATTGCTACAAACTAAATTTAAAAGGTAATTAATTGGTAATGGATAGTGGATGGTTGATGGTGAGTGTTAACGGCTACCCTACAAAAGGATGGTTGATGAATATAGCTAACTAACTCACTCCCTCACTCATCAATTCCCGAACGTAATATTTTATCTGGCATTATTACTAACGTAGTCCCTTCACGTCTTAATACATAAACCTTCTCATCCGCAGCGATCGCCATTTGCTCATCGTCACATCGCGCTTGCCAAGAGTTACCTTCATAGAGTACTCTTCCTGTTCTACCTTCGGGAATTTCTGTTAAAGTTTTACCTACAATCGCATCCCGAATTTTTGGTTTATTTTGAGTTGGGACAATATATCTCCGGGTAAATACTACTAGTAAGGTAGAAAGTATTACCCATGTTAGTCCTTGTATCCACGTGGCTTCGACAACTAAAGATAATAGCGCTACCAAAATTGCGCTTATACCCATAATCATTGCTACGAAAGCGGTAGGTAAAAAAAGCTCAAACAGACATAAAATTGCTCCGAATGCGAGCCAAATACTTGTCATATAAACATCCTAAAGATTCATGGGGAAAAAAGTTCACACTTACCGATTAGTTTCAATCCCCTATTCTTAATTCTTAACAAAACTAGTATTTTTACCGTATATATTTATTGCAACAAGTCTAAACCGTATAATTCCAGTCTAATCTAGACTTTTTTGTTTGACAGCTAGTTTTTACCGAAGTTAAAGTACATGATTTCTACTCAACCTATTATCTATTGTACAAATCCAGAATGTAGCAGCCCAATCAATTCGATTGGTAATACCTTTTGTGCAGAATGCCAAACTCCCTTAATCAAAAATTTTCTTTGGGCTACTGGTTCTAATGCTGCTCAAATAGAAGCAGGAGAAATGATAAAAAATAGGTATGAAGTAATTTCCCCACAGGTTTGGCTAGACAGTCAGCCTGTAAAATTACCAGACATACCAGAAAAGTTTCCAGATGCCATCAGTCCTTATCTCAAACTATATCGGCAACGACTCCATTTACCCCAGGTCTATGGTTATGTTGATGCACCAAAAGCAGATGAAGAAAAAATATTACTCTTAGAAAACGTACCCGTAGATGAGGTTGGTAATTTATATCCAAATATTACTGATGTATGGCAACAAGGAACAGCCACAAGACAAGTTTATTGGTTATGGCAGATTCTTCAGCTATGGCAGCCTTTAGAAGAATTGGGAGTTGCTGCAAGTTTATTCGTTCCGGGTAATTTGCGAGTCCAAGGCTGGTGTGTTCGCTTACTAGAATTATTCGAGGATTTACCTACTAATTTACAAGAAGTAACAGAATCTACACAGCAATCTAAACAAACAACCAAATGGCAAAAATTAGGAGATTTATGGCAGCCTTGGCTTACTGGAGCCAAATATCCTATTGCCAAGCCTTTATGCTCAATTGTGGAGCAAATGGTTAGTGATACGGCAGACTTTGAGGTGATCGAAAATAAATTAAATGAGTTATTACTGTCATCTGCTGGAGAATTACCTTTAACCGTGAATGTGGCTGGTGTTACAGATGTAGGTTCAGAATTAACTAAAAACGAAGATAGTTGTTTTCCCTGTAGAGATAGGACGAATAATCACATAGATAATGCTCTCTCACTTCAAGTTTCTATAGTTTGTGATGGTATTGGGGGACACGAAGGTGGAGAAGTTGCGAGTACCCTAGCTCTACAATCGATGTTGCTGCAAGTTCGTGCATTTATAGCAGAAATATCTACACAAGCAGAATTAGACCCACCAAAATTATTACAAGAACAGTTAGAAGCTAGTTTACGGGTAGTTAATAATTTAATTTGTGCTAGTAATAATAGGCAAAATCGTTCCGCTAGAGAGCGCATGGCTACTACCCTGGTTATGGGAGTACAAGTTCCGCAGTCTGTAAATACTGTCTCCGACTGGCGTTCGGAAAATGCTCACGAGCTTTATATTGTCAATGTTGGGGACAGTCGCGCTTACTGGATAACTAAAGAACACTGTCGTTTGCTGACTACCGATGATGACGTAACAGCTAGAGAAGTAGAAAGCGATCGCAGTTTGTACCATCAAGCTCTAACTAGAACAGATGCATTAGCTCTAACCCAGGCTTTAGGAACTAAGGAAGGTAAGTTTTTACACCCCAGAGTTCAGAGAATAATTATTGAGGAAGACGGTTTACTATTATTATGCTCTGATGGTTTAAGCGATATTTCTTCCGGGGGTCGGCAAAGCCATCACAATTGGATAGAGTACTCTTGGCGAACTTATGCTCTACCAGTTTTATCTGGTGAAATAACTCTGGACAGAGCTGCACAATCTTGGGTGGAGCTAGCAAATCAGAAAAATGGACATGATAATACTTCTATTGTTTTAACTTATTACCGGGTTTCCCCGGAATATCCCATACAGAGTACAGAAAGTATTTATATGGAATTAAATCAGCAGGAGTTAGCTCAAAAAGAATTAACTGAAAAAGAATTAGCTGAAAATCAAATCACTTCAGAACCATCAACTCCCTCAAAGCAAGAAAATTTTACGGAAAGCTCTCAAGCTCTTCTCGATTTAGAAAACATGGTGGTTCCAGTATCTTCTACTAATACTTCTAATGGTTCTGTTTCTAAAAGTAAAAAAGGTTTATCATGGCTATTACCTGTAGGTGTATTCATCTTTCTACTTGCAGGAACCGCCTGTGGATTATTTATATGGTGGCGAATTAACCCGTCCTCATTTAACCGTAATTGCATGAAATTACCAAAACAAATACAGCAGATATGTCCTGAAGAATAAGTAAGGTTAATTAACAGAAATTCTTAGAGAATAAAATCTAAAGTGATTTGTGAAAATAATTTTACCAATTATCAGGGTCTTCTGGATTATATAGAAATGCAGTTTACATCAGCAGGGAGCAAGCCTTATGAGTCTAAAATTTACTTATATAGTGTGTATTTATAATGGTGTAAGCCCTAATAATCTGAACTCAGGTGGTAATTTACATTCAAAAAATCTCTTAAAAACTTGAGTATATTGAATAATGGAAAAATTAATGAAAAAATTAATGGGAAAGTTTTCCCGTTTTTCTCCCTTGTGATATTCCATTCTACTGTTTTCAGAAAATGGGAGTAAGAAAGAAGCTAATTGACAAAAGCTACTACTAAGAAGGTTACGATCGGATTTATTGTAAAATTGACCATGAAGTGGGAGCGCACACACCTTAACTACGGTGTTCATTTAAATTACGCAAGCTCTGGCATAATACCAAAAAATCACAGAAGCTAGCAAAATCTAAATTAAAGGGTACTTCCACACAGGTCATTGCTCCTGTATGAGGTTAAATTTGTTATCGAATACTTGTCTATACACTTGCCCACAAGACTTCAATTCTGCTTACTATATTGATTGTTCTTTTTGCCTATATGGTCAGACTTTACTTATTGGGGACAGCTTGCCAAGTGTAAATTTCAATGTATTTAATAAGTTTACCCTATGCAAAGATTTTTTGGGGAAAACAAGTTCGCAGAGGTATGAAGGTGGGAACAATTATAGAACAGCAAAAGTTAGATGTAGAAGTTGGTATGAAAGTTGGCGATCGCATCCGCGTAAAAGATTCTGTTGTGGTTTATCACCATCCCGAACATCGGTCTGAGGCTTTTGATTTAAAAGGGTCTGAAGGAGAAATAATAAAAATAGCTACTGAATGGAAAGGTAGACCAGTAAGTGCAAATCTGCCGTTTTTAGTAAAGTTTAGTAAAAAGTTTAAAGCTCACTTACGGGAGAATGAGATAGAAATAATTTAAACAATATCAAATCAACTCTTTAAACATCTTTAATCATAATTTATCTGCGGCGAAAAAATTGAAATAAATTTAATTCGCCGCGCATTTTCTCTAATTCTTGACGATTAGCTTCAGCTGTACGACGATACCACTCACAATATTTTTTAAACTCAATTCTGGCTTCCACTTCTGAATGAAATTCTTGACTTATCTCATAGCCAGCAAACTGTTCTTCGACTTCCTCTGATTGTACCCTGGGAAGAATGATATGGGGAACTTCTTTTGACATAAGAAAAATTTTCAAGTTAAGTTTTACTGGTAATTGAGAAATATTTATAATTTATCTCGTAATTAATTACACCCTATAACCATCCACGTAAGCGATAAACAAGTAAACCAATATATTCCTTTATAGCAGATGTAAAGAAGTGAATATTTCTACTAGTCGGTAACAAATTTAGAATTACAGCTTTGGGAGTATCAATAATTTCACTTAAGTCACCTTGACTTACTAAAAAGTCAACTGGTGCAGGTATTACATTAATTTTCTGCTTCCGGAAAATTTGTATGGAACGCGGCATGTGTATTGCAGAAGTAACTAATAATACCTTACTGATATTATTTGATTCTAAAATCTTTTTGACATTTACAGCATTTTGGTAAGTATTTAAAGAATCAGGTTCTTCCAGAATAACTTCAGATGGTATCCCTAAAGAGGTTAAAATACTCTTCATATCAGATGACTCTGATGCTCCTTGACCTCGCCAATCAACACGTCCTCCGCTCAAGATAATTATAGGAGCTTTTTTTTGAAGATAAAGTTGAGCAGCATAAATTACGCGATCACCTTGCTCCATTAGATCTACCGCAGGACGAGGTGGAAATTTTGATCTTGTAGCACCACCTAAAACAACAATAGCTTCCGAAGTAGGTAAATCTTTATAGTTCGTGTATTGCCATTCTAATGACTTGACTAAATTGAGAGCTACCCAACTATTGCTACTAAATAAAAGAACGAGTAAAGCAAATATTATAGAAATCCTGGCAACAAAGGGTCGCTTTTTTAGAAAAAATAAAGCGATCGCCAAGCTGATACAAGATAAACCCAGTGGATAAATGAATAAGGGTATTAGTTTAGAAAGGTATAAAAACATTACTTGTTAGGCAAACATCGGGAAGTATTTGCACCACTTTTACTAATGCTGAAATAATGCTGAAAAATCTGTAAATTACCTGTATCTACTAATTAAGATAGCGTAAATAAACCTACCTTTCCCAGAACTTCAGATTTATACTTCCACTGCGACGACGATAGCGTCGAGCAACTTTTCTTCTTCTCCTACGTTTACCCCTATTGTTTGCGAGTTCTTCCTCTGGATTATCTAAGTTTTCTTCTGTGATTAATAGCTGAGAATTGGTTTCTTCTTTACTTCCCCACCAAGCATAAATCCAACCTCCAGCAAAACCACCAATTCCACCTAGTAGAACACCCCTATCTGCTGAGTATCCCAAGAAAGTGAAACCAACTAGGAAAAATAGCCAAAATTTTAGACCAGCATCTATACCATCAGAAGAAGCAACTGATTGGGGACCAGGACCGGTTTTGCTAGTACTGGAGATTAGTGCTATTGCTACACCCGCAATAATACCCAAAAGAATACTTAGAGCAGAATCATTAGTTGTGTTGTAAAAAACAACAGCAAGGAAAATTCCAAATACTAGGATAGAAAGAAAGTTCTGGGATAGTGAAAAAATACCGTCAGATTTGTTTTTATCTGCTGCCATAATTCAAAGTGCCATAATTCCAAGGCTTACTACTAGAAAATTACTTCTCTTAAATTGCTTCTATTAATTGTGCCTCGTAGGGCTGGGTTGTATCTAAAATCTTTAGATAATTTTTTTCTTTAGCAGAAAATTCTTCTGCTTTATGTAATTGGGATGACACTAAATCCGCAGTCGCATCAGCAATATCACCACTCCGTTTATCTAAGCGATCGCGTAGAATTTCCGGAGGTGCAGTACATTGAATAATCTTCAAAGGAATTTTATATCTTTCGGCTTGAGCGATCGCATCAGCCCGTAGATGTTGTTGGTCGTATTTAGCATCTAATATGACTGTAAACCCTTCAGTTGTCAACATTATTCCTAACTCTAAGAGTTTACTATAAGTCTTTGATGACATTTCATCTGTATATAGTTCATCACTACCTCTTTCTAATAGGGGTACTTTTGCTAGGTGTTTACGAACTGCATCGGAACGAATTTGGATTGCTCCTAACTTCTCAGATAAGTAACGCGCAACTGTACTTTTACCGGAACCAGAAATTCCAGACATCAAGAATAGTTTACCTTGTCGGGGTTTAGTATAATCGACAGCTTGCTTGTAATAATCCGCAGCAATTTTTTGGGACTTGTTTTTGAGATTCATTGAAATTTCTGAATCATCAAGTAAAAATGAATTGACTTTCGCTCTGACATAAGCTTGTCTGCTCAAATATAGGGGTAAAAGTTGTAAACCTTCCCAGTCTCCTGTTTGTTCTAAATAGGTATTCAAGAAAATATTAGCCAAATCTTTTCTTTTACGAGCTTCTAAATCCATAACGATGAAAGCGACATCGCACATAGTATCAATAAATCTAAATCTTTCATTAAACTCTATACAGTCAAACAGTAAGATTTGTGAATTGTACATACATATATTACGCAGGTGTAAATCTCCATGACACTCGCGAATACAATCATTTTTGATACGATTGAGAAATATTTGCTGACGTTGAGCAAAGAATTGATCGCTATAGGCTTTAGTTTCCTGATACTGTGTTTGGGTTTGAACTGTACCAATGTACTTGTTAGTTAGTTTGTAATTTTCATCAATCGAGAATCTGACTTTTTCTACTCCACCAAAACTGCGGATATAGTCGTTTGTTTCTGTGTTTTTGTGGTAACGAGCTACAACTTCACCTAATTCTTTTACATGAGACTCTCTCACTTGACCTCGTTCGAGCATATTGCTGAGCAATCCTGCTTCTGGAAATTGTTTCATCTTCAGGACATACTCGACTACCTCTTGGGTACCTCCTAGCTGATATTGTTCTCCGTTTTTACTAATTGGTAAGACCTGTAGATATAGCTGAGCTGCTCCTCTTTGATTTAACCGCAATTCTTCTCTACAGAAATGCGATCGCTTGTCCAGGGTTGAAAAATCTAGGAAACCAAAATTTACAGGCTTTTTGATTTTATAAGCATAATCCCCAGTTAATAAAACATAAGAAATGTGAGTTTGAACTAACTGTATATTTTTACTGACCGGATGGGGATAAAAATCCGGTTGCAGCATTTGTTGAATTAAAGTTGGAATAGATGCACTTTTCATAGTAAAAAATCAGGTTCTAAATTTCTGTACTAAAATTGCTACACTAATTGTCTATATTCTAGTTTTGAATATACTTATAAGATTTATAAGGTAGCAAAAAAAATTTATACCATCGATATTTATTTGCACATAGAATTATACGTAAAATAATTCCAGAGAGAGTCTTTCTTCAACCTTCCGAAAAACATCTGCAAGCAGTTATTGTCAGACTTATATCAACTTGGAAGCAATAATAATCTATAAATATATAAATAGATAAATATTATATTAATATGTAAGTTTTATGACTTAAATCCATCAAAGACAGGAAAACAAATTTAAATAAATCTAAACTTTAGTATCAATAACTAGTGAAAATGTCCGATGCTATTAAAAGATGAATTTATTACCACCCTCTGAGGTTTATGGCATCTATTATTCAAGAATTACCAGCAGAGGTAGTACATTTAATTACAGCCGGGGAAGTAATTGACTCCCTAGCTGCTGTAGTTAGAGAACTGGTAGAAAACTCTTTAGATGCAGGTGCAACTAGGGTAATAGTTTCTCTGTGTCCCAAACAATGGCGAGTCTCGGTAGCTGATAATGGTTGTGGTATGTGCTGGGAAAATTTACAACTCGCAGCAGTTGCCCACAGTACTAGTAAAATTAGTGAATGTGCCGACCTACATAAAATTACGAGTTTAGGATTTCGGGGTGAAGCATTACACAGTTTAACCAATTTAGGAAATTTAGAAATTGTTAGTCGATCTGTAAATGTAGATACGGGTTGGCGAGTTACTTACGGTCATGGTGGTAGAATTATTAACTCAGAAATTACTGCGATCGCTCCGGGTACTGTGGTCACAGTTTCTAATTTATTTGGTAATTGGTTACAACGCCGTCAAAGTTTGCCAAAATTAACCCAGCAGATAAAAGCTGTACAGTTAACAATACAGCAAATAGCTTTATGTCATCCTGAAATAACATGGCAAGTAAAACAAGATGAACGTCCGTGGTTTGCTATTAGTTCCACGACTTCCACAGGAAAAGTGATTCCCCAAATTCTGCATCAAGTCCGCAGTGGAGACTTACAGGAATTGCAAATAGAAGTTCCTAATCCTCAAAATTCAGAATCTTTAGAATCAGAACCTTTAGAACCAAAGCACCAAAATTCTCATATTACAGAGCAGGTAACACCCCTGACTCCAGATTACTTGACCAGACAGCAAAATAAAGTTAAACCCCAGTCCGAAATACAAACAGCCAAACTTTCCTCCCGCTTATATTTAGCAGTGGGATTACCAGACCGATGTCATCGTCATCGTCCCGATTGGATTAGAGTCGCTGTCAACGGCAGAATAGTTAAATCCCCAGAATTAGAAAAAGCTATTTTAGGATCTTTCAGAAAAACATTACCACGCGATCGCTACCCAATTTGCTTTTTACACGCTTCCATTACTCCCGACCAAGTTGATTGGAATCGCAATCCAGCCAAAACCCACATCTACCTAAAAAGAATCGAATATTGGCAAGATGTGATTCAACAAGCAATCCATCAAGTACTGCAAATAAATTCTGACACCATTAACCAAGTAGTACAAACAAAACGAGTCACAAAATTAATTAAAGCCGCAGAAGAGAAAAACCCCTATAATTTTGATTCTAATTTATCAAATAATCAAAACAAACATCATAACTATTTACAACTCAAAGCTGTTGCTCAAATTAATAAAACTTATATAGTTGCCGAACACCCTGGAGGAATGTGGTTAATCGAGCAACATATTGCACATGAAAGAATCATCTACGAACAATTATGCGATCGCTGGCGATTAATTCCATTAGAACCAGCAATTATTCTTCACCAATTATCAACTGTCCAAATTAATCAACTACAACATATAGGTATCGAAATAGAACCCTTCGGGGAACAACTTTGGGCAGTCCGAAACATTCCAGCATCATTAAAAGACAGAGAAGACCGAGCAGAAGCACTATTAGAACTTAGCTTTGGAGGGGACTTACAAGCCGCTCAAGTTGCTGTTGCTTGTCGTACAGCTATCCGTAATGGTACCTCACTTAGCCTCAGAGAAATGCAAACAATATTAGACCAATGGCAGAAAACTCGTAATCCCCGTACCTGTCCCCACGGACGACCAATTTGCTTATCCTTAGAAGAGTCTTCACTATCACGCTATTTTCGTCGTCATTGGGTAATTGGCAAAAGTCACGGAATTTGAGTCATTGAATAGGGAACAAGGAAAACACAATATTTAGTTATTGGTTGTTAATTACTAGTTGTTAACTACATTTATCAACCATCACCAAATCAAATCAAAACTCCGAAACCAACCTTACTGTCCTATTAGAACCATTATCTTCCAAGCTGATATCGGAACTATTAAGAGTAAAGTCTATTTGACCTGGTTTCATAATTACCGCTTTATAAGGTACTACCCCATCTGATTCAGCATCAATACAACGAGCTGCTGCTCTGGAGAGGTCTAGACTTCTTGGAGGGATATATGGACCTCTATCATTGATGCGAACAATTACAGACTTACCATTTTTAGTATTAGTAACATGTAAGAAAGTATTGAATGGTAGAGACTTATGAGCAGCACTCAAAGCGTATTGATTATATCTCTCTCCATTTGCCGTTAAACGACCATGGAAATAATCTCCATACCAAGAAGCTAGACCGGAAAGCTTGTTTTTAGAAGCTTTCAAACTATATATCTGTTTCTGTCCTTCAACAAGAGATATTGGAGGTGTTTTCAATGCTGAACGTAAATTATTTATCCACCTCATAGCAATCAACATAGTACTTCGATTCACCTTCACAGAGGCTTCTTCAGTGATACCGAAGAGGACACGATTGCCTAGCATAATAGATGACACACCATCCACAAAAGCAGGTCTTAACTGCTTTGCATCTAGCTCAGGAGTTTTCAACATCTTCTTGAGACGTTGACGTAGTAAATGTGCTTGAGATTCCCTAGAAAAGCTAGCTATGAAACGATTTTTTACCCATACTTCATAATTATTTTCTCCTCTATGAACCAAAACTACTGGTGGAGATTTTGGTTTGAGATAGTTTTGCGAGTACTTACCAATATTGGAAAAGCGGAAGAAATTCTGTAATGACTGCAAAAATAAACCTGAAAAAATATTCTGGTTTTGAATCCTTGCTTTTACTGCTTGAGGATAAATAGTCTTAGTTTTCTGCTTGTGTGAGTTTAAATTATCTAATGTATTCTGCTCAAAAACAGAACAGAATTTTTTGCTCCCTTTAGCATTCTTAAATGAAGACTTACTTTCTGAATCTGGCTGCTTTGATGAAGACTTTTCGTTTCCCCAATCTATATCCAAAAACCTTGAAGGTAAAACAGTTGCACTCCACAGATTGGACTTTATCCTAGCTGTAGCTACATAGGACAACACATTAGTTGCTGAGTAGTTCAACCGGGAAGAAACTCCTATCTGCAAGACATTTTGAGTAAAACTATGGGACATTTCTTGACTTGCAATTGCCAAGTTACTGTACCAAGAGGTTGCCCAAATAATTCCAAGAAAAAACATGTATTATATATTACTAATTCAATCTATGCATTACAAAAATGCAACTTTATTTCCTGTAAAGAAAGAGATTCTGATGTTAACAAGATCTCAATATATATTCTTTACCAGGGAATTAAACTATTCCCATAGTTAGAAGTTTTATTTCTAACCGATCCCCGTGTCAAAGTATCTTATCCTTTCTGAAGAAAAAGTGATCGATTAATAAGACTTTTAGATATTAATTGTATAAATTTCCTACATTACAATTTAAATTCTTTATCATTGGAGCAGGTGTTTTTCTATTCGCCACTGTTTATATTAATAAAACAACAGTTATAATACTTAAAAATACAAATAATAAGTTTTTATTATTACAATACTGATGCAAGTATTTGATTATAAATCTTATTGGGCTTGCAATTGAAAATCGACGAAAATTTAGATTTTTCGTGATTATAACCCCAATTATACGGAATTTATGATTAAGACAGATTTAAGAAGATTTGAGTGTTTACTGGAAAAACAGTGAATTAACGTCATAATTGCTACTAGAATTCCATTGCCAACTATTAATAGTAATTCTCATTTAGTTAGTAGAATATTACTCAAATATATGACGATTATAAGTCCTTTAAATAGCTATTGATAAAGCTTGCAATGTACTTGGTGATTATATTTAAGTGCGTCTATCTTAGATTACATGTATTGATAAAATGAAGATAATATTTTTAATTTTTTTGTCATGTAAAAATGAAAAAATAAGTAAGATAATCCCTTAGTAAAATAATTTTCTGTGAGAAATAATACAGTCAAATATTTAAAGCTTTATTTACTCCGATATTTAAATAATTATGCAACTTCTACTCTAAAATTTGACTTCCATCAAAGAAAAAAATACTAAAAAGGTTTGAACTTAATATTTACTTGAACTTCCAAGTCCCTGCACTTAAATTTAAATCTTACCTCTAGATTTTGACTAAATATATCTTTAGGTAGATACTTTAAAATCTATATTAAAATTCTCAAATATTTAAATATATTTTGAATCTTTCATTTTGAATATCAAGGCAGTTCACCTCTTGAGCATTGCGAAGTCCAGATTGTCAAATATCTGTTGGATTGAGATACTTGCGAACAATCGATATTAGTCGGAAATTTGGTTAACATTCAAGCTCTACCCAATCTACGCTACTTTTATTTTTAAGGCTTAACTTGTCACTAATGGACTATTACCAACTAATAATAACTAACGTCAGTTCGGGTTAAGGACGTTTATTCAACTGTCAGTTGGTGAAACAACACAAACACCCTCACGTATGCCTTTGACAAGCAACCACAACATAAAGCTTTTAGCTTATCCCGAATAATGGTTAACTAATGAGCAATTCCTGAAAAGACAAAATAGATGTAGAAAAAGAACTTCAGAAGACTAAAATACTTTTTTATACCCGTACCAAAAGCATGATAATTTGCTGATATTTGCTGGCACTTACAGAGACAAAGGCGTAAAATAGCCGATAATCTTGTTATACATTGCAAAATGTAACGGATTGCAAAGTATAATAAGAACGATAAAACATCAAAAATTGAGAGAAATAAGGTTACATGAGAGTAGCGATCGCAGGAGCAGGTCTAGCAGGGCTATCCTGTGCAAAATATCTCATAGATGCAGGTCACACTCCTATAGTTTTAGAGAGTAGAGATGTACTTGGTGGTTTAGTTGCCGCTTGGAAAGATGCGGAAGGTGACTGGTATGAAACTGGACTGCACGTGTTTTTTGGAGCATATCCAAATATGTTGCAGTTACTTGCAGAACTAGGAATTGAAGATAGACTGCAATGGAAAAAGCATACTATGATCTTCAATCAACCGGAAAAGCCTGGAACCTACAGTCGCTTTGATTTTCCTGACTTACCAGCTCCATTGAATGGTATAGCGGCGATTTTACGAAATAACGATATGCTTAGCTGGGGTGAAAAAATCCAGCTAGCCAAAGGTCTAGTACCAGCAATGCTGCGCGGACAAAAATACGTTGAATCTACCGATAAATATACTTTTTCAGAATGGTTGAAGCATCAGGGAGTAGGAGATGAAGTACAGCAAGATATTTTTATTGCTGCTTCTAAATCTCTTAACTTTATTAACCCAGACGAAATATCAGCTACAGTCCTACTCACAGCGCTATCACGCTTCCTTCAGCAGAAAGACGGCTCTAAGATGGCTTTCTTAGATGGTTCGCCAACTGAGCGTTTGTGCCAGCCTATGGTAGATTATATTACTGCTGGTGGCGGCGAAGTACGTTTGAATGCCCCGATTAAGGAGATTTTACTCAACCCTGATGATTCTGTAAGGAGTCTACTTATACGGGGTCTTAATGGTGCATCAGATGAAGTCGTGATAGCAGATGCATATGTTAGTGCAATACCTGTTGATCCTTTGAAGGTGATGTTGCCTTCACCCTGGGAAAAATATGAATATTTCCAGAAGTTGGATGGTCTTGAAGGAGTTCCAGTAATTAACATACACTTGTGGTTCGACAGAAAATTAACAGATATAGATCAACTATTATTTTCGCGATCGCCCATACTTAGCGTTTATGCTGATATGAGTAATACTTGTAAAGAATATTCTAATTCCGACCGTTCAATGTTGGAGCTAATTATAGCCCCAGCCAAGGAATGGATTGGAAAAACTGAATCTCAAATAGTTGATGTTACAATTTCCGAGTTGGAAAAACTATTCCCTCAACACTTTGGGGGAGAGAATCCAGCCAAATTATTAAAATCCCACGTGGTAAAAACTCCACGTTCTGTATACAAAGCAACACCAGGTCGTCAAAAACACCGTCCAGAACAAAAAACTCCTATCTCTAACTTTTACTTGAGTGGGAGCTATACCATGCAACCATTTCTAGGTAGCATGGAAGGTGCCGTACTTTCTGGTAAGCTGACAGCGCAGGCGATCGCCAAACACCAACAGGTGAATCCCTCTAGCCTGCAATCGCAAACCCCTCAGCCTGCAACGAATGCTGCAACTGCCTGATCCCCTATGCATGAAAACTTCGGTCTCTGTCGATGAGTCCTACCAGCTTTGCCAGCAACTCACAGCGAAGTATGCTAAAACCTTTTATTTTGGCACTATGTTGATGAGCTTGGCAAAGCGTCGAGCAATATGGGCAATTTACGCTTGGTGTCGTCGCACTGACGAGTTAGTAGATGGTCCTGCTGCTGCTATTACCACTCCAGAAACTTTGGATTTATGGGAGCAGCAATTAGAGTCTATTTTTGCGGAGAATCCTGTTGAGGATTTTGACGTAGCTCTAGTCGATACTATCAAGCAATTTCCTATGGATATTCAGCCCTACAGGGATATGATAGACGGTCAAAGGATGGATTTACATCGTAACCGCTATCAAACCTTTGATGAGCTATATCTTTATTGCTATCGCGTTGCTGCTACTGTTGGCTTGATGTCCACAGCAGTAATGGGAGTTGACACCTCCAGTCAAACTGCTCCTTGGAACCGTAATAAACCGCCTTATATCCCCACTCAAGAAGCAATAGCCTTGGGAATTGCCAATCAACTTACTAATATCCTCCGGGATGTTGGTGAAGATGCAACGAGAGGAAGAATTTATCTTCCTTTGGAAGATTTGGCAAAATTTAACTACACCGAAGAAGATTTATTTAATGGAGTAGTTGACGAACGTTGGCGCGAATTAATGCGCTTTCAAATTCGCAGAGCCAGAGAATTTTATATTCTAGCAGAAAAAGGGATTAGTTATTTATCCCCTGATGCTCGTTTACCTGTATGGGCAGCATTAATTCATTACAGTGGTATATTGGCAAAAATTGAACGCAATAATTACGACGTATTCTCTGTGCGTGCTTATGTACCACAATGGCAAAAGTTACGCAGCTTGCCCATAGCTTGGCTGCGATCGCAAGTTTTATAGATAAATGGTCATTAGTCACCGTTACTTCAATGTGTCAGAACGGAGCGAATTTTTTCCTTTGGAAAAGCTAGCGCAAACGTACCTAAATCCTGGAGAAAATCTCCAGGGACACTTATAAAATGCGGTGACCGACCTTCCCCCACTCAAGAGTCTAAATAGAATAAATGTTTATTTTTATATTCTTGGCTAATAGCAGTTGACATTTAGGATAATTATCTGATACATTCTATATCTGTTACACCTCTGGAGAGGTGGCTGAGTGGTTGAAAGCGGCAGATTGCTAATCTGTTGTACGGATCGTAAGGCCGTACCGAGGGTTCGAATCCCTCCCTCTCCGTTTGATTGAGTTAGTTTTATCTGAGATAAGTTAATTAAAACTTTTGGATAACTGACGAAAGCAATCCTATTTCTTTGATTTTTTTAAGTCAAGTTGGAATATTCAGAAATTACGTAGTATTTCAAAAATATGGGAGATGCTGTATTAGTATCTCCTGTATTCGTCTTGAATAACAGATTATAGAATTTCGTAGTCTCTTATTCCTGTAAAGCAGCAGACCATGAATGAATCGAACTATTGATTTTTAATATATAGTACATTGGTAGTTACTTGTAATATATAAAAATTATCCGCAGAATTTTGAATAAATGTCTT
Source organism: Mastigocoleus sp. (assembly GCA_050042865.1). Classification (GTDB taxonomy): domain Bacteria; phylum Cyanobacteriota; class Cyanobacteriia; order Cyanobacteriales; family Nostocaceae; genus JBCCDM01. The sequence continues at coordinate 112,057 of JBHJJE010000067.1, forward strand.
AACCAGTGTTTAGGATTAGATCAAAAGCATCTTAGATGCTCATTCTGCCTTTATATATACCCACAACAGAGTATCCAACTTAATTAAATAATCAAATAATACTTATGTAGTTCTGCCAACTAATTTCTGTCTTAATATCGATTAACACAATTAGAAAAAACAATTAGAAAAAAATTATATTGGGGGATTTTCCCCCAATCCTTAATTATTGTCGCATTTATAACTCTAAATAAGAATTTTTCGACAGTAATTAATGGTAATGACGATATATTTTAAATATAGGTATTAAAGACCACTAAAGTTGTAACCAATTCCAACCATTAAACCTACATCTGTCTCATCAAAAAATGCTGCATTTATAGCTGCTGTAGCTGTAAATTTAGTACCTACAGGTACATCAACACCACCAGTAATCAAGAAAGAGAACTCGGAATCATCACCAGTTTCAATCGCAGCACCAGCACCAACATAGGGTGCAATTGGCAAAGGTTCAGTGAAAGGGTCTTTGGTATTAAGCAAAGAAAAATCATAGGTAACAGGAACCAAAAATACTGTGTCATCACCCAACACAGCAGCTGGTCTTACCGATATATTCCTCGTTAGCCCAACTTTGCTGATAACCATAAAATTACCATCACCGACAGCAGAATCGCCACCCAGACCTATATTACCAGCGATACCTATATAACTAGAACCACCGCGAGTCGTTTTACCCAAACCAATATCAGCTTGTGCGACTTCACTACTTTTTTCAGTTTGCTGCTGTGATGTTTGAGCATCCCGCTTTACACCAAGGTTAGCAGATGAAGTAGAAGTCGTTCCAGGAAGAGGTATTACAGGATTATTAGAAAACTCTTGGTTGTTAACTTCTCTTTGAGTTAATTTAAAAACATTTAACTGATTTTTTTTCGAGTCATCAGATGTTTTAAAAAATACAGAGCTATCTGTTGTTTTTATCTGGTTCTTAGTTAAAGCCAATGGTTCTACAACTTCAGTTCCTGCATCGATATCATAGATATCAGAATAATTGAATAACTGATTACTTTTTGCACCTTCTGAGGATTGTGCAAACGCTGATGATGTAGTTCCCAGTAATAACAGAGATGTTAAACCTAACAATCCAAAAGCTTTATTGCGCAGAAAAATTGTATTCACATTCACTCCTAGAAAAATAATGCCACAAATAGATAATAAGCTATATTCAATTGAGTCGAATATTTTAGCAATATTCAACATTTAACACGAAAAATTTGAATATGGCACAGCCTATAGATGGTAAATGCTTAATTATTAAGATGCAACTTGCGTAAGTCCAGTTAATGACCAATTAATTTAGGATAGTGTTCCATTATACTCAAAATTCTCTCTTCCCTAATGGTTTATAAGAATAAAATAAGCGCGATCACTTTTTTCTATATCCGAAACATCAGAAATATTCCGAATATCAAGTTATACCTTGTCGGTTTATATTGGGATTATTCAATATATATGTAAAAAAAATCTGCCTTCCTCTGCGCTTTCTTCCACGTTCCTCCGTATTAAAAAATATATTATTCAGATACTAAGGGATTTTGAATTTTATATGACTCGATTTGAAAATTTAGATTTAAGACTTAGATTTAAGACTTAGATATATGGGATTATTTCTCATTGATTCTAAACTACCAATGACTCTAATTTGCTTGTATCTTTACCACTAAAATTAAGAGCAATTTGATTATGATTTGGAGTTCCACCAGCCACACAAATAACCTCACCATTAATATATTCATGGCGTTCTTCAGAGTTTACCTCATAGTCGAGATATTCTTCTGGTGTATAAAGTTTTGTTTCTTGTGCCATATAGAAACCCTAAAGCTTGGATAAATATCTTTTGGGAATCCTTTTGGGACAGATGTTGATGACACTATATTAGCGAGTATAGACGCTATTGCAAGATGAATATAGTAGAGCTAACTTTGGGATAAATTCATCAAATTCGCCAATTTCAAAACTATTCGCGCTCCCACATTACCATCCCATTCTGCATTACCGACTTCACAGATATCAAAACCAATAATTTTCCTACCGCTATTTACCACTTCTCGAATCAGACAATAAGCTTGTTCTAATTCCAAACCACCGGGAACAGGGGTACCTGTATTTGGACAAAGTTTGGGGTCTAAACCATCTATATCAAAACTGATATATACATATTCTGGTAAATGATTAATAATTTCTTTACATAAGTCAATCCAATTAATTCCAGAATAGAGCTTTTGTTTTATTATTGGGTCGTAATAAGCAATTATTCTATTATTAGACTGATTAATTATTTCTACTTCATGATCACAAATATCCCGCAAACCTACTTGTAATAGTTTAGATATCTGCGGTATTTTCATAGCGTTGTACATAATTGAAGCGTGGGAAAATTCAAACCCTTCGTAAGCGTTACGTAAATCAGCATGAGCATCAATATGTAAAATACCAAAGTCTTGATACTGAGTAGATAGTGCTTGTAAATAACCTAGAGGTGAAGAGTGGTCTCCTCCAATAACTACCACTTTTTTACCTGATTTAATTGCATTACTCGACTTATCAAATAACCATTTATTTACCTGTTTACAAACTTGGTTAATTTCCGCAATTAAAGGTGTTAAATTTGGTGGTTCATTTAATGATTTACCTTGCTCCAAACGTTCAATAACTTTCGCTGCTTGAGAACGGTAATATTTATTTTTATCTAAAATATCCTGGGGAATCTTCATCATAAAAATTCCCTGCTTCCATCCATTCGGATTATCAAAATCGAATAAATCTAACTGTGGAGATGCATCTAAAATTCGCTGTGGTGCATTTGCTGTACCTGCACCATAGGAAACCGTTACTTCCCAAGGTACGGGTATGATAATTAAGTTTGCAGACTCGTAATCAAAAGGTAAACCGAAGATATTACCATTGATTTGACCCACATCATTGGGATTGTAGTTTTGAAGGAAGTTATTCATAGCACCCTGATAAGATAATTAGTAATAATATTAGTTAAAGCGGTTAATGCAATTCCAGTTATCTTATCTAGAAATAAAAGACAAAGCTTAAAATCAATTGACTAAGTTTACGAACTTTATGATTTCATCTGTGTTAATAGCGCGATCGCTTATCCTGAAGTATAAGGAAAAATGTTAATTTAAACTCTAAGGTTTTATAGCTGCTGTATCCTGTAATAGAATAGGCATCCCACCTTTATCAGAACCAACAAAAATAATTTTAGAGTTGGGAGATTTAGCTAGTTTTTCTGTTGCTTCAATTGTTCGTAATTGTAATATTTTAGTTGTCAACCCATTAGATATGATTTTTTGAGAATCTGCAATACCTTTAGCTTCAATACGTTTGCGTTCGGCTTCTTGACGTTGCTTTTCTAAGACGAATGTCATCCGTTGATTTTCTTGTTCTGCTTTAAGCTTATCTTGAATTGCTTTTTGAATTGTATCCGGCATTTTTATATTTCGTAATAAAGCTTTTTCAACTACGAAACCCAAAGGTAATAATTCTTGGGTAAGTTGTTTATTTATTTGAACAGCAACTTCTTGACGTTTAGTAGAATAAATAGCTTTTGCAGAATACTGAGCGGTTATAGAGCGAATAGTAGAGCGAAATCTAGAAATGACCAATTGCGTTTCCTGCACTCCAATAGTTTTATAAACTTCTGCAGCTTGTTTTGGGTCGAGTTTGTATTGTAAGCTGACATCAAGATTAAGATTTAAACCTTCTTGAGAAGTTGTATCTACATTTTCTTTAACATCCTTTAATCGAGTAGAAAAATTAATAACTTTAGCAAAAGGATTAACTAGATTTACACCAGGATTAACAGTGTTATTAGAGACTTTACCAAATAGATTTGCGACTCCAATATTACCCGGAGGAACAATAACCAACATTCTAGAAATAGAAGCAATTAATGCAACAACACCAATCAATGCAGAAACAGCACGTACAGCTAAACGATTTCTTTCATTAGTTAATTTACCAGAGTTCAAATAAATAAGAGTTGTTACTAGGGTAACTAGAAGGGAAAAAATAAAACCCATAATAATAGTTATAAATAGTTAATTGAGATACTCTGAATGAATATATCCTATTCTATTTCTATCTTCATGTATTTTATTTCAAGATTTATTTCGTATTAATAAAAATTTGATAAATAAAATTAGTCAATAAAAATTATTTTTTTACTTTGTACATCAAGTTTTATACTGGATATTACATCAAATTAAAAGTAATAATATTTCCTATAAAGATATAAAAAAATATTATTTTTATTCATTTCAGGACTTACGCAACTGGCATAAGCGATGGTGCGCGAAGCGCACCGAGCGCCTAAAAACTAAGCTATAGACATAGCAACTTCCGGACGTTTTAGTTGTTCGATTAGATAATTTGAAAGTAAATTATGCTTGATTTGATAAACAGTTTGACCTATTTTATAAGCTAAATTTTTCAGCCTAAGCCAAACCAACATAGCGCAAGCAATATGATTTCTTTGATGACGAGCTTTGCGGCATTGACATGATTCAATACCAGTTAATTGCTTTATTTCTCTATGAAACTCCTCTACTTTCCAACGGATTTTACACACCTGTTGTGCAACATCCGCAGAACTTTGAGATAAATCGTTAGTTGCGACATAATCCGTTCTGTCGGTAGAGACAATAACCCGGAAAAGTTTCACCTTTTTATTGCCAGGAAAACCCTTGACTTTTAATATTTTACCATCTTCTAAATCTTCATCGTCCCATTCCAAATTTTTTATATTTTTATACTTTTCCTTACCAAAACTATCATCAACTAAACGATTACTTTTTAAAGGACAATAATAAATTTTATCTAAACTATCGATATAAAGCATTAACTTGTTTACTGCATACCATGTATCCATTAAAACTGTCTCAAAGGGCAAATTTCTTTGATATACAAGACTTACAAGCATATTTTTAACATGGTCAACCTTAGTTAAACCATCATTTTCTGGGTCAAAAATACGATAATCTATTACCCAGAATTGTAGTGTCTTAGGATTAACATATATACAATTTACTATTCCTATCCCCTTAACGACACCATGTTCATTACCACTATATTGTCTTCTTACTATCTCCATCTCAGAGGAGAATCTTTTGTCTAAAACTGTATCATCAAATATAATATAAGCATCCTCATCAACCAAAATTAAATCTTTCACATTATCCCACAGCAGACGAGGAGTTAATTTTTCATTTTTCAAATAATAATTAATCTTATCATGACTAATATTTTCCAGATGTTCTGCTAAATTAGTCATTGTATAGTTAATTTGACTACTTAATAGATATTGGCAGTAATTAAGTTTAGTAAATTTCATTGTTAACTATTTTTTAATGCACCCTCTATTTATTCTCCCATAAAATTAATACCCGGAATTTACTATACTCATTACTATTAACAATTCTCAAAAGGGCTAATTTCAGTAACTAATCTTTCTAATACAAAAATACTACTAAATGGCGATCGCAATGTGCCGGTTGCGTAAGTCCTGCATTTAAGTAAGTCGGTTTTTAAAAACATAACTATATTTATTTTTGTAAACACTCTCTAATTCAAGCTAAATCAACCTTTTTGATTGAATTTACATTATGTTACATAGTTTGATTTATTTCCCCTGACCTACTTAATTCTTCACTAAATAAACTTCAAATCCAAAACAAACCCAGGTAAAATATCCTCTCCTAAAAGTGTTTGAGGATTTTCCAAAATCTCTATATCCAGTTTACTCCCACCAATTTAGCTAGTTCGCGCTAACTGTATTCCTTGTGCTTACGATCTTGACGAATGAGTTTACCAAAAGTCTGACTCATAGTTTTTTCCTTTTAATTCAAGAATCATACTCTACCTTGACTTTATTAGTTAGCAGGACTTACACAACGAAGATTTGTCCGAAGCGACGGTCACGGAGAGTAGGGAAGCAATCTCAAGAACTATGGGTTAACTTATGGGTTAACTACGTTATGCTATGCAAACGCGTTCGCGTGCTCGACAGAGCTTATACGTCGCTATCACTCGTAATGACAGAATTACGTTGCTCTTGCGTAAGCCCTGGTTAGGTTAAGTAATATTTGTGTTGATTATATTGGTCAACTTGGGCAACATGAACAATATAGTCCATACTAGTAAAAATTTCTACTCTGATGAATTAAAAAAGTATATTCCCAGAAGCAATTATGTTTTTGGTTGGTAGACCATTAGCAGTTTTTTTGGAGGAAGTTCAAAATTCAAGTCGAAATAAACAGTTATAGCGTTTACCAGTCTAATAAGGTGCGGTTTAAAATTTATGTTCTTTTAGTACAAGTAGAAGAAAAAATTAGGTGTAATTCATCTGCTTGGAAAATGCTACAAGTAAATGCTTATGATTAAATACTGCTGAGTAAATGTTAGAAATTTTGCATACTTTTGAATTAGCAAATTAAGTCAGGATATCTAAGTCCACTAAAATAAATTAGACAATTTATGACATTCTGACTAATTCTGAATAAATAATTTTTGGTAAATAATTTAGAATATTTAGAATATTTAGAATATTTCTAATTTACAAAATATTTTTGAAGTTAAATTTATAAGATGGAAAAAATTTGGGATTTTGTTAGTTATAATCTATTATCTTTACACTCTCCACCAGTAGGACTTGAGTATTTGCATTGTGATATGAAAAGAGGTTTTTTTAAGGCAAGAAAAAGAGAACCTTTAGTTGCTCCACTCCTAGACCAAGATAATATACATCAACGTATAGGACTCTTAGCACAAAAAGGAGTTTACGAGTTTCATCAAGACTCTTCAATAGGTGAGCAAAAAGACCCTTTAAATCAATTATTAATGATTCTAAAATTAAATCAAGAGTTAGATTTAGTTCAAGAAAGAGTAATTCAAATTTTAAGCAATTATCTTGAGAATCCGATACTTTTAGGCAGGAAAATAATCAAGTTAAATCGAGGTGATGAAGATTTCCCAGAGCCAATTGTAATTAAGCAAGGAGATTATCTATTTAACTTATATGCGGCGATTGACTGCATTTTCGCAGAAGAAGATGGAACTCTGCATATTTTAGATTTTAAAACTGGGAAAACTGATTTTGACCGTAGGCAGGCTTATATTTATCTATTAGCTACTAAATATCTTTATCCAGAAGACAAAGCCGTTGCTTCTTTTTATAACCTAGAAAATGGAAAACAATCAGAGGTAATTACAGCAACACCTGAAACTTTAGAATCTTTTCAAATCAGAGTTTCTCGAATTGCAAAACAACACCAAAAAGATTTACAAAGATACCGAAATAGCTTTAGTGATTTCAGACGTATATACCCGCCAAATCCTGGTGTTGGATGCCGCTTTTGTCCCTTTAAATCTATTTGTAAATTTGCTATTAAAGAGGTTAGTGTATGAATTTTACTACGACTCCAACACATCCCAAATCTGATGTTAGTAAAATATCTTCAAGTGAGATTTTACCAATAGTATTCTTTGACCGTAATTTTAAACCTGAAAATATATGTTTTCAACTTTCTCCTGGAGTGGATAGAGAAATTGGTAATCGCTTAAGTTGGCGTTTTTGCAAGAAATTTACCGATATAGTTGTAATCTGGTACGATAACTTTTTCTGGGCTTTCGCTAAACCTAATCAAGTAATTCCAGATAAGACAAAATGGAGTGAAACCCTTACAGAAATTTGTCAAGAACTCAAAGAAGATATAGGCGATCGCGATTATACAATTCAATGGGTGTGCAAACCACAGCTAACATCTTCTGCACTAGCTGAGTTAATTGTGAGAGTCTTGAAAATTCACCGTCCTTTTTCATCTCCAGTTGCTTTATCTAAGGGTCTGGTAGAAGTAAAACGCGAAGCAAAATTTTGGGGAGAAAGTATAGAAATAAAAAGTGATTTTTGCCCAGCTTTCACAATTACTATTGAGAGTTATTTCAGCTACCAAGGTAATTTAGCTGAATTTTATGAAAACAATCCCTACAGACAAAATCCCGAGGAGCTTTTAATTGGTTTAAAAGTTAGAGATATTGAACGGAATAGTTTTGCTACTATTACTGGAATTGTTGGTAATATTGGCGAATACAGGGAAAAGTTAAAAGAAAATGCAACCGGTGCAATTAGTAAGCAAGCACTAGAGGAAGCTCCAGATGAACAACCAGTGGTTGCTGTACAATTTGGTAAGAACAGAAAGCAGTTTTACTATGCAATGGCAGCTTTACGTCCTTGCGTGACATCTGAAACAGCTGCTAAGTTTGATGTAAAATACGGGGATTTACTTAAGGCTGCGAAAGTACCTTACAGGGAAAGAAAAGAACTTTTAGAACTGTATAAGAGAGAAGCCGAAACGATTTTAGCCGATTATGGATTTCGATTAGGACAAAATATAAATAGTAGTAATTATCCAGAATTATTTTGGCAACCATCACTTAAACTTTCAGAAACTAGGTTGCTGTTTGGAAACAATATAACTGAAGTTCAAAGTAGTATACTTACAGGTCTTTCTAAAGGTGGAGTATATCGTCGTCACGGAGATTATAGTCATCCATTAGATAAAATCACCATTGCTGCTTTGAAAATAGGTGAATTTAAAGTTAGTCGAGCTTTCTTGACAGAAGTTGAAGAACGTTTGAGACTGTATGGTTTTGAAAATATTACTCCTCCAGAAAATATTAAATCACTATACTTAAAAGATATTACTAGTGCTGGATCTAGAGCAGAGGTTGAAGAGAATATAGATGACTTGATGGAAAGAGAACCGGATGTGATTCTGATATTTCTACCAAAAGGCGATCGCAATGTTGATGATAGTCAAGGAAATAGTCTATATTCTTTGATTTCTTCACGCTTACTCAAGCGTGGAATTGCTAGTCAATTTATTTATGAAGACACATTAGAAAAAGTTCAAACCAGATATCTTCTCCATCAAGTCATTCCCGGAATTTTAGCAAAGTTGGGTAATTTACCCTTTGTTTTAGCCGAACCACTTCAAATTGCAGATTATTTTATTGGTTTGGATGTTTCTAGAAATTCTAACAGAAGAAGTAATGGAAGCAGGAATGCCTGTGCTAGTTTACGATTTTATGGTAGGATGGGTGAATTTTGTGGATATAAGTTAGAAGATGCTTTGATTGAAGGTGAAGAAATCCCACAGAGAGTTTTAGAGAATTTTATTCCCAGGGAAAAACTAAGAGGTAAGAGAGTTTTAATTTATCGAGATGGACGCTTATGTGGTAAGGAAGCTCTGCATTTGCAAGAATGGGGAAAAGCAATTGGTTCTGAGTTTATCTTAGTTGAATGTTATAAGTCTGGAATTCCTCGACTTTATAATTTGGAGCAACAATTGGAGGAAAAAGTTATCAAGGCACCTACAAAAGGTTTAGCATTACGTTTATCTTCTCGCGAAGCAATCTTAGTAACAACAGAGTTAAAGTCTGAGAAAATGGGTTTACCTCTTCCCTTACGTCTGAGAATTCATAAAGCAGGAATTCAGGTATCAATTGAAGATTTAGTGGAGACAACACTAAAATTAACTTTACTTCATCATGGTTCTCTGAAGGAACCACGTTTACCTATTCCAGTTTTTGGTTCCGATCGTATTGCTTATCGACGCTTACAAGGAATTTACCCTGGTGCTTTAGATGGCGATCGCCAATTCTGGCTTTAATTTTCTTTCTGGTTTGTTTGAGAAAATTGGGCATAAACGTCTTTGATTTTATTGTAGCTAACTTTGCCCAAAGTACAGACAGCTAAGCAGATATCACAGCCAAAATTTTGCACACATCAGGAAATAGCTCTGAGCATAATATTTGGTGGTTTGATGTCTCGATGGAAATAGTTTTGCTCATGAACTAGTTGCAAAATAATAACTATCTCTTTTAACCATTGCACTGCTGAGTCTTCATCAATAGGATTATTACCCCGTCTCTTCAAGTAACTATACAAGTCCATTCCTTCAACTTTCTCCATTACCAGACAATGTAATGGTTGCTGACTATTTCTAACTAAATAAATAAAATCACCGTTTTGTTCTACTCTGGGGATACCAGGATGGTCTAGTATTTTTAGAACTTCTGCTTCTCGTTTAAATAGCTCTACAGCTTTGGGTTGATTATTAATGAGAACCTTCAATACCTTAGTTTTACTATGACGGGAATCACTTACCTCATAAGTTGCACCAAATCCACCTTTTCCCAGTGGTTTGATTACTTTATAACGTCCTTTTAGTAATAACTCTGAGCCACAGTTGTGACAAAATAATTCATTGTCAGAGTTTTCTTGTTTAGAGCAATGGGGATTGATGCATATGGACATGGGGATAACTCAATCAAAGTCTGACGTATATGATTATTTTTATGAATTTATTCCTATAAGTAAACTACAGATGTTTTAACTGTTTTTTCGGTTTTTTTCAGTCCACAATACCAGCGATCGCTGCGCATGACCCTTTTAGGATCATCGCACCCACAGCGATTATTTATTAATGGTATGTGTGCGACTGTAAATCAAAAAATGGTAGTGAAAGCTCCAGATTGGGCTTACATACCTAATATTACGGTGTCACGACAGGAAGTTAAACGCAGTTATACACCACAACTTCAAGGGGATATTTCCATTATTGTGATGGAATTTCTTTCGGATACTGAAGGTGGTGGGTACTATATGTTGATTGCCAGTAAAAAAACTATCTTCATGCTGTCTAATACTTTTAGCATTTAATGAATTAATAGTTTAATATAAGTGAAAATCTATATATGTAATTCAAAAATTCATATATAAGAATTCATTAGACTAATTATCGCTTAATTATCTAGCCAAATTCTTCCTTTTTGCAGCATATAAAGTTAATCTATATTTAAATGCAATAAGAAAAATTAATATTACTGGAATTTATAAGTGTTATTTTTCCAAAGCGGTTATGGATATTGATCCGCTCCCTATTATGCTGTTTTCTTTAGAGGTAAACAAATGGTGCAATATCTGCTAGAAACAGTTTGGCTAGTGCCTATATATGCTTTGATGGGCGGACTTCTAGCTATTCCTTGGTCACCGGGAATTATTAATAAGACCGGACCAAGACCAGCAGGTTATGTCAATTTGGTAATGACATTTTTGGCGTTTGTTCATAGCGCGATCGCTTTATCGGTAAGTTGGAATCAGCCAGCCTCTGAGGTATTTATCCCTTGGTTGGAAACTGCTGGTTTAAGATTATCCATCGATTTGGAAATATCTGCAATTAGCCTTGCAGCGATGACTGTAATTACTGGGTTGAATTTATTGGCTCAGATTTACGCTATCGGTTATATGGAGATGGATTGGGGATGGGGAAGATTTTATTCCCTGTTGGGTTTGTTTGAGGCTGGTTTATGTGCTCTGGCTTTATGCAATAATCTATTTTTCAGTTATGTAATTCTAGAAGTTCTGACTCTAGGGACTTACTTGTTAGTAGGTTTGTGGTTCAGTCAGCCTTTGGTAGTCACAGGTGCTAGAGATGCTTTCTTAACTAAAAGGGTAGGAGACCTGTTTTTGTTGATGGGGGTATTGGCTATATATCCTTTAACTGGAACCTGGAATTATAGTGACTTGGCAGAATGGGCGGCTACAGCGAAGGTTGACCCGACAGTGATATCGTTAGTATGTTTAGCATTAATTGCCGGACCCATGGGTAAGTGCGCCCAATTCCCCCTTCATTTATGGTTAGATGAAGCGATGGAGGGACCAATTCCCAGTACAATTTTACGAAATTCGGTGGTGGTAGCCAGTGGTGCTTGGGTATTAATTAAACTACAGCCTGTTTTTAGTTTATCACCATTAGCTTCCACTGCAATGGTGGCGGTTGGAACATTGAGTGCGGTGGGTGGTTCTTTGATTGCGATCGCCCAAGTTGATATTAAACGCTGTTTGTCCTATTCCGTTAGTTCCTATATGGGTTTGGTGTTTATTGCAGTAGGAACGCAACATGATGAATCAGCCTTGCTGTTGGTACTCACTCATGCTTGTGCAGCAGCTTTGTTAGTGATGAGTACGGGTACTATCGTCTGGAATAGTATTACTCAAGATATTACTCTGTTGGGAGGATTGTGGTCTCGTCGTCCGATATCTGGAATTGCTTATATCATAGGATTTTTTGGTTTAATTGCCTTACCTCCCTTGGGTAGCTTTTGGGCTTTACTACAATTAGCTTCGGAGTTATGGACAACCCAACCTTGGTTAGTAGGGGTAATTATAACTGTGAATGCTTTAACGGCAATCAGTTTAAGTAGAGAATTTGGTTTAGTTTGGGGTGGTAAACGCAAGCTCATGAGCGATCGCTCTCCGGAAGTAAGTTGGCAAATGACTTTACCAATGATGATTTTATTGGGTTTTGTGCTACATTTGCCGATTATTTTACAAAGTTTATCTCTTTTACCAGATTGGGTAAGTGTGAATAAAGATGTCGCACTTTTATTAATTTGGTCGAGTATTTTTGGTTTTAGTGTCGGGGGAGTAATTTATTTAGGGAATATTCCTAAACCTGTACGCTTCCCTTGGAAGAGTTTGCAAGATTTGATTGCCTATGATTTTTATACACCGAAACTATATAGAATGAGTATTGTTTTAGGTGTTGACTTACTTTCTAAATTAACAGATATGGTTGACCGCTTTGTAGTTGATGGAATCGTTAATTTAGTTGGTTTGGTATCCCTTGGTGGTGGTGAAGGTTTAAAGTATAGCAATAATGGACAAACTCAATTTTATATGTTGGTTGTTTTGCTGGGTGTAGGTGTTTTAGGAATGTTTGTGACTTGGCAGTATTGGGGAACTCGGTTTTTAGAAATAGTTCTTTAGGGCTGAGTTGTAAGGAGTAAATAGTAAGTGGTGAGTGGTGAGTGGTGAGTGGTGAGTTTTAGATACCAATAATCATCAACTATTAACCAATAACTAATAACTAATAACCAATAACTAATAACCATCAATTAAAAAAAATGATAAGTGCTTTAATTTGGATACCCATTTTGGGAGCGATGATAATTGCTTTACTACCTGGTAATATTCCTGCTAGTAGAGTTCGTTTGGGTGCTGGATTTGTCGCGATAATTACTTTTATTTGGAATCTATTTTTACTATTCAAATTTGATATTACTAGTTCTAGTATCCAGTTACAGGAATATCTACCTTGGAATGAAAATATTGGTTTAAACTATCAATTAGGAATTGATGGAATTTCAATATTAATGTTGTTTTTAAATAGCTTTTTGACCTGGATTGCTATTTACAGTAGTAACAAAGAAACCGAACGTCCTCGACTTTTTTATTCTCTGATTCTATTCGTAAGTGGTGGTGTCGCAGGTGCATTTGCTGCGCAGAATTTACTACTATTTTTCCTATTTTATGAACTAGAATTAATTCCGTTTTATCTACTGATTTCAATTTGGGGAGGGGATAAACGAAATTATGCAGGTATGAAATTCCTTATTTATACTGCTTTTTCTAGCGCTTTAATTTTAGCAACCTTCTTAGGTATAGTTTGGTTATCTGGCTCCTCTAGTTTTAATTATGATGTTATCTCTACTGGAAATTTATCGGCGACTCTACAAATCATTTTACTAACGGGTATAGTTATAGGCTTTGGTATCAAAATACCATTAGTACCTCTACATACATGGTTACCAGATGCCTATGTAGAAGCAAATACACCTGTAGCAATTCTTCTGGGTGGAGTATTAGCTAAACTGGGAACCTATGGTGTTTTAAGATTTGGACTGGGCTTATTTCCAGAAGCTTGGAGCGCGATCGCACCGACTTTAGCGATTTGGGGAGCAGTCAGCGCTGTTTATGGAGCTGTAACAGCGATCGCTCAGAAAGATATTAAGCGGATGGTGGCTTATAGTTCTATTGGTCATATGGGGTACATACTTCTAGCAGCAGCAGCCAGTACACCTTTAGCCTTGGTTGGTGCAGTTTCTCAGATGTTCAGCCACGGTATAATTTTAGCAATTCTTTTCCATCTAGTGGGGGTTGTAGAAGCCAAGGTTGGAACTCGTGAGTTAGATAAGCTTAATGGTTTAATGAGTCCGATCAGGGGTTTACCATTAATTAGTGCTCTACTTGTTTTAGGTGGTATGGCTAGTGCTGGTATTCCTGGTATGACAGGCTTTGTTGCGGAATTCCTGGCGTTTCAAGGTAGTTTTCCTATCTTTCCCATTCAAACATTATTATGTGTGGTAGCTACCGGTCTAACGGCAGTTTACTTCGTAATTTTGCTCAACCGTACCTGTTTTGGCAAACTGTACAATAACTTAGCTTACTATCCAAAAGTTCTTTGGCATGAAAAAATGCCCGCTCTGATTTTAGCAGGTTTGATTATATTCTTGGGGATACAACCTACTTGGTTGGTGCGTTGGAGCGAACCTTCTACGACTGCGATGGTTGCAAATGTTCCTGTTATTGAAAAAAATATAACTCCACAAGTCGCTCTAAATAATTTATAAGTATTCCTGGTCTTTTTGAGTGCTTTTTTTTGCACACAACTTTTTGAGTAGAATCTATCGAGCAGAAATGTTTAACAAGAAGATGGAAGAATAAGAATTAAAATGGTACAAACACCTGACAAAAAAACAGCAAAATTACCACCATCAAATCATGAATTTGCAGAAGTGATTCACCGCTTAGAAAGTGGTGGTTCAATGTTACCGGATACCCCAGATAATTTAATGCAAATTATCGGTATTTATAAAGCGTATGCCGTACCAATGGATTTTTATTGGCGTGATTTACTTTATATTGCCGAAAGAGTATTCTTAAATCCTCTTCCCTTTTTTAAATATTTCCTACCTAAAGAATATTTAGAAAGACACAACCATTATGCAGGAGATGATGCCGATTTAAGAGTTTGGCGCGGTGAAGCGATCGCACATCCTGAACTTTTGGAATTTATTGAGAAAGGTGAAACCGGTAAGAGACCAAAGTTATGGCATCATTTATTTCATGACAGAATTAACATGGAATTTGCAGAAGCCTGTATGAGAGCTATGCTTTGGCATGGTAAAGATATGGGTTTTGGTAAGTTTGATGAATATTTAGATACAGAAGAATATAGGGAAAATGCAGATAGGGCAATAAAGGCTTATTTTAAAGGTAATCCTGGGATGCAATTGCTCTATAAACTGTTTCCAGATATGTTTATAGAACAGTGTCGTCAAGCTTCTTACTATTCCAATTTGGGTTTATTTTGGGAAGTAATGGCTCCAGTTTTCTTTGAAATGTCAGATATGTATGACGAAGGAACGCTAACCACTGTACCTGAAGCAATGGATTTCTTGGTAAATGGTATCTTTGCAATTGCCGGTCGTCCAATTTATCATCATGTTTATGTGGGAGATGAGTGTTACGAGGTAATTCCCAAATCAAAAGGTTTCACATGGTTATATGAAGCTGCATTACCTTATGTAGAAGCAATTTTTTATCGTACTTCTCCTTTCCGAGGGACAAAGTCTTACAATGCTCAAGCAAAGCAAGTTCCTTCTGAGCAAAAAGACTTTCACTATGGAATTCTTTACGCTGATGTATTTCCTGTAGGTACAGCTGGAATTCCACCCACACTATTAATGCAGGATATGTTACATTTTCTGCCTCAATATTTAGTGGATTACTATCAACAATATTGTCGCGGAACAGATGATATGTTGATTCAGTTGGGAATTACTTTTCAACGTTCCATGTACAATGTAACTTCAGCTGTTATTCAAGCTTTAAGAACTGCACTTTTATATCCTTTAGATGATGAGAATATTGAGCATTTAAAAGCAAATCGCGAGTTTTTTGAAACTCAGCTCAACAGGTTTACTCGTTCCGATTACGGTATGAGAGATGCTGCAAGATTAAGAGATATTCAGCGAGAGGATTATCGCTAGTTTTCCCTTGATGATATGACTCAATGTATTTACCCTGTTCGCTGATATGAACAGGGTATTTTGATTTTTTCAGATGTTCCTCGAAATTAATACTTAATAACAGCTTTAATTACTATACAGACGGGAATCCAGACTAAAAAAGTATATATTTATTAAATATTCAATTTTATCTTATTCAAATTCTTATACATAAGCTATTTCAGCCTATTCTTATTATTAATTTATCATCGTGACTCTGGGAGAGCCATTTTTATTTCACTGTTTTCCCGCGATTACTAGCATTTCATAATCTTCAGTTGATAATTTGTCGGCTCGACTAAAAGCACCAAGTTTTGCACCAAAAATATCAATAGTTTGAAAATTCAGTGTTTTTAATAGCCAAGTTATTTCCGATGGTACATAATATCTTTCAGCGCATTGAATTTCTTTTTTATTTCCCAAATCATCTTCTATATATATTTTATTAATATCTCGAAAAGTCATTAAGTCGAATGAATGATTATCGTATGTCGCATTTCCAGATTTTACTTCTGAATTGAGGAATTCTTTAACAGAATTAAATAGAGGAAATAAACCATTCAAGGTAGTAAAGATGAATTTTCCCTTTGGTTTTAAAGCATTAGCAGCATTCTGCAAAATTTGAAAATTCATTTGATCCGTTTCCATTAAAGAAAAACCACCTTCACATAGCATAATTACCAAATCAAATTGATATAAATAAGGAATTTCTCTTGCATCATGTTTTTCAAATTTTATTTGTAGATTTTGTTCTGCTGCTTTTTGCTTTGCCCGTTCTAACATAGATTCAGATAAATCAATCCCAACAACCTTATATCCTCTTTTGGCTAATTCAATAGAATGTCTACCAGTCCCACAGCCGATATCAAGAATTTTTGCCTCTTTGTTATATTCAATTTCCTTTTCAATAAAGTCGCACTCTCCAATAGTTCCTTGAGTAAAACTTTCTTTATCGTAGTTAATTGCGTAATTTTCAAATAATTCTTCATACCACTGTTTCATATTTATTCCCCCCTCTCTATATAAAAGCTATTCATTCCATCTTATTAAAATATAATAATTTTACTTAAGTGAGTCATCATAAAAAATAACGCTCTATGAATACCCGATATTACTAAAAGTAATAAATACATGTATCTCCAAATAAAAAATTTGAGACACATCTACAAGCACGAGTAAAACAGTTAAAATTACAGCAAAACCTAAAAATACTCCCAACTCCACGAGATTTTTAAACTTTACTTCGGCTGAAGATCTATTTTGAGCATTTCCCCCTAAGGGGATATTTTGTATTAATCATTTTGAATTGGAGCATAGTAACTGATACCATTTCTGTATGAAGCTGCGCTAAATTATTCATAAGGGTGTAGATAGTGCAGAAATAATGGGTCTGAAATTAGAGGTTGAAATCAAAGAAAGTGTTGAAACTTTGCGTAAAGCTTTGAAATACGCCATAGAAGCTAACAGCAAAGAGCGATTACAGATGCTTTACTTATTAAAAACTACACAGGTAACAACAAGGCGATCGCCTATGGCGGGTGCTTTGCACCATCGCTCGCCAGACACTTAGGAAGAGATGAATCAACAATTACTCGCTGGATAAGAAAATATAAGGATGGAGGATACAAAGGCTTGTTAGAGGTAAAACAAGCACCCGGAAAAGAAGCGGCAGTTAGTGGAGAGAATTTAGAGCTTTTAAAACAACAATTGTCTCAACCTCAAGGGTTCCAAAGTTACAGTCAAATTCAACAATGGCTGAAGCAGGAATTAGGAATCAATATTGCTTATAAAACAGTATACCAACTAGTTAAGTATAAACTAGGAGCTAAACTTAAAGTTCCTCGTCCAAAGAGTCGCAAACAACACCCAGAAAGCGAATCTCATTTAAAAAAAAAACTGCCTCTAGCACTGAACTTCTTACAAGAAGAATTTGGAGCAGGTGAGCAGCTTAGGTATATGTGTCAGGATGAAACCCGCTTAGGGCTAAAGACAATCCCAGGACGATTAATTACCAATCCAGGAGTAAAACCAGTTGGTTTGAACCAATGGAAACGTGATAATTTTTACTTGTATGGTGTGGTAGAGCCTCTAACTGGTTACAGTTTCTTCTACGAGTTCTCTCATCTTGACGGTGATTGTTTCCAAAAATTTCTAGAGTTACTCTCAGATGATATTGGTGAATCAGTTGCAGTTATTCAATTTGACCAAGGTTCATTTCACACAATCAAAACTCTTGATTGCCCGGAAAATATTATACCAATTTTTCAACCTCCTCATTCTCCCGAATTAAATCCTATTGAAAGATTTTGGGAGTTTCTTAAGAGTAAACTTCAATGGGAGAATTGTAATAATCTTGACCAACTACGCCAAAAGTTAGCTGAAGTATTGAAAACTATTACTCCAGAAATGATTGCTTCTTTAACATCTTACAATTTTATTCTTGAAGCTTTATTTAGCGCAGCTTCATAAAGAATTGGTATGACATTGTGTAATCAATTCTGTCTAACTAGAATTTGCGATCGCTAGTAAAGCCAGACCTGGTTACAATAGGTTTCCCGGAGTATCAAATAAAAAAACAAACATTCCGAAATTATTGCTACTACCCTTGTAGTTATTCCCACATCACTATTTAAATGTGTATAAGCAGTGATGTTGCAAAAAAAATCAACAAAATATCAAATATGAAAACAAGTGCAGTAGCCTTAATTATTTTTACTGGTGTAATGTTCTTTACTAATCCTCAATCGAAGGATTATGAAAATTATGCTTCTGCAAAAATTGCCGATCAAGTACAAAATTCTCTGTGTAATAAGCAAGATGTACCGGATGTAAAAATATTAAAAGACTTAAATAATATCGCTAATGATGCTTGTAAATCCAATACTACGAAAGGATTTCTTTCTGAAAATTTTCTCGTCAAGAAATTGATTGGTAGTAACACAGAGCGTCAGAACTTTGGTCTTGTCAGCCTCTACACCACCAAAACCCCTGACAAAACTTTTAGGACTATCGGTGCCTTTGGTAACTTTCTTACCTTTCCATCTTAGTTTACACAATGGTAAATTTCTATCTTGTTTATCAAGTCTTAGTTTATGAAATCTTAATTTATTAATTCTTAATCTAATACCCTGGTGTCATCGAAGTAATTTTTAATAAATAATTAACAAATATATAGGCAAATATTTACCACTTGACGGGAGATAACACCCGAATCTTATTCGTCTTCCTTACCTTAATTTTCTGTGAAACTAGCTCCCTTAGGTAGATTGATAGTTTAAATTTATATCTAAAGTACAATTACTTCCGATTTTATCTCTGTGACAATGGCTAGGTTGAGAATCTGATTTCAAGCACTATTCAAGCATTATTTTGTGATTAGACAACACTTTATTTACAAGTTTGTACTAATTAAGACGAAATGATGGGGCTAATGAATGCCAAGATATGTACCAGCAGCGTCTTTAAACTGTTATGCCCGAATTACGCCATTCTATTGCTCAACACTACCATGAACGGACTAAATACGACCCTGACACTATTTCCAATAAGAGTCAGGGTTTAGACTGGTCTAAACAACCGGTACCGTTTAAAGATTACAAGATTGGTTCAGATTTCGATCTTAAGCCTTACATTCAAGAAACAGCACAGACCTCTGTTGACGCACCAGTTGATAACTGGTGGAAAAGATTATCTGGTCTGCTTTACTGTAGCTATGGAATAACTGCCAGAATGCCTTCTATGGGTAGTGCAGTATATCTAAGAGCTGCACCTAGTGCTGGGGGATTATATCCTGCGGAAGTATACTTAATTTCTCGTGGAACTAAGCTTTTACCTCCTGGATTATATAGCTACCAGTGTCGGGAACATTCCTTGAAGCATTATTGGGAAAGCGATGTCTGGAAATCTCTACAAGAAGCCTGTTTGTGGAATCCAGCTTTAGAAGATACCCAGTTAGCAATTGTGATTACTGCGGTTTTCTATCGCTCTTCTTGGCGTTATGAAGACAGAGCTTACCGTCGTATATTTCTTGACTCTGGACATTTAATAGGTAATGTCGAATTAGCCAGTGCGATTAATGATTATCGTCCCCATTTAATTACTGGTTTTGTAGATGAAGCTGTTAACGAACTGCTTTATATTGATTCTACTCAAGAGGGTGCGATCGCTGTTTTACCTCTTGCGGATTTATTAGATATAAAACAAAATTTACCCAAGGGTAGGACTTCATTACCTGCTGCGACTGAAACTAATTACCCCCAGATTCCTGACGGAGAACTATTAAGTTATTTTCATCAAGCTACTCAAATTCTGCCAGGTACTACCGGTAAGCTAAATTTACCTGAGGTTCAGCAAGAAAAGTCCATAGAGGATAAGTATAATTTCCCCTTTTGCCAAAAAAATTCTACTATAACTACACCTATTTATTGGGGAGATCAACTTTCAGATTTAGAAAGTACCATCATCAAACGCCGTTCTACCCGCGCTTATAGTGGTGATAGTCTGACTTTTGATGAACTCAAGGCACTACTTGATTTTACATATCAGCCCCAAAACTATATTGACCAAGGTTTGGATAACTCTCCAGACTATTGCGATTTAGATTTAATTGAAACCTTTATTGCTGTCTCTGGAGTTAAAGGGTTAGAGTCAGGATGCTATTATTATGCTCCCAAAGCCCAGGAATTAAGACAAATCAGGTTCAAAAATTTCCGTCGAGAACTGCATTTTCTTTGCTTGGGACAAGATTTAGGTAGAGATGCTGCTGCTGTGTTATTCCACACCACAGACCTCAAGTCAGCCATCGCTCAATACGGCGATCGCGTTTATCGCTATCTGCATATGGACGCAGGACATTTAGGACAACGAATAAATCTAGCTGCTATCAATTTAAATTTAGGGGTTAGCGGTATAGGTGGTTTTTTTGATGACCAAGTAAATGAATTGTTAGGGATACCAGCATCCGAGGTTGTCTTATATGTTACAACTATTGGTCGTCCTCGTTAAGGTATTTGAGCTATTAGCTTTTAGTTTTTAGCTGTTAAATAGTGGCTTTTAACTATTAGCTGATGCTTTAATTTCCTGAGTATTAAAAAATATTTCTATGGCAATTTGGAATAAATTATTGTTAAGAAACAAAAAATTACACTACACATAACACCACCGTTCTATATTAACCAGGACTTACACAAAAATAACGGAATTGCGTCATTGTAAACCTAGGATTCCCTGAAAGGGTTGTCGTAGACTAGCAATCTCAAAGCCTTATTTTTCTTCACGAGTGCGTAAGTCCTATTAAGCAAAGGCTTGAGAAAATAAGAGCAAGAAGCAAAATAATTGATTAATTACTCAATTATTATCTTTATTCGCTCAAATGCGTTTTTATAAACGATATAACTAAATTTCCGGCGATAAATCGACGCTATACAATGTTTTACCTGCCAAATTATTTAAAGCTACGGTCATTTTTTCTGTTTGAGCATCAATTTTCACGGTTCCAAAAAATTGTAAACCAGCTTTAGGGGAACTATTTGGTTTGGTTTGGGATGAAACACTTTGAAATTTCACTTCCGGTCCAAAAGTATTATCAAGCTCATTGGGTCCAAATGTTCCAGAGTTAAGGGGTCCTGCAACAAACTCCCAAAAAGGCTTAAACTCCGTAAACTGTGCTTTATTTGGATGATAATAATGAGCTGCAGCATAATGTACGTCAGCAGTTAACCAAACTACATTCCGGATATTTTTCTGTTTAATAAAACTGAGTAAATCGGCAATTTCTAATTCTCTTCCTAAAGCTTTCCCATCACCATTTGCAGCATTCTCAAATTTATCTTTACCATCCCTAACTATTAATCCAATCGGCATATCACTAGCAATCACTTTCCAAGTGGCTTTAGATTGGAGTAATTTATTCTTCAACCAGCGTATTTGAGGACTACCTAAAAATACCGTTTCCTCACTCGCACTTTCCTGACGATTTCCTGTATTAGCACTTCGATAGCTGCGCTTATCTAACATGAAAACTTCCAAACCCGAACCATAATTAAAAGCACGATAAATTCTTTCCGGGTCTTGAGAATTGTAATGTATGGGTGTATATTCCAAAAATGCTCTTTTTGCTCTGGCTGCCAGCAAAGCCACACTTTTGACTTGGTAACGCTCATCTTCTAAGAGCATTTCTGTGGGATACCAATTATTTGTCACCTCATGATCATCCCACTGTACCAACTGAGGAACTTCTGCATTGAAGCGACGCACATTTTCGTCCATTAAATTATATATATAGTTACCGCGAAACTCTTTGAGAGTTTCAGCAACCTTTGACTTCTCAGGAGTAGTAACATTCCTCCAAATGCTACCGTCATCTAATTTCACCTCAGATTCAATTACCCCATCAGCGTAAATATAATCTCCGGAATGAATGAAAAAGTTAGGTTTGAGTTGACGAATAGTCTCATAAATTTTCATCCCTCCAAAGTCCTTGTTAATACCCCACCCTTGACCGGCAGTATCTCCCGACCAAGCAAAGAAAATATCTCCTTTGCTACTAGGAGGAGTACGAAAAATACCATTAACCGGAGCACTATAAGTATTAGTATTTGCTAAATCCTGAAATATCACCCGATAGAATATCTGTTGATTTGGCGGTAACTCATCTAGATAAACCCGTCCAGTAAAATCGTCTATATCTAATGTCGCAGAACACACTACACGCTGAGCATTCCGAAAAGACTGATTATTCGCATATTCTACAATCATCCGGGAAGGGCGATCGCTCCGACTCCAAATTACAGCTCCGTTATTATTAATATCTCCACTAGCTACACCATAGGGTATTTTCGGGCGCATTTTATCAGAGGTAATAATACCTGGGGCTTCAGCAAAGGCTGATTTGGATAGTAGATTGGTAGTGACAATACCAGCCGCACTCAAGGCAGAATTTACTAAAAAACGGCGACGAGAAAGATTTTGTGATGATTCAGATTTCATAGAACTTAATATTTATTAAATCTACTGCTTTTTAGTATGTTTAATTAGTACATCTAAACTTATATATAGGAATGTGGCTTGATTAATGACATTATTTTTTGAGTTAGGGAAAGAGGAATAAAAATTATAGTACCTACTACTCCATCAACCCAGCATTAACTGGTAAGGGTAAACAGAGGGAATCAAGAAAGCACAGGGATTCCTTGTTAAACCACTAGATTTTCATGGGTAAGTCCAGAATAAGTCAATAAAAATCAATTAGGATTCCTATATGTATGTACTAATTAACATAAAGGGGTGAAAATTCAATTGTTATTTGGTTAAGGAAAGGTATTACCAAATACAAAAAATTATATTTTCTGATTGCAAAAGTAGATAAAGTCTAGGTTGGAATCTTTTAATAGAAAGAAAATGAGTAGTAATCAAAGCCAAGTGAAATGCTAATTTATTTTGCTGCTCCTCTCTTCTCAGAAGCAGAACGTCAGTCGCTAAACTCCAATTCAAAATTTAAAAGCGGTGCGACCCCGCGCTTTTTAAAAGCGCTAGGGAACGCGCACCAAGAGAATTCAAAATTCAAAATTAATTCTACATATGAATATCAAAGTTTAAAATTTCAAGCTGAGACTCTATAGGACTGAAATCTATAATACTTAGGTCGAGAGTCTAATCTAACATGAAGCCACGGAACCCCTGCACCCGCAGTATTTAACCAGATAGGTTTTTCTCCCAGTCTTTTTTCTAATGTCTCCCCAACTGCTTTCCATAAAGCGTGATTTTGAGACTCTGATGCTTGACGAGAAAAGGCTGCAAGATGAGCATATCTAGGTGAAGGACTATTAGAAAGAGTATCAGGGACGGGTATAACTAAAAAAGCATCTTTCCCAAGATTTGCTATTGTTAATATACTTTCTTCTCTTTGTGTAAGATTTTTAAAATAACCAGAAAAAGCATTCGGGTCAGATATATCTGTCAATTGAGGACTATCAATCAACACAAACTCAAATAAACGATTAACAGTAGACTGTGCCATCGCAGGAGTTTCCCATCGAAAGGCTGAAAATGGTGTTTGTGCTAACAATGAGATGAAAAATGAGCGGAAGGTTTGATTATTTTGCCAAAAATCTAGTACTTCTTCGTAGTAAAGCTGTCTTCCATTTTTAGTAATGTGGACTTTATGTATATTTTCTTTGTGCTCGTATATATTCTTACTATCTAAATTTTCAATTTGTGATTCAAACATATAAATAACTTTAATTTGAGAACTTATGAAGAGGATTGAGTTTTAGAGGTTCGATGTTAACTATAAGCAAGAGCAATTGTTAAACATACAAGACAAATAATTATTTAATGTAGCTTTAATTACTTCTATTTTTACAAAAATTAATATTAAAGGTTGGAAAAATATCGACTTCTCAAGGCTTGTAATACATCCATCCTCTTAAAAAGAGGTTAATAAGTAGATTTTAGCTAGCTATTAACCTATTATTACTCAAAAAATTATACGGATCTACAGATTGTAAAAAATCATATTACATCGAAATAGCTTGTAATCTCGTACTTAAACAGGAATATTTTTTGATTATTCAAAAATTTAAACTTTTGTAAATTTAATATTACAAATTATGGATACAAAATTTTTATAGATTTTTGCTAATAATATCCATTTTCTCCTTATCTACTTATAAATAAACTAAATCAACTAATTTCCCTTTTACGAAGGAATATATGAATTTAAAATTTTGGGTTATTTAGAGAAGTTAAATTTAACCCCTTGATGGGAATTGTAAGAATAATAGAAATTTAGGTGAAATAATTGAGAACCGTTCGTAAAAATCTGGACAAAGATACCCATGTCTAGACATTTACGTTAGTAATCTTAGCCCAAAGGTCTAAAACTACAGGGATAAACGGCAATCCCTCTATCCCATCCATAAAGTTTGGGATTACTTTTCGAGCAATATTTAAACTTCCGTTGATGTCAGCATTAATTGTTTTACCCGCACCTGTTCTATATAAACCGCGTTTAACCCTTTTGCCGCTAAATACAGGTATCAGTTTTGATTTAGAATTATAAACAGGTAGTTTATCAGCATCTAGAGCACTTGCTTTGGAAGTATAGCTTTCTTCAGTAACAATTACGGATATACCTACAAGCTTTGCTTTGTAAGTAAGTAGATGAATTAGTTTGGCATGAGGTATTTTGGTAAATTGCTGATTGTTAGACTTACCTATATTTATGTTCTGCTTCCAACCTTGATTATTACCAATCACCATTTGAGAAATATCATTCAACTTACACCAATCAATAACTCTACGACTTACAGTATGAAGATAGTTATCAATCCTTCTATCTCGCTTACTATTTAGCTGTTTGACCTGTTTGATTGCTGAGAGTGATTGAGAAGAAGCCACTCGTTTATTGAAAAACTGGTTTATGCTCTTCAATGGTCTACCATTAATCAAAAACGGCTTTATACCGGGATGATTGGATGTTACAGCCATCAAATTGTTTAAACCCAGGTCTACAGAAGCAATGTATTTACCTGTAGATAAAGATATGTCATCTACTGTGTAAACGACTTCAATTACATAATGGTCTATTTTTGGAACTATTCTTACCTGGTCGAGATTTTTTACTGAGCTAGGGAATTGAATATCAGATTGAGAAAGTTTGATTATTCCTTTTCTGAGTGCTGGTTTTGATACAGCATCACAGGGATAAATAACAACGTTTCTACCACGTTCTTTATGCTTATATCTAGGAATTCTAGGTTTACCTAAATATTTTTCAGGATGTCTCGACCAGTCTTTTAATCCTGCTAACCAACTTTTCCAAACTTCTGCCACTCTCCTGACTATTTGCTTACTTATTTTGGTGGGTAGATATCTGTAAGCTTCTAAGTTCTTAGTTTGATGATAAATATCTACACAGTTGTAGTATTTACTATTTTTAAAGAAGTGTTGTCTCTGGATATAGGTGGCTACATTGTAAAGATGCTTGGACTGTAATGCTAGATTATCGCACTCTTTCCAAAACTTATGCTGTCTGTTGATTATGTGTTTTTCTACTAATTGCATTAACCTCATTTTTCAACGCCGTTAATACAACAGTATCATGAGAGTGTTGTTGTTTCTATGAATAAAGAAAAACCATATTCTCTAAGGAGAATATCTTGACAATATGGGTATATATGTCTATTAATGGGTACATTTGAAATTACAGTTACGAACCCCTAAAAAATTTCTCCGCAAGGAAGAGAAAATTCTTAAGGGTTCTCGACGTCGAGTATTTAAAAAACTAACTAAAAAACTAACTAAGAAACCCACCTCACACTGCACCAGCAGTTGCACCTACTACTTGCTCATCTGCAATCCCTACTAACTTTGCACTCAATTCCCACAAGCGTTGTGCTTTATCATCATCCAATGCTTCATTAGAAACTTCTTGAACAAAAGATTCTCTTCCTTCCTTCTGACGATTTCCCCAACTGTAGTAAGAGCCAGAATTATTATATTCTGGGTCTGCCACTACTGCTGCAACTCTCTCTCCAGCCAACTCTTCTGATACGTATCCGCCGGTGATATTCTTTTGGAATAGAGGGAAGATTGTACGGAATAAAGAATAATGATTGCGGAATAAAGCAGTTTCAGCTACACATCCAGGATAAAGGGAGCTAAATACAATTCCTGTAGATTTGTGACAGCGTCTATGCAGCTCTCGCATAGTTAATACATTGCATAATTTACTATCTTTATAAGCTTTTCCAGATTTAAATTTCTTACCATTAATCATAGAAATTGGTGCTTTAAATCCTTTTTCAAAACCTTGCAAATCACCTAAATCTGGAGGTGCTGGGATGGGAATTTTCCCTCCTAATTCTTTGGGGTTCGCGGTCACTGTTCCTAAAATTACTAATCTGGGTTGGGATGATGAAGACTTCTGCAAATCTTCTAACATCAGATTGCAAAGTAAGAAATGTCCCAGATGATTTGTCGCAACGCTCAACTCATATCCATCTTCGCTACGCATTGGTTCCTTTAGCAAAGGTAAATAAACCGCAGCATTACACACCAATGCATCTAGGGATTTAACGCTTTCCCGAAAAGTCTGCACAAACTGACGTACGCTCTTTAAGGAAGCTAAATCAAGTTGCATGATGGTATAGCTATCAGACGACATCCCTACTTCACTTGCAACTCTTTGAGTCTTTTCTAAATTACGACAAGCCATTACTACGTGCCATCCCTTCTTCGCAAGGGCTTTTGCTGCATATAAGCCTACTCCAGAAGAAGCACCAGTGATGACAACCGTTGACTTTTGATTTTGTTCCATCTTTTTAAAACTCTTTAAAACTCTGTTTATCAAGGTTGATTTTATTTATGTTCTCATAACTTGCTTGTTTACTATCGTGTTTGTTAAGAGTGCTTTACGATTATTAAGATTGTTAAGAAAAGTTTGCGTAAACTGAATTTACATTTGCATTAATGTTTATCCCTATCAGGGAGCAATATAAAAGTGATTGTTCTTCCTGATAGGCTGAGTATTTCCCAGGAATATGCACGGGATTTAAATGCAGGTGTTTGGGGTGGAGATTATAAGAAGCCTTGGGAATATAGGAAGAAACAACACTAATTCAGGCATAGACTTATTTACCACAAGGTATTAAATTGGTAAAGTAATACTATGTAGTGATTTCAATTACATACTTAGCCGTAATAGTTTGGTAATAGTTTTTAAATATCAAAAATGCTTAATTCACTTTAGTTCAGTATTGACATATGCCACTTAATTATTTAAGGTAATGCATTCTATCAGGGGAACAATTAAAAATATTTTTCTATTTATATTTAAAAACCACACTATTAAAATAATATTTTACGCATTATGCATTTCAGTTACACTTGCGTTAATTCATGAAGTACTTACCATTAACACTTATAAGTCTATAGCTGGACTTACACTTCTTTTTTCTGGTACATATTTACATATTTATAACAAAAATAAGGTCAAAAATCAGAAAAGTAACATCAAGGTAATAACAGCAAAAAAGATAACAGAAACATCCAGAAGTCAAAAAAAAGTTTATACAAATGGTGGTAATTATAATGAGCGAATCGAAAGAGATTATATTAGAGGGGATTTTATAGAAACAACGTTAACTAGAACTGTACATACCAATGGTGGTTCTTACGGCGAGAACATTGGAAGAGACTTAATTGGTCGTGATTCAATAACTAACACTAATATCAAGAACATTACTGTTGGCAAGAAAGAAGTTAGAGTTAATCCTAATAACATTGGTGAGACGTTTGATGAGCTTAAGGATGTCTTGGCACAAATTATAGCTCAAAGTTCAAGTGTTTTGGAAGCAATATCTGAATTTACAAAAGAGTTGACTGAAGGATTACGAAATCGTCCAGATGTGAAAGTATGCTTTGGTATGGGTGAAAATATTAGTGAGGAAGAATTAATAAAAAGAATTTTTGGAGACTTAATTATAGGACTTACGCATCGTACAAATGAACTATTTGATATCAACGTGAATACGTTGTTTCAGCCTTTGAATAATTGCTCTTTTCGCTTGCGATCGCGAGCGTGAAAATAGAAAAATTCAGTTAGAACCGCTAAAAATCAGTACCCCTATTTTGACTTTTCTGTCAATGCGTAAGTTCTAAATTATTAAAGTTTTCAAAATAATTTTCATAATAGATATCTGAAGATTGGCAGAAAACCAAGGGAAATAAACAATAATCTTGGTCTTCTTTTCTAAATTACGACAAGCCATTACTACGTGCTACCCTTTCTTAGCAAGGGCTGGTAAGTATTTTGCAGTCTTGGACTTGAGTTTAACAATTTAATGGCTATTAGATCCAATCATCCCATTGACGAACGAACTCTATCAACCCATCCTTGGGTTTGTTCTAGCACTTCAGAATAGGGAGCATCTCCTTCCATAATTAACTCCATAGGTAAAGGACGAAAGATTTGAGGAAACCAAGGACGTAATTTTTTACCAAGGGTCATTCGGAAAATAAACTCTGGAAACATTCGTTTAGAGCGAGGAAAGGTAAAATCTGATAAATCTCGTAATGCATGAATATCCGCTAACCTTTTGGTTGTAAAAACTGGTAGGGCTTTCTCCCAATCATCTTGATATTCATCCAAAACCTGAGACAATATCATCACATCTTGTAGTGAGGAATTACAACCCTGTCCAATGGAAGGAGAAACAGCATGGACAGCATCACCAATAAGTGCGATCGCTCCACCAACATTCAAGCGATCGCATTTGACTGTTAAAATTCTCGATACTGGTTTTTGTCTGAGAGTTTCTGCATCGTCTAGGGTCATTAATGGTCTTAAAATAGGAGCTTTTTTGGCAAAAAATTCTAAAACTGCTTCTCCAGTTGTGAGATTTTCTAGAGGGTTCTTTTCAGGTGGGAAGATAATAGTACCACTTAACCAGTTATCTTTCTGAGGAGCCATGATTAAGCGTATTCCCTGTTCTATAGTCCAGGTATGAATAATATTTCCAGGTAATTCAATGTTTTTATCTAGATTGATGCGGGGTAAAGATAATGATTTATAAGCATCAGGGACAAGTTCTTGTTGAAAATTTAAGTAACCTGCCGATGCTAAGGTTTCTCGAACTTGGGAACGTGACCCATCTGCACCAATTAGACGATCGAAGTTAGCAGTAAATGTTTCTTCTTGATTTTGGAGTGTAACGGTTTGTTGTTCTTTTTCAACTCCAATACAGTTACAGTCAAATTTTACTTTTACATCCGCTTCGCTATAAGAGTTTAGTAATTCCTCTAGCAGTACTAAAGTCAGACTCTGACGGTCAATTGCTAGGGATGGAGTTTTGCGTTTAATTTTGCGGGGTTTACCTCGTTTGCTGTAGATTAAAACTCCATAAGACCAAATACCATATTGTGTCAAAGCTGATTCTAAACCGGGGATAACTCGAATCGCATCTAAACCCCTTGTTTGAAGTGCTATGGGGAAAGTGCGCTGTTTGGATTGTTCTGCTGAACGTGGGTCTGGACGACGTTCATAAATTTCAATTTGATAGTTTCCTCGCCGTAAAAGATAATGAGCGAGTAAGAGTCCTGCAGGTCCTGCTCCAATAATAATTATTTTTTGCATTGTTTTTTGCATTATTTTAATTTATTGCTCCAGGTGTTGTTCTGTCTGATTTCAGAATCAGGATAAGTTTTGATATTTTTGTTTATCTTGATGGGAGCATCCACTTTTGGCAGAACTACTCAAATAGTAAGTAAACCATTAAGATAAGCACAGCGAACAGAAAGAATTTGACTTACACTTTCAACATTCCATTGCGCCCCAGAAATTTTAACCCTTGCTCCAATTTGTTTAA
>JBHJJE010000068.1:0-46809 GCA_050042865.1 Mastigocoleus sp.
GGCTAGTAGATTTCACGCATTTCCCTCTAGCTCTGAGACATCATAGTTACCCGTGATGCCCCTTCGGGCAGGTACTGGTTCAGGCATTAACCAGGAGTATTTTTGAGATACTCACTCTCATGAGCGACTGATAGTCGCACCAATCCCCTTGCGGGGTTTTAATTCGTTGAAACCAATATCTAGTATCAACCTTCTTCGATCTGTAACGTTTCAATCCCCTTGCGGGGTTTTAATTCGTTGAAACTATGGTCAATGGGAGCTAGTTGAGATAGTTCACAAACTGTTTCAATCCCCTTGCGGGGTTTTAATTCGTTGAAACCAAACATTTTCTGAATATTTATATAGATTGGTTATATGTTTCAATCCCCTTGCGGGGTTTTAATTCGTTGAAACAGCTGGGTTCTGAAACCCAATAAATATGAGGTTTTCATGGTTCAATTTCGCGGATGAGTAAATATTAGCATGAAAAACTGAAATTGAGAAGGGGGTAAATCCCTCAAACCCAGTCTGGATAAGGGGCGCGGATACTTCTTTTGTCCAAAGGTCTGCAAGTCTATGTATATCAAGGAATTGAGGCATTTTTTTTATTACTCCATTTTTCACACCTACCCATCCGCGCTACTCATTACTCTCCTGGAGAATCAATCCAACCACCAAATACTGCTAAACCATAATATTTCCAGGGTACTGCAACTGTTGTAAATCCGGCTTCAGAGAGCATTTTTAGGTGAGTGTTTAGGGTTGCTAACTGGTCTTGAGCGGAATGACCTTGATTAGAACGATAATCTACTGATTGGTCATTCATAGCTAATTGAGAACGAACTTCAGATAAGTCTTTTCCTTGCTGTTTTTCCCATTCTTCTCTTACCAAATTATAAGCTTCTTTGATGGCTGGGGATTCTGGTAAGACGGGGTCAGCGTTCCAAAAGCAACCTTGAGGATTTAAGCTTTGACAAATTTGTTTACTTAGCTTCAGTCTCATTTCGTAACTTAGGTGATGAATAGCTAAGGAAGATATACAAGCATCAAATTTACCTTTAATTCCTATACTTTCAGGGTTATTTGCCCAGTCACCAAAATCGGCTTCTATACCAGTCCATCTCTGTTGATACCCAGCTTCCATAACTTTACTACTGGCAAATTGAATCATCCGTGGTGAGTAATCCAAGGCGATAATTTCCACATCTGGATATTTTTTGAGTATTTTTAAACTCAATTCACCTGTACCACAGCCAAATTCTAAAATGCGCTGACAATTTTTAGGGAGACAATTGCTGATGGTATCGAGCATCTCGTCATATCGCGGTAGTAGCTGACGAATTCCGCTATCAAAGTTGTTTGTATTTGCGAATACTTCTCCAGGAAAGATTTGTTGCATGGTTATGGTTGAATGAGTAGTGATGGTTGATGGGTAAGTGGTGATAGGTAAGGGAAATTCAACTACCTCCTACAACAACATCTTTAATACGTAGACTCGGTCCACCGCAACCTACAGCTAAACCGTTTTGTCCCCCTTTTCCACAGCCACCGGACTCATCCCAGTAAAAATCGTTACCTATGGCTTCAATATCTGCTAGGGTTTGAAATACATTTCCTGAGAGGGTGACATCTTTAACCGGTTCAGCAATTTTACCATTTCTAATCATCCATGCTTCCCCGGCGCTAAATGTAAACATTTCACCGTTGGTCATTCCTCCCAACCAGTTACGAGCGTAGACTCCTTCTTTGATGTCTGTAAATAAGTCTTCTAGGGGTGTTTTACCACGCTCAATCCATGTATTGGTCATTCTGACGATGGGTGAGTAATGATAATCTAGACATCTAGCGTTTCCTGTAGGTTGTTCACCTAATTTCCCTGCTGTTTCCCGGGAGTGCAATCTTCCAACCAAGAAACCATCTTTAATTAATTGGGTTGTAGTTGCGGGTGTACCTTCATCGTCGTACAAATAACTACCGCGATGTCCTTCGGGTGCTGCACCGTCAAAAATTTGCAGTTGTGGAGGACCAAATTTTCTACCGAGGGTCATCACTTCTAAAATATCGGGGTTTTCATAAGCCATATCGGCTTCCGAAAGGTGTCCAAATGCTTCATGAACGAATAAACCACTCAGGATTGGGTCAATGACAACGGTATAAGTATCCCCTTTGACTGGAGGTAAAGATAAGGCTGCTACAGCCCTTTGAGCAGCATCTTTGACCTGTTCGTCTAAACCGATTAAATCTTCATATGCTTTCCGAGAACCGGTTGTTTCTCTACCTGTTTGTACGGTTTCTCCATTTCTTGCAGTTGCAGCAAACCGCATTTCCATGTCAACCCAAAATTGTTCTATGAGGGTATTATCACTGGTTGCCAAAATTACTCTTTGTGCGCTGTCTCCATAACGCACAGAAGTAGTGGTAATACGTCCATCAACTGTTCGGAGCAAGTCGGTATAGTGCTCACACAAATCTTTTTTCTCAACTAAAGATATGTGACGAGGATTTGTTCCACTCAGGGGTAGTTCGCAAATGGCTTGAATGGGTGTGACTGGTGCAAGTAAGGTTTCCTCTTCACCTACTATTAAAGCAGCACCAATTGCATCTTGAATACTTTCTTCGATGGAGGTAATTCTGTTGAAGCTACTCATACCCCAACCGCCTTTGTAACAAGCGCGGACGTGTCCTCCAATGGAGATTCCTTCACTAAGAGTTTCTATTTTATCACCACGCAGTAAAATATCAGTACCTTCTGATTCTTCTAAGCGAATCATCAGATAATCTACCTTGGGGGAGTAGCGCTTAATTAAATCGGAGAGTAAGTTTTTGGCATCAGCGAGTACGGGTTGCATGGGTGCAGGGTAAAAATAGCAAGTTAACTCATTTATTGTGCAATCATTTTGTCCTTAGTTGCCATTTATTTTTTGGGAATGGGTCATTTGGAATGATTGATGGTTGGTGTTGAATGGGATATGGAAGTTAAGTTGGAGAGCGATCGCATAAGTTTGGATGATGATAGTTGATGGTTATATATAGAGATAGGATTTCGGGTTGGGATATTTTTTCACAAGAAGAAAGACTTGGGGGATTCTCCCCCAAACCCGTGATTGGGAGGATGGTTGCGTCCCCCAAACTCCCTCCAAATAGGAATTTTTTTGTTTTTTATTTTTTGTTTGGTTTTTTATTTAATTTTTACTTAAATATTAGGTCCAGTCGCTGTTGGGATTCCTTGAGTGCTTGTTGAGGAGAACTTTTTTGGAGTAGTACTGATTCCATTGCTCGTCCGATATTTTCTGATACACGACTGTAACCGGGGAAAATGGGACGCGATCGCCCGTATTCCATTTGTTCTAGAAATATTTTACTGGCTGGGTTTTGATTAAGATATTGCTGGTATTTTTGGCTTTGACGAGATTTGAGATTTGCTGGTAAATATCCTGTCCCCAAAGCCCATTCTGTCTGAAATTCTTGGCTGACTACATATTCGGCAAATTTGAATGCTGCTTTTTGCCTTTCTGGGGTGGTTTTAAATAAAAATAAGTTCTCTCCACCGATGCTGGTTGCTGGTTTCTCTTTGGTGGGGATAGGGAAAACCCCAAAGTCTCCGTCGGATAGGTCGTTGGTTATGTAGGTGAGAGTCCAAGGTCCGGTTACTTGCATTGCAACTTTACCTTTAACAAAGTCATTAGTTTCAAAACCCCGCTCTGGTGCTGAGAGGATTGCTGAATTGTCTTTAACTAAGTCTTGCCATAATTGTAAAGCTGAAACTGCACCTTGATTTTGGGTTAGGTCAACTGCTGCGGGTGATTGGACTTCAGCGTTAATGAATTCTCCACCAGCAGTCCACATGAAGGGTAACCAGATGAAGACGGTAAATTCTCCTTTCCCTAGAGGTAAAAAGATACCGTGTTGGTCTATTTTACCGTTACCGTTGGTGTCGCGGGTGAGTTTTTTGGCAGCTTGACGAAATTCTTGCCAATTTTTCGGAATTTCTGTAATTCCTGCTGCTTTAAATAAACTGGGACGATAAAATACAGCGACATTGTTAGTAGCAAAAGGTACAGACCATAGGCGACCGTTATATTCCATAGAACCAAATAAAGCTGGGTCAAGTTCACTTTTAACGGGGGATTTCTCCAGCATTTCATCTATGGGAAATAGAGCGTCTAATTCAACTAATTGTCCGGTGATGGTTGGGTTAAACCATAGTAAGTCTGGGGGAGCATTTCCTACCACAGAGGACAATATTTTGGGCATTTGTTGGTCGGGTTGTCCGACATAGAGCGATTCTACTTCTATGTCTTCATGTTCTTGGTTAAATTTGTCTACTAGTTTTTGTAATACATCTCGATTTGGTGGTGGATTTACTCCTTGCCATAGGGTTAAATGGATTACATTATCTGTTTTAATATTAGGTGAAATTCCTTGGCATCCTGATAAGTTAGGAATAATTAGTAAGACAAGGAAAATTATTAAAGGAAGCATCCCAGTTTTTTGAACCTCATTGCGAGCGGAGCGTTCTCGTAGCGTCTTCGTCTGGAGAAGTAATCCCATGGACTCGTTGTTATTTAGAAGTTTTGCGATTGCTTCGTCGTTCCTCCTCGCAATGAGAGTTATTCGCTTTTTAAAAAATAAAAACTGGGATACACCCATTATCAAATATCTTCTAACAAAATATCTTCTAACAAAATATCTTCTAGCAAAATGCATAATCTGTGACTCGATTTTCACTATACCCCGCCGTTACTAAGCCCGAGGGTGGGACTGATCTGATCGTAAAGCTTGCTTTCAAGCAGGGTTAGTAATTCAATTAGACCGATCATTTATGATGTGGGCGGGTTGCACAATTATTTATTATGAATGAGAAAGGAAAGTTTTGAATTTTCAGATTAAATCAGATTAAATAGGGATTGAGCAATAGGCTTTATCCCTAAATAGTAACTGATAAATAGTAACCGATAACTGATAACTGAAATTATCTAGAATTATGGCTGGACATAGTAAATGGGCGAATATTAAACGCCAAAAAGCGGTAGTTGATGCCAAAAAAGGCAAAACATTCACTCAACTATCACGAGCAATCATTCTTGCTGCTAAAAACGGTATTCCAGAACCGGATGGTAACTTTCAACTACGTACTGCGATTGATAAAGCCAAAGCTGCGGGAATGCCCAATGATAATATTGATAGAGCGATCGCTAAAGGTGGTGGTACTTTTGATGATGGTAGTAGTTTAGAGGAAATTCGTTACGAGGGTTATGGTCCTGGTGGTGTAGCAATTTTAGTAGAAGCTCTCACGGATAACCGTAATCGTACGGCTGCGGATTTACGGGTATCTTTTAGCAAAAATGGCGGCAATCTGGGTGAGACGGGCTGTGTTAGCTGGATGTTTGAGCAAAAAGGTGTATGTACTTTAGAAAATATTGATGATGAAGAAAAGCTTTTAGAAGTATCTTTAGAAGCTGGTGCAGATTCCTACGAGATGAGCGAACCAGAAATCGCAGTTGTAGTTACAGAAGTCCCGAATCTGGAAAAATTAAGTCAGACCCTACAGGAAAGTTTTTCCGTCAGCGACACAGAATTACGTTGGATACCCAGCAATAGTATTGAAATTACCGATCCAGAACAAGCGCGATCGCTTTTGAAGTTGATTGATAGTTTAGAAGGTTTAGATGATGTGCAGAATGTCACTTCTAATTTTGAAATGCCTGAGGATTTGATTTCTGTTAGTTTAGTTTAGTGATTTCTATAAATTTAATTTCAATCTCCAAAATCATTTTCTTGATTAAAATAAATCGGGTAGGCAAGATTGTATTTAGCAAAAGCTCTTTTTGCTCTGGTAGTTAAATCAGTTTTATAAATAAACTCATCCCTAGCATCAAGGGGATAACTTTTGAGTTGAAATAAGCTACCCCAACGCTTCTCTTCCATAATCACCAAAATTGGTAACTTTAAGTGAGTATATTTACTCGTATAAGCAATTCTATAAAGTATTTTTTTTACTAAATCCACATCCACAGAGTGAGCAAAATAAAAGTTCGTTATCACCTGTGCTTCCAACTCTCCCATATTGGAATTGGAAACAGCATCCGTCCAAATCTTATTATGGGGAATAGTCACAATATTATCTTCTGGGGTCTTGAGACGAATTCCCCTCAGACCATAACTGACTACCTCACCATAGAAATCCTCAATTTGAATGCGATCGCCAACTCGGTAAGGTGCTTCAAATAAGCCGATAATACCTGCAATAATTGAACTAACGTAGTCTTTGAAAGCAAAACCCAAAGCAACTGCAACAGTACCAGTAACAGCAACCAAATTATCTCGTGACAGATTTAAAAACAAGTTCATCAAAAATATGGTGGTGATTGTCAGTACCATCATTCTCATAAAAGGTAGAAATTGTTTGATTTGCAATCTCCATTCCTTTGCGACTTGTTCGGACAACCAAATTACTAATTTATCTACTGTTTTAAGTAATATATAGGCAAAAATTACAGCTATGAAAGCTTGAGCTATTTTCCCAGTGGTGATTTTAGCAATTAACTCCTGAGTTTTTTCAGCAGTTTCTTTGGCTGCGTTTCCGGTAGATTGAGCTATAACCATCAATCATCCTCGTCACTGATAATAAAATTATTGTTACTCAATTCACTCTTCAAACGCGGGTAATGTATTGGGTTAAGAGTAATTGTATTACCCCGTTGCTCAATTATGCCTTTTCGACGCAGAGTATATACCTTACTCCTCACCAAAGATATTTCATCCCCCAAACTATCAGCAGCTTCAGATAAAGTTAAATCTTCATGTAATAGCAGCGAGTACAACAGATATAGTTCATCTGGTAATAAACGGGATAAATTCGGCGATCGCGGGTTTTTTACCTGTAGAGTTCCTGATTGATGATCTGAATCTATAAGTTCGTAACAAATAGAGTCTAAAAATATTTCTAGAGCTACACTGCTAACTCCACCACTCACACGAGCTAGTCTATCAAAATATTTCGTTTGGGGGTCTTTGTTTCGATCGAAATCTCCAAAATCATTATTAAGCTTGTCAAATTTAATTTCTAATTCACTGATAATCGGTGCTAACCAAGTTTGTAATTGTTCTCCTACTAATTTCGGCAAAATAAAAGACTTTCCACAATATGCTTTGAAATGAGAAACATAGTTGAGATATTCCCAACCAACTAATCCTGAAGCAATTACCCAAAATCGGGAGTTATCTTGCAGCAAAACGTCTTGTAAGTAGTCAATCCCCTCTAAACCTTCAAAACAACGCAAGTAACACCAACTTAAGTTCGGAATAACAACTATCTCAGATGTCTTGGAATCTCCTCCTAAACCCCCCCGACCAAGCTGTTGACGTAACTTATGAACAATTTCTTCTGTGTTTTTTGGTCTTCCCAGCCATTCCAAGGGTCGGAGAGGAACTTTTTTCTCCATCAACCAATCACTAATACTGTCAGTTAAAATACGCGAAACTGAAGTCACAGGAGAACTTAAAATTAATAAAGAATTATCACCACTTTCAGAATTATCTAGCCACTCTGCAAAAGCCTCATCTAAAGCAGTTTGGATTGCTTCCACATCTCCTCTGTTGCTAGGTAAATCCCTAGCCATCTCAGATAACAAAGATGCTGTATCTTCTGGTAATTGAGTCAGGGAATTTTCTGGTTCTTGAACTTCTGTAGGGTCAGTCGAAAATTGAGAAAGCAAAAATTTTCGACTATTAAATAATAAATTTTGAAACTGGTGAAACAGTCTGGTCATCTTCAATCTCGCTTTATGAATACCAGTTTACGCAAAGCGATGTACTATCAACGATACTTACTGTTACTAGTTTTATGGATTTTTGTTAAGAAATATTAAGACAATATCCATCAGTATCCGATTTTTTTTGGAATATTAATTAAAAAATTAATCCCAAACAGCATTTTAAATTCTAATTAAAATCACTCAAAATACTGATATTCAAATCGTGTATATTTTAGATAAATATTTTTTACTTGTAACAAGCATAGATAATTTCAGATAAATATTTTCTTCAAATGAAAATACGTATTATTACTGTACAAAATACTAAAATACGACTAAATGATTTAGTAATTTTTTATAATTTAATATTATAAATTATTGATATTACTAATTCTAATGGTTTAGCTAGAAGTTAAAGTTTTTTACAACTAGTAATTTTTAGTTTTGTCTGACCTTGAAGAGTATATATTCATTAGCTTTCACGGTTCGAGATGGCAATTATACAGTTTGATTTCGAGTGGATATTTTCTGTTAGGTGTCTAACTTAACCAAAGACTTCAGGAAAATATTTTCTAAACTTCATAGATAAAAAACTAAACTGACTTCATCAAAGAGCTAAAGTTTTGTTAAGATGCAATAACTGGGAATTAATTAGCCCTGATTAACCACCAACACTTTGGGGTTAAGAAAGCAATTAAGCACGAGAAAGAAGGTTTGGAGGAATTACTTGATCATGACTACTTATATATTCTTCGACGATGCTCTTCATATGCTGGTTAATGCCTTTCTACTGTCGGTAGCTATTTTGATTGGATTTTCAGGCATTGGTTTAGCAGCGATCGCAACAGTTGAGAAAGTCGAAAACCGTTAATTGTAACTTAAAAAGTTCACTTCTTGCAAGAAACTCTTTGATTTTTGTGTTCGCAAAGGTGGGATCTTGGGAACACTAAAATCATCAGAGTTTAAGGGTAAATTAACTTGAGAAATTAACTTGAGAAAGTAATTTTGTGCAGGTTATTTTATGTCATGAAAATATAAATCAAGGAGCGAACAATTAATGGGTTTAGCTGAAAATTATATACCTACGCCAAATCAGTTTCAAGAAGTATTTACGAATCAAGAAGCATTCGCAGCTATAGTGCTTTTGGCGATTGCAGCAGATGGTAACTTAGAGCCAGAACAGGCTGAGAAAATGTGTGGGACTTTATCTAGAATCAGGTTATTTCATAACTATTCGCAAGATTCTATGAATAAGATGTTTGAGAAGCTGTTAGATGTCCTACAAAGTAGTGGTTTAAATGCATTATTTAATACTGCTAAAGAGTCTTTGTCTCCTCAACTCAGAGAATCAGCATTTGCCGCAGCAACAGATTTACTCCTATGTGAGAGTATTATTACTGAGGAAGAAAGATACTTTCTCAGGGACTTATGTCAGGCTTTAGGTTTGGAAACTGACATCGCCAATAAAATTGTAGAAGTAATGACAATTAAGAACAGGGCTTAATTATTAATCACTTAATTACATATCTAAAAAATCTAAAATCTAAATACCCAACTTTAAACAGCAACAATATCAATCATTCAATCAAAAAAAATCACACTTAGGATACATAAGTTTTTAACTGTTCCTTTTTTGTGACATCTACTAAATAAACATAATAAAATGCGAAATGCCAAAGAAGTTAACTTCTTTGGCATTTTTGCAATGATTTTTAGGAATAAAAAAGAAATTCTGTGTAACAATGTTATATCTTAGACTTTATATTTTTGCTCGTGAAACTATAGGATTTGAAAAATTTCTATCCTCACGCAGTAAGCGGAATGGGTGATTGCTACTGAAATTTTCTTATATCGTAATTTTCAAGATTGAAAGTATAAAATGATGTCCTTATCTGCCAAGCTATCTCAGTTAGTTGAATTATTAAACGCCAAACCCATTAATCTACCTTTCAGTGCTTTGGAACAGAATATAACTAGTATCCAAACAGATAGCCGAAAACTCAAACCTGGAGAAATTTTTCTCGCGTTTCGGGGTGAAAAATTTGATGGACATGCATTTGTTGAGGGTGCGATCGCTGGTGGTGCGATTGCTGGAATTGTTGATAATCAATATCAGTCATCAAACTTACCACTGCTGCAAGTCGAGAATACTCTCAAAGCTTATCAGCAGATTGGTAGATGGTGGCGCGATCGCTTTAATATTCCAGTGATTGGGGTAACGGGTTCTGTAGGAAAGACGACAACTAAGGAGTTAATTAGTGCTGTCTTAGGGACTCAGGGAGAAGTTTTAAAAACCTATGCAAACTTCAATAATGAAATCGGTGTACCAAAAACTTTATTAGATTTAACTCCCCAACATCAATATGCTGTAATAGAAATGGCGATGCGTGGTCAAGGACAAATTGCCGAACTTACAGAGATTGCAAATCCCGATATTGGTGTAATTACCAATGTAGGTACTGCACATATTGAATTATTGGGTTCAGAAGAAGCGATCGCTTGTGCAAAATGCGAGTTATTAGCTACTATGCCTGCTAACAGCATAGCTATTCTCAACCACGACAATCCCTTACTTCTAACAACAGCAACTAAAGTTTGGCATGGAACTACACTTACCTTTGGTTTAGAGGGTGGTGATGTTCAGGGTAAATTAATTGATAGCGACACTGTGGAAGTTGACCAAATGCGCTTCAAGTTACCTTTACCTGGTCGTCATAATGCACTTAACTACATGTCAGCCTTAGCAGTGGCAAAAGTCTTGGGAATCGATTGGTCTACCCTACAAAATGGCGTTACAGTAAATATGCCACAAGGGCGATCGCAACAGTATAAGTTGCCCAATAATGTGGTAATTTTAGATGAGACTTATAATGCTGCACCCGAAGCAATGACAGCTGCGCTCAATTTACTTGCACAAACATCAGGTAAGCGGAAAATTGCTGTTCTAGGGGCAATGAAGGAGTTAGGGGAACACTCTTATAGTCTGCATCAAAAAGTCGGTGAAACTGTTCATCACCTGAAACTGGATGCCTTACTTGTGTTGGTAGATAGCAAAGATGCAGAAGCGATCGCGATGAATGCAAATGGGATACCCACAGAATGTTTTGCAACTCATGAAGATTTGATTAACAGGTTAAAGTCTTTTATTCAAGAAGGAGATCGGTTGTTATTTAAGGCTGCTCATTCAGTAGGATTAGATAAGGTCGTAGACCAAGTACGTTCCGATTTTTCCATACGTAATTGAATCGATTTTATAGTGATTTTATAGTTAATCTACCCAATTACTTATTTATTTTGTAGAGATGTTGCATTGCAACGTCTCTTCTCATAAGTAAATTGCAGCTTATTAAGTAGGTAGGTTGAATTAAATGTCAAGCAAATGTTTCATTCAAGATTTAGAGCAAATCATTAATCATCCAGCAGTAAATTTTGTAATTCGTGCTTTAGAGAGTGCTTTAGAGAATTGGCTGAAAACGGAAGGGAATAATTCGTACATCTAGATAGTTAGATAGTGAATCTAGATAATAGTTGAGGAGAAAAATCACAGTTCTTACCCATTCTACAGAAAATTACTATCCAACTCGTCAAATGCAAATATCTCGAATTCATCACATAGCAATCATTTGTTCAAATTATCAGAAATCCAAACATTTCTATACGAAAATATTAGGATTTAAAATTATTCATGAGACTTTTCGCTCTGCCAGAAACTCTTATAAATTAGACTTACAAGTTGGGGAAACTAGTCAAATAGAATTATTCTCTTTTCCCACACCACCAAACAGACTAACTAACCCAGAAGCTTGCGGTTTAAGACATCTAGCATTTGCTGTTGAGGATATAGAAAGTACTGTCGAAGAATTGAAATCTCAAGGGGTAGAGGTAGAAGATATTAGAATCGATGATATTACCAACAAAAAGTTTGTATTCTTCCGAGACCCAGATAATTTACCACTAGAGATTTATGAAGCTTGATATTTTGACTTGATTTTGACTTGAGCATTCTTAAATGTTATCTCTTCTTCTGTGCTTTCCAGGTACCACCGTAAGTGTAGTAGGGATTATCTTGACTTAAATTTTCCCAACACTTAGGACAGACAAAAACCCAATTTCCCTCAACTTGGTATTTGATACGATATAGTACAGATGAGTCTTGAGAACATTGAGAACATTTTTTTGAACGTATAGCCTTGAATTTGTTTCGTGCCATAAAGCAAAGGCATTCTACTGTCTACGAATTAATATTACACTTTACTTTTGCACTCAAGACCTTTGATTAAAAACAAGTCCAAATCTCGCTGGAGATAAAGCAAGTTTACTTGTTCGGATATACTAGCTTCTTTTGGGATTGTAAAACCTCCTAGCTCTGTAATCTCAAGGAGTGTCGCAAATTCCTCTAAATTTAAAGAATCTATGGTGTCAAATAATTCTACTTCTAATTGAGATTCGGCGATAAGATCATTTCTTTCTATTGAATGGGAGCAAGATTTCTTGTTTCTATCAATTATCAGCTTTTTCCTTTGCTTTGCAAGGTTAGCTATATGTATAATTTCTTTTTTCACAGATGAAATTTTTAAATATTTCTTAGAAGATTTCTTGAAAATAAATATTAAGCTTCATATATTACACCAAATAGCAGTATCTAAATATACTATAAACCCTGATTTACACCCATAACTTTTAAAGACAGCGGTAAATATGAGTTTCTCGTCAAAATCTTGAGCAATTTACTATAAAAAATATAAAAAATATAAAAAATAATTATGGGAACGAATAATTAGGGAAAGGGTTTAATGACAAAATTTAGAAGGCATCGAAATAGAAGAGTATTTATTCAAAACACCAAACTATTGGTATACCAATTTCTTTTAAGTTCTGATTTTCCCATTCCCTGAATTTTAGTTGTTTACCCTTAAGCGATCGCTGAAGCTTGGGGTTTAGCAAAAATCATTCTTCCGGCTGAAGTTTGGAGAGCGCTGGTAACTACTACCCTTAGTTCTCCACCAACATAACTGCGACCTTCTTCTACAACCACCATTGTCCCGTCTTCTAAATAACCAATTCCCTGAGAAGGTTCTTTACCTTCCTTAAGAATTTTTAAGTCAATATTGTCTCCTGGTAAATATGTGGGACGGACAGCATTAACTAAGTCATTGACGTTAAGTACTGGGACTTTCTGAACGCTAGCAACCTTAGATAAATTGTAGTCGTTTGTTAGTAAGCTAGCGTTAATTTCCTGAGCAAATTTGACTAACTTTGCGTCTACTGTCGGAATATCCTCATAATCTATGGAATTAATCAGAATTCTATCTGGGTAAGCGACTTTCAGACGGTTGAGTATTTCTAATCCCCTTCTACCCCTAACGCGCTTTTGGTCTTTACTTGCGTCTGCAACTTGCTGTAATTCTTGCAAAACAAATTGGGGAACGATGATTTGCCCTTCTAGAAATCCAGTATCTAGTAGTGTCTCAATTCTACCGTCTATGATGCAACTCGTATCTAAAACCTTAGTCGCAGCAGGTTTGAGGGTTCCCTCTACTACCATTGTTTCCAAGGTACTAGGGTTAATTAATCTAATTAAAGCCCTACCGTGAGTGTCAGCCAAATTCATTCCGGTATAGGACAAAATAATACTACCGACTACAGCCACCAATGGCTTGATGAAGCTGAAATCTGGAGGTATTGGTAGCAGAAATAGTGGTGCTAACATTAAGTTTGCAACCAGTAGTCCTATTACTAAACCAATTGCACGGGTAAGTATCACTTCTAAAGGCATTTCCCGTACTTGTGCTTCCAAACGTCGATATCCAGTCTGAAAACGCAGTCCGATTGCACAACCAATTATTGCAGCAAAAGCAGCAACTACTAAACGTAATGCTTCTAGGTTGGTTACGTTATCTAAGGCTGTAGTTGGTAACAGGTCTGTGCTGTAGTAGCCAATCCCTGAAAGTGCCAACATGAATGAGAAAACTATAATGACATCAAGCATGATTTTATGAATTTAGTGGAACTGTATTTCCTAACTGGCTGAGTATGTATTTATATTTTTGGTATGTATTTATGAAATTTGACAGCCATAATTTGGACTAAACATATAACAGCTTATGCAATCATTATAGCTGTATAGTTTTACCGTTTATGCATCTGTTGTTTATTGTCCTTAAAACTATAAAAAAATATAACTTGGTAACTACTTTTTGTGACTTCTATTTATCTAAAACCTATAGAAACAACAAACAATAATAAGCAACAACAAACAACAATCAACACAAATTATTTATTTTCTTGTCTTTTGTTTGCAATATGAATCAATTAGTTAAGATTTCTCATATTCCTAATTCTGCTTATATACATATCCCCTTTTGTAGAAAAAGGTGCTTTTACTGCGACTTTCCCGTGTCTGTATTGGGGGATAAGCTCAGAGGTGAGACATCTTTGGGTATACAAAAGTATGTAGAAGTATTATGTCAAGAAATTGCAGCTATGCATAATTATGGTCAACCTCTAACCACAATTTTCTTTGGTGGAGGTACCCCTTCGTTACTTTCTATACCACAGATAGAAACTATTTTAAAAACCTTAAAAAAATATGTAGGGTTTGCTCCAGAACCTGAAATTTCTATGGAAATGGACCCAGGAACTTTTGATTTACAACATTTACAAGGATATGTAACTGC
Source organism: Mastigocoleus sp. (assembly GCA_050042865.1). Lineage (GTDB taxonomy): Bacteria > Cyanobacteriota > Cyanobacteriia > Cyanobacteriales > Nostocaceae > JBCCDM01. The sequence goes on from JBHJJE010000068.1 coordinate 14,414, forward strand.
AGGAGTAAACCGAATTAGTTTAGGAGTACAAGCTTTTGAAGATAAACTATTACAAACTTGCGGGCGATCGCACAGTGTTAATGATATTTTTACAGCTATAGACCTAGTTTATCGGGTAGGGATTCCTGAGTTTAGTCTTGATTTGATATCAGGTTTACCTCATCAAACAGTGGAGATGTGGAAAGATTCTTTATATCAAGCAATTGATATTAATCCTACTCATATATCGGTATATGACTTAACAGTTGAACCAGGAACGGCTTTTGGACGTTACTATCAGCCAGGAGATAAACCTCTACCGGGTGATGATACTACTGTGCAAATGTACAAAATGGCACATGAGATTTTAACTCAGGCTGGCTATGAACATTATGAAATCTCTAATTATGCTCGGGTTGGACATCAGTGTGTTCACAATAAAGTCTACTGGAAAAATCTTCCTTATTATGGCTTTGGTATGGGTGCAGCTAGCTACTTAGAGGGAAAACGTTTTAATCGTCCCCGCAAAACTAAGGAGTATTATGCTTGGATAGATAATGGGGCAATTATTGATTGTGAAGTAACTCCAGTTGATGAAAAATTGTTAGATACCCTGATGTTAGGTTTACGTTTGGCAGAGGGTATCAATTTAGATAAGTTGTCACAACAGTTCGGTAAGCATAAAGTTGAGTTAATTCAACAAGCTTTACAGCCTTATGTAGAGAAAAATTGGGTAGAAATAATTGGAGAGAGATGCTTTCTGGTTCCTCCAGATGGTTTTCTATTTTCTAATACGATTTTATCAAGTTTGTTTAATATTAATTTTTCTGAATAATACGTTTGTTTAATTTTTAATTTATCTATGCTCAAACACCCTTAGATAAAGCAGTCATTTATCGGGTGCAAATGACTCAATATCAGCTTCAGGGAAGAAATACTGAAGCGATCGCTATTATATGCCAAAGTTTACAATTACTTGGCTGGGAAATGCCAACAGAGCAAGAATTAATTCAAACTAGTTTGGATGAAGAAATTAGTAAAGTCAACAAATTTGTAGAACAGCAGACTATTGAATCTATTCTTGATTTACCCAAGATGAAAGATGAGAGCATTGCAGAAATATTGCGAATTTTACAAATTCTCTTCTATGCTGCATGGCTGGATGGTCAAACAATTCTAGCACTCCTAGCACTTGCTAAAATGACTACTTTATCTTTGCAGTATGGTAATAGTGATATGTCTCCCTTCGGTTATGTTGGCTATGGCATGATTGCAACTGTTATTTTGAAAGACTATAGTACAGCTCATCGCTTTGGAAAAATCGCAGTACAGCTTTGCGAGCAGTTTGATAATTCTGATGTCCGTGGAATGACAAATTTTTTCTTTGCTGCGGATGTACATAGCTGGAGTCGTCCAATTCGAGAAACAGATATTTACTACGAAAACGCCTATAAATATGGCATGGAAGCAGGAAACTGGCTCACAGTTGGCTTTATGATGATGCTGAGTGGTTCCGATCGCCTCACCTATGGTAAAAATCTGAATGAACTATATGCGATCGCTCAAAATCATGCTGATTTTCTCCGTCATGTTAAAAGTCTAGAAAATCTAGATTGATTTAACTTCTGCCTTTAAAGCTGCTCAAACCATTTCCAACAGTATTGAATTAGATGAATTAATTACTAATTTAACCAAAATTATCTTAGAAAATTCTGGCGCAAAAAAATCTATCTTAATTCTTCCCCAAGAAGATGATACTTGGCAAGTCTATCTTAATTCTTCCCCAAGAAGATGATACTTGGCAAGTAAGAGCAATTACTTTTATTAGTAACGAGGACAAACAACAAGATACAATCCAAAATATTCTGGCTTCAGAATCAATTAATCGAAGTGAAGATATACCAAAAAAAATAATTAATTATGTCAAAAATACCCTTAAAACTGTTGCCATAGATAATTGTCAAACAGATATTTCTGGGTTGATTGGCGAATATATGCTCCACCATTATCCAAAAAGTGTATTATGCACACCAATTGTTAATCAAGGAAAATTATTAGGTATTGTATATCTGGAAAATCAAATAACTTCTGGAGTATTTACACAAGATAGACTCAAAGTAATTCACTTACTCTCTTCTCAAGCTGCAATATCCCTAGAAAATGCCAAACTGTACCAAAAATCCCAACAAGCACTACAAGATTTACAACAGGCTCAATTACAAATTGTCCAAAGCGAAAAAATGTCTGCATTAGGTAATTTAGTTGCTGGAATTGCCCATGAAATGAATAATCCTTTAGGATTTATTTCTGCAACCCTCAAATAAACTAAACCCAGCCTTGCCGATATTACCGAACATCTGCAACTATATCAAGAAAATTTTCCTAACCCAGATGAACAAATCATCAATCATGCCGACTCAATCCACCTAGATTATAGCTTAGAAGATTTACCCAAGATGATTGACTCAATGGTGATGGCATGTAATAGGTTAAAAAATATCAGTATCAGCTTAAGAACCTTCTCCCGCGCCGATAAAGATTACAAAGTACAATTCAACATCCACGAAGGTCTTGATAGTACCATCTTAATCCTTAAACATCGTCTTAAAGCTAACGAGTTACGTCCAGCCATAGAAGTAGTCACAAATTACGGCAATTTACCAAAAATTCAGTGTTTCCCAGGACAGTTAAATCAGGTATTTATGAATATCTTGGCAAATGCTATTGATGCTTTAGAAGAGTCAAATAGCGGACGTAGTTTCGAGGAAATTCAAGCAAATCCCAACAGAATTATAATTAAAACTGTAGTAGAAAATAGCAGTGTGAAAATATCAATTGCTGATAATGGTAAAGGAATAAGCAAAGAAGTCAAAAATAAAATATTTGACCATTTATTTACTACTAAAGGTGTAGGTAAAGGTACCGGATTAGGATTAGGATTAGCGATCGCACGTCAAATTGTCACCGAAAAGCATGCCGGTAGGCTGGAAGTGCAATCAGAAGTGGGGCAAGGTACATCCTTTTCCATTCGATTACCAATCATCTCATCAGTTGAGCAGTCCCGGCGAGTTATAAACGTGTAAAGTATAAATTACACCCCAGCTAATAGCTAATACTCTCAACACAGTTTCTTTGCGATCGCGCAGGGTCAATAGATAATTTTGATTTCAGGGTTTTGTCTTTTATTTTCCTGATAATCTGAATACTACTTTTATTGTTAAGCCAATATCTGGATGGCTAAGTCAATTATTTCCAATTATTTCTATGTATTTGCACTTTTTACCGACCGATAGTAGTGAGTTATGTGTAGATGATGAATAAGTGATGCACCCTCGAACTACTGCGAGTCCTTTCTCCTTGCGTCGTCAATATACTGTGCTTAAATTTAACACTTGCCTTCCTAAACAAAGCCACTGTCGCGATTCTGATAGCGAAGTTTGTGCTCTAACTTGCCAAACTTGCGCTTCATCATAACGACTTTGCATTTGAGCTTGCTCCTTGTTGATTTCGGCTCTACGCTGATTTCGTTCTGCTTTTCTTTGCTGTTTTTCTGCTATAAGTTGCAACTTACGCACTTCACCTTTTACTTGCAATGGTTGTAATTGCTGGGTTTCAATCTGATTCTCTAATTGATTAAATGATGCATAATATTCCTTAATTTTCTGATCGGGTATACCTTTATTTGAGTTGCAAATCGACATTTCAGTGCTATTCATGTTGCTGACTGGTGACACCATAGAGTTTTTCTGCACCATCTTTTGCTGAGAGTTATCGATTTCGTTCGAGTTGGGAAATAATTCAACAACATTACTATCAGTGTCTGGTTGTTTAGTGTCATTTATTTTATTCAGTTCATCTTTGTCTAAATAGTTATCCCTATTTAATTCTAGACTTACTGGAGGTAAGCGGTCTAAATTGTCATCCTCAAGTAAATTATTTTCAAGGGCATATTGCTCATTTATTTGATTGATTAAATGATTTAGCTCTGTATCATCAACAGCTAACTCCATGATTTTTTCAATATTCTCAAGTTCAATATCAGATGGAGATGATAGCTTCATTAATTTACGGTATTCTTCGGCTATTTTGAAAATATTTTCTTTCTCACTGTGATGGTTCAGATTTTTTGTGTCCATTGAATACTATTGGCTCCTAGGAATGAATTAAAGTTGATTTCAACTTAAGTACTGTCAAGTTCGGATATATCTCAAGCTGCTAAATACATAGCTTTGTTTTTCCTTGCAAATATATTAGTATCACTGAATTGTTCAAATGTGACCTTTTGCTAGATAAAAAATTTACTTGTTTCAAAAATGCAGTCCAGAAGTTTTATTATTCTACCTTCAGACAAAAAAATACCAAAACAATTCTGTGTAACATCTAAAAAAATGGCTCATCTCAATAGTGCTATTAGTCACATTTTATTAAATAGTGACACTAATAATTAGCAAATGCTTGTAGTGGAGGTTAGTCCGTAAAAATAGATTACTAGATAAAACAAACTCTATTTTTAAGCCTCTTTCTTTAGGCTGATATTACTATCTTAATATGATACAAACATCGCATTTTTCTTAGTAGTAGGTACTAACTATTTAGTTATCTGTTCCCTAATTACTTGTCATAAATTTTACTAAATTATTCTAGGGAAAATTTTTAAACATGTCGAAGAATAGTGATTATTCCGAAGTTCGTCAAGTCTTACAGACTCCGTGGCTAAAGACTCATATTAGAAGTCGCTTACATGCACTAAAACTTAGTAGTTTTTTATCAGAAGAAGATATAGTTCAGCATAGTGTTATGTGTTTATTTGAAACACTTCAGTCTGGAAAGCAAGTTAATCATCCGGTAGCTTGGGCGAAATTAGTTAGTGAGCGTTATATTAGCAAGTTGTACAAAAAACATAGAGTTAGTGAAGCAACTGAATTAGAGAAAATTGAATATTTTGCTAATCAAAATTGTGACAAAAACAATTCCTATGATATTCATGAAGAGATAGCTAAAAATATTCAACAGATAAAAACTAAAAATAGAGCTATTTTGAGAATGCGGTTTTTTCAGAAGTTCTCTTGGAAAAAGATAGCTGAAATTTTATCTCACCAAGAAGGGACGCAAATTTGTGTCGCGACGGCGCGTAAGCGTGGGGAAAGAGCAGTAAAAGAACTTCGACAGGTATTCTTAAATAAATTGGCTTCCTGATATTTCACTAGCTCAAGACTTTATTAAGTAAGTCGGCACAAATAAATCAAACTATGTAACGAATTATAAACAGGACTCAAGACCTTGTGATTACTTCGTTCCACTCGTAATGACATACCTTTCAATTTTAACGCTGACCTACTTAAGACTATCAGTTATTTATAAACATTTACCCTCCAAGGATTATTGGAGGATTTTCCCATCTGAACAGAATTTATATTAAAAATTAAATATTATAAAACAATAAAAATAATACATAAAATTAATACTAATTCTTGATATTAAACTACATAAAATTATCAGTCACACAAACTGAAATAAATATACTACATAAGTGTATAAGTTAAGTGTAAGCAGCTTGAAAATTATGAAGTATAACAGATTCAAAGATATTATTTTAGCTGTTATCGTATCTACTCTAGTCGCAGGTTCTTTAATATTAGCAATTATTGATGAGAATTATCGCTCTACATTTGTAGATTTAGCTAAAGTAGGAGTAGGTGGATACATTGGTTTAACAATTCCTAAGCCCGGGTCTAGATAGTTCTTAGATTAGAGATAAAGTGAAGACTATGGGTTCTTCATGGTTATTTCCCAACGCCGCAATTCTTACTACAATGACTAGGCAAGCACAAGTCTTTCCCATGATGGGTAAAGTTGTTAACAATTTTTTGAGTACCCGCAATAATTAGATTAACTGTTCTCTATATTGAATTTCCGTAACTTTGCCAGATTCAATGCGGAATGTGAATCCTGCACCGCTATCTTGGCTGCCAACAACATATCCTAAAAAGGTAACTTTGCCAGTGTCTGTGCTTGATTCAATGGTTCCCTACACTACGTGAACTTCGCTTCGGATAAGTCTTCTTTGCGTAAGTCCTGATATTATTTATTTTATTTTTAAACTTAGTCTATGTAAGTAGGTACAAATAAATCTATCTATGTAACGAAATGTAAAATATATTAAACCTTGGGATTACTGCGCTTCACTCCGTTACGCACGTAATGACGTGGTTAGGTTTTATCGCACTTATCTGCTGTATGTAGATAATTTTATATTCAAGAAGATTGAATGAAGATATGCTCTATCTTCTATAAAATTAGATATAAATTTAGAATACAAAATTATTATTGGCAATTAAAATCAAGAGAGGAGTCGCAAAAATTAGATGTTGCTGTTATTTATTATTCTCAGATTTATATAGCTGATATCAATTGTATTATTCGTTAATTAGTAATAAGTTACCTACAGGGATCGCTAAAGTATGTCATGTTTAGATAGTTAGGGTTAATGTTGATTCTTTTACCTTAATTTGAGTTCATGTAAGTAAAAGATACATCAAGATAATCAGAGTTGCTAAGTAAGTTAATCTGATTAATTGAATATTTAATCGATACAAAAGTGCATATTTGATATACAATTTTATCTGATATAAACTAATGTAATGTAAGACAATTTAGATGATAATTGATAAACATAATTTTAGCCCCTTGATAATCAGTAATGAATAAAATACAAAACTGATTTAATGATGAGTTCCTTATTTAATATCTTGGATCTGACCGTCTAAACCACAAAAATTAAATCATTTACTTAGGGGAAGCTACATTATTTAATTTAATATTTATCTCTAAATTAAGGTATAAATATTAATGCTGAGCAATTTATTTGTCAAGACAAATAATGATGTAAAAAGTGAGCAACCCACAAGGTGGAAATTCTAAATTAACCTCTCCCTTTCAAGAAATGAAACTAACTGGGATAGGGGAAGCTAAGCACGCCTCCACACATATTTAGATAAACTCTAAAATCATTGATATATAAGGATTATAAAATGTATAAGTTAAGAGTTAGGTAATTAAATATGAAAATATAATTTACTTTTATTCTTTTTCAAATTAAGGATGAAAGTTGTAATTATTCTAAAATAACACCTAGAAGAAGAAAATATCAATTCGGTATTTAATTACTCCGACACTACCTCATAGATAATGGCAAAATGCCTTTTATTATTAGAGTTTATGTAGTAAATTGATAAGACCGATATTCAAACATATTGAAAAAATGAAATTTACTTATTGATGATAGAAAAAATATATATTATGAATTAAATTAAGCTAGAATTGCTTATTTTTTTGCATAGTCTATACTTTACTATTTAGGTCGATTACAATCAAAACAATGGGGAATATTATTTTTTGAAAAAAAATAATACAACTAAATGTAAATTATATTTTTCCTCAAGATTATAATTTAAGTAAAATTTATCTTATTGTCCGATAACTCAATATTAAGATTACATAAGTAAAATTGAAATAAAGGTATACTGTAAACGCATAAAAAATACTGATTTTATTGTTCTTATAAGTACTACTGACTATGGTTAAAGCTGTAAAAGCTAAGGCAGATGATGATTATAGTCTATCTATTTCAGAAGCACTAAATCTAATCGAAAAGTTACCAGAAAATACTTCTATATTGATAGATTTTGATGAAACTCTTTTTCTTAGGAATTCAACAGAAGAATATTTAAATTCCCTTCAGCCTCGTATACTTGGGTCTTTATTTCTCACCATGTTAAATTTACTCAAGCCTTGGAATTTATTACCAAATGAATTTAAAGGTGATGTATCTCGTGATTGGTTGAGAGTTTTGCTTGCAACTATATTTTTCCCTTGGACTATCATTTTATGGCAATTCCAAGGTAAAAAACTGGCTCAAAGTTATGGGAATACTCCACTCATAGAAGCGATCGCTAAAAAACCTGATGTTCAGATAATCATCTCTTCTTTGGGATTTGACTTCGTGATTCGTGCGATCGCCAAACATTTACCTATCAAAACAGATAAAATTGTTGCTTGTCGTTTCTGGAAGGGGGGATTAGACCGGGTAAGAGGAAAGTTAGCAACTATCAATGCAGCATTAGGTGAAGATGTAGTGAAGAGTTCTATGGTAATTACAGATTCACATCATGACTTACCTTTACTCTCCTATGTATCCATACCTTGCTTAGTTGTTTGGTCTGGAGCAAAAACCGTTCAAGCGATGGCTGATGTTTACATGCCATTCTTTTATATAGAGAAAGTTAAAAAACCGAGTAAACCTTATTTCCTCTATGAGATATTTGGTAATGACCTACTGTTTGTATTTCTTGCTTCGACATGGTTAAGTTCCCAACCAATTCTTCATGGACTGAGCATGACGTTCTTGATGTTATCCTTTTGGTGCATCTATGAAATAGGTTATATGGAGAATGATTTAATTGCAGAAAAGTTTGAGAAACAACCTGTTTTATCAGATAGATACCAGCGTTATAAATCTAGAATCAGTTTAAGTGAACCTTGGATATATGCAGCTATTTTTGCTATTCCAGGAATTCTGTTTCTAGAATTGAGCAAAGTAGACCATAATCAGTTACATAATCCAATAATTTCCAAATTTATTCCTAATCTTACCTTTAATTGGCAATCTAATTTAAATTTTCTCTCCCATCATGGATTAGATATCTTGATTAATGCTGGTTTTTGGTTAAGTTTACTGATTTTTGTCAGAGCAACTTTCTGGATTTACAACCGTATTGACAAACATACCAGGGTTTGGCTTTACCCTATCTTACAAGGTTGCAGATGCTTTGGTTTTCTGAGTGTGGCTACAACTAATGTGGTTGGAGCAATGATATTTACAGCTTATGCGATCGCTCGTTGGCTTCCCTACATAATTTATAGATATGCTAAAACGGATGATTATCCCCAAGAAATAGCACAACTATCCTATCTCTTAATATTTCCCTTGTTAATAGTTGCTGTGAGTTTAGGAACTCAGGATATCTTTGTTTTAATTAACTGGCAGACATTTACTATCATGGGCTATTGTATTTATCGAGCACGTCATTTCCTTGTAGAGACAATTCGATCAATACACCCAGTTTGGGAAGATGAATGGCATAGTGTGAAGTAGAAAATAAGCTTTTGTTCGTTTGACGATAGCCCATTCTTAATAAATTATATAATACCCCAAGTTGTTTCCTAGAATCCTTTAAGATTTCTAGCTTGGGGTTTTTGATTACCAGGAAATTCTTACTTTCTAGATATAGCCACCGAGATTATATTATTTTATTCATCTTCCTTAACTACTAGATTTCATCACAGTTGCTAAATCTATCAAAGACTCCTGCAAAAGTTTGATATATTCTCCTGTCTGCTGATACTTACTAGTGATATTTACGGTAATAGAATCAGGTTTAATGATATAACCAATACCATAACCATGGTCTACAACCTGACCGAAACAGAATAAATCAATACCCATTCCTGCAGCTAAACTACTTGTACAGATGGGAGAATCACCCAAAAGTTGAAATGCTTTATCTTGAAAAATCTCCGGTGTAATTCCTTGAGCAGTTGCTAAACGGCGTAATGCAGCAAAATGTCTGTCAACACCATCACCCTGCTGAGCAGCTTTTTGTCGGGAAGTATGAGCATTAACCGCACTTTTGAGAGCTTGATATTTAGTTTCACCAGCAGTATCAGAAGTCATCGCTTTAACTAACTCTAAAGACTCCGGAGTTAGCGATCGCATTGCTTCGGTGCGTCCATATTTAAAGCGTCTGGTATGCACTGATTCGTATACGCTGTCAACTTTATTACGCAGTCGATAGTAAGCTAGTTGAAAAGCAAGCTGTACAATAGCATCGGGACTGAAACGCTGTTCTTTGATAAAATTACGTCCAAATTCTTGAAAATCTAGTACTAAGGTTTCGTGTGCTGCAATAAAGCTATCAACCTGAGCTTCTGCATCCTGAATTGACTTTTCAATTTCTGGGGTCAATTTCCACTTTAACTTGGTGGGGGGTGTTAATGATAATGTAGATTGAGCTTGAGTGTTAATGTCTTTTTCTTCTTTCTTCCGCTCCTGATTTACCTCATGTAGATAACGCATAATTACATAACCATCTAAACCTACGTGTTCAACGTTGATTCCTGAGATACCGTTATCTGTAAAAATTATTTGTAATGGTTTGTCAAACCACCGATTGCGTCCATCACCGTGGAGCATATTCTGAGAAGCTGAGACTAAGTCTGTTGGTGTGGTTTCATCTAAGCAAACTATAAATAAAGCACTGTCGATTAACTCTAAACTGCGAGCATTCTCTGGGGATAAAGCTTCTATTCCTTGACGTAAAACAGCCCAAGGAGTCCTTTCAATTGCTGTTAATGCTCCAATAGCAGGTTCATATGAGTTCGTATTTTCTGGAGTAGTACCTTGAGAACTTTCTAAAACTTGCTTAATTTGCTCTTCAACATCTGCGATCGCGGGAATTTTATCTTCTTGAAGTACTTCGAGTAAGTAAAATGCATTCTTCCTAATAATAATAATATGTTCTTTGGGATTATCCTTTGCTGCTTGAAACATTTTGTCTACTTTAATCCCTGGAATCCGATTCCAACCAAACAAATTATCATACTGAATCATACACATCGGTTGATTACCGCTACGGGGAGAGTCTCTATCAGGTTCTAATTCTCGATGTTTAATTTTCAGATAAAATTTCAAAGTATCTACAATCCAAGTCGCTACAAGACCAGGAACAGGTAATTCTGGCTGAGCAATAGGTGAAAGAATAACCCCAAAATTTTTGTTAATTGGCAAAATTCCCCGATATTGTGCAAAACTTTCTTCCCGATAATCATGAACATAGCTAGTTTTTGTAGAGTTAGCTATCATTTCTAACTGATGGTGTAGTTTAATTCCCACTCCTTCTTGAAAATCTTTTACTACTCCTTGGGTATACTTCAATTGTGCTTCACTCAGCATCGGTGCAACCATCTCTAGGTAAAGCTTACAGGTTTGCTCTAATGTCGGTAAAGGTAACTTGGGAAGAGAATCTTGATATTGGTACATCATTTATTTTTAGTTATTTCTCGCGGTCAGTATTTCCGAAAAGAGTGAATAATCTATCAATAGTTATGTATCTATAACTAATTTGTCTGATGAAGTGTCTAAAACAACACGTATCATCAATTGTTCGCTTCTGCTATGATAAATGCGGTTTTTAGGCAGAACTTAATCAAAGTTTACGCTATCTAGACAAATGTCAAAATAATGGGGACATAATGATTAGTAAAGACAATAGTAAACAAATCATCAAGACTAAACTAGAAATTGAAGATATTATAAATTTTGAACTATATCCTCTTTCTTTTCTGCATAAATATCCAGAATTAATTGAATATTGTCATTATCAATTTAAAACATCTAGATGTTGTGTATTTAAGAACTTTTTAACCTCCAAGGCTTTAGAAATTTTACAGCAAGAGTCGGAGTTATTAGCACCCCAGGCTTACTACGCAAAAAGATATACTAATGCTTTTAAAACAGAAGATGATCCTTCTTTACCGTTAGATCATCCCATCAGATTTTTTATGGAGAGGACTAATGCATTTGTCTCTACAAATCATTTTGATAGTAATTCTTTGTTTAAAACTCTTTATCATGAACCTATATTTAAGAAATTTTTGGCAGCTTGTTTAGATAAAGAAATTATTTATGAATATGAAGATCCTTTAGCTGGATTAGTATTAAATATATTAGGTAATGATGCCCAACATCCATGGCATTATGATCAGAATGACTTTAGTATTGTTTTAATGATTCAAACAGCCAAGTCCGGAGGTATTTTTGAATTTGCAGATAATATTAGAACTCCAGAAAATGAAAATTATCACTTAGTAAATCAAGTTTTACATGGTAAGTATAAGAAATTGCAAAGTATTAATTTACAGCCAGGAGATTTACAAATATTCAAAGGTAAAAATTCTTTGCATCGAGTAACCAAAGTTTCTGGAGAAACCAACCGTTATACAGCAATATTCTCTTATACTAGCGAACAAGAAGTTATCGGGAAAGCTAGAGACAGAGAATTATTATTTGGTGAGGTTAAATCTGAAAATAAAACAAAGTTCCCTGGGTGAACATCAGAAAGATTTGAAATATATGTCTTATGTCTAAGGATTTAAGGAATATATATAATACGGGAGCAACGCGGATTCAGAAATTATTGAACCTTCAAACCCGCTAAACACTTAACTTATAACTCATAACTCATAACTCATAACTCATAACTCATAACTCATTACTCGTAACTCATTACTCATTCAAATTTCCCTAGAGACATTTTGGATCTATGATATTTACGGAATTCCAAATTGATTAATAGTAGATAATGCAGTCATTTATAGAGCAAGCTGTTGCATATTTAAGTAATTCCTCAAAAAATGCACCATCTCCCCCATCAGTAGTTGAAGAATTAGTTAAAGCTGAAAAAATAGCCAAACAAGACAAAGTAAGGTATTCTTACCCACAGCTACAGGGAAATTGGCGATTAGGTTTCATTACCGGAACTAAGAAGTCACAAAAAAAAGCCGGAATTGTTTTAGGTGCAGGAAGATTTTTACCAAGGTGGGTTGAAATCCAAATATCTTACCTTCCATCCCCAGATGATTTAGAAAGAGGGCAGGTATATAATTGTGTCCAATTGGGGTTTTTAAAAATTACCCTAGATGGACCCGTATTATTCTATTCAAAAATGAATTTATTAGCTTTTGATTTTATTCATATGAAGCTGACTTTATCTAAATTAAAGCTTTATGAAGGTAATATTCGAGGTAATGGAGATGAAAATATTTTTTATGAGCAAAGTATTAAGCAACAGGCATTTTTTAATTATTTTCTAGTAAAAGATAATTATATTGCAGCCAGAGGTAAGGGTGGTGGTTTGGCTTTGTGGACAAGAGTCACAAATGTATGAAAGGGTTTGAATATAAAACAACATCACGAATTAATCATACATTGAGGCATTCATCTTTATTGATGGAATATTTTTATTGAAAGATTCTAAAAAATAATTAATCTAATTTTTAATTTAATAGCAATATAAAAATTAAGTCTGTTTGATGTTAAAATCAACTATATTTACTGATAAGTACAATTTCTTGTATTGATAAAAAATTCACACAAATTTTACTTATATTTGTATCTTGGTTATTCATACTGATTAAAAAACAGTGTTATTTAAAGATTATATGAAATCATACAGAAAACATTGTTATAAAAATGATTTGGAGACTACTATTATTTAGTAGATATATCTCTAGTAAATAGAAAGATAAGTTTATGGAGAACATTTATTTACAATAACTTGAAGGAATCCATTTACTGAATAAAATATGATGTGATTACATTATGCTTAACATTTCTTTTCAAGAAATATCATCCAAAAGAAATAAAGTGGTAACTTCATATTTTTTAGATTAGAAACTTAGTCCTTTTCGGGCACATCATCAAAAAATAGCATCTTTAATCAGCAAAACCTAATTAAAATCTCTCCGAAAAAATATAGCTATTTTATTTACTTTTGCTTAACATTAAAAAGCAATAAATATATGGCTTTATATGGTTTAACATAATGCATCTATTCCCTAATTTGTGGTGCTAATTTATTTTTCTCAACCTGGTCAAAAACATAGAGAAAGATTGTTAACTTCTATTGTTGACAAAAAGAATCAAGTTTTTAGATTAATAGCTTGTTTATAGCTATCAACAAAATCATGACGAACTTAATTCTTTTTTCCGACTTTATTAATAAATCATATGGATTTAAGCAGTTGTGATTCTGTGGGAGAAAAACCTCCCAATTTAGAATCTAAAAATAAATTATTCTCTCTTGGTCGAGAGAATATATTAGGTTTTCAAAAAATAGGTCTTGCTAGCTGCTTTGTTTCTAGAGCAACTAAAGACTTATTCCTTGTAAAGCAAAAGATATGCGAACCCAGAAAACATTTAGATGCAGCTATTGACTGGCTTAAACGCGCTCATGATATTACTATTGATGGGGGTGTAAGTTGGGGATATTCTCTCAAAGGTAAATGGCGAGCATCTTATCCTGAAACTTCTGGATATATTGCAATCACTCTATTTGATATTGCTTTACAGCTTGATGATGGCGATTCTTGGGATAGAGCCGTTAGAATTATTGAGTGGTTAATCAAGATACAGAACCAAGATGGTTCTATATCAAACTCTCGTTACGGTTCATCTGGAATAGTATTTGATACCGGACAGGTGCTTCTAGGCTTTATTAGAGCTTTCATAGAGACTCGAAAGCCATATTTTTTGGATGCTGCAATATTGGCAGGAAATTGGTTAGTTTCAGTTGCAGATAGGGACTTACTATGGACTTGCAATACACATTTAGGGATTCCTCATGTCTACAATACCCGTGTTGCTTGGGGACTATTGCAGCTAAATATCCTTAATCCCCATAGAGATTATTTGCAGGTAGCTCTAGCAAACCTAGAATGGGGAATCACTCAGCAAAATAACGGTTGGTTTGCTAATAATGCTTTTACAATAGATAGTCCTCCTTTTACTCATAATATTGCCTATTCTATTAGAGGATATTTGGAATCAGGTATTCTCCTAAAAGAGGAAAAATATATTGATGCAGCAATCCAAGCTTCCGAAGCAGTGCGGTCACTTACAGTGGGTGCTACTGCACCATCGCATTTGCAACCAAACGGTTTTATCCCCGGACAAATTACCACGGATGGGGTAGCAAAAGGGAATTATTGTTGTCTGACTGGTAATTGTCAAATGGCTATTGTGTGGCTAAAACTATTTGAAATTACTAAGGATATTAGCTATTACCAAGCAGCGAAAAATAGCTTGGAGTACGTTATGTCTTCTCAAGACATAAATACATCTGACCTAAACATTTATGGAGGTATCAAAGGTTCGCAACCAATTTGGGGAAAATACACTCGTTTATCTTATCCAAATTGGGCAACAAAATTCTTTATTGATGGCTTATTAATGTTAATTAGAGCCGAAATATGAATAAAATTGAAATCTTGAATTGTCGCTACGACACTTTAAACTTTCAGGAGACACTAAATTGGGCAAAAAAATGGATTCGTAGCGGTAGAAGAGGTTACATTGCAACAGTTAATGTCGCTATTTCCATGATGATGTACTCCGATCCAAAACTACAAGAATATGTAGATAATGCATCACTAGTAGTAGCAGACGGACAACCAATAATTTGGTCATCAAAATTATTTCATCCCTGTTTACCTGAACGAGTTACAGGAGTAGATTTAGTTGATGGACTTTGTGCGATCGCTAATCAAGAGAACTTTCGAGTTTTTCTATTAGGAGCACAAACAGATGTAATTAAAATAGTGGTAAATAAGTTTCAGAAAAAATATCCTCAATTAAAAATCTGCGGTTCCCACGATGGATATTTTCATCCAGATGAAGTTCACCAAATCGTCGAAACTATTAAAGAGAAAAATACTCAAATTCTAATTATAGGAATGGGAGTACCTCGACAAGAGAACTTTATCAAAAACAATTTGAAAGAATCAGGTATTAATCTAGCTATTGGTGTAGGGGGGAGTTTTCAAGTGATTGCAGGTAGAAAAAAAAGAGCTCCATTTTGGATGCAGGAAGCAGGATTAGAATGGTTGTATCGATTAATACAAGAGCCGCGTAGATTATGGAAAAGGTATTTAGTCACTAATTCTCAATTCATTTACCGATTATCCATTTTCATTCCTCAAAAAATGTGCAGACATATCTGGAAAAGATTAAGATATCAATATCTACTTCGTTTTCAATCAAAGCAGTAATTGCTACAGGGTGAACCTATGCTACTAGGCATTATTTATTAGGCAGAATTAGGTTATATATCTCTGAAGCAAACTGTAAGTATGAATTTAAGTATGAATTTAAGTATGAATTTCTCTATTGATTATCCTGCTAATGTTCATTCTTCAGGATTTATATTTTAAGATATGTTAACCCAAAAATCAGCAGTTTTGATTTTTCCACCCCGATTAAATTTTAGCCACAGTTTATATGTTCCTTGATGTGGAAAACTAGTTTGAAAGGACAAGTTATGATCGGGGTTTTTTTGAACTATTTGGTTAGGGATAAAGTCAGATTTGCTTAATGGATAAGAGCTTTTAATAATAACTAATTGGGCTTTTTTCCCTAAATAATTTTGTAGGTTAGTAACAGATTTATTACTTTTAGATTCTCGGATATCAAATTTCAGAGTTACTGGTTTACCTGCTTTAACTTTTGACTGGGATAGATGCAAATCTACTTTTGTATCTCCCAGTTTTTGAGTTTTACTATATGTTTCTAACTCTTTTGGTAAGGGAACTGAACCTGGTATATCTATTTTTTCAATAAATACTTGCTTCTCCTGATTTGAGACTTCATAGGTACTAAAAAGGCTGTAAATTCCAGGACTTGGAAACTTAGGTTTTACCTGAAATTTACCGTTTCCCTGATAACTAGAATTGACAAAATCAAAAAACCTTAAATCATCGCTTACTAGAACTAAATTCATTTTCTGAGCATTTAATGGTTCTGATGTAGGTTTTCTAGTTTTTGCAGTTTTTACAGTTTTTGCAACTTTGACATCAATACTTACAGGTATAGTTTGATTTGCTTTGACTTTTTTAGGAAGAGTTAGCTTTGCTTGTTTAATTTTGAAGTTTTTTTGTGTATTGTTTTTTTGTGGGTTATTCTGCGATTGAGCTGAATTTATTTGGCTCTGATTATTTACCTGTGCTGATAACTCAGATTTTGTTTCAACTGATTTTTTTTCAACTTTTGCTTCTTTCTCAATATTCTTAACTGGGGAAGATTTTTCTGTACTTTGCGTGCTTTTATCTAATATTTCAGATTTCAATGGTTGACTCTCAGAGTCTTTTGCAGTTTTGTTTGTACTTTTATTTGTAATTTTGTTTGTACTTTGGTCTGATGAGGAACAAGCCTGAATAGTGAAAAAAACTGTTAATATAGCGAATAATCTTAAATAGTATTTCATAAATTTGGTAGACTTTGGAAACAGCTTATTTTTCGATTGAGAAATTAAAATCCCTACAATCGTTCACCGTTTTAACCTGAATCTTAATAAACGACAACTTGTTCTCAAAATTAGGCTTTATAGCCGTAGACATATAGGTTAGAACAATGTGCTTTCCCTAAAGGGGAATAGTGAATAGGAAATAGGAAACAGGAAATAGAAACTTTTATTGGGTAATTACTATTTATTTAGTTACTTATTCTATTTAAATTAAACTAATTTAATATTGAATTCTAAATAATTGATTTAACCGCTATATTTCAATCCTGATTAATTATTTATAGGACTTACGCGATTGTCACAATACTCGGATGGTGCGTGACACCACAAGTCTTATTATTACGTTCTGGAATTAATGAGTATACGAGCACCCTTGTATATTAAGAGTGTAGTAGACCGTAGCACCCTTGGTTATTAAAAAATGTGCCTTCTTGCTAAGTCTTAATTTAGATAATTTGATGATTAAAGCAAGTACCATGGAGTCTACTTAGTTCTTGAGAATTAAGATTAATCCCTACATATCGAGAAAAATCTACTTCTTGTTTTCCTGCTTCAAAATCTTGAATATATTTGCTAATTGTACGCTGAGGAGAACCGGTAACAGAGTGGATATATTCTAAACTTTTACCATGGATATATAGTGCTAAAACTAAATGTAACTTACCCTTACTTACCTTACGGGGTTGAACTAGATAACGATAGGGGCGTAAGATATATTGCTGTTTTTCTGAAATAAACTGCAATTTTTTTAAAGATAAACCAATTCTTGCAGAACAAAAAATTTGATCATTTCTGACCTCAGAAGTTTCCTCCAGTCGTATTATGCTAGAGCCATCGCTTACTTTTAAACCTACTAAAGCTTTGTCCAACTCACCTATACTGTCTGTGTTCGTTTGAGCAAGTAAAGCATCCACACACAGCGAAGGACCAATAATTAACTTACCTTCTACGGACTCCAAAGAACGAATTAAAATACCACCATAACTTGCATAATTGCCAAAAGTAATATCCAACCCTTTAAAACTACCATTTTTATAGCTTTTTTCTCCCTGACGATGAAAATACCAGTACCCACAACTTTTCTGGAGTGGATTCTGATGTGCGAATATGTCGGAATGGTTGGATGCAAAATAGTAAAACTCAACTTCTAGAATTCGATAAGTGCAATAATTTACTATCAAAGAGTAGCCATTTAGCAATACAGAAGCAATATCATCAAACCAGTTGGTAATACAATCATTTTCTTGAATAATATACTCAGGGGTTTCCAGTAAGGATGACCAATTTACCATTATCTAAGAACCGGGAACAGGGAAAAAAGATATCAGAGCTTAACTGATTTCATCAATATACAGACTCTTTACCTTGATTAAAGCTAAGTTTTCATACCTATATGGGTAATCTGAAGTATAAACGGATTTGGGATGACACAGGAGAATCGGATATGAAACGAGCTATTCGCTTATGGTTAAAGGTTGTCACTGCAATACCTTTAACATCTTTATTAATACAGACTCCAGTTAACGCTCAAGACCCCGGAGGTTGTTTTATGGTCACATCGTCAGGTGAAACAATTAGTTTAGGGAAATTATGTGGAGCTACCTCTAATCCTACACCTCAAAAGACTGGTGTTGTGCGAATTCCTATTTTGCGTCGTAGTGGAGGTACACCGGTTATAGGTGTTACTTTCAATGGGAGCAAAACTTTTGAAATGATATTAGATACAGGAGCTAGTCGTACCTTAATAACCCAAGCAATGGCAGAAGATTTAAATCTGAAAGCAAATGGTATTATGAGAGCCAGTGTTGCTGATGGTCGGGAAATTCAACTACAAACCGGTCGGATTCAATCCATTGATGTTGGTGGTGCAGTAACTAATAACATTGAAGCAGCGATCGCGCCTAAAGCAGAAATTGGATTGTTAGGTCAAGATATTTTTCAGCAGTACGATGTGAGAATCCTGAAGAATTTTGTCGAATTCCATCGTCGCTCTAATTCAATTTAATCAAATTCAATTTAATCAAAGCTATAAAAATATCAGAATAAAAACAAATAATAGATAAATGCATAAATCATCAATAAATTCATCTTCATTTAAAATTATTTAACAATTTCAACTTACATTCCCTCTTTTAACTTAGTTAGGAGAGGGATTCATCTTAATTAGGTGCAGAAGCACTCGCTAAGTGGGTATGCAAAAATATTTGTGTCATTGCGACTGTCGGGACGCGATCGCATCTAACTTAAGATTAATCGAGTTTATAAGTTTGAGTTTTCAGCCCTTTCCTCACCTGGGTACAGGAACCTGATTGAGAACCGATGCAATTACCCCATCGATTTCTAAACCATCTAACATCGCTTCTGGTTTCAAAAGTAGACGATGACGCATTAATGGTGCAGCTACAGCTTTCACATCATCCGGTGTGACAAACTCTCTCCCAGCTAACCAAGCAGCAGCTTGAGAAGTTACTAACCAAGCTCCAGCTGCACGAGGAGAAGCACCCAAAGCTAAATCTGGGAACTGACGGGATGCTCTAACTAAAGCCAAAAGATAATCTACAATCGCTTCAGATATTTCTATTTTTTTAACTGCTTGTCTCGCCTGTAAAATTTCCGCTACAGTTGTAACTGGCTCGATATTGGCAATATCACTACGTCTAGCAGCAAACCCAGAACGACGATTCAGAAGCATTTGCTTTTCAGCTTCTAATTGGGGATATTCTACAACTAACTTAAATAAAAATCTATCCAACTGCGCTTCTGGTAATGGATAAGTACCTTCAAACTCCAAAGGATTCTGAGTTGCAATCACCCAGAAAAAATCCGGTAAAGGTAAAGTTTCTCCATCTAAGGTAACTTGCATTTCTTCCATTGCTTCTAAGAGTGAAGCTTGAGTCTTTGGTGGAGTACGGTTAATCTCGTCAGCTAATAAAACTTCCGTGAAAACAGGTCCTTTTTTCAGAACAAAATTACGACTATTCAAGTCAAAAATATTGGTACCCGTAATATCTGCGGGTAACACATCCGGAGTTAACTGAACCCGCTTAAAATCTGCTTGAATCAACTGAGCTAGTACTTTAACTAACAAAGTTTTACCAGTACCGGGAACCCCTTCTAAGATAATATGTCCCCCAGCCAACATTGCTATCAAAAACTGCTGTATCAAATGAGACTGTCCCACAATGATATTATTAAGGGCTTCCTGGAGACGATTTAAGGCGGATTTAAGTTCGCTCATTAGTGACTTGAATAAATTGACTTGGATAAATTGACTTGGATAAAGCAGCTACTTCAAACCATGATTGTAAAATAAATCAATCACCCAAGGAATGAATTTAGTGAAGATTTCTAGCCTAACTTAATAATTGTTGTACGCAAAACACCAACAAAAGATTGCTTAAAAATTAATTTATGATTAATTGAGGTACGGCTAAACGAACTACGTGGTAGAGACTTTACTAGACGACATGAGTCAAAATAGAAAAGAACAGTAAGTTCGAGTTGAGAAATCCTATTTATAATGAGCAATACTAGCAACTTTCGCGAAGCCATTAATAAGGCAAAAACTCAATCCCTGGTCGGTCCTAACGTAATTTCCAATGCTTTACCATACGTAGGCGGCGGATTAGTATTAACAGCATTGGGTACTTACGGGGGATTGAATGTTATTCAAAGCAATCCGTCCATTTTCATGCCGACCTTTATTGGTGCGGTAATTGTTGAACTCATTTTATTCTTTGTTGCCCGTAACGTTGCTGAAAAAGGTAACAATAGTGTAGCGCTTCCCCTACTTGCAACCTACAGCTTACTATCAGGTTATACCCTGAGTGGCTTAGTATTCATGGCGATGAAAACGCCTAATGTAGGTATCGCTGGAATTGGTTTTGCAGCTTTAAGTTGTGGAATCACCTTTATTTTTGCCCGTCAAATAGGTTCCAACCTGTCTGAAGAGGACGGTATGGCTTTAACTAAGACAATTAGTTTAGGGGTTATTGCTCTAGTAATTGTTTTAGTAGGTCAATTATTACTTGGTGCTTTTGGTGTTTTCACCCCAGGTTGGTTAGAAATAGCTATTTCAGGTATTGGAGTTTTACTCTTTGCTGGTGCATCTGTAGTTGACTTCTTCATTCTTCCCCGTACCTACAAAGATGACCAATACTTACCTGCTGCTTTGTCGATGTACTTAACCTACATCAACCTATTTGTATTTATCCTACGCTTACTTATTGCTATCAATGGTCGCGACTAGAATAATAAATTAGTTGCAATTTTAGAAGTATAAAATAGTAGAAACCGTGGTGATTCAATTATCACCACGGTTTTTGCATTTTCAGAGTATTTTATGTAAAGCGATGTTGCGGAAGCACCCGCTGTAAGCTATCGCATTAATCAAGCTTATCAGTCTTCACACTTGCCACACTTATCACACTTATCACACTTATCACATTGAATACTCCCAACACTTAAGACCCAGACTAGAACCTTCTATTGCGACCGCAGCAGCAGAGTTTTTCACCGGTTGCATTTCCAGTAAACTCCAGTCAGAAGCGGTATTTAACTTAGCTGGTTCCCCTGGTGAAAGATTGACTTCAATTTGCTGGAGCTGTGCTAAACCTGCCCCAGTAGCTTTGAGATATGCCTCTTTACAAGTCCAATAGCGGAAAAAAGTCTGTTGTTTCAGATTCGGGGGAAGCGATCGCATTACAGCATACTCGGTAGGTGAGAAAAACTGTTTAGCTAAACTAAGTACATCTGAGATGGGAGTCACGTATTCTAGGTCAACACCTAAAGGGCGATCGCTAGATACTGCACATAGGGCTAAACCCTGAGAATGAGATAAGTTGAAGTATAGTTTATTTCCTCCGCATGTATCTGCCAAAACTGGTTTACCAGTAGGCTCATAGCGAAATTCTAAAGTTTGCGGTTCCAGATTTAAGTAGCGACCAAGTATAATTCTAAGGATTCCACGACCTACAACAAATCTTTGTCGATGTTGTTCTTTATAAAATCTTTCAGCTCTTTGAATTTCATCAGCAGAAAGAATATCTGATAGGTTTTGTAATTCTGTTTCTGGTATGTCAAGTTCTATTCGCCACACATGGACATCATTATGCACTAAGGTTAAATCTGTTGGAGCATTTAGCCATGCATCATTAATAGTGACAGTCATTGATTTACTCTGTAACAGTTACAGGAAGGTTGGAGTTAAAGTTAGTTGTCTTTATTTCATTAATTGGGATTAATTACTCAAGACTTATTATGGCTTAATCTATTAGGGGAATGACTAATTTAATAAGTACAAATAACATATTAGAAATATATTATTTTATATATTCATTAGTAGCCGTTCTAATTTTAGTGCCATCAGAAAAATAACAGGTAAATCTAATTACTCTTGAGCATTTAATTTATCAATCAATTTCTGTCTCCAAGCATTCATCCAGTAATCGTCAATTTCCATATTTAAGGATAAGTAGTTATACTTTAAATTTTTAAACTTCTTCGCGGGCTTAATAACTCAAAAGTTTTATTTTTAAACGTGCATTTTTTTACTTTTTAAAGTTAATACACTTAGCTGTTTTATTTACATACTCTTGAGTAAATAGAAGGCTATTTTATTAGTAGCCCAGGCTTCAAATAAATAGACATTGCAACTACTCTCAACGTAATTTCCTTCCCTATATGGAGGATTAACGATGAATGAAGTTATTTTTACCTTTTTACCTTCTTGTAATTATATATCTTGAAAATAAAATGAAAACATTATTTTTGGGAGTTTTTATATTTTTTCTAACTATTAATAAATTGATTCATTCAGTTTATATAAATAGCTAAAAAATTAATTTTTATTAAATTGCAATCTGCTGTATTTACGGTGTTTTGATACTTTCAATTACTACCCTGACTACTACCCTGAGCTACTATCTTGTATTTCCAACCACTCCAATATCCTATTTATAGCCCACCAAGGGTCAGGTTCATTGTTCTGTAGCTGATTTAAATAGCTATTTAGGTAACCAACATGACCGCCATACTTAGTTAATAATAAATCAACGTAGCGATGATCGGAACAGATAGATTTCAGATCAGGAACTATGCTTGGATTGAAAAACGGGTCATCTTCAGCGTAAATAATCAAAGTTGGTTTATCAATTTTAGGTAAGAAATTTAAAACACGAGTAGCTTTGTAGTATTCTTCCACAGAACCAAAACCAAGCTTTGATATGACTAATTCCTCGTCAAAACTCCAAATACTATTAGCGCGTTTAATAGCTTCAGGGTCTATGTCCTTTGGATAAAGGTGATAAAATTTCCAAGTGATTTGTTTGAGCTTTTGGGTAATTCTCGATTCAAAAAATCTACCTACTGGGTATCCGCATAAATAAGGTAGCGATCGCACAGAATCTAAACTTGGACAAATAACTGCAGCACCAGCAATATCATCTCGTGTAATTCCTAGTTCTTCGAGTTGTGGAATCTGGTGCAGAGTATTCAGACCCCACAGAGCTAACTGACCACCTAAAGAATAACCAAAAAACCAAAACTTCTTCGGGCATCCTATTTTAGCAGCAGTCGCAGCAATTCTAATAAAGTCCTCGCCTTCATACAAACCTCCACTAGGAATAGTGGGAGATAGCTGAGCCGATTTACCACGACTACGCCAGTCAAATAATATTACTGCATATCCTGCAGCGTAAGCTTTTCTTCTTAAAAATTTTAACAACCACTCGGTTTCTAAATCTCCAGTCACCCCATAGGTAGCAATAATAGTACCGCGAGGATTATTCGGGATTGCAACTTGACCATATAAAGGTACTTGCTGGGCACATATAAATATTTGGTCTTTATAAGGCGGTTCTGGACAATCTGTGGTAGCTTCCCAAAAATATTTCCCCCATAAAGCCGCATATATAGTCATTCTTACTCCATTTTGTAAAAACAGAGACGGACTGTAGGCGGCGTTACATAACATATTTATTAAAAGCTTGCTTTAACTATATCTTAGTTTTACATTCCATTAATTTTAATCTTTATGTTATATTTAAAATCTTTTTTATAATCAGTACAGCAATCTTTGTATTTACCAAAGGTTCTTATATATCCTTAATAAGTAGTAATATTTTTTTAATAATGCCAAGGATTCTTGTAATAGACGACGATCCCGCAATTTCAGAACTAGTTGCCGTTAACCTAGAAATGGCTGGATATGATGTCAGTCAAGCTGAAGACGGTATTAAGGGTCAAGCACTAGCCTTGCAGCTGCAACCCGATCTGATTATGCTAGACCTGATGTTACCCAGAGTTGACGGGTTCACAGTTTGTCAAAGATTGCGTAGAGATGAGCGTACAGCAGAAATACCGGTTTTGATGTTAACAGCTTTAAGTCAAACTCAAGATAAGGTAGAAGGTTTTAACGCTGGTGCTGACGATTATCTGACTAAACCTTTTGAAGTTGAAGAAATGTTAGCACGAGTCCGTGCTTTACTCCGACGTACCGACCGTATCCCTCAAGCTGCAAAACACAGCGAAATTCTCAATTACGGACCTTTAACTTTGGTTCCTGAACGATTTGAAGCAATATGGTTTGCTCAAACAGTCAAGTTAACGCATTTAGAGTTTGAATTGCTACATTGTTTATTGCAAAGACACGGTCAAACAGTTTCTCCTAGCGAAATATTAAGAGAAGTCTGGGGTTACGATCCTGATGATGATATCGAAACCATTCGGGTACATATTCGTCACCTAAGAACGAAGTTGGAACCAGACCCTCGTCATCCCCGCTATATTAAGACGGTTTACGGTGCTGGTTATTGTCTAGAACTACCAAGTGAACCTGAGTCTGAATCTGAATCTGAATCTGAATCTGAAACTAAATCTGAAACTAAATCTGAACCTAAATCTGAACCTGGGGTCGCTGTATCTGAAGTGGAATCATGATTTAGAACGATTCTGTTAATTCAATTCAAGCATTAGCTAATCTGTTCGAGAATGCAATCTGTTCTAGGACATTTTAGTTCGCTTCTTATTGATTTCCTGTTCGTCAGGTCAACTTTTTGCATGCAAAAATTTGCAAGTCTAGTTTTTTTGATGTTTAGCTTTTGAGATTGTTATTTACTTGTATTGCTTCCGATGTTTTGAGTAATTATCAAAATTTGGATAAAATTAAGATAATGTAAATTTAAGAAGTAGTGACAGAAAATAATTTACATTGCTCTGGAAGACTATACACAAGCTACTTTTACACTTGGTTTAATCCAGATTTATAAGCGATCGCTTGCAGCGGGTGCTAACACACATTAGTGAAAAATTCTTGAAAAATCTATTTTCCCAAGTAAATCATGGGTTTAATAGGGATAATTTGATAATTTGCTACGGAAGTGTTAGTTATAACAATAATTAGAAAATTGTTGGTAAATTTTTCGTTCCTCCTTCCTTATCTCCTGTCCCCATTTTAATAAAAACAACAGGGAAACGAAAAAATTAGAAAGTAAATCCAATCATCTTCGTTTCCCTAATATTTTAGTCAAAGTTGTATTTCGATAAGTAGTAATTAATAATTCATTTCTAGATTAACTACCCAAAATTAGGGAGCTAAAGCATTACCACGAATCAAACTACCGAGGGTTTTAGCAGTAATTTTTAGCTGTGTAATAGGATTTGCAGGTACAACAGTCTTATACAAATAACTGTCAAAAGTTAGACGTTGCACATCTAAATCATCACACATTTCTACAAATGCCTCGCGGGTTGCATCGGAGCGATAGAATACTGATTGTAAGATATCCAATACCTTATAGGTCAATCCGTACTTCTTATCCCAACGCTTCAAATAAAGCTTCAGGTCTTTCTCAGTAGGAATTTTAGCTCCGGCATTAGAAACTTCTACAATAGTCTCAGCGCACATTCTACCGGACTTCGCAGCAAAGTAAATACCTTCACCAGAAGACTTAGTAACATAACCAGCAGCATCACCAATTAAAGCGATTCTACCGACAACCCGACGAGGACGGGGATGCTCTGGAATCGGGTGTGCTTCTACTTTAATAATTTCCCCACCAACTAGCTTTCTGGAAGCACGAGCACGAATACCTGCCTGTAGTTGCTTGATACTAGCCTTATTGACCTGCATGGTACCAGTACCTACCGCTACGTGGTCATATTTAGGAAATACCCAAGCATAGAAATCAGTAGAAACATCATCACCCACATACATCTCAGCTAAATCGTGATAGTATGACATCTGGTCTTGGGGAAGACGAATTCGCTCTTGGAAAGCGATCGCATAGTTATAGTCCCCTGCATCCATTTCTTTGGCAATGCGGGAGTTTGCACCATCCGCACCCACAACTAAGTCTACTTTTAAAGTTTTGGCTATTCCTTGAATACCACCTTCAGTGTGGTCTACATAATGAATAGTTAATGGTTCTGTATTATTTTCGGGTATATCAAGTTTATGAACGGTTGCATTAATTAAGTTTGCACCTAATTTAGCCGCTCTGTTGCGTAGATATCCATCTAGCACTTCACGACGGCACATTCCTATATATTCACCTTCGTTTTTAATATGAATATCAACTTCACGATTGGAAGGCGATATCATCTTCATTTTTCGTACCTGACGGTCGATAATGTCCTGGGGCAGGTCGAATTCACTTACCATGCACAAAGGAATAGCACCACCACAGGGCTTAGCATTATCTAATTTGCGCTCAAATAAATATGTTTCAATTCCGGATGAAGCTAGTACTTCAGCCGCACTAGAACCAGCTGGTCCTGAACCAACAACAGCAACCCTTAGACTCAAAGGTCTTCTCCCACTCTTGACATTACTCAAAGCATGGTATCACGGAGATTTGACTGTCTTTTCTGTTTCCATACAATATCCGAGGTAAATGAAACATTCCTTAACTTTTCGACATGATTTTTTAGCTAAAAGCTCTTAGATATAGGCTTTTAGCTATTAGCTATATAGAGAACATCAAGATATTTATTATTCCTATAAATAATCCTATAAATAATGGCAGTCACATCAATACCTTTATCTTCAGAAAAAATATATTTCATGGTATATATAAAATACGGTAACCCGACCAATAAACCGTAGATTAATTGCAGAGGTGCGATCGCTGTGGGTATAGTAATTGAGAACGTCTCCAAAAATTTTGGTAGCTTTCAGGCTGTAGATGAAGTTAATTTGGAGATTGGAAGTGGTTCATTAGTTGCTTTGCTCGGTCCTTCGGGTTCGGGAAAATCTACCCTACTGCGGTTAATTGCTGGTTTGGAAATGCCTGACAGTGGCAAAATTATTCTGACTGGTCAGGATGCTACTTATGAGAGCGTCCAGAAAAGGAATATCGGATTTGTGTTTCAGCACTTCGCTTTATTTAAACACATGAGCGTTAGGAAAAATATTGCCTTTGGGTTAGAAATTCGGAAAGCTCCCAAAGCCAAAATCAAAAAGAGAGTAGACGAATTACTAGAATTAGTTCAATTGGGTGGATTAGGCGATCGCTATCCTTCTCAACTTTCGGGGGGACAAAGACAAAGGGTTGCTTTAGCAAGAGCATTAGCACCAGAACCCCAGGTTTTATTATTAGATGAACCCTTCAGCGCTTTAGATGCAAGAGTCCGTAAAGACCTAAGAGCATGGTTGCGTAAATTACATGATGACGTACATGTAACTACGGTTTTTGTCACCCATGACCAGGAGGAAGCAATGGAAGTTTCAGACGAAATTGTGGTGATGAACAAAGGAAGAGTAGAGCAAACAGGAACACCAGCCGAAATCTACGACCATCCAGCCACAGCATTTGTGATGAGTTTCATTGGTCCAGTTAACGTTTTACCAAGTACATCTCACATCTTTCAAAGTAATGGTTTTGAAGGTACCCACTCAGATATGTTTCTCCGTCCCCAGGATGTGATGGTTGCAACATCGCCAAATGGAACCACAGTACCAGCGAGAGTCAGTCGTTTAATACATTTGGGTTGGGAAATTCAGGTAGAGTTATCCTTAGATGACGGTCAAGTAGTAACAGCTCATTTAACACGGGAAAAATTTGACGAGTTGAACTTAGAACCCCAACAGCGAGTTTACGTTAAACCCAAGGATGCTAAATCTTTTCCCCTGTATTACTCGATTTAGTTGGAGGTAAACTGAATTAGGTTAACAGTAATTAGCGATCGCATTTCGATTCATATTTTCCAAAATCTAGCAAAAATCTAGCAAAAATCTACTTACTGAATTTATTCCTTAAATTACTAATTAAAATTGATATTAATTAGAGAACAATAATGTGTTGTTCTGTAAATAACACCCATGCAAGAACTTAAAGCCAAAATACTTACAGATACCTGGGTAGAGATTAGTTGGGATGAATACGTGCAAATTATTGATAACCCAGACTACGACAAGGCTAAAAGCTATTATTACGATAATCGGATGAGAATCGAAATGCCACCATTAGGAAATGACCATTCACGAGACCATACAGTTGTTATCAATGCAGTTAGTTTATATGCAGCAGTGAAAAATATTCCTATGAATGGAAATGATAACTGTACTTTTCGTAAAACTGGTTTTCGGGATGCTCAACCGGATGTAGCTTACTATATTGGTGAAAATGCTAATGCGATTCCCTATGGAACTTCGATTGTGGATTTAGATATTTATCCCGTACCAAATTTAGTGATTGAAGTTGCAAATACTTCCTTAGCAGATGATAAAGGTGAGAAGCGTTTGTTATACGAAGACTTAGGAGTTGATGAATATTGGATTGTGGACGTGCAAAATGCACAGATAATTGCTTTTATGATGATTGATGGTGGTAGTAAAAGGATTAGTGCATCCCAAATTTTACCAGGGTTAGAATTTTCTTTGCTAAACGAAGCTTTCCAACGTACTCGTAAAACTAATCAAAGTGAAGTTATTGCTTGGTTACTGACTCAATTTCAGTAAAATGTATTCAGTAACATAATATAACAAAATCATGTCCTACAGCGACTTCAAAACAATTGAGCAAGCTGTTGATAAATTAGAACTAATAGTGGAAGACATTCCCCATTTGTTCAGTAAAATTAAACCTATCGAACCTTCTCAAAGGTTAAAAGAAACTTTAGAAGAAACCTTAGACTTAGCATCGAGTATCAGTACAGAAAAAGCTCGCTCGGAATTAGTTATTACACCAATATTATTAGAAGTTAGACGCAGCTTTAATAATAAAATCGGTTATTTTTCTGGTAACACATTTAATATCGATGAATCCAAAAGTTTAACCGGTGCTTGTGACTTTCTTTTAAGCGCGTCTAGCAATCAATCTTTAGTTACCGCTCCCGTTTTAACCTTGGTAGAAGCTAAAGATAATGATATTCGTATTGGTTTGGGACAATGCGCTGCTCAGATGCGTGCTGCTCAAATTTTTAATACAAACAAGGGATTTGAGAATATAGTTGTTTACGGCGCTGTTTCTACAGGAACTAACTGGAAATTTTTAACTTTAGAAAATAACCTAGTTAAAATCGATTTTCAAGAATATTTTATCACCCAATTGAATCAGATTTTAGGTATTTTATCAGAACCTTTTAGAATTTACTTTGCTATGAACTAAATTCAGCCAAACCAAATTAAAATAACCATTTCACCAAATGAATAATAAGTTAATTAGCGAATATAGTTAACTTTGAATAAAACTAGCTAAAATTCCTAGAATTTCCTCCAAAGGTGGAAGAGTATATTCAAGTAATCCGATAGTCACAGTTTGATTTTCAATTTTGAGAAACTTCCAGCGTTAAGCGAAGCTCTACCGAAGGTAATCGCCAGTAGTCACGGTACCATAAATCGTAGGAATATTGATATTGTTATTTTCGTTAAACCTTTGTGCAGCAATCATGTCAGCAATACACTGTCCTAAACCACCATTCAAATCTTCCTTTTTCGCTTCGACTATTACCACTGCTGGAGCTTCCAAGTAAAGTTGTTCCGGTGAAAGACTAATTAAAAAATCACATACTCCCGAAAGTCCAATAGATGCATCAACTGTAAAATCATTACCAGAAAACAAACTAATGGAAGATGTTGAGATTTCCTTGAGTTCTAGTAAAATTGGACAAATTAACATTTCCGACCTAGCTTTTTCGGTATTTAAAGCCAAAGCTAAAGGTAAATATTTCTTAATAAACTCTGCTAGAAATGGACTTGGCTGCTGGGGTTGAATATTATCTAGGAAGGTATTTTTTTCGACAATATTTAAATCAAACTCTTGTTTAACTTTTCTGATGCTGAAGTCGCTATAGGGCATTTTTTTCAATCCATTCAAATTATCAACAGCAACATTCTCTTATAATTACTTTATTTCATAATTAATATGACTTATACAAGGGTGCTCGTACACTCACTATAGCGCTAATAGGATATGTTAGGACATTCTTATATTTCTTATTTGGAGGGGGTTTGGGGTACGCAACCGTCCTCCCAATAGGGGGTTTGGGGGAGAATCCCCCAAGTCTTTCTTCTTGTGAACAAACGTCCTAACCCAAAAGCGTACTGCTATAATTTAAAATCTAATAATAATGTTTTTAGTGTCACCCACCATCCGAATATTGTGACGCTTGAATCTATCCCACTAACCTGATTAATTTAATTTGAAGAGATATTTCCAAAGGTATTATTACCACCAACTACATTAATCACAGAATTATTATCACCCACAACTCCCACACCATCATTCACCTGATTGCTGATACTGCGAATATTCTCCTGTGTTTCCGCTTTCACACTTTCATATCCTGCTTCCGGTAAACCTTTTCCACCACGTAATAATGCTACGGGAAAGTCTTCTGTAGCGAAATCAAAAAATGGTGTTTGCTCTTCCTTATATTCCTGTTGTACCGTTATCGGAACAGTTTCACTCAGGTAATTCATTAAATTGGACACCTTAACTACTTTATCTCCCGGTTGATTTCCAGCACCTTGTAAAGCTTCCAGGAAATGATAGGTGTAGATACTCATTGTGTCATCCTTGCGAATCCAGGATAATTGCTCTCCCGTGGAGGATGTAAATACAACCCTTCCCGTACCTTTTAATTCATGAATGATTTTGTTGGGTAAAGAACTTTGAGTGAAACCTTTGGGAATTGGAGAACGTTTATTTTTCCCTGTACCATTTGCTGTATCATCCTTTGATGTAGCCATTCCTTGAGCGTGACAGCTATCTATAATTACTAATAACCTTTCTGCGGGGATTGCTTGTAATGCTTGGTTAAAGGTTTCAGCAGGAAGTGCAGTATCGGGAATATCTGCTCTGTCGGTATCGTGGGGGATGAGGTAGTAATCTCCAGAATCATCCAAAAGTCCGTGACCGGAATAGTAAATTAGTACGGTTGCTTCTGGGTCACTTTCAGCTTCTTGTTTTAACCAGGTTAAATTTTCTAGAATTCCTTCTTTGGTAGCGGTTTCGTTGTAGAGAAGACGAATGTTATCGTCGATGTAACCGCATAAATCGGAATTTGTGAGGAGAGTTTTTATTGCTTGAATATCTTTGACTGTTACTGGTAGGGATAGTTTGGTTTCTTCACATTCACCTACACCGATGAGTAAAGCGTAGTTGTGGGATGTGGATTTGGACATGGTGGGTTTGGGGATGGGTTGGTAGTATTTGAGGTGTTCTTGGATGGTTTCGAGTGCGTTTAGAGCATCGAGTGAATTTTTGCCATTATTGAGTTGTAGAAAATTTTGATCATTTAAGAGTTTAATTAACCCCGGTATTACCGCTTCTAATTTGATTTTTTCCAGTGCATATTCTGCGCTCATACGTACAGATGAATCTTCATCTTCTAGAAGTTTAATTAACCCCGGTATTGCCGCTTCTGATTTGATTTCTCCCAGTGCATCTGCTGCCCTCATACGTACAGATGAATCTTCATGTTCTAGAAGTTTAATTAACCCCGGTATTGCCACTTCTGATTTGATTTCTCCCAGTGCATCTGCTGCCATCCCACGTACAGATGAATCTTCATGTTCTAGAAGTTTAATTAACCCCGGTATTGCCGCTTCTGATTTTATTTCTCCCAGTGCATCTGCTGCCCTCCCACGTACAGATGAATCTTCATCTTCTAGAAGTTTAATTAACCCCGGTATTGCCGCTTCTGATTAGATTTCTCCCAGTGCAGCTGCTGCCCTCATACGATCATATGAGAAAAAATCTGCAAGAAGGTAACTTGACACCGGAAATTCAGCATAAGAATGGATTAATCAAAGAGCATCTGATGCACTCATAAGGTCGG
>JBHJJE010000069.1:0-55473 GCA_050042865.1 Mastigocoleus sp.
GTTGAATAAACCATTATCGGTGCTGGGGTCGTTTCCTGAACCAGCTAAGTAAGCCAAACTCAAGGACAGATTTTTACCGAATTCTTGAGTAACTCCCAAACCCGCACCATCCATTGCTCCATAGATGGGGTTACGAGTACCAAAGCTAGATAAAGCTCCCTCTGTACCATCACCATCGAAGAGGTTAACGGTGTCTACAACATCATCTGCTGCACCTGCATTAGCGATCGCGATGACGTTAGTGTTTTTGGTTAGGGGAAAACTGTACCACAGTGCGTCTAATTCAACGTTGTTATCTCCACTTTCACCAGCAAAAGCCAAACTTCCTTCACTTGTACCAAGGTCCGGACCAATTATATTATTACTTTGCAGTCTGGTGTACAGGGTATCTTTCCCTGTAAAGCTGGTAACGAAGTTAATTCTTGCTCTTGCACCCAATGCGGTGTTTTTATCGTCTGTATCCCCTTCAAATACATCGGTGATAGCGACGACTACTTCACCTTCGAGTTTGGAGGTTGTAGAGAACTGATTTGCTTCCAATTCCGCTGTACGTGCTTCTAATGCGTCTACTCTTCCTCTGAGGGTTGCTAATTCTGCGGAAAATTCTTCTTGCAGTCTTTGTAAAGTTGCAAGGTCTTCTTTGGTAACGAGGTCTGCGGTTGCAGTTGCAATCAACTCATTTACTCTATCCAAACAAGCATTCAAACCTGCTGCAAATTCATATCTAGTTAATGCTCGGTTTCCTCTATAGGTACCATTAGGATAGCCTGCAATACAACCATAGCGCTCTACTAAAGATTGTAGTGCCCCAAATGCCCAATCTGTTGGCTGTACGTCTGATAATTGGGATACTGAGGTGACTTGAGCTACAGTCTGATTTTCATTTTCAGTAGAAGATACTTGCTCTTGAGCAATAGCATTTCCGGTTATTGATAATAATGCGCTAAAAAAAACAGGGCTAGCAAGTAAAATTTTCCATACACCACTCTTCATCTCTATTCACTCCTCACCTTAAATTGTATATTCGTAATACGGTTCATTGAGACGGAAATATTTACATTACTGCTACACATAGCTTGTGTAAAAACACGTAAATATCTAGCACAAATTCAACTAAAGATTCAATTAAATATCAAATCTCAAACAGTAGTTCAGTGTGACTCAAAGACGGCTAGCTAATCCAAACATCCCACACTCTTAAAATTAGACGCGATCCGCCTAATTCTTTATCCTTCACCGCCTACACAGCCATCACCGCCTTCACCGCCTTCACCGCCTTCACCACCTTCATCACCTTTTACATCTGGCAATGTTCCTGGTGTTGTATCTGTTGTGGGAGTTGCATTTTCTCCACCTTCTGCACCTTCACCACCTGCGTCATTTCCAGAGCAAGCTGTAATACCAGCGGATAAGCTTAAAGCTAAGAAGAGAGCAACTGCTTTCGAGTTCATTTCGGATTCCTTACTAATTACAGAGACATTTAGTGGTAAGAGAGTACTTACCCAAAACCTATTAACTACACTAGCTAGTCAAAAGTAAAAGTATTACTTTCATAAAAAACTAGTTAGTCATTGATAAATCGCCGTACAAGAAATGTGACTGCTATGACGGATGCTTTCCGATCAAAAGTAGACCTATCCCTTAGTTTTCCAATAAGTTATCAAAACATAACTTATTGGAAATTATTATGATTTAGTGATTTTTATGAAATGTAGGGATTATATACCTTTCATTCATAAAAAATCATTGATAAATCATAATGATTATATTACAATGACTCTCTAAGATTTAAGAAAGTTAAGTAGAGGTAAAGTAAGTTGATTACAAGTGATAATAACTTGCGTTAGTATAATTAGCAAGAAGTATACATTACATATACTGTCATCGAAGTCTTTATATATTTAAATACCTATCTAAGAGACTAAGTATTTATTTCATTACAAGGCAAGAAAGTATAATCTTTGATGACCACTACATTTTAAGGGTTAGTTATGCTCTGAGGTCTAACGTAAAACCTTATCTTCTCCTAAAGAGTAAGTAATTTCTATACTTGGGCTAAATCTTTAAATATGTTAATAAAAGCTTAATTATAAGCAAATTACAGATATATGGATAAATTTGCTAAATTAAATATTTTCTCAGTCAGAATACTTTGTTCTTTGTTCCCTTTACCTACTTAGGAATCATGTAAAAATAAGTTGCGTAACTTTTTTATTGGAGCCTTTGATTTGGCTAAAGCTTAGCAACATACTTTATCAAGTTGCTTTTACACATATCCTTAGAATTTAGTGCCATTCCTGTATTAATGTGAAGATCTACGCAGAGGAGATTTGTCACGCAAAGGGTTGTCGTAGACTAGCAATGGCAAAAAACTCTGCCTAAAGCCTGACGGCATAGCTAACGCTGAAGACGGAGTCTGCCCGACAGAGCTTATACCTCGCAAACGGAAAACCAAGCGCGGACATGGGATCGCTTCCAGCGGGCACTACCGTGCCATCGCCTATGGCAGGTCTTCTCTCCGAGACGTTACACGAACGACCATCGCTTACGTAATGACGAAGTTCGTTGGCTTTTGCGTAAATCCTAAATGTCATCAAAAGTGTAAATTAATAAAATTTGCTTCGTCCTTTTTGAGAGGCATTACAATCTTTTGTTTTTGGTTCAAAATCATTACAGTTTATAGCTTCTTCAGAACAAGCCTTCATAGGATTTACAGTACACTTGAGACGATAGTCATTGGTAAAAAAATCACAACCAGAGCAAGGAATATTATGTAGTTTTTGGAGATGTTTTTTCCCTTGAATAAGAGTAAAAAATAAGCTGCCAATAGATAGAAATAATATTGTCCATGCACAAAAAGCGCAAAAAATTGTAGCTAACATCCCTTATCCTCGAAATAGTTTGATTAATATCTGACGAAATATTTAGGAACTTTTTCAAAACTCTCTATTAGATATGTATAGATGGAAAGAAGAAAGAAGAAAGAATAAAAAAAGAGTCAATAGGAAAATCCTAAAAAAGTACCCACAGATAATATGTCTTAGACTGTGGGTATGAAGACTAGTTGGCTGGAAACTTTGCAAAAATTTACAGGAATATATCAGGAATATATATTGTATAAATACACAGATGCACAGATACAGCAGTTTTCATTCGAGTGAGGTACAAGTCATATCGTTATAAGACAGAGAGCAGTGAGCAAGGGAGATGTACCTCATGTACTTGCAAAGCGCTGTATATTCAGAAGTTCAGTTTAAATACCAATGGTTAAAATTACTCATTTATTACAAATTGGGAGTAATTAACTCACTAGTACAACATGGCGTAAATAAATAAACTATTAAAAACTTCTAAAATGCTTGTAAAATGAGCTTTTACGCCTTGCCTTTTGCCTCGTGCCTACTTACCTCTGCCTTCATGTACTAGTCACTGTTTGCAGTACAGATTTTTATGTTGCAAGATGTGAATTCATGCACCATCTATTTTGGATGAACGCCAAGAATGCCAGATATAACCGCAAAATGCCACAATGCCTAAAAAGAACTGTATGTTCGCAGATACAAGCCTATCTTCGCCATAGAATTCACTGGGGAATACTATCTGATTATAGGCTACAAAGGGAATTGAGATAAAAGCCATCAAGGCTAAACTAAGCAAGCTGTAAGAGAGAATTTCTTCGCCATTTTTAATAGGCAATATATTTCTTACCCAATTAAAAGGTGAAACTAGTATATGCCAAATACCACCCAAAATTAGTATTCCACCAACCCATATATGTCCACCGATGACATCTTCCAAATTATCCACACTTGCTATTCCTAAAGAATTCCATACCCCACCTTTCAAACCAACCAGGTATCCCCAGATAATTTCAGGGTCTAGAGTAGGATTAGCAATTAAGCGCACCTCACCTATATTTGCATCGTAAATTCCCCCAAAAAACATAGCTTTTAATACCAGGAGGAATGCTCCCAAGCCTAAAATGATTAAATGATGACCTAATATCAAACCCAGTTGTTTTGGATCGTTCCATTCATAATGAAACTTTGCGACTTGTCCACCATTCTTAGACAAAATTGCAGGACTGCGAAAGACGTGAAAAAGTCCCCCAGCACCCAAAACTGCTGATGCAATTAAATGTAGTACACCAATTACAAAATAAGGATAAGGGTCTATAACTTCACCACTATTACCTACACCCCAACCTAAAGTTGCTAAATGAGGTAGTAAAATCATTCCCTGCTCATACATTGGTTTCGTAGGAGTAAAACGTAATACCTCGATGATGGTAGTAGTTCCAACCCAAAATACAATTAAACCAGCATGGGCAATATGAGCACCTAATAATTGACCCGATAAGTTAGTTAAACGAGCATTACCAACTAACCAAGGTGAATCTGTACCTGCGGCAAAAGTTTTATTAGTAGAGACCGTCACAATCTTTTCCTTTTTTAGACATCATGTCAAGATAAGCTCAAACTCTTGAATTAGCTATCTTTAATTATTTAGTTTTCTGCCCATGGCTGGGAATATATTTGAAGAGACTTTGTATCTTCTCTAGATTAGTTAAGATAAAGCTTCTTGTGATGATTTCCCAGCCTTAAGGCTTGTTATCTAATAGTTAAGTTATGTCATATCTCGCTCATCAAGAGTTATGATTCACTACCCACTGCATTTAATGCATTTTCAACTTGTTTAAAATTAACACCAATGGCTCTCAGAGCATGCCATAAGTGCCCTTGTAGGAAAAAGAAGGCTAAGAAGAAATGGGCATTAGCCAACCATGCTCTGGCACTATGAGCACCCAATGGTAAATTTATAGTATCTGCGAAATAAGGACAAACACCAAACTTTAATGCTAAGGGTGCACCGTAGAATTCTACTGGATAAGCTAGAGTATTAACTGCGCAGAAATAAGAAGCAACAAATCCTGCTAATGCAATTCCTCCCAAAGAATAGGATAAAATTGCCTCACCGGA
Organism: Mastigocoleus sp.; assembly: GCA_050042865.1. Taxonomy (GTDB): domain Bacteria; phylum Cyanobacteriota; class Cyanobacteriia; order Cyanobacteriales; family Nostocaceae; genus JBCCDM01. The sequence goes on from JBHJJE010000069.1 coordinate 4,980, forward strand.
GAAAATTAATAGTCTCTTTGCCCAAGGTAGAGGTTCTTTTATGATGTGCCACACACCACCACCAATTAATAAGAAGCCTACATAAATATGTCCTCCAATCAAATCTTCCAAGTTATTAACGCTAGCAAAATGAGTTTGATAGCCATAAATTACTAGAGGATTGAGAGTTGGACTAGTAACTGTACGAACAGTCTGAGTTGCAGCATCATATAATCCACCCAAGAACATTGCTTTGGCTACTAATAATAAGGCACCGATACCTAAAAATAGTAGATGATGTCCTAAAATTAATCCTAATTGCTTAGGATCATCCCATTCAAAATGAAACTCACGAGCCTGTCCAGAAGCATCTTTTAAGTTTCTGGGTCCCTTAAAAGTGTGGAAAAGAGCACCTGCTCCCAGGACAGCAGATGAAATTAAATGTACTGAACCAATTACAAAATATGGATATGTACTAACTACAGTTCCACCATCCCCTACACCCAAACCTAGGGTAGCTAAATGAGGAATCAAAATCAGCCCCTGTTCTCCCATAGGAATTTCTGGGTTGAATCGGGAAATTTCAAAGAGAGTGAATGCACCAGCCCAAAGGGTTATTAGAGCTGCTTGTGCTACGTGAGCACCGATAAATAGACCAGATAATTTGGCGAAACGGGCATTACCTGCCCACCAATCATATTTAACTTCAGGATTATCGTAAGTTTGCATAGTTTAAAGAATTTAGGCTTGTTAGTAAATTTACTCAATTATTTAGTAATCAATTCTGAGAATGTTCAAAAACAAGAAGGTTAGCGAAATTCAGTGAATATAGTCATAATTTTTTACTGCAAAGGTTGACGATAAGATATAGGTAAGCATTGAAATACTTGACTTACAAAGCTTTCACTATACTGGTTATTGAACAATCACACCAGCCATTGCAGTCCTTACGACTGATGAATAATTACTTGAAATGCAGATGACTCTTATTAATGTTCACAAACTCTACTGCGATTGAATTTATAACTAATAACTGTTTACTTAATGCTAGTCTATTGAGAAAGAATATTATTAACAAGAGTATTTACAAAAATTAACAGTTCTGGAAGAAAAATTCAGAATTAAAATATTGCTAATTTTCAGAATTTTATTTTTAGGATTTTACTGTCAAAACTTACCTATGGATGACCCCTATCTACTTGATTTTAAAAGTTGAACTGCAAATATTTCATAAAAACTTGCTTTTGCGTAAGTCCTGAAAAAAAATCGCCGCAATTATTTAATCATTGCAGCGACTATGGGGAGTAGCAAAACTATAAGAAAATTAACTAAATGGATAATCAATCGACTTATAAATATAAATCAATTTATTTATGCTGATAAGCAATTAATTAAGCTGCGCTTATACCTAAAGCATCTCTAGCTTTAATAATCGCATCGCGGAACTTATAACTTGCATCTGAAATTGCACCACGCTGTTTTGCGTTAATAGAGCTATAGGGTTTTCCTGCAACTTGTCCTTCTGTAAAAAATGGCTCTACTGTTTTTAAACAATCTTGATAAGTTTTTTCAACTGCGGCTGCTAAATTAGCATCTTTCTCTTTAACAAGTTCAGCGAAAGGCTGATATTGAGAGTGAATACCAATCCAATTGTTCTTAAAAATTACTAAGCTTTGATCTGACCAAGTTTCCTCTTCACTAGAAATTTTCTTAGCTGGAACTTCTGTTGCTACTGCTATCATACCGCCAAAATGGTCTTTGGCATTGAAGTTACTTGGGTCATTTAACTTAGCAATCAGAGATTTGATACTGCTAACTAAACCTTCTCCATAAGGAACAGCTGCTTGGAGATTCTCATCTCGATAGATCAGAGCTTCAATGCGATGAAATCCTTTAAATGCCTCGTCCTCTTCTCCAGCCTCAAATGCATAGGGACGAGCATCAATATCTGTATCCTCCTGCTCAAAATTTCCAGCTAGTACCTCAATTTGTTCGTAAGGAGGACGAGAATCTACATATGCTTTCTTTGCTGCCTCCATATTCCCACTTTTGAGAGCTTCTAATAGGTTCTCTGCTAAAGGTAATTGCTTCTGTGCCTCTGCTTGAAAATACTTTACGCCAGCTTGAACCTGTTCGGCATAGTTAGCGCTATTAGCTGCTACAGTAGTTGCCACAGAAGCATTAGTATTATCTGCAACGCTTGAAGATTGAGCGCAGTTAGTTATAAAAACTAAAGTGATCGCCGCAAATCCCAGTCCTAGAAAACGTAAAATAGTTTTCATTTTTATTAACTAAACTCCTCAACTATAATCACGGTTATAATACGATTATTGAAAATATAAATCAAGATTGTTGCGATTTTTAATATCTAAAAATTGTAGAAAAATTACATAGATACAAACTATCTATGCACAATATCTATTAAAAGTATAGCGATCGCTATATCTATAAAAGCCGTTAAAATCCTATTGGAATCTGATTCGCAAGCATATATCCTGATAAAACCCTGTCACCATTACTTTACAATCAAACGTCATAATACCTATTTTCTTCTCTAATATTTTATTTATCGCTACATTTTGATCAAAAATAAATTATAGAAATGCTTGTTTAGAATATTTCTCAAATATTAATTTTCTCTAAACTTTATCAAGATAAGTTAGAAATAATCTAGCATCGATGTCTTTAATTTCTAAATGTTTACAGATATAAATTTGGTAATAATATCGAGAAACGATAGCGTAAGATTTTTGCTGTAATTTCAATAAGAATTTCTTTATCTCAATTAAACCTATTTTGCGAACTTACCCGAACTTACCTTCGCAAGACTTAAAACGTATAAATTATGACTATACATATCTAGTCTGTTGTATCTCTAAGAGCAGAAACATATCTGATTTTTTCATATAAGCTATTAAGATAATATTTTTTAACTATTGACAATAAATATCAAATGAGTAAATATAAAACTCATAACTATAGCTAATGTAAAGATATTTTTACCTTTATCTATTTTTATAGATCGCAAAACTTACAGAGGGATGAACATAGTGTTCGTCTTACCACAGAAGTAACTCATTGAGAAATTAGATATCGAGCATGATTGGATTAGCTAAAGCTTCAGGGATTCACCAAACTAATACTAATATTAATTTTCGAGACCTGTCGCGTCCGACCTTTTCTCCAGAACATGGCGTTCTAATCGTTCTATTTGGCTCTTTTATTATAGGAGCATCTCTTGCTCAGGCTTGGAATTATTGTACAACAATCGCATTAACTGCCGCTTTTTTTGCTCTACAAGTAGAGCACCCTTTAGTTGTACAAATCAAGAGAAGAAGTAGTATTAAGCCTCGATTTATACTTTGGACTGGAATTTATGGAACTATCAGTTTGACTATAGGGTTTTGGTTATGGATGCGTTTTCCAGATTTAATCTGGGTTTACGGGTTGATACTATTAGTACTAATTGTTGATGTGATCGCTGTTGTTAAGCAAAAACATAAGTCTATTGGGAATGAGTTAGCTGTATTTGCTGCTATATGTTTATCATCTCCTTTAGCCTATATTGCGACTGGGGGAAGTTTGTCGGAGGAGAAAATATTTCAGGTTGGAGCAGTATGGATACTGAATACACTGTTTTTCAGCAGTGCTATTTTTACTATTAAGTTGCGACGCAAGAAAACCAGTTCTTTGAGTTTGGGTGTAGTTTATCATTTACTGGCAAGTTTGATTGTCACGGTATTTTACATACTTGGGTGGTTAAATTTAGTTACTGCCTTAGCTTTTAGTATTGCTGTCATTAAATTTATTACTGTTATCTGTTTTCGAGAATGGTATTGTCAAGCTAGGTTTATGCATGTAGCTATGTTAGAAACCCGTTTTGCTTTAATATATATTGCTGTGGCGGCAATCAGCCTTCTTCCTGCTCGTTTACCTGTGGGTTGATAAGATGGTCTATTAGTTTGATTAAAGTAAAAGCTAGTTAATAGTTTGTTTCAATTGTCGTCGATTTTCACTAGGTTGATTATTATACTTAAGTAACCTCTATAAACTTAAGTATGACAATTTAAGTATGACAATCGATATTGCTAAGGAGTCGATAACTGGGTATATCGGTTTAATAGCTTATATAGCTACGTTGCTGCCTAATAATTTCTTACTTTTCCTTTCTGGTTGGAAACAATCATATTTGCGAAGATGGCTTCTGAAAAATCGTAGAAAAGCTGGGATAATTTGCTTTTTTTTCTCAATTTGCCATGGATTTTTAATAGTATACGAACATAATATCAATTTATTTAGTATAGATACTTTGACTAAATATTTTACAGGACTGGGAAGTATTGTTATTTTAAGTATAATGATGATTACTTCTAATAAGTGGAGTATTCGTAAATTTGGTAGGAATTGGAAAAGCTTACATAGGTTAACTTATTTAGCTCTATTTTTACTTATCTTGCATTTGGCATTAGTTAATCAAGGCGAAATAGCTTGGTATGCTTGGTGTGCTTTAAGTATTTTGTTTTTATTAGCCTATTTTTGGCTAATTCTTTTCTTCACGAAGTTAAATAGATAATTTTTTTGACTTTTATTGAAGCATAAATAGAAGTTAAACTCTTAGTGAGAATGTATTTTTCATGCATTACAGACTTATTGATAAATGTTATCGTTAATTTTAGTCGTTAAGTGAAGTTGCAAGTGGGATAAGTAGTTTGATGGAATTATATCTGTCCACATACTAACCCAAAAGCGTAATTCTGTATTGTTTTTAGTCTGATTTCAGGGTGAGGTTATGATTTTTGAGTAGTCATTGATTGTTTAACAATTAACTACTTGATTTTCTCCAGTTTTTTGAAAAGAAAAAGATTTATCTGTGATTGTGATAGAAGTGCTGTTGAAAAGTACTTTTATTAAAATACTGTCTTAGCGATCGCTGCTCATTTGGTTAGTTTTATATAGAGAAGAAAGTGTATTAATTACCATTGGTGCAAATAATTAATACACAATCCGAGATTCCATAAATGCTCGCTTATTAACTTAGTTTTTTACTGGAGTATATATTCTATGATGAGGTCTAAGATAGGACGCTCTATTTTCTCAGTGGGATTAGCCGCTATAACTACTGGATTAACCCTTACTGGCTGGAACTGGGGAACAGAAGTAGCAAATGCACAACGTCGTAAGACTTTAGTTATCTACTCTGGTAGAAGTGAAAAGCTAATTGGTCCTTTAATTAAACAGGCTAGAAAGGATTTAAACTTAGATATTAAAGTACGCTACGGTAAAACCTCACAACTAGCGATCGCTCTTCTAGAAGAAGGGAAAAATAGCCGTGCAGATTTGTTCTTTGCACAGGATGCTGGTGCTTTGGGTGCTTTGGAAAGAAGAAAGCGCACTCTATCTATTCCCATCCGGACTTTAACAAAAGTTCCTAACCGTTATCGTTCTCCCCGTGGAAATTGGATTGGTATTTCTGGACGTGCTCGCGTTATTGATTACAATACTAATTTAGTCAAAAAAAGTCAGTTACCAAGGTCTATCTGGGAATTGACTCAGAAAAAATGGCGCGGTAAGGTAGCTTGGGCACCTACGAATGGTTCTTTTCAGTCTTTTGTTACCGGTATGCGGGTAATGTATGGTAACAAAAAGACATTAAATTGGTTAAAAGCCATGAAGGCTAATGGTGCGAAAGTTTATCCTAAAAACTCAGCAATTGTAAAGGCTTTAGGAAGAGGTGAAGTTCATCTCGGACTCGTCAACCATTACTATTTAGCTAGATTCAAGAAAACTAATCCTAGATTTCCTGTTGCTCATCACTCTACCCGTTATGATGCAGGTGCAATGATTAATGTTGCGGGTGTGTCAGTATTAAGAACCACTGACCAAAGAAGAGACTCGGAACGTTTTATTAACTATCTACTAACTCGTAAATCTCAATCATTCTTTGCAAATAAAACCAAAGAGTATCCTCTACGTAAAGGTATGAAATCACCCAAAGGACAAATACCTTTATCCAAACTCAAATCTCCACGTATTAACTTAACTAAGCTACACACCTTAGAACGTACCTTAAAGTTATTACAACAAGCCGGAGTAATTTAATGTCAAAGGCGAATCGTCCCCCATTACCTCTTACAATAGCAGCAGTGGTGGTGGCGATCGCCATCGCTCTACCCCTGCTATATTTAGGATTTCGGACATTGTTTGTAGGAGGGGAGGAATTTAGGGAGTTAATTACTCGTCCCCGCAATTTAATAATCTTATCTAACAGCCTGGGAATGATGATAGTTGTAGCATTATTCTCTGCTTTGATTTCTATACCTTTAGCATTCTTAACCACCCGTACTGACTTACCTCGACGACGTTTTTGGTTGGTAATTACAACATTACCTTTAGCTGTTCCTAGTTATGTGGGAAGTTTTGCATTAATTGCGGCTTTTGCACCCAGGGGTAGTTTTCTACAGTTATTATTAGAACCATTAGGAGTAGAAGAATTACCATCCATTTACGGTTGGACCGGGACAATAATGGCATTAACTTTGTTTACCTATCCCTACATGCTTCTAAGTTTGCGTTCGGGATTACAAGGCTTAGATCCTTCCTTAGAAGATGCTGCTCGCAGTATGGGATATAACAGTAAACAGACTTTCTTTAAAGTAATATTACCGCAGTTATACCCATCGTTAGTTGCTGGGGGTTTATTAGTAGCACTCTATGCATTAAGAGACTTTGGAACTCCCTCCTTAATGAGATTTGATGCTTTTACTCAGGCAATTTTTGTCCAATATCAAGCCAGTTTTAACCGAGATGCAGCTGCGGTTTTATCTCTGGTACTAGTTTTTATCGTTATGTTAATGTTATGGCTTGAATATAGGGTCAGGTCTCGTGCAGCTTACTATACTCGCAGTTCTAAATCTCTATACTCTACTAAGATAGTCAAGTTGGGAGTTTGGAAAGTACCAGCTCTGATTTTTTGCTGTACAATTACCTTTTTCGGATTAGTATTACCTGTGACAACCACATTATTTTGGTTAATTCAGGGATTTACTGTAGAGCATGAATTTATTGATTTAGTCTCACCCACATTAAATTCAATCATTGCAGCAGGTTTAGCAGCATTAGTAACGACTCTATTTGCTTTACCAATTGCTATCCTATCAGTACGCTTCCCAAATAAAGTTATTGCCATAATTGAACGTGCGACATATATCTGTTTTGGAGTACCGGGAATAGTTGTTGCCTTATCAATAGTATTTTTTGGGGCTAATTATTTACCTGTGCTTTATCAAACTTTACCAATGTTGATTTTTGCATATTTGGTACTATTTTTACAGCAGTCAGTAGGAGGAGTCCGCACTTCTTTATTACAGGTAAATCCTCAATTAGAAGAAGCTTCACGTAGTTTGGGTCAATCTTCTCTACAAACCTTCCGAAAAATTACTTTACCTCTAGTTAGTCCAGGTGTGATAACCGGAGCAGTATTAGTCTTTCTCACGGCAATGAAAGAACTACCCGCAACCATGTTATTATCTCCGATAGAATTCGACACCTTAGCAGTAGAAATCTGGAAAGCTACAGAAAATTTAGACTTTGCAGATGCTGCTGCTGCTTCAATCGCAATACTATTAGTATCCATGACTTCTACAATGCTTGTATTGTCTCAGGAAAAAACTAGATAAAAGTATTAATTGAAATGTTAATGGTAATGTCAATTATAATGGAGAATAACTACTCCTTTCCGGGTGAAAGATTACCTAAATAATTGAGATAGTGAGAGAGGGAGGAAGTGAGGGAAAAATTTTGATAGGTAATCTTAGAGCAAAACGGGAGTATCTTTCTGGTATAAGGTTGGGTGTAATATAGTCAGAAGCAGTATCATCTATTTATTTACTATTTACTATTCAGTATTGAGTTATGTAATACTTTTTTAGGGATTAGTTCTTTCGGGGTTTAATAAAACAATAATACTCACCGTAAGCTATAACCCTAAAAGGTTTGCGCGGAGCGATCGCTTAATTTTCTACTTACGAAAGCTCAGGTTTTTTCCTATTTACTATTCTCCTTAAGCTCTAATTTAAACCTTTGATAACCCTTATGACTACCTATGACTATGACTACCTATGACTGCATTAATTAAACATTTCGTCTGGGTTATAAATAGTAAAGTTTAAAAAATCAATAATTATATAACTAAGCAAATATATATAAATTTTTTGTTGATTTAAGTAGTCGTACAAAATTAATTTAACATACAAAATTAATTTAACATTCTAAATTCCTCAAGCCCTTGCGTAAAGCCTGACGGCATAGCTACGCTCAAGACGTATTCTGCTTGTGAAACCGCTTATCCTAGGTTCCTGTCCTTTCCTACGGAACGGCTTTCAGCGAACAGACACGCTACGCGTTTGCGGAGCATAGCGCTAGCTAACGCAATGTCAATATACAATTAATTCTGTCTAAGTACTTGTACGATTAGATACAAGACATCCATTAATTTATCTGTATTTATTTATAGAGATAATAACTACCCTGAGAAAATATAAACAGATGAAAAAAACAATTCTCCGCTTAGAAAATATAAACAAATTATTTACCGACAGTAAAGAACCCGCAGTTAACAACGTCTCTCTTCAACTCCAACAGGGAGATATTTTAGGATTGCTAGGACCTTCTGGTTGTGGTAAAACGACTCTTTTGAGAATTATTGCTGGTTTTGAGGAACCAGAAAAAGGAACAGTAAAAATCGATGAGCAAATAGTATCAGACTCAAATAATAAAATACCCCCAGAAAAACGCGATGTTGGTATAGTATTTCAAGATTATGCACTCTTTCCTCATTTGACAGTTTCAGAAAATGTTAGTTTTGGTTTGCTTTCTTTAGATAAAACATCTATTAAAAAAAGGGTATCTGAAGCACTACAACTAGTAAAACTCGAAGGATTAGAAAATCGTTACCCTTATGAACTTTCCGGAGGACAACAACAACGAGTTGCTCTAGCTCGTGGTTTAGCACCCAGACCCAAACTAATGCTATTAGATGAACCTCTGAGTAATCTTGATATCCAAGTTAGATTGCAATTGAGAGAAGAAATTCGAGATATCCTCAAAGCTGCGGGGACTTCTGCCATATTTGTGACTCATGACCAAGAAGAAGCTCTAGCAATTTCTGATATTGTCGGTGTTATGCGACAAGGAAACTTAGAACAAATTGATACTCCCGAAAATATTTACACTCATCCTGCATCAAAATTTATTGCTGAGTTTGTAACTCAAGCTAATTTTTTGCCCGCTCATCGTCAAGGTAATATGTGGGAAACAGAGATTGGGAGTTTTCGGATTGAACAGAATCATAGCCAAAAAATAGGGGAATTAATGATTCGTCAAGAAAGCCTTATTTTAACACCGGATGCAGACGCTCAGATAAAAATCCGCAGTCGGAGGTTTCTAGGAAGAGAGTACCGATATTGCTTAGAAACCTCTTCCGGTAGAGAAATTCACGCTCGAACCATGACTGACACACTTTTATCAGAAGGAACATCAGTACAAGTGTCTGTAGTAGAAGATGGAATACAGGTTTTTTGTGATTGATTATTGGTCAAAAGTGCAGTGTCAACTGTGAAGAGTGGATAAATATTTCAAATCAAGATATTAGAACTTGAAAATAAAAACTACCTTCATTCACCTCTGAGGACTCGACGAGCTAACTTTGCATAGGTTTTTACAGTTTCGTAAGGTATTTCTAAATCTGTCGCAATATCAGCTAAAGACTCTCCCATTTCCCGACGTGCTAGAATAACAGCTCTTTTTTGACATACCGAAATTGCGCGATCGCCTCCGGTACGTTTTTGCTTTGACATTAAAATGTCGGTAAGCTGAGAAATTCTTTTTGCTAAAACTGTTTCTGATGTACTCAGAGAATTCCGTTGTGTAGATTTTTCACCCAAACGAGTTTGTCCTAAACCAAATGTTGTTTTATGACCTGTACCACAATAAGGAGCAAGCTGACTGAGTGCGTTAACTAACTTTACATAATTAGGTGTATTCGATGCATCTTTGGAAAATCCGAACTCCACTACACCAGTGAAACCAGTCACAGAACCCCTTTTACCCGCAGCTACTTTTGTGGTGGAAAGTTGGTGACTGATAATAATTATATTTGAATCTACCCACTCTAAAAAATCACGATGCTTGACAGGATTACCTGAAAAATCATTCCATCTTCTCAAATAGCTTTGAAAAATATTGAAGGGTAAAGGTAGAGGAAAATGATGTCCTTTACGACGAAAACTAGTAGGACTGATAAAATTCAAAGATATAGTTTTCTGAACTCGCTTTCGTAATAATTTGGCATAGGTGGTAGGTGGGTGAGCAAAATTCACCGACTTAATTTGTAGAGGTGCACTGCGTAAATCAATAATTGATGGCAGATTTTCTAACCAACTGCTCAACCACTGTGTAACTTGCGATGATAATACTGATAGATACCAGCGATACTCAGATGTAGATGATAGATGTAAATGTTTACCAGTATTTAAAAACTCTCCCGACAAACGAGAAATAGTAAAAGGTTTCTCTGACTCTCCATCATGTAAATATGCTGACAACTCCGGATTTGACTGACGCACTTGGTCTAAAAACCAAGCATGCAGTCCTTTCGTATATTCTGGAAATACAATAGAATTACCAGCTGGCACGACATCAAAAACTAACCCCACAAGCTCAGTGTCAGGGGGCAATGATAAAGCTTTTTGAGATGATGTTCTTTGACGGGTACGGGATAACATGGTGAAAATTTTACAAGATATTTTCACCAAATAAAATTGCGAATTGTATAGTTTTATTTGGATTTATGTAATAAATCTTTTTTAGCAACTATGAGTCAACCTATCTACAGATTTCTTTTTTACCCAACTCCAAAAAAAGACAACCTTTTACGAGGGAAAATAGTTTTTGTAGGTTGATGGGTATTGAAAATGAGAAAATTTCTATTAATACAGCTGGATTTACAAGAAGCAGAATTATTCAATTCTTTTCAATTCTTAATTTTTTTGGGAAATATCTAATTTGATTTTTGAGTTAAGTTAATATCTGTATTTACAAGAGACAAACCACCTTTAATAGCAGCCTTAACAAGGGGTCTACTGGTTTTTGCAACTGCGGGAAATAAACTAGGAGCCAAAATCATTGCCCCTAATCCTAATAATGCGAATGTATTACCTCTATGTCCTTGCTCAACTATTTCCCGTACATGAAAGGTCAACACAGAACGATTTAAGTGCAAGAGTGACATAAATTTATCCTCTTCAGTTCAGCTACGAGTTAATTTTAAAGGAACTGTAAAGCAGTACCTATATTTATTAAAAAATATGATCAATTCTTAGACCGTTTGTAGAGAACAATTTACAGATTAATTTACAGATTAATTTAAAAATTAGGGTTTAGTGAGAGCGCATCTGATATCAGATACCAAAATTGATCTACAGCTGTCTCCATAATTCTCAGTATTTAGATATTCTCCCTTTGCATCATTGTCTAGGGAAGTATAAGCGGTTTCACGAACACGGTTAACAAAAAGGATCTGGGCAATAATTCCAGTATTTGGTAGGTATGAACATTCCTTGTAGTTTCAAATTATGTAGTCGGTATAAATAAGTGGAGCCAATCATAATATGATAAGCAATATCTACAACACTACGATTGTTTGGTTCTGCTAAATAAGAGTCTTGTACCCAATTATTAAAAGCCCCCATTGCAGGTCCACACCAAATTTGATAATCTATTTCACGACCTTTTTCTCCAGTATTAGACCAGCGAGAGGAAAGTCCTAAATACCAGCGAAAAATCAGAGCCATTTTGCGTTTGGGATTGTTTTCTGCTCTGGTAATTTGTTGGGGGTCTCGTTGGTTAAAATAAGTAACAGTATCTTGCCAAATTTCTTCTAAATTTCTTCTAAATATTTGTTTTTCTAGTTTCTCTCGTTCTAACTTTGGAATTTCTTCAATCGAATTATAGTTTCTATACAAGTCAAAAAGTTTTTGCGATCGCATTCCAAACATAGTACCCCGCTTCAATACTTGCAGTTTAACTCCCATTTCAAACATATCAGCAGCCGGAGCCATGATGACATCAGCCATTTGTGTTTGAGCGAGTAATCTTTTGGTATGCTCAGAAGCAGCAGCTTCAAGGGATGATTGATTAACCGAACCCGTTACTACATAAGCTGCACCCATCATATATGCAGCTAATGCAGATTGAGGTGTTGCAATTCCTCCAGCAGCACCTACTCTAACAGGAGTTTGATAATTATATTTTGCTTGAATTTCATCCCTTAGTGCAATGATAGAAGGTAGGAGACAAACTAAGGGACGGTTATCTGTATGACCTCCAGAATCGGCTTCTACAGTAATATCATCAGCCACAGGTACTTGAGAGGCTAATTTTGCCTGTAATTGTGTAATTAATCCTTGAGATATTAATTTCTTGAGTATTTTTTCTGGTGCTGGTTCGAGGAATTTCTTTGCAATCTCTCGACGGGAAATTTTTGCTATAATTTTATTTTTAATTTCGATTTGATTTTCTGAATTGAGATTTAAACCTACTGCTCGATAATAAACAATGTTAGGGGTTAAATCTAGAAATGCTGAAGCTTCTACGGTAGTGACACCATATTTAAGATATAAATCAACTGTTGCTTTTTCAATTGCTAATTCATTAGGACTATGAATTAAATTAAAACAATATGGTTGATTTGGTAAAGCATCTTGGATAGTTATTATTGCTGTTTCAATTCGATTGGGTATTAAACCAGCAGCACCGAAGGAACTTAAGATATTTTCTTTACCTAATGCAATCACTAATTCCTCTGAAGCAATACCATTAGCCATTGCACCTGTCATATAGGGATATTTAACTTTATGAAAGTCTAAAAAACTAGAGTCACCCAACTGTTGAGGAAGTAAAGGGGTAGTTGCAGTTAAGATTTCAATTTTTTGAGAATGACTATTATTAAGATTATCTAAATAACCTTCATTAGTAACCCCGACTAGACCATTTTTTATGACAAAATAACAAGCTTTATCTAGATTTAATAGTTTAGATTTAATATCTTGACTATCAAAAGCAATTCCATCTTCAGAACCAATCCAAACTATATTTTTATTAGGATAAGTAGAGAATTGTATTTTATCTTTTATTGACATAGTAGGTGAATTTTCCTCATTGTTACCTAAAAATATTTTTCTATCAAAAATTTAGAATATTCAATAACACTTTCAACCAAGGAAAAATTCATTATTTCTCCTGTTATGTATGTATTATTTTTCCCTTGACATTTTTCTAGTTTTTCGTAAAAACCATCTTGCATAACTTCAGGACTAACATGAGGAAAATATTTCCATTTTTTAATATAGTATTTTTCGATAATTTTACCACCTAACTTTTCAATATCTGCTTTTATTTTTGATTCGACTTTTTCTGCGCTATCTTTAGGATTAGCAATTGTATAAAATGTACAAATATTGCTATCTATCCATCTTCTCCACCAACATAATAAAGAAGGTTGATTTTCCTTCAGTTGGTTATCTCCAACAATATAAGCCTTATTTATATTAGGTAGATTATCTACTGCAAAGGCTAAACAGTAGTAGTCGTGATATTCTATTTTAGATAGTAAATCTTTACTTTTTGGACTTATATCTACGATATTAATAAAATTATCCAAAGGGCAAGCAATAATTATTTTATCAAACTCATATATTTCTGTTTCAGTCTGAATTACAATTTTTTCATTTCTAGTAATTTTGATAATATTTTGATTATAAATCACGTGAAAATGTTTAGATATTTCTGAAAATATATTTCCCCACCCTTGTTCGGGGAATATATTTTTTCTTCTAAAAAAGAATGATATTAATAAACTTAATCTCAGATATTTAAAAAAATATGCAGTAGAGATATCATCAGAATAACCATAACCAAAGTTAGTAATTATCTTTTTTACAAATGAATATATATTTGTTATTTGATGAGAACGACAAAAAGTAGAAAATGGTTGATAAAGTTCAGATGGGATATTAGAAAATCCAGGCTGATAAATTTTTCTATATTTGAAAGTTATTACCGGAAAAATAAATAGAATTTCCCACAATATTTTAACGACCGTAGTCCAATCTTTCATTTTTTTGAATTCAATGACTGAACCATCGGTATTAAAAAACTGTACTTTTTGTGTGAATCTTTGATAATCTAAGTTAAATTCCTTAAATAATTTAAACGTATTTTTATAATAAGGAGCAAGAAAATTTGTACCTAATTCATAAGAACGACCATCAACAAAGAAAGAAAGAGATTTACCTCCTGGTCTATCTAATTTTTCTAAAATAGTGATATCTTCATATCCTTTTTGTTTCAAAGCATTGGCTGCCGATAGACCTGCTGCACCAGCACCTATTATTACGATACGCGTGTTTTTATCAAACTTAGTATTGTTCATCATTTTTTAGATAATCAATTCAAGTCATTGGGTTGTGATAGCATATTATTGATGGAGCTGATATAAATATCTCAAAAGAAAGCTCCTCAGAAAGGAAATCAAAATCAACTTTTTGATTAATCTGATTCCATTAAACAAATAGCTAAATCCTTAACTTCGTAAATTCTCATATTTGGTTTCCATAAGCTTGCATCTGCAATTATTGTAATTTTTTTCAATTGAATATCAACTTTAGCAATATGAACCTCTAAATACATTTCTGGGTGATTGGGAGGAATTTGTCCCCGATATTTCCAAATAGTTCTATTCTCAACAAGTTGGATGAAACGCGGTGATTTAAAATATTTTCCTAAGTCAAGATTTAATGCATAAACTTGCATTGCTTGTAACATTGCCTCTATTCCTAAAGAACCTGGCATTACTGGGTCTTGATAAAAATGACATTTGAAATACCAATCAGTAGATTTAACGTCTTTTCTCCCATAAATATATCCTTGTTGATATTTTCCTCCCTTTGCAATTATTTTGACTTCATTAAGTAAATCTAATTGATATTTTGCTAAACGATAATAAGGTTGATTGGGATTAATTTGATAATATTTATTTCGACTAGTTTGAGCTCGTAAATCAATATCAATTTTGGGAAGATTTAAACTATTTTCTTTTTTGTACCAAGGAAGAACATTTTTACCGCTATCTAATCCAACTTGATTAGCTAAAGCATCGGGACTAAAATGACCAAATAATGCTTCCCCTTGATAGAATATTTCATTTTCACAAACTAGTTGAAAAGTGAAACTTTGCAGAATCATTCCTCGTACATTGGTTGAAGAAATCAAAGTTGCAGTATTTGTAATGGTTTTCCCTCTAATATCTATATCTTTAAAAACTGTTCCCTGTCCATCAAGATTGCGAAAATATAAACTACTATCTGGATATAGTAAAGTGGTTCCTAAGTAAGCAGAAAGAAAGCCACAAGGTTGTAAGCCTATTTCCATTAAAATTGAGTAGGGAATGGTTTCAGAAGAATTTTGAAGGTAATACCAAGGAAAATTAGGTACATCATATTCTGTAATAATAGTGGAGCCTTTTTCAAGTTTATGACGCTCTCCTTTGACCTCTAAAACACGGCTTACTAAATTCAGATGAGTATTTGGCATTCTAGAAGCTTTTACTCTACCATTACTATAAAATGCAAATTCTTTCCCAAAACATTTTTCTACTGAACCCGTGCAAAATTCTTGTATTTGTTCCTCTGTCAATAAAGCAGGCTTTTTAACTGTTATTTTTGGTGGGGTTTTGAAATTATCTCTGTAATCAATTAAAGATGAATCAACAGGATTTTTTTCAATTAACTGTAAACCTAATTTTTCAAATTTAACAACAATTTTATCTTGTAAGATAATATCGACATTACATTTAATATAGGGATGGGGGGTTAACCCAATTTCAGTAACTTCCATTTGATAGATTAGTTTATCTGAAATAGGAGTTACTTGTCCGCGACAGCGTACCATTTGCGGAAGTCCATAAATAGGTTGAAAGCGAGCATTTATAGTACAGGTATGCAATCCTAAAAAGAGCAGATAAAACTGTAATATTTGACTACAACCTTCCGATATTAATGAACCTGCTAATACTTGATCATCTTTAAAGTGACAGGGAAAATACCAATGTTCTGGTTCAAGATTTTTTTCTGCAACAATTAATCCTAAACCCCAATTTCCTCCTATAGGATCAATAGATGTAATTCTATCTATCATGAGAATTTTCTGAGGGGGAAGACGTAGGGAAGGATTTAAACCATACTGATAGTAATGATCACCAAAACAATCTGCTAAATTACCTTGAGTTAAGTTTTGAATATCCGTTTGATTAAAACTGGATTTAGTACAGACTAATAAGGGTTCAAATTTTTGTTTTTGAATTTGTTTTATTTCAGTTTTTTCTTTATCTGAAACAATTATACCTTTGCCTTGTTCTAATTGCTGATCGGAGAAGAAACCAGCACATCCACCATCCATTTTGAGAATCATTTTTTCTTTAACAAAGCATTCATAACTAAAGAAAAACAATAAGTTATCACCACTTTTGGCAAAGGAATTAATTTTGATATCGTAGCGTAAAGTATCTCCTTCTTTTGGCAACTCATTTAAGAAGGTTAGAGTACAATCGAGGAGTCGATACACTAATTCTCCTTTATTCTCAAAATCAATTCCTAAGTAACTAATTAGCAATAAGTCGCATTGTCCTGATTCTACTGCAATACATCCAGGAGCTTGACCATCAACTGAATACCAAGCACTGTTAGGGATATCATACTCAGTAGTAAGAGAACAAGGTCGAAATTCACCTTTCTTAGCATTAATTTTGGTAACTCGACTAACTAAAAGATAAGGTGGTAAGGGAAGTCTAACTCTGCGAGTATAAGAATCAATAATTTGATAATCTTCTCCAAAAACATTTGTAATATTCCCTCGTGCAAATTCTAGTAAATCGGTTTCATCCCAGACAATATTTGATGATTTAGTATAAGCTTTGATTTGATTTTCAACTTTCTGAGTCCCATGCTCAATATTATTAGCTTCTTCTTCTGGAGTCAGATTTTGGTTAATTAATTGCTGAGATACAGAAATTTGCAATTGAAGTATTTTCAGATTCTCTAGTTGTTTATTAACTGAATTAGATGGAATATTCATACATTGTTTAACATTTTTTCTATTTGAATTAAAATGATTATAGGTTTGTAATACTTTGCTTTTAAATTTCTTCTTATTTTCTGGAGTGAATATACTAGATTTAATTAACTGTCCTCCTAACGTTACTTTTTTGATAATTGATTTACCTTGAGAATCTTTCTGTATTTTGTCAGTATATATGGGCGATAAATCTACGGGAACATCATGACTGATGAGCTTTGCTAAAAGCCTAATAATTGTGGTGTAATCATCAATACCTTTATGATTACTTGATATAGCAAGATGATTAGAATCCTGAAGTATTTCACCTATCCATCGAGAACAATTATTCTTAGCTCCTATCTCAATAAAAATTCTGGCTCCATCTTGATAAACTTGATTAACCAGTTGGGGAAAATTTATAGTTTGACAGCACAATTTTGCAGAGTTATGAGCAAGAGAGTTTATATCAAGCTTCAGTGGATTGCAGTCAATTCCAGAATAAAATTTAATATTGGGTATATTCTGAATAGGCATAGTGTGCAATTCAACTAATTTATCATACTCATCTTTAGCTATGGGTGAATGTAAAATGCTATCAAAATTAATAGCTATGTAACGGCAATTTAGTTTTTTGATAATCCTTAAACAGGCTAATGGTTCGCCAGCTATTACAATTTCTTGGAAAGTATTGATAAAAGTTATATAAACTTTTTCTTCTTGCTTAATAACTTCTTTTACCTTTAAAACTGATTCTTTAATTAGATAGGATATCCAAAATTTATCTTCTCCTTGTCTAGGATTTATAGGTAATCCGAAAAAATTACGACCTGTAGTACAGTCTCCACATAATGCAGTTTTAAATAAAGGTGATGCTGTTAAAGCAACAGTTGAGTTGGGTGCATAGGTATGATATTTTTCTTGCCATACTCCCAAAGCAAATAGCATTCCACTAGCTTCACCTAAGCTATATCCAAAGGCAACTTCTGGATGAATTTGAAAGCAATCTCTGAGGATTAGAGTATACAATACTGATAAACTAATGCCAGATTGACACATTGCAACTCCGTCAACAAAGAAGTCTTCTATTTTTTTAGCTTGCGATCGCTTGTCGATTTTGATTAAGCTTCTTGGATAAGTCTTTCTTTGGTATAATACTTGACTTATATTTGTTGCTAAATTAGAAAAGGTTTCGTAAATTTGTGGGAATAGTCGAAAAATGTCTTTTCCCAATCCAATATCAGAGCTTCCCATACCCGGATAAACAAAAGCAACTTTTCCTTGCTTGCCTAGGGGGTTAGCTATAAAATAGCTACCTAAAACAGTTTTCCATTCTCCTTTCTCCTCAAATGCTTTATTGACTCCCTCAACTGCTAAGTTAATTTCTTGAAGTAGTTCATTTTGATTGCGGGCAATTAAAGTTAACTTATATTTTTTATTAATAGATTTTTGAAAAGAATGATATATATTTGTTGCTAATATAGATAGATTATGATCATGAGCAGTATCACGTTTTAAATTATTAATTTGTTTAATTAGATCCTCACAATTATTAGCAGCTATAGGAAAAAGATAACAATGCTTGTTTTGTAAATAGTTTTTTGGACGTACTTTCTGACTGATTTCTTCTGACAAAATTAAATGAGCATAAGTATTATCAATTCCTAATCCATTAATCGCTGCTATTCTTTTAGTTTGATTTGTTTCTAAAAACCAAGTTCTTGATTCTGTCGTCACATAAAAGGGGCTATCTTTCCATAACTCTAAATGCTTTGGTTGATTCCAGTTAGGAGTTGCTGGAATGTAGCGATGATATAAACATAGTACAGTTTTAATTAGACTAGCTATTCCTGATGCTGCATGGGTATGTCCAATATTCGTTTTAATGCTACCAATGCAGCATGTTAATTCAGAACCATGATTATCTCTATTAGTTCTAGGCAATTGTTGATATGCTTGTAGTATTCCTTTAATTTCTGCTTCATCTTCTTGGGGAATACCGCTACCAAATACTTCTAAATACCCAATATCTTTTGGATTAATATCTAAATTTTCAAATGCTTTTTTACAAGCTTGTTTAACAAATTCTGGAGATTTATCTTGATGATTATTTTGAATCAGAGAAAATGCATCAATTACAGCATAAATTCTATCTTTTTCATCTTTAGCTGTTTGATAGCGCTTTAAAACAATTGCACCCGCACCTTCACCCACCATCCAACCATTAACATTTTCATCAAAGCTAAGGGTATTGATTCCTGTATTAATTGCAGCAAATTGCTGGCGTAATAATACACTTTCTACTCCTCCTGATAAATCTATAGCACCAATTACTACAGCATCAACATCATGATTTGTTAACATTAATTTAGCAACTTCTAAAGCTCTAAAAGTCGAATTTTCGCCAGCAGAGATACTAAAAGCGGCTCCTGAAAAATCCCATAAAGCAGCAATTCTACTCGCCATTATATTACCAATCACGCTAGTGTATCGGTTAACTCCTGCTGCTGGATGAAGGCTATCTTTAGTGATTTTTTCTAATTCTGTAATTTCATCACAAGATAAATTAATATTAGCTTGCTCAAGAGTTTCTTTGATTTGCCAAGATAAATCTATTCTTCCTAGATATTGATGTAAAGCTAGTTCAGTTTCCATTGCGATAATAACCGCAACATTACCTCCCATTTTTAAACCTGCATCTTGAATTGCTCTATCTGCAACTTTGAGAATTAATAGCTGTTGTGGGATTAATTGGTCTTCTTCTTTGGGGGGAATTTTAAAGCGAATAAAATCAAAATAAAAGTCTTTTATATATGCTCCTTGAGGTGCTTTCCCTGTATTAAAACCATAGTTTTTTAGTAATTCTGTTTCTGTTTCAATACCTTGCCATCTTTGAGTAGGTAGCAAGATAAAATTTTGTTTCCCTTCATAGATGGTGTAATCTAAAGCATCTAGACCATCACAACCCCCAAAAAATGCATCCATACCGATAATTGCTAATTTTTGGTTTGTTGATTGCTTCTCGTTTACTAGTTTTTCAATTGATTTTTTATTTTCTTTCTCTTTTAATAAAATGGAAGAGTAATTACTTTCTAAGATTAAATGAGCATTACAACCTCCAAAACCAAATGCACTCACTCCAGCACGTTTATGATTTTGTTTCCAAGCAATAGGTGAAGTAACAATATTTTCTCCTCCAATATTTCCTTGATGCGATTTTAATGTTTCAGTAATATTAATAGTCGGAGGAATAATATTTTTATTAAAACTTAAAATTACTTTAATTAAACTTGCAATACCCGCAGACGTCAGCAAGTGACCTAAATTTGATTTAACTGAACCCAATAAGGGAGAATGATTATATTGACTAAAAAATGTCTCCATTGAGTTTAACTCTGCAATGTCTCCGACCGGGGTACCCGTAGCATGACATTCGATATATTCAACGGTATTAGGATTTATATTGGCATTTTTATAAGCTCTTTCAAAAGCAAGAATTTGTCCCTTAGAATTAGGTTGCAGAACAAATTTGCCTTTACCATCGTTTGATAAACCAATACCTTTGATTGTCCCATAAATGCGATCGCCATCTTCTAGAGCATCTTCATAGCGCTTCAGAACTACCATTCCTGCACCTTCACCAGCAATTAATCCCCCCGATGATTTATTCAATGGTAAGCATTGATTGTTTTCTGGATATGCTTGAAAGATGGAAAACCCCATGTTGATAAATAATGGGTATGCACAACTAACAGCACCAGCTAACATCAAATCAGCTTTACCTGCTGACAAATAATCGCAAGCTAGTTTGATGCTATAAAGGGATGAAGCACAGGCTGCATCAAGAGAAAAATTTACTCCTGATAAAGACAATGCTTGAGCAATTAAAGATGCTGGATAGCCAGAAATATAACCATTCAGATTAGAGACTTTTTGGGTGATATTTTTTAACTTAAAATCTGGAATTGATAAAAGTTTTTGTAGTGCAGAGTTAATTGATTGCTCATAAATAGGAGCAAATAAGTGATGAGATTTATGGGTAGGAAAGGAAAGATTTCCCAAAATGACGCCACATTTTGATAAAACTGATTTATTTGCCAAATAACCGCTATCCTCTAAGGCTTGTTTGGCAACGTATAGCGACCATTGATACATTTTATCCAATTCTTGTAAGATATCTGAAGGAATTTGATAACCGTTTACATCAAATGTGAAATTTTTAATGTACCCACCTTTGAGACAATAAAATTTATCTATATGTCCTTTCTGTTTCGCATAAAAAATATTTGGCTCTACTCCCATTTGTGTGATAGTTGCAAATGAGGTTAAGTCTTTTTTGTCAAGTAGATTCTGCCAGTATTTTTCGGGATT
Source organism: Mastigocoleus sp. (assembly GCA_050042865.1). Classification (GTDB taxonomy): domain Bacteria; phylum Cyanobacteriota; class Cyanobacteriia; order Cyanobacteriales; family Nostocaceae; genus JBCCDM01. The sequence goes on from JBHJJE010000069.1 coordinate 26,496, forward strand.
GTCGGCACCTGGCAATAAACAAGATAAACCGATAATAGCTATTTTATCCATATTATTTAAATTATCAAAGATGGAAAATTAATATGCTTCCACAAAAACATGGTTTTTAATTATGATTAACAGAAATTATTATTTGATTTCCACTTAACCATTTAGCAAATTCTCCTAACCAATATTCTTCAGGAGTATTGGAAACTAAAAGTTTTCCTTGACCGATACCTTTAACTAAAGCTTTTACTACATGACTGGGGTTATCAATTTTCTCTAGCATCTTATATAAGACTGCATGTATTTCCGATACCCCCATTCTTTTCATCCATGATTGTACTTCTTTTTCAAAATTCATATCGGGTTGATTGGGAAAACTTGTATCTGGTTTTCCTCCCAGATTATTTAATCTTTCTAAAATTAATTTTTTGCGCTCTAAGTTTGCAATAGGCTTAATATCTACTGGATAAATTACTTTTCCTAAATGATAATTTTGATAAGTATAGTGGATAGGAAAATCTAAGCGTTTTTCTAATGGTTTAATCGGTAAACCTCCGATAAATTTGACAGGAATAATCGGCAAATTTAATTCTAATGCTAAATCAATAAAAACAGTACTTAAATCTGTTACAGCTTGACGACAAGTTAAAGAGCGGGTTCCTTCCACATGAACTAGTAATGAACGTTTTTTCTCAAAGATAGCGTTCTTGATAGAACTCAATAGATTTAACATAGATTCTTGTTTACTTCTATCAAAGTAAAAAGATAATTTGGGGTCTTGTAATTGAGGATAAGAATAAATATAATTGTTTAACTCTGCAATCCAACTTTTCTGATGTTCAATTTTTGCTATTGTGTTAACAGTACTATGAGACAATCCTGACATCGCCAAAGTAAATAAAAGTGATTCTATTCCTATTTGATGATTTGCTAAATATAATCTTGGTTGTTGATGCAAAGAATAAAATTCTTCGGCATCTTCTAGAATAATATTGCCAACAAAATGTTTATATAAAGATATATAAATTGATTCAATTATGGAACTTTTTACTCCTAGAAAATCATGCCAATAAGATATAATTTTTTCTATTTTATTATCATTATAAGATTGAAAAAGATTATTTAATTGTTTACTGATAGTAACTTCTGCTCCCAATATTTGTGAATATATTTTACCTTTTTCATCGTGAACTGTAATATTAGCGACTAATTTTATAGTACTACTTGATTGTACTTCCATAGAAACATAAAAAGTTTCCCCATCAGGAATATCTTGGTAGTATTCACCTCTTTGAAATTTTAAAGGTAAACTCCCCAAGTCATAAAAATATCTCACCCAAATCAACATACATTGAAATGACATATCTGCACTAATCGCATTAAATGTTTTTCTCGAAAATTGTCCATAATAATTATCATTGACTTTAGGTAAGATACATTCCACAGTCAATTTTGATTTACCAATATTTAAAACCTTTTTTATTCCTTGAAAACCACTACCATGAAATAACGTACCATCATCATAGGGAGATAAATTTACTAATTTTTTATCCTGCTGGCTATCAAATTCTTCATAAGTTGGTCGTGATGGTATTTTATTTAATAATTTCAGATTACTTTGATAATGATATCTTGCTTTTCCTTTGTGATTATTACTCCAAACTGTAACTGACAAATCTATCTCATTCCCATGATCTTTTTTAATTTCTTTGATATCAAGGATATATTCCTCAGCTAAATTTTCATCAAAAACAATTCCTTTTAATACCTTATGATTTTCACAACTAAAAAATTTATAACCTAAATATATCTGTTCTACCGTATTCGCTAACCATGCTAAAGCAAATACCGTCGGTAATACAGAATAATTTCCAATTACATGGTCTTTTAAAAAAGGATTAGCTTCTAAAGATAATTTACCTCTGATGCGATAGCTTTTTAATTCTGAATCTAAGATTACTCTAGGAGTTACTAATTTACTACCAACTAAAATTTGTACTGTATCGGAATTACCCGCAATAACTTGATTGACAAATATATCAGTACCGACATCAACCGGAATTACTTCAATACCTCTTTGAGCAAAAACTTCTTTCAATTCTGGTGTCACCATTCCACTTTCCCAAGGTCCCCAGTTAAAAGAAATAACCTGACATTCTGGATATTTATATTTAAATTGATGAGCAAATTTATTCAGAATTTCATTTGCAATGGCATAATCAGATTGACCAATATTACCGTAAAAACCGGCAGCGGAGGAAAACAGTATTAAATGTTTAATATGATTCTCATTAACACAATTTAGTAAATTTTCTAATCCTGCAACTTTGGTAGAATAAACTCTTTCAAAATCTACTTCAGTTTTATTTTCTATCAACTTATCTGCTAAAATACCAGCACCATGAATAATACCTGTTATTTTTCCAAATTTCTCAACTACATCATCAAGTCTAAAAGCTAAATTGATATTATCGGTAATATCAACACTTAAATATTCTGCTTGTCCTCCTAATAATTTAATTTGTTGTAAATTATTTTCAATTTCTCTATTAGCTAAAATTTCTCTCACTAATTTATGAATCTCTGCAGGATTTGGTTTTTCTCCTTGAGAATTTAGAACAGAAAAAGCTTGCTTTTTTAACTCTATTTCATCAGAATAATTTTTCGCCCATTCTGGTTCATCCTTTAGTTGAGAACGTCCTAATAAAATAAATTTACATTGACAATATTTCGCTAACTTAATCGTACATTGGGCGGTAATTCCTCTACCACCACCAGTTACCAAAAATACTGTATCTTGACTTATTGAATTATGGCTATTATCTACAATTAAATCATCCTCACCTACTAGAGTTACTCTTCCTTGCGGACTGTAACCTACTTCATAGATAAAGTTGTTTGGGTCATAAAGTTCAGTAATAATCGAGTCTACTACTACTTGCGTTTCTAAATTAATACTAATATCTATTGCCCGACAAAATACTTTTTCCCATTCCAAATTAAGAGTTTTTGTCAAACCAAATAAACCACCACCTATAGGGTTAAAACTTGTTTGATTCCCTATACCTAATTCTCCATCCAGACGGGATACAGTCACAAACCAACTACGTCCTTTCTTAGCTGCTGTATTCAAAGATTTTTGCAGATATTTGGCGATTAAAAATACTTGCTTCAGAATAACTTTAGCCGTATTATTACTCATACTCAAAGGATTTAGATGAATAAATCCACCTACTGCACCATAATTATTTGCAATCCAACTTAGCTGTTGCTTAAAATGTTCCTCGCTCATATCTATCAATGACACCCGATTAATTCCTTTTGGTAGTGGAAGTTTTTCTTCAACAATGGACTCGGGAAAACTGAGTAAAATCACTTTCCATCCTTGATTTACCAGAGATTGAGCCAATTGAACACTAACAGTAGTACCATCATCTGTAATCAAACAGATACTCCCGCTACTCAAGGTAAAATCCAATTTATCTGGACTATTTAAAGACTTTAGTTTTGCAACCTTTTGTTGTATTTCTTTACCTACAACAATAGGAGAAAATACTTCTAGACTCCGCTCAAAGTTTTTTTTTCATTCACCCCAGACTGTTGACCTAAATATTCCACAATTTGAGACAAAGTTCGTATTTCTCCCAAGTCTTCGGGATTAACTGCTGGTAAATCGGGAAATAATTCCTGCATTGCTCCCAAAATTTCCACTCGTTTAATGGAGTCAATCCCCAAATCCGTTTCCAAGTCCATTTCCAGTTCTAATACTTCTACTGGATAACCAGTTTTATCGCTAACGACTTTAAGAAAGGATGTTGTCAAACCCTCCAATTTTTCCTGGAGATAAAATTCTTGTTCTACTGATTGAATTGTTTCTAACTCAGGAATAATATTATTTTCTATTACAACTTGCTGTAATGGAGTCTCATGATTCATATGGGAAATAATTTGAGCTAAAGTTCGCAGATCACCCAAATCTTCAGGATTAACTGCTGGTAAATCGGGAAATAATTCCTGCATTGCTCCCAAAATTTCCACTCGTTTAATGGAGTCAATCCCCAAATCCGTTTCCAAATCCATTTCCAGTTCTAATACCTCTACTGGATAACCAGTTTTATCGCTGATGACTTCTAGAAAGGATGTAGTCCAAACTTCTAATTCTGGTTTTTGAGTGGGAGTAAGTTCATTTTCTACTAATTGTTGCAAACTATTCTCTGAAATCGGTTCCGGAGTGGATGGTAAACCTGACTGTTCTAAAAGAGAGTTCTGGTGTGTATTTCCTTGGTCGGTGGGTAGTTCTCGGTCGATTATCTTTGGTTCTTCTTCTGTTATTTGATGCTTTAATAAGGAATTATTGGGGGAATCAATAGATTGTTTTGTGGAAGATTTACCATTAACTACAGACGAAACACTAGCATCATTTGTATTCAAACCAATGAACTGCAATGGTGCAGTAGCACCCCCTGTAAGCGATGGTGCAGTAGCACCCCCTGTAAGCGATCGCATCAACTCCAAAAATGTTTGAGAAGAATCCGCTTGATTTTTTAAATATTGTTCGTGAACGCGCAGAATTTCACCCTGATGTTCGTAATAACGCATCATCATCTGCTCAAACTTTTCTAAGAACGGTTGGTTATTTGAGGGTGATTGTGACATTGGTAGTTTCTCTGGTTCAGTAGATTTTGGAGTTGGTTTCGACTGCAAGGATTTACTTTCCCTGGGTTGATTTTTAGAAATTACCTGAAAATTTCCATTTTCAATTGTTGTAGAATTGGTTTGTTTTCTATTTAATAATTGACTGGTGACTATTGACTCATTTTGTAGTTTTGAAAAAGATTTAATTTGATATCCATTTTGTAGAGCTTTTTCAAAAGTGGTTCTAGTGTTCTCACTGACATAATTATTGCCGTTTAAACCCACGGTTAAACCCTTCTGATTCTGGATAATCTGGGTTGGTAATTTTAGCTGATATGGATCTATATCCCTTAAAGGTAAACCAGCGACACGCAACCCCATGACAGCTTCACGAAGAAAGCGATCACCTATGGGAGATGATACCCGATCCTCGCTGTTTTTTGTTTGATTTTTGCGAGAATTTAAAGCGATCGCTAAATGGGGTTTGTCTCCTAAAATATTTTTGACTAATTTTGTGAGAACCCTTTTGGAACCAAATTCTACAAATATATGACCCCCGTGCCGATAAATATTTTCAATTTCCTGCTTGAATAATACTGGGTTGAGAATATGATCTTTTAAGGTATTGCGAATTTGCTCTGGTTCTGTAGGATAAACATCTGCGGTAACATTACAAAAAACAGGAATTTTTGGACGATTGAATCTGATACTTTTAATTGCTTTACTAAAAGGCTTGAGAGCATAATTCACAAGAGGTGTATGGAAACCTGCCGAAACAGATAATAATACAAATGCATACCCATGTTTATCCAATACTTGTTGAATTTTAGCAATTTCCGGCTTAGTTCCAGCCAAAACTACCTGATTGTGGGAATTCCAGTTAGCAATGGTAATCTGGGGGAAGTCTGCAATTAATTTTTGCAACTTACTGACATCTCCTGTAACTGCGACCATTGCTCCTGTATCAATATTAGTATCTTGAGGAGATACCATTGCTTGCAGACGTGCTTTCACTAATGAGAAGTAATCTTCATCACTAAGAACTGACCCACACCACAATGCTGCCAATTCTCCGAAACTATGTCCTGCTGTGAAGTCTGCCTTAAAACCACATTGTTGTAATATCTTATATAAACCAACGCTAAAAGCTGCGATCGCGGGTTGAGCATTCTCCGTTTGTTGTAATGCAGCAATTTGAGCATCCTTTTGAGTTTTGTCAAATACTGGATTTGGGAAAACTAAGTTAGAAATAGGGGATAATCCATCTTCTGCCAAAATATTATCCATCTTCTCAAAGGCTTGACGCATCTGGGGAAAATTAATCGCCAATTCCTTACCCATTTCTAAATATTGGGAACCTTGTCCAGAAAACAAAGCTACAACTTTACCTTGAGAATCAATACCCCTCTTGCGGTAGTGAATTCCTCGGGGGTGTTCCCATGATTGTGCCTGATTTTGTGTCTTCAGTGTCTCAATTGTAATTTGTAATAGTTCTAGGGTTTCTGCTAAAGAATCAGCAATAAAACCAACTCTAGCTGAAGTCAGAGGAATTTCTAAAGATTTACACGAATCAGTTAACTCTAGGTAATGGTGTTGTTTATCATCAGATTTCAACTGCTTACTTAGGGTGAGACAACAAGACAATAATTCTGCTGGAGTTGCAGCATGTAGCAAAATTGCAGCACTTACATGGTGTAAACGATAAGCTTCATGATGTTCTTCTTCATATTCTTCCAGAACTACATGATAATTGGTACCCCCGAAACCAAAAGAACTAACCCCCGCTCTCCGGGGAGAATCTTGTTCTTTAATCCAAGGTCGAGTTTTGGTATTTAAATAAAAGGGTGAATCTTCTATTTGCAGTTTTGGGTTAGGTTTATTGATATTAATGGTGGGAGGTAAAATTTTATGATGCAAAGCTAAAGCTACTTTAATTAGACTTGCTGCACCAGCAGCAGACTTGGTATGTCCAATCTGAGATTTAATGCTACCCAGAGCAATATGTTGTTTTCTAGATTTTTTATATTTTTGATAATTATTTTTGCTAAAAACTTCATTTAATGCTGTAAACTCCGTAGGGTCACCAGTCACAGTTCCTGTTCCATGAGCTTCCAACAAACCCACAGTCTCAGGAGAAAAGTCAGCATCTTCATAAGCTCGATTTAAAGCTATAACTTGTCCAGAAGAACGGGGTGCATAAATGCTTTTATATTTACCATCGCTAGAACTACCAATTCCTTTGATTACTGCATAAATGCGATCGCCATCTCTTTTCGCATCTTCCAGACGCTTGAGTACCATCATCCCAATCCCTTCACCAATCAGCATTCCATCTGAATCAGCATCAAAGGGGGCAATTTTTTGTCTTCTGGAGAAAGCAGGGGTTTTGCTAAAAGACATGTACATGAAAATTGAATTGTCGGTATCCACACCACCAGTAATCATCATGTCGCTACGGTACTCAGTTAATTCGCTCAGAGCCATCCGTAAAGCCGATAATGAACTAGCACAGGCTGCATCGACTACGCAATTCATCCCCCCTAAATCCAAACGATTAGCAATTCTTCCTGCTATTACATTACCTAACATTCCTGGGAAGGAATTCTCTTCCCATTTGATATAAGCAAGCTTGAGTTTTTCGATAATGTCTTGAGTTTCTTCAGAGGAAAGACCACTACTTTTAAGAACTTTCTCCCAAACCGGATATTGTAACCTGTTCGCTAATGGAGCAATTAGTTTCTGTCCCCCACCGACCCCCAATACTACACCAGTACGCTTGCGAACTAAATCACCAGCCTTAACATAACCAGCATCCTCCATAGCTTGCTTTGCAACAACTAGGGAAAGCAATTGAGAAACATCGGTAACTTCCAAAATATTAGGAGGTAGACCAAATTCTAGAGGATTAAAATTGATATCTGGGATAAACCCACCCTTTGTGCAATAGGTTTTATCCGGTACGGTTGGATCTGGGTCGTAATATTCATCAATATTCCATCGCGAGGGTGGAACATCTGTAATACAGTCTACCCCATCGACTATATTTTGCCAGTATTCCTGCAAGTTCTTAGCTTGAGGGAAAATTCCAGCCATACCGATAATTGCTACATCAGAACTCATACTTATTGACTGATTACTACTGAAATCAATTTTATTAAACCAGAACCTACCTAAGCTTCACAAAACTCCCGTGGTGCGTGACTCCACAACCCCTATGGGTTAAAAATTTAATTAAATGTCATCAATCCTATAAACTTACCAGTTCGTTAAATTTATGAGAAAAATATAATTTGCTTAACCATAACAGTTTTCTTACAGAATAATCGGGAAGAACTAGGGAAGAACTAGGGAAGAATATAATCTACATTGCCTCGACTTAGCTCAAAGTGCTAGATTTTCTTCAAATTATAATTTTTGGCAGTACAGCACTATAGAGAAAATTATGGATCGGTTATCAGATTATCCCATGAGTTTACTAGGTATAGAGTTTGAGGAACTTTACCAGCGCCATTTGTGCCGTCATTCACAATTTGGTATCAACGTCATTCACCTCATAGCATTATTTGGATTTTGGTATTCAGCTTATGGAATTATGTATTGGTTGCTCCCATCACCTTGGACAATGGTAGTTTTGGGGGTAAGCTTTCTATTCATGGTAGTTTCTAATCTTCCAATCTTGGTATTTGCAACAACAATACTTTTTGTTACCGGGGTTTGTACGCTAGTTTATTATGCATCTTTACCATGGGTCTGGTCATACTTAGTTATTTTTTTACTGTCCTATAAAATTCAGCAGTGGAGTCATCAAATCTATAAAATTGAAAATGATATGACAAAGTTCAATCAAAAATATTCTCCTAGTACTTTACTATTTTTTATACTTTTACTTTACGAAGTTCCAATTGTTTTAAACTACCTGGTTTTTCGTTATCAAGATTGGAAGTAGCTTGATAGCGATTCTTAGTCGGTGAGCAATACTCGTTTTTTAAGAACTATATGAGAAATTTCATTTGTATTTGGTTTGGGCAAGTTATCTCTTTAATTGGTTCTGGTTTAACAAGTTTTGCTCTTGGAGTATGGGTATATCAGTTAACTGGATCAACGATACAATTTTCTCTAATTTATTTATTCATTGAATTACCATATATTTTAGTTGCTCCTTTATCTGGAGTAATTGCAGATAACTGGAATCGTCGGTGGATAATGATTTTAGCTGATATAGCTTCTGGAATCAGCACTTTTATTGTTGCGATACTGCTATATTATGATGCTTTGAAAATTTGGCATATTTATTTAGCAATAGCTTTTCACTCTATCTCTCAAGGATTTCAAATACCGGCTTATTATTCCATTCCAACTTTACTTGTTAACAAAAAACATTTCGGTCAAGTTAATGGAATGATTCAGCTATCACTAGCAGCGGAAAAATTATTTCCCCCCATACTTGCAGGAATACTCTTAGAAACAATTCAACTAAAAGGAATAATTTTAATTGACTTTGCCACTTTCGGTATCGCATTATTAACCTTATTGTTTGTACGTTTCCCTAAGCATCAGTTAAACATTAAAGATAAAATCAGTGAAAACAGACTATGGAAAGAAATGAGCGATGGTTGGAATTATATCTGGGAAAGACCTGGATTATTCAATCTATTAATGTTTTTTGTGATAACTAATTTTACTATTGGCTTAGCTCAAGTTTTAATTACACCAATGGTTTTAGGTTTTACTGATGTACAAACACTAGGAAAAATTTCATCTATTGCTGGTAGTGGTTATTTATTTGGTGCTATATTGATGACAACTTGGGGCGGACCAAAGAAAAAAATTCAAGGGGTATTTTGTTTTCAAATCTTTCTCGGTAGTGGGATTTTACTGACAGGATTAAGACCATCCCCTATCCTAATTACCATTTCTGGTTTTTTAGTATTTTTTAGTATTCCTATTATTATGGGTTGTGCCAATACTATTAGACAAGTTAAAGTTGCTCCAGAATATCAAGGAAGAGTATTTGCTATTTGGGGAGCGATCGCCTATTCATCTTTTCCTCTAGCTTATATTATTGCAGGTTCGTTGGCAGATTATATGTTTCAGCCTCTATTACTAGAAGGAGGTTTGCTAAGTGATAGTATAGGAACTTTAATTGGAGTAGGAGTTGGGCGTGGTATTGGTTTAATGTTTATTTTGATAGGAATATTAGTTATTTTAGCTACTACCATTGCTTATCAGTATCCTTCAATTAGATTTGTTGAAGATAGACTACCGGACATTAAGTAAAGTATTACAGCACTTTGCAGTTACATGAGGTACATTCTCCCTGCTCCCTGCCCCCTGCTCCCTGCCTTACAACGATATGAACTGTACCTCAATCAGATGAAATTGGCTGTAAATGTTTGGAGGTGATTTAATATGTCTCGAATTGCGGCTTTTTTTGATGTGGATGGAACTTTGATAAAAAAGAATGCTATTCAACATTATTTATATTTAGGTTCTCAAAATTTACCTCTTGTAAATCGTTGGGCTTTAGTTATTAAAATTCTTTTCTTACTTCCTTTTTATTTTATACTTGACAGTATTGACCGGCGATTATTTAATCATTTTTTTTATCATAACTATAGTAATTATTCACTCAAATATATAAACAATGAAAGTAAAAATTATTTTCATTTCAATATAAAAAATAGTGTTTTTAATCAAGCTTTAGCTTGTATTGAACAACACAGAGAACAAGGACATTTACTAATCTTAGTTACAGGCTCATTAGATTTTATTGTTCAACCTTTAGCTGATTTTTTAAATTTTGATGCAGTTTTAGCTACTAAATTAGAAATTAAAGATGAATACTACACAGGGAAAATAGAAGGAGTCTCAATTGTTGGAGAGGAAAAAGCTAAAGCTATGAAAAACTTAGCTATACAATTAGATATAGATTTGAACAAGAGTTTTGGCTACGGAGATAGTATATCTGATTTGGCAATGTTAAAGATAGTCGGTAATTCCATTGTGGTTAATCCCAATAAACAATTAAAAATTCTTGCTCAACAAAAATCTTGGCAAATAAATAATTGGAACTAAATTAGAATTTATAATTAAATAATACCTTGATAATGTCTGAAGAGAGCCGTCGTTACTGGAGCAAAAATCATAGCACTTATAAGAATGTATATCATAGTTAAAAGATAATAAGGCTTCCATTTTCGAGACGCAGTTGCCATTCCTAATGTGGCAAATGTAAGTCCCCAGTCATAAATAATTGGCACAATCGAATAAGTTCCTATTAAAAAAGCAAAGAGCGTAAGATGATTGAGATATTGATTCTTTTTTTTCTTATTGAAACCAAACAGGAGCAAACAGCCTCCTTCTATCATAATGGTAGACCATGACATAAACTTGGCAGCATTGAGGAGCAATTCTGATTGATAAATAGGAACTAAAATAGTACTGTTTAAGGTCAAATTAGGGTTCATTGAAGCCATTACTTCTGTATTACTTTTTATCACATCTAAACTCAGCCCTTCTTGAAACAAAAACCTTTCTGCAAACGGTGCAAATTGAAAGCCAAAAAATCCGGAAGAAAAAGCTTGGTAATAAAAACTTCCATCCATAAAGCTTGGAGTTATTAGTTTTTGAAGTAAAGCAATGGCAAAAATAGTGCATATAAGTATTTTTGAACTTAAGACAATAATCTCCATTTTTCTTTGCTTCGAGAATGTTGTAAAAAACAACAGCACAAGAAATGCATCAATGTAGACCCAAAGGAAGTATAAGTTACTTGAATATGGCAAACCCGATAGCAAACAAAACGTAGAAAATGCCAAATATAAAATCCACGTGAACTTACTAAGGAGCAATTTACGCCAAATAAAAACTAGAACTGTATAGACTATAATCGCAAACAATAAAGTGTTTCTTAAGGTAATATTGAGTTTTGCATCTCCAGCCTCAATAAACAAAGACCAAAGACCTAAATCAACATTTAGTAGGGCAACTAAAGCCAGATGAAATTCTAATGAACAGATTATGCGGCGGAACTTTTCATTCATTGTTTGATTCCTCCACAATTTTAATTAGTTTCCATTGACCATACTTAGGAGATAGATATTCATATTCCCAAATGTGAACGCGAACAGAATTTGCTTTGAGAACAGGAGCATTCAATTTAATAGTGTTAATGTTTATGTCTTTAAAATAATTTTGTTCCAATAACTTATTTGGAAAAATTTTTTTTGATGTTTTCCGCAAATCCGATTCCTGAATTAAAATGAATTTTTGATCAATTTTTTTTTGAACATAATCTTTTAAAATTGCATCTGTTTCATAAGGAATATAACTAAACCAATCTGAATAGAGCTTAGAATGGGGATATAACGTTGATTTTGTTAACAAAAACTTATCTTCTACTTTTACCCAGGTGATCGCGCGCTTTTCATAATTCGTGCAATAGACTCCTATCCCTCCTCCTTTCCACTTGCTTACCCCTTTTATTGGGTGTAAATAAAAAATGTGATTGAGACCAACTATCAACAAAAGTATTGAAGGAAACCAAGCAATTGCTATTTCTTTTTGATTCATATGGCTTTATTTAGCACGATTACATCGTAAAACTTTTTGTTATCCTAAGTCCGTAGAGATGCTTGAACTTTCTATTAAGTAGGTCGGTACAAATAAACCACGAGCTATGTAAATAATTGTAAATAGACTTGAAAACCTTGCGTTAGCTGAGTGTGTCTGACAGGACATACGCTTCCTTTCACTACGTTCTACTAGCAATCACATACCTTGCTTGATTTTTTAATGCCGACTTACTTCGGCTGTTAGTTTATTATCTTAAATATCGCTTTATTCCGATGCGTGGGAAAAGTCCCGCAAGGATATAGCGAACTGACAAGTCAGCGCTTCGCGATCGCACAATTCATATTGTAATTTAGTAATGCCTAAAATTTATTTCTCAACAAAAAGGTTCGCAAATACATAATTAAAAATTGGAATTAATTGAATAGATTATGAAACAGTTTAAAACCTTAGTAGAGCTTTTATCTTATAGAGCAACTATTGAGCCCCAAAAACAAGCTTACACTTTTTTAAGTGATGGTCAAACCAAAGAACTAAATTTAACTTATGGAGATTTAGAATTACAAGTCAAAGCTATTGCAGCTCAATTACAATCCCTAAATTTAACTGGAGAAAGAGCTTTATTAATCTATCCTCCCGGTTTAGAATATATCACTGCTTTCTTTGGTTGTTTATATGCAGGTGTAATTCCCATACCGACTTATCCACCTCGTCCTAATCGTTCGTTATCCCGTTTATTAGCTATTATTCAAGATGCTCAAGCAAAAATTGCTCTGACTACTACTTCAGCTTTTAGAAAAATCGAAAGCAAACTTACTAAGATACCAGAATTAAAAACATTATACTGTCTCAAAACAGACACAATTAATTATGACATAGCACAAAAATGGCAACATCCTGTTATTGACAGCGATAGTCTTGCTTTTCTTCAATATACCTCTGGCTCTACTGGTTCACCTAAAGGAGTTATGGTTAGCCATCAAAATCTTTTACATAATTTAAAAATTATTCATCAAGCATTTGAACATAATAATCAAAGTCAAGGTGTTATCTGGCTACCTCCATATCACGATATGGGATTAATTGGAGGGATATTAGAACCAATTTATAGTGGTTTTCCTGTAACTTTGATGTCACCATTTAGCTTTGTACAGAAACCGAGAAGGTGGTTAGAAGCCATATCTAAATATAGAGCAACTACTAGTGGTGGTCCTAATTTTGCTTATGATTTGTGTGTTGATAAAATTACTGCCCAACAAAAAGCTAATCTTGATTTAAGTAGTTGGGAAGTTGCTTTTAATGGTGCAGAAAAAGTAAGAGTCCAAACTTTAGAAAGATTTACAACCGCTTTTGCATCTTGTGGATTTCAAGCTTCTGCGTTCTATCCTTGTTACGGGATGGCTGAAGCTACTTTATTTATTTCTGGCGGTTTTAAAGAGAAAGAACCTACTATTATCAATATTGATAGTGAAGCCTTAAAAAATCAAAAAATAATTCATCAAACAAAAATTAATAACTCTTGTGAAAATCAAGAAATGCATCAATTAGTTAGTTGTGGTCATAGTTGGTTAGGACAAGAATTAATTATTGTTGATCCAGAGACTTTACAAGAATGTTCAGAAAATCAAATCGGTGAAATTTGGGTTAGGAGTGCCAGTATTACTCAAGGTTATTGGAATCAACCAGAGCTAACGAAAAAAAATTTTGACGCTATTTTAAGAGAAAAGATAGAAAACAAGTTTTTCAGAACTGAGGATTTAGGATTTTTAAGTAACGGAGAATTATACATAACTGGTCGTATGAAAGATTTAATTATTATCAATGGTCGCAATCACTATTCTCAAGATATTGAGTTAACGGTAGAGAAAAGTCATACTACTATTATTCCTAATAGTTGTGCAGCTATTAGTGTAGATATGGATGGTGAAGAAAAATTAGTAGTTTTAGCAGAAGTAAAGTTTCATCATAAAGGAGAATCAGAAGAAATTTGTAAAAGTATTCGTACTAATATCGCCACTATTCATGAAATTAACGTAGAGACTATAAATTTACTTAAAAAAGGTACTATCCCAAAAACTTCTAGCGGTAAAATTCAACGTTTTCTATGTCGCCAATTGATAAGCAATTCATAAGTAATTAAATAAATAAATAAATAAATAAATAAATAAATAAATAAATAAATAAATAAATAAATAAATATATTTGAATTCTTCCACATATCCTCTAAGGTTTTTGTAAAACATAGTAAAAATATTCAGATTTTCGATTTTTAAATTCTTCATAAATGGGAGAATCTTTGGATTCTGCAAACCATCGGGCTATACCTTGAAGATATTTAGGAACATCTTGCTTAATCACAGTTAATCTTCTTGTGTTATCTAAATCAATTGCTTTGAGAACATTTTCAGTAATTAACTCATATTTAATAACTTTGAAACCAGACATCTCTAATGACTTCCGAACATCGTCAATTAAATTACTGGGACGAAAATCAGCGAATAAAAAGTAGCCATGAGGACGAATTACTCTAAATGCTTCATCAAAACATTTTTCAATTGCAGCATAGCAATGGGATGATTCTATATTTACAACCACATCAAATGAAGAGTCTGCGAACGGTAATAATTCTGCATCTCCAACACGAAAATTTAGTCCTGGAATCACCTCCAACTTTTGGCAAAAAGCGATATTTTTTTCTGAAAAATCAACCCCAGTCATGGTTTTTGGTTGCAAAGCACGCAGAATATAGGAAGAGCCACCACCACGACCACATCCAACTTCGAGAACATCATATCCCTTTAAATAAATAGTATTTGCAACATGATGGTAAAGTTGAGCACAATAAATTTCTTCCTGGTCTTCTGCACTTAATTCTAAAATTTTGACATCAGGAGACAAATCGACATATCCGTAATTCATGAATGTAACTTGCTTGTTTCCAACTACTGATGTCAATAAGTTATACAAAATTAAATAAAAATATTTTTTGAAGGGAGAATCAAGCAAATAAGTTAATAATTTTTGTAACATTTGATTGTAATTGGTTGTGATTTTTTTGGCTATTGGATAGCGAACTTTACGTTTACTTGCATGGTTTGTCAATGCGACGCATTGCAATCCGCGCCAGGTTAATACTTCCAGTGTGGAAACCAATCATAGAAAACTTGAGATATTTTTCATAGCGAGCAACTACTTCGGAGCCGACAACATTGATAGCAGCAGTACGATTTTTCTTGAGTCTTGAAAGCCAAGCTTTGCAGGTAAGTTCGTAGTCTTGGCGGTCATTCCGAATCGCAACAATCTCGAAAAGTCTTTCCCTAGCTTTGACAAGCTCCGCCAAGGTGGCATGATCTGACTCTGGAAATACCTCATTAGTCAGAAACTCGTTGAAGTTTTCTGGGCGCATGTTGTCATATACTATAGTTTGCAAAGACATCCAACCTCCAGGCTTCAACCATTTGTGGCAGTGTTCAAAGAAATTGCGATAAGCCTTTACTTTCTCGGTTTCAGGTAAACCTACCTGTACAACATGTTCAAGGACCTCGATCCCCAAAATAGCATCGTAAAGTTCTTCAGGATGATGGTCTGCCCAATTTTCCAAATAAACCTCGATCCTAGGGTTTCTGAAAGATTTAACCTGCTCGGTCTGAGCTTTACTCAGGGTTATACCGATTGCTTTTTCAACACCGTGTACTTCTACCAAACGTCTTAAGAGCGAACCCCAGCCACAGCCAATATCTAAAACTCGTTTGGCTCCCTTAGCTTTTGCTTGGTTAATATGGAAATCCAGTTTTCGGATTTGGGCTGTTTCTAAAGCTTCAAGCCCTTCTCCTTTTTCCCACCGAGCACAAGTATAAGCCATAGTATTATCTAACCAGACTTTGAAAAAATCATTACCATCGTCGTAATGATACTGGATAGCCTCAGCCGATGTGCCCTTGTAATCTTGATCTGTAGCTTGAGTAAATACCTCATGATTTCTATGTATCATCTATTCATCCTCTTCTAATAAATGCTGTGCTAGAGTTTCTATAGTGTGGCTATCGTACATTAGAGTCGGATCAACTTCATATCCGAGCCAGTCTTCCAAATCACCTGTTAGCGCTAAAGCTTTTAAGGAATCCAAACCATAGTTTTCAAAGGGAATTGTCCGATCCACACCCTCAGGTTCAATTTCTAAAGACACTGCTAGATAAGAAACTAACCATTTTTGAATGTCTGCTGCTGTTTTAGGATTATTACTCATTACTCTCATCTCCTTGAGTATTTTTCTTTTGACTTTCGCAAACAGTTGATAATTGGTGGATTTGAGTAGCTTTGATTTCCATTCTTTAAATCTCCTTAGTTTGTATTAGAAATTTACTAAAATTAAACTACGCTGATTTTTTAGCCTCTATCATTCCTGCGGTAGGAATTTTGACATCCCAGACTAAGCCAAAAACTTCCAGAGTTCGGATGAACCAGTAGCCAAAATCAATTTGCCACCATTTCAACCCAAACTTCGCAGATTTGGGAAAAGCATGATGGTTGTTATGCCAAGCTTCTCCCATAGTGGGGATGGCTAACCAAATATTGTTTCTACTTTGCTCATTGGTATTAAACCAACGGTGACCGCAAACATGAGTGATAGAATTGATGCTCCAGATAAAGTTTTCAGTAAAGAACAATCTTACAAGTCCTCCCCAAAGAAATCCGTCAAATGCTCCGTTCCAAGACCCCTTGATTACACCTCCCATAAAAGTGGGGATAGCTAATCCCAGAAAAAGCCAGAAAAAGTAAAGCCGATCCACCCAAGAGATAGTTTTGTTTCCAACAAGATCTGGAGCATAATTAAACGGATTCGGAAATTCATGGTTGAACATCCAACCAATATGGGCATACCATAGACCCCGAAATAGTTTTAGAATGCCTTTTTTCTTTAAATGGGGTGAATGAGGATCTCCAACTTGGTCACTGTTTTCATGATGTCTTCTGTGTAGCGAAATCCAATAAATTACAGATCCTTGTGCAGCCATACAACCCATAATTGCTAGAACAATTCTTAGAGTTTTACTGGTTTTGAAACTATGGTGAGCAAAATGGCGGTGAAATCCAACCGTAATACCGATTCCACTTACGAACCACATACCTAAGAAAAGTCCTATATCTAAAGGTTCGATAAGATTTCCTCCCATCACCCAAATCAGGGCTATGACAAACCCCATGAAAGGTATCAAGGTGATGAGTAACACATGAAATAGTCGTAAACTTTTCAGTTTACTATCAGCAACTATGGTCTTTCTGCACTTAACTAATTTCGTGTTATCTAACTGCATTAATAACACTCCTAAATTTAATATTTTCAAACATCTATTTCAAATCTTGTAATTTATTAAACTACCTTGTTGAGAAATGAATTTTTACAAGTATGATGCAAAAGATTAACGCTTTCAATCATTACACAGTTAATACCTGAAAGTAATCCCAAAACTAGCTGAAACTGCGGTTTTATGATTCTTTGCTTGGTTTTAGTATTCATATAGCCATATTCCGCAATATAGCACACATACGAAAAAATAATATACTTTTTTTCTTCCCTAGTTCTTCTCGATTATGGGTTAATTTAACACCTAAGACCAACCCGCAGAGATAATTCAAAGATCAAGATACAGCTACTTTTTTAGCTGGAAGTCCACACCTAATCCTATGGAACAGGTGTATGTTCCTTCGCGCCAGTCGTAAATAAAACCGCATTGCTTAAATGTATGGAAAGTAATATATGCTAAATTATCTTGCTGACAACCCATGGCTCGTTTCTTACAAAGCGAACCCCAAAGCACGTATTCGCTTATTCTGTTTTCCTCATGGTGGTTCAGGACCACAATTATTTAGAGACTGGCACAAAGAACTTTCGGAAACAATTGATTTATATGTAATTCAACCTCCTGGAAGGGGTAATCGGCTTAAAGAATTTCCATACACTCAAATGAAACCCCTTGTGAATGCAATTGTAAAAGAGATTCTGCCCTACATGGATAAGCCCTTTGCTTTCTTAGGTCATAGTTTAGGAGGTCTGATTTGCTTTGAGGTGACTCGTGAGCTTCGTAGACAATGCAGACATAGTCCTATTCATCTGTTTATTGTCAGTTGTCGCGCTCCTCAACTACCTGCATCTGGAACTCCTTCTTATAATTTACCGGACAAGGAGTTTATAGAAAAAATGCGCCGTGGCAATAGTACTCCGGTGAAAATTCTCACAAATCCGAAATTAATGAATCTTTTTTTACCTTCAATACGGGCAGATGCTGTACTTGGTGATACCTATCAATACTGCATCGAGGAACCCCTTGATTGTCCAATATCTGCATTTGGAGGTACGGAAGACACGGTAGTTAGCCAAAATGAACTTAATGATTGGCGTTACCAGACACATAATTCTTTCAAACTACAAATGTTTGAGGGCGATCATTTTTTTCTGAAAAATGACTCAGCATCTTTTTTAAGAGTCTTAAGAGAGCAACTCGATCAATGTGTGGATGAAAATGCTAGTAATTTAGAAGGGGTAGAAGATTTATTATCAATTGAAAATTGGCTAAAAAGCAGGGTAAGTAATAAATTAGCAATAGAAATTGAACATATTGATAAAAATAAATCATTTTTTACATACGGTCTTGATTCTGTAACCGCAGTTAGTTTAGTAGAAGATATTAAAAAGTCTTTAAAGAGTGAAATTTCACCTACAATCATTTGGAATTATCCAAATATTAAATCCCTCGCAAAATATTTATTTAATCAAAAATCTACATCAGAAAAATTTTCAAATAATATACCGACCAAAAAACAACAATTAATAGATATTTTGCCTGAGTACTATAATTTTAGTTTGAATCAAAATTATCTTAATTTAAAAAAAGAAATTCATAAATTAGAGGCTATTGAAGGTGGTGGCAACCCATATTTTAAAGTAAATGAAAATATAAGTAACAATAATACTGTAATTGATGGAAAAGAATTGATAAATTACTCAAGTTACAACTATTTAGGATTATCTGGTGATGCCAAAGTCAACTCATTTGTGAAAGAATCAATTGATTTGTACGGGACTTCTGTCTCTGCAAGTCGCATAATATCTGGAGAAAAACCCATACATCGTCAATTAGAGAGGGAAATTGCTGATATTATAGGAGTCTCTGAAAGTATAGTTTTCGTGGGAGGGCACGCTACAAATGTTACTACAATTAGTCATTTATTTGGCGAGAAAGATTTAATTTTGTGTGATTCTCTAAGTCATAACAGTATCTCAGAAGGTTGTTCTTTCTCAGGGGCTAAAATACTTCCTTTTGCTCACAATAACTGGCAAGCATTAGACAATTTATTAGCAACTCATAGACACAATTTTCAACAGGTATTAATTGTCATTGAGGGTATTTATAGCGCTGACGGTGATATCCCTGATTTACCTAAATTTATTGAGGTGAAGAAGCGTCATAAAGTTTTTTTAATGATTGATGAGGCTCATTCAATTGGTGTGCTAGGTAAACAAGGTTGTGGAATTGGCGAATACTATGGAATTAATCCCAACGATGTAGATATATGGATGGGAACTCTCAGTAAATCCTTTGCTAGTTGTGGTGGGTACATAGCAGGTAGTAGTGCTTTAATTGAATACCTCAAATATACCGCTCCAGGATTTATTTATAGTGTAGGAATGTCTCCAGCAAATACAGCAGCTGCATTGGCGGCAATTCAAGTCCTCAAAGCCCAACCAGAGCGTGTAGTAAAATTACATGCCAGAGCAAAGCTATTTCTAGAACTTGCACAAAAATATCAACTGAATACCGGATTTAGTCAAAATACACCAATTATTCCTATTATTATAGGTAATTCATTAAAATGTATTAAACTTTCTCAAGCTTTATTTCGGCGTGGTATTAATGTTCAGCCAATGATTTACCCATCAGTACCAGAAAACATGGCTCGGTTGCGTTTTTTCATAACTTCCAAGCATACAGAAGAGCAAATTAAGTTGACTGTAGACGCGACTTTTAAAGAGCTAGAAAAGTTATAAAACCAGATACCCCAGCAAATAGAAAAATACTACCAACGTTAGCGGAATAATCTGAAAGCTCTGCTTTTATAAAATTACTCTTCGGAACTCGCAATGAATTTTTATAAACAACATGCAATTATAACTGGTGGTTCTAGTGGTATTGGTAAAGCAACTGCAATTATGTTAGTCAAAGAAGGAGCACATATATCCATAATTGCTCGCCGTCAAGACATTCTCTTAGCAGCTAAAGCAGAAATAGAAGCAGCAAGAGTATATCCAGAACAACGTATTATTTCTGTTTCTGCGTCAGTGGAAAAGCTCGATCAAATAAAGGAAGCAATCAACACAGCTATTGAGCAAATAGGTACACCGAACTTATTAATTACTTCAGCCGGAATAGCTCATCCAGGTTACTTTCACGAACTTCCCTTGAAAGTTTTTAAAGATACAATGGCAATCAATTATTTTGGCACTCTCTATGCAATTAAGTCAGTTTTACCATCAATGATGCAGAAGCAGCAAGGGCGTATTGTCATTATATCCTCTGCTGCCGGATTAATTGGTATTTACGGCTATACTCCTTATAGTCCATCTAAATTCGCTTTACGTGGATTAGCTGAATCATTGCGGGGAGAACTAAAAAACTTGGGGATTCATGTTTCAATTGTTTATCCTCCCGACACTGATACTCCACAGTTAGCAACAGAAAATTTGACAAAACCGGATGAAACTAAATTAATTACAGGTACGGCTCAAACTTGGAGTGCAGAGAATGTCGCAAGGGTAATTTTACGCGGTATTAAGAGAAAAGATTTTGCAATTACACCAGGATTAGAAATTAAATTATTACGAGTTTGGCATAGTTTATTAGCTCCAATAATTAATTGGTATTTTGATCTAATTGTTAAGAAATTACATAGTTAGTTATATAGATAATAAAGTGATTATTCAATAATTTTATTTCAATTTTTTATCCCATTTTCCTGATTATATTAAAAGATAAAAACTATTTTAGATTAGATTTGACTTAATAACTAATAAGACTAATAAAGTTATATAAAATTAAAAATAATGAAAATTGTTATCATTTGTAGTACTTTTCTTCCTTCACATGATGGAGTTAGTATTACTTTATTTGAGCGTCTAAAAAAGTTATCAGAAGCAGGTCACTCGGCTTTATGTTTAGTTTCTAACTATTCGGAATTAGAAGATATTTATCCTAATTGGTCTGACTATGTTGGTTGTATTTTCGACAATGTTGAAGTTGTTCCCCTTCCTAGCAAACAATGGATGGGAGTAAAACAGGAGAGAAATCCTACACAAAAATCAATACCCATTATTGAGAATGCTTTGAGAGAATTCCAACCCGATATAATTCAAGTAGAAGAACCAGAGCGACTGTGGACTACTATGTTTACTCTACCTGGTCTATCTTATGCTAAACGCCACAATATACTTTATATTGCTTCATATCGTACTAATTTTATTGATTACATCCAGGATTATATCCCTCGGTGGGTGGCAAACTTAGTTAAACCTGCGCTTTTATTGTTAACACGATGGATTTACAATCAGTACTCCATTACACTTGTGGGCAGCCAGTTTATTGAGCAAAGATTGAAATCATGGGGAATTGATAATGTAAATTATGCTCCTGTTATTGGACCATCATTAGTCGAAAATCCGAAGATCATGAAATGTGCACATTTTTTTCAAGACTTTTATGATTTACCAGGAATTGATCACACCGTGAAAATACTCTTTCTTGGTCGGCTTTCTCCAGATAAAAATTGGCAATTTAACTGTAAATATTTACCCAAATTAAAAGAACAGTTGGGAATTAAAAAATTTACAATCATCATAGCTGGCAGAGGAGAACTTGAGGCTTTTATACGTTCTAGTTTTTTGAAAAAAAACCTATCCCCAGTAATGTTGGGAGAAGTTTCACACGATAAAGTTTTACGCCTACTTGCTAATGTTGATATTCATGTTACATCTTCTTTAAAAGAAACTTTTGGACGGACTGTACAAGAATCTCTGTATGCTGGGACTCCAGTACTTGCACCAGATTGCGATTGGACAAGAAATTTAATTACACCAAATTTTAATGGAGTGTTATATCAACCGGAGAACGGAGAAGACTTGATAGAGAAACTAACAAAATTAATTAATCAACCAAGCTTCCTTGCTAAGCTTCGTACTAATGTAATATCAGATTGTAACAAAATACCGAAGAAAAACGACCCAGCATTTAAGTGGATTGAATACTTATGTAACATAATTCAAAGGAAAGAGGAATAAAAAATAAAAAATGAGTATTCTTCCTAAAGATGAGATCCGGCGTGAAGAATATAGACAAGCCAAGAACGCGAATGGTGGTCTGTGGGGCTACTTGTTGGTCAAAATTGGTATTAAATTTTCACGATTATGGTTGCCAACAAAAAGACTTCGCCTATTTTTATATCAGATATTTAACAACAAATACCCGCCTGGGATAAATGAAGAAGAAGCTGAATTTCCCGTATATGAATATTCATCGCTAAACGCTTTATTTACGCGAGGTCTCAAATCTGAGTATCGCCCTATTTCAAGAGGAAAGCATGAGGTTCTTTGTCCCTGCGATGGAACCATTCAGGATGTTGGACGTATTGAACAAAGACAAATAATAACTCTCAAAGGCATTAAGTATCTACCCGCATCACTGTTACCCAGCGTGGAAATGAAAAATTTTGAGGGGTGGAATTACATAACTACTTATCTCTCACCGATTGATTGTCATCGTGTATTCAGTCCCCAGGATGGACAACTTGAAAAGATTATACATGTTCCCGGTGCGCGCTTACATGTAACCCCATCGTTCCAAAATCCTGAGTTCCCAGTTTACACGCTCAACGAACGTATGATTTTTATGTTCTCCACGACCATTGGCTCATGTATTCTGGTGATGGTGGCTGGTTCTGGTGTCGGCAATATCACTTTGCCTGCAATTCCTGATTTTAAGCCCGTAGGTCACTCCATCACAAATAAAAACCTATGTTCTCCCATACCAGTAAACCGAGGTGAGTGGTTCGCAACATTTGAGTTAGGTTCGACAGTTATTTTGCTATTCCCCCCCCAAGATGGAAGACAATCTGTATTAATTTCGCCAAACGAGAAAGTTAAATATGGACAACCAATTTACAGTTAGCTTTTTTGAGCATACTGCTCAAACCAATTTATCATCTGAGGCAAAGTACCCAATTACAATTATTGTTGATTTTGGTCATCCAGTATCTGCCGACTACATCAAACGGTTAGCATCAAGGGGTTGTTTAATTCAGGATTTCTCAGATGCGGAGAAATTGGCGAATACATCCAGCCAAGTAACTGATATGACTGTATTTATTCACGGTAAATTACCAGAAAAAACTGATACAATCCTTGAGCTTGTCAAAAGATATCGTGTTAAAAATATCAGTATTATTACTACTTTTCAATCGTATTTCGACAATAATTTTGAGACTATTGAACTTGAGGAAATATTTCTACATCGTTTAAAAGAAGTAGGCTCTTGCGGAGTCATTTTTTGTTGCGGACACATAATCAGCGATCGCTCGTTAACAGAAAAGAATTTACGACGTTTTGCGTTTGCCTCACCATTGATTCCAAGCAGTCTCAGAAGTTGCTGTATCAGTGGAGAGGAAGTTTTTGAGGCGATTGATGCAGAACAAAATTCTTCATCACGACGTAGCCGAATTATTACTCTTTTGGGAGCAAATCGCCCTTGGCAAGAGTTTTTGAAAGATTATTGGAGTGACAACATATTACAAGTACTGTTGCGTAACTTTTGCTTTGTACTTAGTTTTTTATTGTTTGGTCATTTAGCTGCATTCTTATTGAATTGGTTAATAAAATTGGGGCTTATCTCTCGTTGTTGGAGCTTCGACACCTTAAAGCCAAGTTCCACACGGGAGTTATTATCACTTGTCAACAAGTATAACCTTAAGTATGTGAAAGTCGTGGGTTACAACAATGGTGTAAATCACTTAGGTTCTCGCTATCCAGAAAAAACCGTCATTTCAACAGTGAATTGCGATCGCATTATTCGCGTATCTGAAAATATTATTAAAGTCGATTGCGGTGCAACAATTCTTCAGACTCTGGATTTCTTGAGACCGAAACAACAGGAACTGTATGCTATCCCGAATTACTCACATATCTGCATGGGGACAGCTTTCTTCGTGCCCATTCATGGAAATGCCCTTGACTATACAACCATTGCTGAGAGTATCGTCAAGGTAGTATTGTATGACCCTAAAGAAGAGCGATTCATCATTACTTCCCGTCAAGAAACCACCTTCAAGCAATATATATTTAATACGACAAGCCAAGTTATATTACTTCGCATGTACCTGGAAGTTAAACCGAAAGCTCGCTATTTCCCGTCTAAAGTGAAATTGTCACAACCAAATAGTCAAGTTTTACTTGATGCCTTCTGTGACAATACTATCAGTAATATTGATATCCGCAAGTCAAAGGCAGACAGTGAGATTGTTTACATTAATAAATATTATAGTAAGTCCCAGGAGAAAACAAAGTCTGAGGGACTTGAATTTCCTCGTGATTCCATAGGGGGCTTATGGGATAAGCTTGAAGAGAAACCGATTACCTCCTGGTTGATGCATACTCCCGTTAGGTATCTGCTTTGGAATATCGAACTTTTCTTGACTGAGGAGGAATTTATAACGTTTTGGGAAACTCATAGCTCACTGCCCATTCGTAAGATTGAAATACGCTATGTCAAACGCAGCAGTTCCGCTAATTCGCCGTTTCCCGATTGCGACTGTATAGCCGTGGACTTTATGCTTTCTCGAAAACATTGCCAAGTTATTAAGGAGTATATTAAAAATAATTTCGCGGTACCCCGCTACCATCTAGGTAAACATTATTAATAAATAAATAATATATATATATAAATATGCATAAGCCTTCCCTAAACGAAACATTTGAGGAAATAATCCGTAATCGACTGCCCAACTTCTACAGACTTTATCTGAACCCATATGTTGCACAGACCTGTTTCTGCCTGAGCGAGTATGTGAGAACTACATGGAATCAACAGAAAGACTACCAGACTTTTCTTGCCAATAGTTTTGATGAGGCTCTAAGTGGTGCAATCAAACTTGCCCGTTATAACTTGAGTTTAGCTAAGGGATCGACAAGTGGGTTGATTTTCGATCCTATGGATAGGCTTGGACCATTCGTCAAAACCAAAGTTAAGGATGAGTATGTTGATTTTATGCCCGGTCTTACTGTAATTAATAGTATAGAAGAACTTCAAAAAATAGATAGATTTTCGGATAGCTTCGGTTTCTTAGTCATACTTACACTGTGCGATGATACAGTCACAAAGATACTTCAATTAGTGGAACATGATAAAACTTTAATAATCACCTGTGTGAATCGCGAGAGCCTTGCTCAACTAAGAGATTCAAAATCCAAAAAGATAAAGGAACTTAGCCCACATATCACAATTTTCGATGAATCATTCGTGAATAACGAAGTTCCTTTCGGCGCATTTACAGCCCAAAAAAAGCTTTATCACTACTGGAATCAACCCAACAAAAAAACATTCCACTCAACAACTTTTCAACCTAATACTGTTTCTAGTCTGCACTTTATGCGTTGTCTTGAATATGCAGATGCTACTTTCTTTAACAGAATTGCCGAAGATTTGCAGCTAATACACAGTAATATTAAATTTCGCACCAAAGTATTTGGTAATAAATACAATTCCGCGCTGCTAAAATTTATGACCGCAGATGTTGAGGCTTCTGGTGGATTTATATATTCCGGAGGTCACAAAATTTTCGATTGCGTCAGTGGTGTTGCCTGTAGCATTAGAGGTCATAATCCACCAAGTTATGTAGAAGAACTACAAGGTATAAAAGAAGGTATAAAAGACAAAGATGAGCGAATTGAGCTTACTAACTTATTATACCAATATACGGGAATAGAGAATATATTACCTGCTGTCAGCGGAGCATCTGGAGTAGAAAACGCCCTCAGAATTGCGTTAACAGCTCAACATCCCCGGCGACATGTCCTTGTCTTAAAAGGTGGCTTTGGTGGCAAGACCTTATTTGCACTGACAGGAACTTGGAGCAGTTTATACAAACAGAACATCAATCCATTATATCCTGATGTCGTTTATATCGATCCATTTGCCGAAGATGCAGTGGTACAACTAGATGCAGTTATGCAGAAGTATTCCATAGCGGTAGTTCAAATTGAGTTAATACAAGGTGTAAGTGGTGTTCGAGCAATACCAGAGACAACGATAAAATATCTCCAGACACATCGGGAAAAATATGGCTATTTGTTGTTGATTGATGAGGTACAAACGGGGATGTTCCGAACAGGACTATTTGCTCGCTTCCTCTTACAGGGGTTGAAACCAGACTTATTAGTTTTAGGTAAAGGAACTTCTGACATGATGTTTCCATTTAGTATTGTGCAATATACAGAAAATATTCAGCAGAAATTAAACGCTCTGGGGTCAAACTTAATCAAAGAGATTCAAGAAAGATATAACTACCCCGTTGGCTATCGCACGGTATTAAATGTGCTACACAAGGCTGAAGAAATGAAACTTGAAGAACGAGTAACAAAATCAGGAAAACTGCTGGAAAAGCTTTTGTGCGATCGCCTAGCTTCTTGTAAATCTGTCCGAGATGTGCGGGTGTTCGGTTTGTTAATTGGAATAGAGTTGAATGATACCAATTTACCTCAGTGCTGGTTTCGCAAACAACTGTTTTTGCTGTACATTAGCAGTATGTTCAAACACTCTTCCTATCCAGTATTAGTGGGTTTTTGTCAGGGTGAAACCAATGTACTTAAAATTACTCCACCACTAACTACAACACCAGAAGAACTGAGTCAGATTTGTTCCACAATTACACAGGTATTGAATAAACCGTTCATTCAGCTATTTGCGTCAGCTATCAATATAATAATTTAATTGAGCTTTTATTGCTTCCCTGAGAGAGTACTAAATATTACTTCAATTCTAATAGTAAAAATTAATAAAATTGAAATAAAATGACACATATCCACGACATAATTAAGCGCCAATACAATGAAATAATTGCACCAAAATTTGATATGGATGCAAAAGGTATATATGCTTCTATTTATCAAAAAGGAATTACTCAAATTCAAAAGACAAATATTTTAAAATCTCAAACTCCTTTAAAAGTTCTTGACGTTGGTATTGGTACAGGCTCGTTCTTAGAACAAATATTTTTACTATATGAAAGCGAAATTAATTTGTTTGGTATAGATATATCAGAGAAAATGCTTGATATTGCAAAGAAGAAAATTCCAAATCTTATAACTATCGTTGATAATGCCATCAATCTGGAACATCATTATGTTGGTCAGTCATTCGACCTGATTTGTAGTCATTTTGTAACAGGTTATGTTCCTATGAGGGAATTAGCTCCCAAAGTCTGGAACTTACTCGATGAAGGAGCATATTGGTCATGGATTGGTCAAACTATGGCTAGCTACCCCAATCTTAGGAAAATAGAAGATTCTCTAGCAAGTAAATTTATTTACTGGATTTCCGGAAATTCTGTAGATGATGAATTTGTGTCCAGTCCTCAAGATCGTAGCGAAGTTATAGAAATTTTGGAGGAAAATGGTTTTGAAATCTGCCAGATAGAGACGTTTGAACCCAAAATCGATTTTGCTAATTTGAACGATTTTCTTGATTTTGGATATTATAATGGTTGGCTGACTCCATTCATTGAACAAATGGGGATTCATCAAGCCTCAAAGATGTTATCTCTAATGATTAATATTTTATTATTTCCTATTCACGATAACCAAAGTATTGAAATTGCAATTGCAAGAAAAATCAAAAAATAAATTCTTTGGGTGTAAGTCTTTTTTTTTACAAAATTACTAAAATTCCTCCGATATTATACAAGGAAAAATTATGGAGCAGCCATCAGATATTTCAATAAATTTATTAAGTATAGAGTTTGAAGAACTTTACCAGCGACACCTTTGTCGCCATTCACAAATTGGTATTAATGTCATTCATCTCATAACATTATTAGGAATTTGGTATTCAGCTTACGGAATAATATATAGGATGATTCCATTACCTTGGATAATGGTTGCATTAGGTACATTTTTTTTAATACTAGTAGTTTCTAGGCTTCCAATTTTGGTATTAACTGCAACAATGCTCTTTTTTATTGGAGTTTGTCTATTAGTTTATTATGCATATTTACCATGTGTATGGTCATATTTAGTTATTTTTTTTACAAGCCATAAGATTCAGCAATGGAGTCATAAAATCTATAAAGTTGAGAATGACATGACAAAATTTAATCAAAAATACCCTCCTGGTAACTTACTATTGTTTGTACTTCTTCTTTACGAAGTTCCGATTGTTTTAAACTACCTTATTTTCCGCCATCAGGATTGGAGTTAGCTTGAAATAAATTTACAAAAATCTTTGATTTTAGAAAAGTCTTCCCTAGTTCTTCCCGATTCTCTCGTAAGAATAACTGTAGTACTTGAGCTTAGTAAAAATAAAAATAAAACAATAAAATACTAGTACATGAGGACAGAAGTTAAGTGGGCAGGAGGCAGAAGGTGCAAAAGTCTATTTCACAAGCCTTTTACTAGTTTTTAATAGACTATTTATTTCCGCCACTTTATACAAGTGTGAAGATAGATTCTAAAAATAGCTACATCTAT
>JBHJJE010000070.1:0-55642 GCA_050042865.1 Mastigocoleus sp.
GTTTCCCCTTCTGGGGTTTTTGGAGTTGTAGTTTCCTCTTCTGTATTTGGAGGAGTTGTAGGAGTATCCCCTTCAGTAGTTGGAGGAGTTGTAGTTTCCTCTTCTGTTGTTGGAGGAGTTGTTGGAGTTTCCCTTTCTATATTTGGAGGAGTTGTAGTTCCCCCTTCTGGGGTTGTTGGAGTTGTATTTCCCTCTTCTGGGGTTGTTGGATTTGACTGAGTCTGAGCTAAAGATACTTGTGAATATGCCTCTAAAATAATAAAGCTGCTGCTAATAGTAAATAAATAAGCCTTAGAAATTAGAAATATGATTTTGATAAAAGATTTTTGATTCATTGTCCACTCCTCTAAAATATCCACACATTATTCTTGAACAGATTTAATAAACAGACATTAAGTAGGACTTACACACTTGTAATGAAAAATAAGGCTTTGAGATTACTTCCCTACAGTCGTTTCGGACGTAAAAGCGTAATTTGTGCGTAAGTCCTGACAGATATACAGATTAGGCTTAACAAACTTACAGATTCAGAAAATGAACATAGAAAAACCTACCGTACATAGTCTGCAAGTCCCTTTCATAAATCCGTACACATAAAACAGATAGTCTATTTATTAAATTGAGTAGTTCTTTATACGGACAACAATTTCGATTTTTAATCGCATTATCTACTGAAATTCTCCTTCATATATATGACTCTTTGCAAGAGCCAAAATGAGAAAACCTTGATAAAAAAATTAGATTATTCCTAAATTATCAGTACAGTTAAATACAATAGTTTAAATAAGGGAAATTGAAGTATTATTAACTATAATGTGCTCTATTTGACAATAAACCTCAGATATAAACAAGTCCTATAAAAATAGGTTACACCCCCTCTAATTAGAACCTTAAATACTAAAATAATAGGAAATTTTCAACTCTATTTTTCTATATAAATTCGTAGCAAAAACAATGCCAATAAGTTTCACATCAAACTTTAATACTTGTATATATACTGTAGTTTTATAAACCAGGTATTTGACAAAATTAAATGATGACAATCAGAAAAACAAATAGCTGCTGAATCAATTCTCATCCTGCGATCGCACTGAAAAAATATAATTCAAATTATCAAAGCCCAGTTTTTAATGTTGCATCAAATTAATTATCACCGTAAACCTGATTATAATATCTTTGATATTCTACTGAGAGTAAAGGTTGCCACCAGTCCCGATTTTGCAGATACCATTGTGCTGTTAGACGTAAACCAGATTGTATATCTACTTTGGGAATCCAATTAAGTTCATATTTCATTTTACTTGCATTGATGGCATATCTTCTATCATGCCCAGGTCTGTCTTTGACAAAGGTAATTAAGTCTGCACAGGGAGTTACAGGTAAATTATCCGCAAGTTCATCCATTAAATTGCATAAAGTCTGCACTAACTGAATATTTTCAACTTCGTTATTACCGCCAATATTATAGGTTTCCCCTGCTTTACCTTGATTGATGACTACATCTAAAGCACGACAGTGATCCCCCACATATAACCAGTCTCGCACATTCTTACCATCGCCGTAAATTGGTAAAGGCTTACCCATAAGCATATTAATACACATCAAAGGAATTAATTTTTCAGGAAACTGATAAGCACCATAATTATTAGAACAGTTAGTAATAATCGTCGGTAAATTATAGGTATGATGGTAAGCTCGAACGAAATGGTCACTACCAGCTTTGGAAGCAGAATAAGGACTATTGGGATTTAATGGTGTTGTTTCTGTAAAAGCAGGGTCTTCGGGATTTAAACTACCGTAGACCTCATCTGTGGAAACGTGGATAAATAGGTAATTTTCAGGTTTATTATGAGATTTATTATGAGATTTATGATTAGATTTACTAGAAGATATCCAGCGATCGCGAAAAGCATCAAGTAAGGTCAAAGTCCCCATAACATTAGTTTCTGCAAAAGTACGGGGTTCTAAAATAGACCTATCAACGTGAGATTCGGCAGCAAAATGAACTATTGTATTTATATCTTCAGCTTGCAAAAGTTCTTTCACTAAAGAAGCATTGCAAATATCACCCCGAACAAAACGAAAATTTTCTTGCTCTTCCCATTTCTGAATATTAATTCGATTACCAGCATAAGTAAGAGCATCTAAGACTATTACTTTATCATTAGGATAGTTACTACACCAATGATGCACAAAATTTGACCCAATAAAACCTGCACCACCCGTTACTAATAACCGACGAATCATAAGACTTTTTCACTTGCTTAAAAATTTATCATATCTGTGAGATTTGGTAATTGGTAATTGTTAAATCAATATTCTCTCAACAACGTTACAGATTTATCCTACTTTCAACATAAAGATAATTTCCTATCCCCTCACCTCTCACCTCTCACCTCTTACCCCTAACTACTCCACTAAAACTTTCAATCCCATCTTCATTTCGTCATGGGTAATTCTAGTCTTACCAAACTGACGTACTACAGTGCTAGTTGCTAAACTTGCTAGAACAGCTGCTTCCCAAACCGAACCACCTACAGCTAAGGTTAGGGATAAGGTTGCTACGAGTGTATCATCTGCACCTGCAACATCTAAGATTTCATCCCAGTTGAAAGGCGGAATATACTGGGGTTGCTGATTATTTTCAAAGATGTTAATTCCTTCTTTCCAGCAGTTAATAATTATATGCTTGCCTTGGGTTAATACGAGTAAATCTTTACCAGTCTGATCTAAAGTTTCTCGGTCGTTAATTTTGTAACCCGCAATTTTTTCTGCTTCTGACTTGCTGAGAATGAAATGGTTTGCTCCTCTGTATCTTTCTAAGTGTTCTTGGGCTTTTACAATAACTACAGAACCTTCCAAAGCGGCTGAAATTACTGGTCTAGTCAAGGTTCCTTCCTTATAATCACAACAAACCACTACGTCTACAGAATTTATTTGCTGTTTAATGTACTCTGCTAGCTGTAATTGTGAATCTGGTTGGGGTAAATCGTCTGATTTTCTATCTATACGAACGATTTGCTGTCTTGCTAAAGGCTGAGAATATCCTAAAATTCTGGTTTCAGTAAAGGTAGGACGACTTTCGTCATTTAATAACCCGTCAGTATTAACTGAAGTTGTTTTTAAGAGATTACGGATTATTTTCCCTCGTTCGTCCTTACCTATTAAACCTACTGCTTTCACCTGTGCACCCAGTAAAGAAAGGTTGTATACTGCATTGGCAGCAGCAGCTAATGTTTGCTGAGTCTCCTGATGACGCAAAACTATAACAGGTGCTTCTTGGGAAATACTTTCAACTTTACCGTAGATAAACTCATCAAGTCTCATATCTCCAATAGCTAACACTTTACCTTCACCAAAAAGGTCTAATAAATTAAACAATCTCTCTGTAGAATTGCGTAAACTTTGGGCGAATTCAGGATTTAAAGGCATAGTTTGGCAGATAAATTACTTAGTCAACAGCACCAGATTTTACAACTATAGATTAAATAATATGAGTCATATAGAAAACACTTTCGTGCTATATGAAAATTTTGAATTGGAGGGTTATTGAAGCTGGATACTTAAGAAGCAATTGAATGCTTCTCTTTCTCTATTTGAAATTACTTTTTAAAAACTTTTTTTGCAGTTTAGTATAAATACTTTGGATTTTCAGTTTAATAAAACGATTTTTGGTCAAGTTTGGGATATCAGATTGATAATTCTGTTTGCTATCAAAAAATTCATTTAACTCTTTCAGGATAATTCGCGATCGCTCGATTATGTTTTCTAGACGATATTCTGCAAATACTTCCTGTGGAATAGACGGGGGATTTGGGTTATTAACTACTTTCAGGATACGCTGAATATCATATTCTTGGGAATATCCAGATATTTTGTAGCAGTTGAATCCGGGGTCAAGATAGTCTGATAGTCCGTGGTTGAGACTAGAAAAGACCTGACATCCGGAGGCTAAAGCTTCTAGAGGTTGCAGTCCAAAACCTTCTGTGACACCCTGTAAAGACCAGTATTCTGCTGAGTCGTAAAGATATACTTTGGCACGATTGAATAAACTGGGTAAGTCTTCAATATAAGAGTCTACTACAAAAACTTGACATTTTTGCTTGAGTGCAGGGATTAATTGTTTGAGCAAATATTCAGAAGATTTTCTAGTTTGTACTAATACATCAATATCTCGCGTAATGTTGAAATTTTTAAAATTTTCGTCAATTTGATTGGGTAAATAGTAAATTAAAGAATTTGGAGAATGATGCCCCCAGTATCCCATAGTATTGCGGCTGACGGTAATAATAGGAACCTCAGATGGTAACCGGAAACCATAACCCGCACTGTGAGCATGATATATAGAGTTAAGATTATAAGGTGTAAGTTTTTTGGCTAAATCTGCAACATCAAAACCCCAACACATTACAAAGATGACATCATTTAAATCCAAATCCTGGTTTTGGAGCAAGTCATCTAAAAAGAGTTTGTCATCTTCCCTTTGTCGGTAGGTAACAACTTGAGTTGTACAACATGACCCCATCAGCTTCATAGTCTTTAACTCAGCCCACAAACCCCCACAGGCAAACTTTTTAGTTGTCCCCGGTAATAAAAAATAAAGTTTTCTCATTGTGCGATCGCTTACTATCTTACTTGAATATAGTTATTCCATTTATTTTTGGTGTAAGCAAGATAATTTCAGACACAATGAAAAAACAAGTGATAAAAAACAATAAAATTATTTTTGATCAATACCGGATTATACAGGATAAAACTTAGCCAAATCCTTAAGGTGAAGATTTACTGTAAAAATAAGTACGAAGTCCTTTTAGCCATAACCAACCTGCAAAACTACCGACAAAATAAGAAATAAAATCCCACCACACAAAAGTATTACCTAAAACTAACCTTCCAGGTAAAGTAGAACGAACGGTTTCTAAAAACGGTGATTTCCAGAGTTGCAAAAATTCTATACAACAGGTTGCAATCAATACACCACTAGCAATTTTTAATGGTGAAATTTTAGAAGCAAATATAGAAAAAATTAAGGCAAATAGTAATATCCAAAATATCTCGTAAGCAACGCTACCTAAACCATCATTCAACCATCCAGGTAAAGGACCTTGAGAAAATCTAATAAAGTAGCCAAATGGAATAACAATAACTATACTCAGCAACAATGATAATTGATATTTTATTCTGCGATGCTTTTTAGAAGCGGATGGTTTCATCTTTAATACTGGTATTATTTTTAGTATTATTTTGAGTATTATTTTTGAAAACTTTTCTGATAATCCTAACCACCAATACCCGGAGGTCTGAGTATAGCTTTTTGTGACTCTGTTAAATCGGGATAGTCGAATGAATTATAGTAACCCCGCCACCAAGCTGAATAAGTAGGAGAATACTTGTAGAAAAGAGTGCGACGCTCTGTTTTTCCCCTCCAAGGTAAAGTTCCATGACTCAGAGCTTCCGTGAAAATAACAGCGCTACCAGCTTTAGCTGTTACTTCTGTAATAATATTTGCAGGATTTTCTAAATTTTTCCATTCCTCTGATAAGCAAAAATTACTTTTATGACTTCCCAGAATACAACCAAAACCACCCTCACCTGGATTAACATCGCTTAAATTATATGCAACAGCGAGTAAACCATTATAAATTTGTCCATCTTTAACCATATAAAATTGAGCCGGGTCATGGGGTGTTCCACCACCATGTAAGCAAGCACCTACAGGTCCATTTCCCTGCCGAATAATATGAATATAATTATGATCTAAACGGAAATTATTTCCTAATAGCTGATTTAAATAAGGAGTAATGGGGGGATTATCTATTAGGTCTCTATAAACCTTATCCCAACCCAGTAGACCGTCAAATCTCAAATGTGGTTGTTGAGTAGAGCGATCGCTTAAGGATATTTTTTGATTTACCGAATTATTAAGTAATTCTACTTGTTTAGGAGTCAAAGCGTTTTCTAGAACCAGAAAACCCTGTAAATCAAACAAGTATTTTTCTGATACATTCATTATTGGGTTAATGCCATTTCACTTTCACAAAATGCGCTTTTCTGCCTAAATTATCTTTTACGGGAGTAACATTCTCGATTACCAGATTAAAAGGAATGGCTGTCGTAATATATCTTTGTACAAAAGCACCTACGTCTGGTGTAAGCTCAGAAGCGGTGGTTGCAGCTAGACCCAAACCAAAAAATTGTTCAACTGGACCTCTAGGTAAAAATAAATTGATACCCAAAGCTAGTGCAGCGGTCAATATCATTGAAACCGATAAATTAGTTCCGCATCGGGGATGAACAGCTAAATCCCAATCTCCATGAGTTAGACGATGTAAAGCTATGTTCGCAGCTCGGCGTAAATTGCTAATATTAACATCGCCGTAAACATAAAATCCTTTTTCTGTGGATAAACCACCTAAGAGTTGATTATCATTCCCACTACTATTTTCTTGAGTATTATTACTAAATTGATAAACTGGAAATTTTTCCTGAATATCATCAATATATTTACCTGGATTATGAACACCGTTAGATTTGCTGACAAGCCATATGGTAGCGTGTTCCAAAGCATGAACTTGTCGCAATAATAAAACTTCTTTTAACCCAGGAATAAAATATAGCTGTTCTAGTAAATCAGTATCTAAATTTGGTTGGGGTACTGTCAAGTCGAAAGTTGAATCGAAATTTAAAAAATCGAGGACAGATAAACCACTTTTGTTATTTACAGAGGTGTTCATACTATAAAGGGTGCCCCTAAATATTTAATAGAGCACAATTAATGGAGCACGAGAATTATTTTTTAATGTAGCGCTTTTAGATACTGATTAGTGCTAATTTTTATTGATTATTTGGGATTTATGTTTAAGTTAGATGTTTTTTGAGTTAAATAAAGTAAAGTTGATAATCAATTATTACAAAGATTTTTAGATAAAGGTTTTCGTAAAAATATTAGGATAAATTATGGGAGCATCCAAATTTGTTGAATGCCATTGCGAGCAAAGCGTTCGCTGAAAAATCAATTCAACCAAATTAAAATCTTCTCAATATTTAACACATGTCAAATTAGACAGAAATAGTTGCACCCTTCAGGCAATCGCCTTGTATATTACATGTAAAAAGGGCAAAATCTTAAAAGATCCTCAATTTTCACCAAGTTTTGATTTTGTCAGATTTTAGGCATCGTTAATGTCCTAAGACATAAACATAAAACTGACAAGAATTGACAGACAAGCTTTGCTAATCTTGGTGTGTGCGATGATTAGATTTGGATTAGACGCATAACTAGGACAGGAAATAGTGTTTTTTCAATTCCTGGCAAAGAAAAGAAATTGAAATAATGGATATACGCAGAGAAAATTACACTAATCTCCAAAATAATTGTCCTAGTTAAAACGTTAAACGACTAATAAAACGCCCAAAACTCTCTTATTCAGAGGTATTTGGAGGTTGCAAACTAAAACAATGGTCTTAACTTACTATGAAATTCATGAGCAGTCACTTGTTCCATAGACCACAGTAAATAATTTGCATTTGCTGCTTAAAAGTCATTTGCTAGTAATAGATGTGTTTTCAACTGGGAATAATCATTCAACTTATGATGCTCTTATCTAAAATAACAGACGTAATGATTACATCTATAGATTTAGAATGCAGCCTATGATTTATCCCAGAATTATGAGATTTCACATTAAACTAGGCGTGAGGAGAAGAACTAGTCAGCAATCCCTGAAAATACAGACAGGCAGTTAATCAAATAATATGTCCTGGTTTAATCTAATCGCTCAGGTAAAGCACAGCAATTGACATCGTCTAAGCAAACTTTACCCCACATTAAAGACCAGCGAACAAGAGCAACCCGGTTATCAGTGACTGTTTTTGTCAGGATATTACTGATGTGGTTGTCAACTGTACGCTTACTAATTTCCAGTTTACCTGCAATTTGTTGATTAGTTAAGCC
This sequence comes from Mastigocoleus sp., assembly GCA_050042865.1. GTDB lineage: Bacteria > Cyanobacteriota > Cyanobacteriia > Cyanobacteriales > Nostocaceae > JBCCDM01. The sequence goes on from JBHJJE010000070.1 coordinate 7,955, forward strand.
AGCAGCCACTAAATTAATAATTTGCAGTTCTCTGTCTGACAGACTAACAGGGGTCTGAGACTCGCCACCAGCCATAAGAATTTTATTCCTCCCTTGGTATATGTACTCAATCACTCTTATTTATTCTAGAAGATATACAAGAGTAAGGGGAGTTTCAAGTGTTAGCAGTAATACGATTCTTGACATTAATTTTTGGTTATGGTTAATGGTAATACAGGTACAAATATGTGAGTATTTCCAATTACCTTATTACACTCGATTCATCAGATTGTCAAACTAAAAAGCAATAATCTTAATTACAAAAAAATAAAGTTTATTAATATATTAAAAAAGCCATGTAATTGTATAAACAAAAGCTAAATTAAGAGTAACTTTTAAGATTAAATTTTTGATTGTTGGTTTTTGTAGCATTGGCTTTTATTCATTTTCTATCCACACCCTATCCACATCCTAAAAAATAATTAAAAAATGATTCATCCCCAAGTTTTGTGCCTGGGCGAAATTTTATTCGATTGTCTGGCAGACCAGTTAGGAAAATCTCTTGATGAAGTAGAATCTTGGACTCCCTATCCAGGAGGGGCACCAGCGAACGTTGCTTGTGCTTTAGTTAAGTTAGGGACTCCGGCAGGTTTTGTTGGTGCTGTTGGCGAAGATGAGCCAGGAAATAACCTCTGTAGTCTTCTTGAAAGTGTCGGCGTAAATTCCCAGGGGTTACAAAGACATGATTCTGCACCTACAAGACAGGTTTACGTTGTACGTTCAGAAAGTGGCGATCGCGAATTTGCTGGTTTTGGTAAGTACGATACATCTGAGTTTGCAGATACTCATTTAAAAGCCGAAGACCTACCGGAAGAGTTATTTGAAAAAGCGAGTTTTCTAGTTCTAGGTACTTTAGAGCTAGCTTATCCCCAAAGCGAAGCGGCAATCCTCCACGCTTTGAAAATGGCGGACAAATATGACATTAAAACGATTATGGATGTTAACTGGAGACCAGTCTTCTGGAAAAATCCTGACATCGCACCTCAAAAAATTCGGGACTTGTTACCTTATGTTGATTTCCTAAAGCTTTCTAAGGAAGAGGCGGAGTGGCTTTTTGATACCAATGACCCTGGTGCAATTACTTACCGCGTACATGGTATAGATGGGGTACTAGTTACAGATGGGGAGAATGGCTGTACCTACTGTTTGGGTGGTAATGAAGGAAAAAGACCGGCGTTTTCTGTACCTGTGGTAGATACAACCGGTGCAGGAGACAGCTTTTTAGCGGGTTTTATTCACCAGTTTCATCAGCATGGCATGCAAGGTTTAAATGATAAAGAAACAGTAGAGCAAATAATTACTTTTGCCAGTGCTGTTGGTGCATTAACAACTATTAAACCCGGTGCGATCGCATCTCAACCAACACCGGATGAAGTAGAAATATTTTTGTCATCAAATTAGTTGTCAATAGAGATATAAAGTTGACTTCATTACTCCAAGCCCCCGTATTTATACGTGGGTTTAATTTTGTAGTTTGCTTCTCGCTTGGTGAGTATTTTATTCGTTGAAAACTTTCTGGTAGAATATTTTGAATTGGAGGGTAGAATTGAATTGGTATTATTTGAAACGAAATTTCATCATTACTGGTAAATGGTCAGATGCTTGTTTTGCTTCTGAAACAACCTGCCATTCTAAGACTTCAATATTTTTGGGTGTATAGAAAATATAATCTAACTTAGCTTCTGGTTTGTCAGCAGGAAAGGTTAATACTTTCGGATCATTAAAACTGCTCTGAGGAGTGGCTGATTTCAGATTAGGGTTGTTCAGCAATAGATTAATAGTTGGTTCTGTTTCTTGATTATTTGCCGGAGTGCTGTTAAAGTCACCAACAAGTAAAATTGGAAAGTCGTTGATATATTTTTCTAAAAGATTTTCAATAAATTTCGTTTGCTCTAAACGAGTATTTTTGTTAAAAGCTTCTAAATGTACGTTGATTAATACTAAAGTCCGATTTTGAACTTTAATTTTACTAACTTGCGCTACTCTGTCTATATAGAAGGCATTGTAGTAAAAAGGATTATCAGCAACTTTTTCTAAAACTATACGTTGATGAGATTCGATTGGATAGCGGCTGAGAATTGCTTGGGATGAGACAATGCGACCGAAGTGTGCAGAAATTGGAAAGTAAGGGAATGCTACATAATTTTTATCCCAGTTTACCCCTATAGCAGCTTCAGGAAAAGATAAACCTTGAGCAACTTTTTCTACTTGGTTGACTTTGAATGAACGCTTAGAAGCCAAATCAATTTCCTGTAGACCGATAAAATCAGCATTCAAAGGTTTCAAAGCAGCGATCGCATTCTTTAAATTATCATCAAATAGTTTTTGATTTGTTTCTACTGCTAGATTATTAGTTAGTCCTGAAAGGTAGCCAATGTTATAGGTAACAACAGTAAATACATCTTTTGTATCTTTATTATTATTTAGTTGGGATGTTGGAGTTTTTGAAGTATTATATTTGACTATTTCATCATATTTATTCTGAGGATAACTACCAGAGCTTGCCCAAAAGTAAAAGATAATTACAGTCAGAATTAGGACTGCTAAAGTACCACCAAATATAGTTAATAATTTCCAAAGCAGTCGTTTCATTGATTTTTTGTTTTAATTTAATTTTTATAGCATTTTATAAGTATATGGGATATATTTCCCTTGTTCGCTCTATTAAACTTACCCAAAACGACCCAACTCTAGACTTAATTGGGCAAAGGTATTTTTGATTGATGTTAAATTCCTGTTTCATCCTGATCTGAGGATGACTCCTAACTTATATATAGCAAGATCATAACTATAATTCTGTCATTACGTTCACGGAGTGTTCCCTCTTAGGGAAGGAGGTATGACGAAGTAATCCCAGGAGTGTCAGTCTTTTTTACATTCTGTTACATAGTTAGATTTAATTGTCCCTACCTACTTATTTACAGCGAAACTTTGCAATACTTATAGCAACATGAATATATTTTATTTAATCGACTATTTCATCGACATTCCGACACTAGAATTAATTTTCTTGGGGTAGTAAATCTTCTAAAGCTGCCGCAATTACCTTATGATGACTATCTTCCCTTAAAATTCTTAAAGCTTCTTTAGATTCAGGTACATCAAACTTTTTCAGCGCATAAGCAACATGCATCCTCATACACCAAGAATTATTATTAACTAAACTTAAAATAATCGATAGAGCAGCATCTCTTTGGGTAGTATTTGCTAATACTGCAATAGTATCTACTGCTGCTTCTGCAACAGTTGCATCTTCACCCCGGAGCGCTTCTTGGCAAACTTCTAAAAGTTCTTGTGGGGAATCCATATCTACTAAGGCTCCCATGATACTACGCTGCACTATCCAATGGTCGTCTTGATGGAAAGTTGCAACTAGATGAGAGACAGATACTTTACCAAATAATGATAGAGAATTTGCTGCTTCTGCACGAACATTAGGAGTATCATCAAACTTCATTATTTGTATCAAAGCAGCAAATGACTCGGAAGTCTTCTGTTTTCCTAAACCCATTGCAACAAAAGAACGTACTAAAAATTCCGAATCGTGGATTTTGCTCTTTAATAGAGGGACTGCAACTTGAGGATCATAATCTTTGAGAGCAGCGATCGCTTTGAGACGGTACTGGTAATCAGGGTTTTCTAAGTCAGTTTGAATTTGTTGGATTTCCATATATTTTAATTTACATGTATTTTAATTTATATTAATTGCAAAATAATTTTCAGAGAGATTTTTTATCCTTGTGTGAGGGGAAAAATCCTGATTTGGGCGCTTGCGAATCAGGGATGATATCATGTCTGAAACGTAGTTGTGCCGGAACAGCTTTACTCTTCGGACGGTTATTTTAGGGGACATCAGGATATCATAGGAAGGCATCTTTAACTAAAAGAATCTTTCGGTAAGAGAATCTTTCAATAAGAGAATATTTCAATAAGAGAATATTTAACTAAGAATTGTTAATTGTGCTCTGATGATTTTGAGCTTATTTTTTACTTTATTTTACAAATTTTAATTAATGACGAAACATAAGAGATGATGGCGTTGTATTAGCTGAGGCTAAGCGTCAATTTTTATGCTTCGCTTCATAAACAAACGATTAACTAAAACAATAATAAACAACAATTAACTAATGGCTCAATTATCTCAGAAGGTTCAGGAATTAATTACTAAAGCCAGAATCGTCAGCTTTGCACAGTGGAATGCAACTCACCCAGAGGAAGCAATTCAATTATTTCAGACTGCAGATGACCAAGGAACTTATTTGACTAAGGAAGATTTACAGCAACTCCGGAAATTAGCACCGAAAAGTACAGATTTTTTTGATGTAGTGCAGTTATTTGCCGATAGTACGGACAATAGTACGGAAACAACTATCACAAATAATCTGATTACAGATATAGTTAATGAAGCTAGAGAACAATTATTAGCCAAGTATCCTGATATTACTCAACCAGGGGGTGGATTATATCCTCCAGTAAGAGCTGAAGCTTGCTGGAGAGATTTTTGGCATTTTCTTCGCTGTATTAGCTACGGTATTGCAGGAAAACATGTTCAATATACCAGCGAACAAGGATTGTACTATATGGAATTACTTTATCAAGAATTACAGGTTCCTCTAGATGCCATGATTGTGGGCTTAGAAGGTATCAAAGATGCAACCCTCAAAAGAGTTAAAGTAGATAAAAGAGACTCTCTTTCACCTTACTTTGACCATTTAATTGAGAAGTTATCTGAATTCAAAGAATAATATTTGCTTTCTAAACATTAAGTCTTTTTAATCACCAAGTATTTGTGCATATATCAATTAAAACTTTCGTCTGGGTGGATGAAGGATGAAAAGTGAAAAATTAACGGTTACATAACTGCATTTTCCCTAGGATGTGCAGGAATTTCAAATTTTAAATGACCACTACGTGGTAACAGTTCCCCAATCTAAAATAGAACCATGTACACTACAACTGAATTAATCACAGCTACCATAAAGCAAGATATCCAAAAAGTTACCGAACTGCTTAATCAAGGAGTAAATGTAAATGGTGATGGAGAAGGTACTACTACCCCATTAATGATGTCAGCAGCAGAAGGTTACATGGATATATTAAATCTTTTTCTCGAACGTAATGCTGATGTGAATATCCGTAATGATGCTGGATATACAGCATTGATGTATGCAGCAGAATCCAAGTATTTAGATATTGTGAATACCCTTTTAGATAAAGGAGCGGTGATTGAAGGTAGAAATGATTATGGTGAGACGGTTTTAATGTCCGCAGCAAGAAATGGTCAAGCTGATTTAGTTAGACGTTTAATTGCTCATGGAGGGGATGTAAGTGCGACTAATAATATCGGCGATACAGCTTTATATTTAGCTGTTGAGAATGGTCATATAGAAGCCGTACAGGCTTTAATAGATAATGATGCAGATGTTAATACTCATAATATGGGCTGGTGGACACCAATCATGATGGCATCTGCAAGGGGGGATATAGAAGTTATGGAAATTTTATTAAGTAATAATGCAGATGTAAGTCCCAAGAATAATTGGGGGGGAACTGCTCTGTCAGAAGCAAAACGGTCATTTAAGTCTATACAAGCTGAAGAGTTATTAAGACGTGCTGGTGCTAAGGAATGAGTGAATGGGTGATGGGTGAATGGGTGAATGGTAAGTCCTGTTGGAAAAGAATCTATTTGAAATTTTCAGATACGATTCACAGATGGTTCAGACATAATTCAGAAGTTAATAAAATCATGGATAAATTTGATATTTTTCATCAGTTTTTTGATTGTTGTGTCGGGAAGTGGACTACTGAACGCACTTACCATTATTTAACCTATCAAGAAGTAGAGCGATCGCGTACTGAGTTTGCTGTTTCTCCTTTACTACCAGAACAAAAATCTCAAGTTCTTGCAGATAATCAATATCCTAAGCAAAGCCAATTAGAAAAGTTTCCTGGTTTCCATTTGTCTTTCCAAACCGTTTCTGAAAAAGGTGAAAGAGTTGAACAAGCTTTAAATTTAATTTTTGTACCCCATCAAGTAGATACCACAGATACAAAGATATTAGAGGGAGATTATCTACGCGATCGCGCTTATGAGGAAGCCAAACCAATAGTTTCTCATTTTCGCTTTGACTCCACTACTAGGGAATTGCTGATGAGAACTAATTATACCCGTACTGTATCTGTAGATTCAATTACCTTAGTCAATCCCGACCTACGCATCCGCAAAATTGTTAACTATCGTCGTCCTCCTGAGAATAACCCCCTCCAAGAAGTCACCTTGGTGGGGTTTGGCGTGGAGCAAAAGGTCAAATAAAATTGAAGTGAGTGAAATATTCAGAATATTCAGATACAAACAGATGCAAAATGTCTAGCTTCTGTTCCCCGAAGAACTCTGCTCTCTCCAAACTTCTCATGCTTGATAAATCCCTCTGCTTCATGAAGTTTAGTAAAAATAGTTCATAATTCTTGATAATTATGTTTACAGCTTTATATGAAGATTAAAATTGGGCTAGATATGTAGGTCTTGTTGAAAATAAATAATATTCAGCAATTTATTTCCACCAAAATGACCTATAGATTCAAATCTCAGTTCAGCTGCTATAAGCAAAAATACATTAATCAATGTAAATGCTGATAGTTTGATTTTTAATTTTTAGCCTTTGTAGTATTACAGGAGACTCTGTTCATGGCTCTAGGACCATTTGGACCAGCCTCGCGCTTGGGTGTGAGTCGTTTTGATGAGACTCCACCAGTTGAGTATGTACCAGGTAACTCGGCAGAAGATGTAGATATTATTATCAGCGCAGTTTACCGTCAAGTTTTAGGTAATGCCTACATGATGGAAAGCGAAAGACTTGCCGTACCTGAATCACAGCTAAAAAGTGGAGAAATTAGTGTTCGTGAGTTCGTACGTCAGGTAGCTAAATCTGATTTTTATCAAGAGCGCTTTTTTAATAATGTTCCTCGTTACCGAGCAATAGAACTTAATTTTAGACATCTTTTAGGTCGTGCACCCCGCGATTTAGAAGAAATGCGCATGCACAGCACCATCCTAGATGAAAAGGGTTTAGAAGCTGAAATTGATTCTTACCTCGATAGTGATGAATATCAAAGCACTTTCGGAGAAAATATAGCTCCTTACTTAAGAGGCTATAGATCTGAAAGTATTGAAAGCATGGTGCAGTTTACCCACTTCTTCCAGTTGGTACGGGGTGCTTCTACTAGTTCCCAAAGAGCAGATCTGGCTGGTAAGAGTCCACGCTTAAATGGCTTGGTAATTCAAAAGACACCAACAGCAGTAGTTTCACCAGCAAGTGATGGTGCAACATTCCGCAATCCTCCCCTTGGTGCTAGAACCCGTCAAGGTGTGGGAGCAAGCTCGGGAGGAAAAGTTTATCGTGTGGAAGTTACTGGAATTCGCGCTAAGGGTGTAAATAGAATTTCCAAGTTCCGTCGTTCCAATCAGGTATATTTAGTACCTTACGACAAGCTTTCTCAAGAATATCAACGCATTCACAAGCAAGGTGGCGTAATTGCCAGCATTACTCCCATTAACTAAGTTATTTATTTTAAATTAGTTGAGATTAATTTCGACTAATTGAAATTAATCAAAACTAGTTGAAATTAGTTGAAATAATTGAATACTTGCTTAGTTCACTAACTTTTGAGCGAAACTTTGGCTATTTTCTGGCTAAATTTTTGCTGATTTTTATAAAAATTGGAAATTAACCATTTAGGAGAATGCCATGCAAACAATAGAAAAATATGAATTATGGTCTAATAGTTCTCAAGAGGACATACAGACCATTATTCGTGCAGTTTACAAGCAAGTATTAGGCAATCCTCACATCATGGAGAGCGAGCGTCTAATTAGTGCTGAATCGCAATTGTGCGATCGCAGTATCACAGTTAGAGAGTTCGTACGTACAGTCGCAAAATCTGCCTTCTATCGCAGTCGGTATTTTGAGAAATGCGCTCCTTACCGTTTTGTAGAACTCAACTTTAAGCATTTGCTCGGACGTGCACCAGAAGACCAGAGAGAAATCTCTGAGCATATTGTACGTTGTGTAGCCGAAGGTTACTTTTCAGAAATTGATTCCTACATCGACAGTGAGGAATATCTCAACAACTATGGAGAGAATATTGTTCCTTATAATCGCGGGAACCTTAGTCGAGTTGGACAAAAGCAAGTAGGATACAACCGTATCTTTAACCTTGATAGAGGTTTTGCTGAAGTTAGTAGTGCTAAGAAAAATTCTCAATTAGTCTACGAAGTTGCAACTAACAGCGCAAATAAAATCAGTCCTGCAAAGACTGGTAACAGACCAGGAGCTTATGCGGCTCCCGAAAAGCGGTTTAAAATTGTTGTTACGGGTTCCAAATTTGACGGTCCCCGTCGTCGCAGTAGAACTGAGTATATAGTTCCAGGAGATAAGATGACTCCACAAATTCAACGGATTAATCGTACCTCTGGAACAATCGTTAGCATTACTGAGATAATTTAAAACCCATTTCTCTCACAGTGTAGAGATATAATGGGCATCTTATTTTGAGTTGTTCTTTATGTCTCTACACCTTTGGGAATAAGAATAAAAGTAAACAATTAATAAATACTGAGAACAGTTTGTATCATAATAGACTAAAAATGAGTTAACGTTTATTTACTAGAATCCCTTCCAATGATTTTCACAAGTTCAAGGTATTTTTATGTCAGGTATGGCTACTACCATTAATACATCTGAGGTTTGCGACTATAGCAATCGTACAGCAGTAATTGAAGTCACGGGTTTGTGTCGTCAAAATGTGATCAAGAGAAGTAACTATGTGATGAAAGTTCCTTACTCACAAATGTCTGAAACCATACGAAGAATAACTCGTACAGGTGGCAAAATTGCTAATGTTGAAATCGTCTCTTTTCATCTGGGAGAACTTGGAGATACTAATTCATCTCTCCCAAAAGGAGTAGCGATCGCTTCTGATAATAGCGATACTCAAACAGAAGTGTTAAATGAAGGTAATACTGTTCCAGAAATAGAAAGTAGCAAATATCTGGCAGATTTTGAAGATAACCCCGAACCAGTCAAGAAAGCAAAAAATATAGTCAAAAAAGTCTTATCTGGTAAACGAAAAACATCTAAACGTAAGCGTAAAAACTAATGGATATTACTCAGTTTGTTGAGCAGTCCATTGGACAGTGGCGATCGCAACGAAGTGCTCATCATTTGGCATTTAGTCATTTTGAAGCAGTTCTTTCAACCATTGATATAGTTAAGGTTTCACCCGAAGACCCAGAAGCGATCGCTTTATGTAAAGCTCATGATATAGACCCAGAAACAATTGCAATTCCATTCCGCATGAGTTGGGAGGGTGAATCAGATTGGGACGAGAAGGAGGTACTGTCTGGGAAAAGTCTTTTAATTCCTGTTCCTAATCGAGATTGTCCTTCTCAAGGAAGACTATTGAGAGACCAGGGATATGCTGAAACTGTTGCAGCTGTTGGTCATTATCATTTTACAGATGACAATACATTTGTATTGGAAACTGAGTATGACCGAGCAGCAGCAGAAGAAAAAATTTGGTTTGTTAATCCCAATTTACGTTTTCGAGTATCGACGATTAAGACTAGTGGAGGTAAGGGGGTATTAACGGCTTCTTTTGCTTCTGAAATTCGTTCTGCGAGGGAGAAATAGTAGTGTTTAGTTCAATTTTTCATTCAATATTTAGTTCAATGTTTCCATAAATATTTTTTTAGGTAGTATTCTAGAGACGTTTTGTTGAATTGAACTTTAGAATTTAAATAAATTTGTTAGAAATCAACTTGTGGGAAATCAACTTGTTTACGGGATTTTAATATTTTTGGAGCTAAAAATGACTTCAAATTCAAGCTAGATAAGGGAAAAACGTCTCTGTGGTTAAAATGCCTGAAACCCAGATATATTAAGAGAACAAGTCCATCGATGTTAAACACTTACTATATAAGCTTTTGAAATTATTTTTGGCATGTTTTTGCCTAAGTCTCGTTAGATAAAACTTGTTAAATAAAACTTGTTAGATAAAACTTGTTAGATAAAACTTGTAGATAAACGATTAATCAGGATTTTAGTAATGACAGCATCCCTAGATAGAAAAAACCTGAAAGCCAGGGATTTAATAACTTTAGCTCAGTGGATGGCAGGAGATTTTAGTAATAAAAAACAATCAGATCAAAATCCTCAACTTTTTGCTCATATTCACATTTTTTTTCGTCCTTTAGCATACGATTTTTTTTCTGGTATCGGCTTTTATTCAGAACAAGTTTATGACTACGATTTATGGAATCCTTATCGTCAAGGAGTACATCGTTTAGTAGATTGTGGAGAATATATATACATAGAGAATTATGGTTTAGATGACCCGATGCTTTATGCTGGTGCAGCCAGAAACTTAGATATTCTCAAAACAATAACTCCTGAAAATATAGAAAGACGTTATAACTGTTCTATGGTATTTCGACGGGAAGATAAAATCTTTCGCGGTAGCGTCGAACCAGGGAATAAATGTTTAATTAATCGCAAAGGAAAGCAAACTTATTTAGTCAGTGACGTAGAGGTTACTGAAAGTACCTGGTTAAGTTTAGATAAAGGCATGGATCTCGAAACTCATACCCAAGTTTGGGGTTCGGAAAATGGTTCTCTAAACTTTGAAAAATGTGAAAGTTTCGCTGATGAAGTACCTCTGTACGAACAGTAAAAATCTATGTTTTGGGAGAAAATCAGGTGGAAACAACTGTTTTAAAGGTTATGTTGCCTCCAAACGCTCAGAAAAAGATGCAATCTTGGATACGCAGTCGTCATTTAATTTGTTCTGGTAATTTTTTTGTTTTTGAAACAGTAGACTATGCGGCAGTAGAAAGATTTACTGAATGTATTGTAACTTTGGGTGGAGCTTTAATATCGGTTGATGCGGTGGATAAAATATGGATGGGTGACCATCGTCAAGTAATTCTTCATCGGGCTAAAGCTAGTTTACATACTCCATGTCACGACCTTAAACAATATTGGATAAAATACGGTAGTTTTAGGACAAGGTTTGACCAAAATTGTTAATTCTTACTTAATTAAATAACAATTATTTAAGTGTCCGATTAGCAAGATTAAGTTGAATTTAGAAACTTACCCTAAATTATATTCTAAATTTGAGACTCAATTTGATACTAATTCTTAATCTTAGTTCTTAGTCGTAGTTTTTAATCTCAGTTTTTAGTCTCAGTTTTTAGTCTTGTAATATAACCAAAATATTAAATTAGCAAACAATTAAAGGTTAATAGTACTTATGTGTTGTATGGTAACATTTACAGTTATCAATTTTGCTGTCATTCCAGACGGAAAATGAATTTTGATGACTTGTTTCTATCCCATAAATTTGTATATTGCAGTATCGCAACTCAAATATGAATTTAGTAACTGTTCATTCATAATTCATCACTGAGAACTATTAATTTGTTTAAGTTTTTTAAGTTTTTTAATTTTTTTAAATAGGAGGTCATAAAAATGACTATTGCTTTTGTCAATCCAGTGGTTAACCCTAATTCTCAACTAGGTATAGACTCTTTTGAGGATGCAGACCCAATTAAGTTATGGAATAACCCTTCTATAGAAGACTTAGATATTGTTATTAGAGCATCTTATAAACAGGTTTTAGGTAATGCTCATGTTATGGAAAGCGAGCGACTCACTGTACAAGAATCTCGCTTGAGAAAAGGAGAAATTAATGTTCGTGAATTTATTCGTCAGATAGCACAGAGCGAACTTTATCGTTCTCTTTTTTTTGATAGCTGTCCTCGTAACAGAGCAATTGAACTGAACTTTAAACACCTCCTCGGACGTGCTCCACAAGACATCCAGGAAATAGCTGAACGCAGTCGTTTGCTAGATAGTTGTGGTTACGAAGCAGAAATCAACTCTTATATTGATAGTGACGAATATCTAAATACATTTGGTGAAAATACAGTTCCTTATTACCGGGGTTATAAAACTCAGAACGGTCAAAAGATAGTGGAATTTACTCACATTTTCCAACTATTACGGGGTGCTTGCAGCAGTGATAAAGATATTGCTTACAAAAATCGCGCTCGCTTAAATAGCTCTATAATGAGCAATCAACCCAGCAATATTAAGCGTGTTACTGGTTCTCCGAAAGCTTTGACCAGTTATACGAACAGTACTGATACGAATAAACTGATTGCAAAAACGTTAGGCTTAAAGCAAGAACCAATTCTCAAAAATCAAAATATACCCGGGTCGCTCAAATCAGAGTCACAATCACTCTCTATGGATATTATCAGGCAGGAGCAATTCTACCAAGCCTATCAGCCTTTTAAAGATGCCCAACCATTGGAATTATATCCAAATTCTAATGCCCAAGAAGTAGATATTGTAATTAGAGCAATATATCGTCAAGTCTTGGGTAATGCGTACGTAATGGAAAGTGAGAGACTAGTAATTCCAGAATCACAATTAAAGCAAGGTGATATTACAGTTCGAGAATTTGTCCGTCAGTTAGGTCGTTCAGAACTGTATCGCTCTCGATTCTTCGATAACTGCTATCGTTACAGAGCTATAGAACTTAACTTCAAAAACTTGCTCGGACGCGCTCCTGATACCTTTGAAGAGATGCGTTACCACAGTGATATCCTCGATAATGGTGGTTTTGGAGCTGAGATTGACTCATATGTTGATAGCGACGAATATCAAGATAGCTTTGGTGAATATGTTGTACCTTACTATCGGGGTTATCGCACTCAAAATGGTCAAAGCATGATTGGATTCACCAATCTGTTTCAGATATTGCGCAGTTCCTCTAGTAGTGATAAAGATGTAATTGGGAAAAACTCACCAAAATTAACGCGATCGCTTATTCTCCAACGTGCTTATGGTATTAATAAAACTAGAGATGCTAGTGAAATTTTAGCTGAGGTATTTAGTAAATCCAAAGCAAAATCCCAACAGCAGCAAAAAGCAGAAACGAGTAAGTTTGCTCTAGCGCAAATTCAGCAACAAAGAGAGCTCGAAGCAAAGATAAAAGAACAAAATGACCTAATTGCGCAGTTACAGAGAAGACTTGCTGAATTGAAACCATTTGCAAATATTGCTGAGGCTGAGTTTGCTCAAATCTCATCCTACAATCGTTCTGCTGCTGTCACTAACGGCTTTAATGATACCGAACAGTTAAACTCATATACTAATCTACAAGTGCGATCGCAAGAGCAGGAAAAGATAATTACTTCTTTGCGCAAACAAATTAATGATGCTCGTCCTTTAGCTACTATTGGTGAGTATCGTACTAATAAATGGCGTAGTCGTAGTTTTAATTAGTGTTCGACTAACTCAATATTAACTGGTAAGGATGAGCGGAGGGAGCGGAGGAAGCAGAGAAAGCGGAGGAAGCGGAGGAAGCAGGGGGAGACAAGACTTTAGATTTTACGAACGAATCTAAATTCGCGGATGGGTAGGTCTCAAAAATCAATTTCTGAAAAAAATGCCTGAATTCCTTAATCTGTATATATTTCAAGCTTTTCAAATACATAAGGTATCCGCGCTCCCTATCCTGACTGGGTTTGAGCCTTTTCACCCCTTCTCAATCTCAGTTTTCTATGCTAATATTTACCCATCCGCGAATTCGTACCATGAAAACTTCATATACACTGGGTTTCAGATTGGGTCTGTCTCAATCAATTAACGCCCCGAAAGGGGATTGAAACCCATGTAATTACAGGTTTACATATTTTTTCTATAAGTCTCAATTAATTAACGCCTCGAAAGGGGATTAAAACTTGTACTTTAAAACCCAATACGGTTTAATTAAGCTTACAAATTAGAAATAGAGTAGGTTGGGTAGAGGTAGGAAACCCAACTTTCGAGCTGATAATGTTGGGTTACGCTCTCGCTCAACCCAACCTACAATCTACTTATTACTTATTACTTTCTCTTTAATTAACCAATGCTGATTATCAGTAGAAATATCTTTAATACTGTCATCTCCTAACTTTTCTAAAGCCATGAGAACAGCATATTTGAGACTCCAAACTTTAGTATCCAAACACTTTTTCAATTCCGGAATTGCTTGAGGGTCTCCTAACTCCCCTAAAGCGATCGCGCAAGCTGTACGGGATTTTTGGAACTGGGGAGCGTTATTGTGTAGATTTTCGATGAGTAAGTCGTAGGCTGGAGCGTATTTTAACCAACCTAATGTTTTCAGGATGTGATAGTGAGCGCCGTAGTCATTATGACCTTTTTGTTGATAACTTTCTAGAAGAGCCGTTGGTGCTTCTTGGGGATAAGTGTCAACTAAGGTTTTGGTTCCTAGGTAACAACGTCCAAAGTCGGTATTATAAAGTTCTTCGATCACAAATCCTAAAACTGGGATGACATCATAATCGTGGACTAAGTTAATATCGTGGGGATTATCTAATATTGTTCTTTCTAAGTCTGGTTGAATATCTTTGAAGGTAATTTTTTGCTGATTGATTCCTGCTTCTGCAATCATGTAAATTGCTCGCAGACGGAATACTACAGAAACAGGACAACGAGAAATATCAGGAATTGCACCGTGGTAACCAGAGTCAATTAAGTCTTGTAAACAAGCACGTCGAGCATTGACGCTGGAATGCTGTAATAATTCTATGACCTGACCAATTTGCGAATAGTCTTCCGAGAAACGACAAACTGATGCGATCGCTGCACTGGCGGTTGGTTTATCATCAGATTGGGTATACTGACGGATTCTTTCTAGGGCTGGTTGATAGTTTAAGTTAGTTAAAGTATGGATAATAACTCGATAGTTTTGCCCTGGTTTTTCTAAGAGTTGGGATACTTCTTCTAGGATAGTTTTATCTTCAGTACCAATTTCTCCTAAAGCCCAAACTGAGTTTTCAATTAGATAACAATCATCATCCTTCAGACATGAACGAATAATCGGTACAGCTTCGGAGACTTTCAGTCTTCCCAGACTTTCTACGGCTTTGCGACGGACAATACGATTATCTAAATCTGGGTCATCTCTTTCTACAGCTTCTATTAAAGCATTAATTGATTCGGGTGTAGAAAAGTTCATTAAATGAGATGCTGCAATATAACGGTCAGAAGCATCTTCAATCTTATCTGGAGGGGTTTTCAAAAGAGCGATCGCTTCTTCTTGGGTTAAACCAAAAATATTAGTAAAGCGTTTATCCATATTTTTAATTTTTATATAGGATTTGAGATTGATATCCTGAGATTTGTGTCCTAAGAATCAGTTTAAATATTTTTATGATTTTTTATGATTAATTTATCTTTATTTTTGCCATAGAGATATTTCGGGTTTTAGAAAGAATTTCAGAAAGAATTTCAAAAAGGATTTTAAAAACATCCTAATCCAATAGGATGCTTCTATAAACGTAATCCCGTCCGAGACCGTTTGCGTAGCATGTCCGTTAGGACTTTCCGTTTGCGACGTAATTGCAATAAACTCTGCGTTAACTACGTTATGCTACGCAAACGCGTAGCGTGCTCGATAGAGCTTATGCTTCCCTACACTATGTTTCGGTCGCAATGACAAATCTTCGTTGCGTAAGTCCTGTTTATAAAAGTGGGAGTATCCCAATGATAGAAGAAATATCTTATGGCTAATAATTATTTTGCTCTCCTGGCTTCTAGCCCGGGGGCTTTTGGTAAAATTGGGATAATCCTATAAAAGCAGCTTTTATTTACGATTCTTTACGATTAGACAAAGCAGTTTAACATTTGGTCAATCTATCTGAGATGATTTGATATAGGAACTTGAATATCAGCTAAAAAGCTGACACTCGAAAAACCTAAAAAGAAAAACCTAGGAAGAAAAGCCTAAGGAATTAATAACACAATTTTACTAACCATCAGAAAAATAGGAAAAAATAGACATGAGTCAGGAAACAGAAGCTACAGTAAATGAACTTACAGAAATTATTCAAGAATTTGAACAATACCGCGATCGCTTGTTAAATGAAACTATGGAAGCTGCAAAGCGAGCTAAGTTACCGAAATCTGGGGTCATGGCTAAACTAGAACCCGAGCTTGAGAAAATCGATGCAAAAATTCAAGAACTCCGGGATAAACAAGCGACTCTAACTACCGGAAGTTAAAGTTCAAATTAAGAACTCAAATTAAGAGTTCAAATTAAGAATTCAAATTAAAAACTCCTTACTTTCTTCACCCTTTAACCCCTTTTCACCTAAATATCAAGTACCAATGAGTGATATACTCAACTCCCAATCCCTTTCTCAAGAAGAAACAGACGCTTTATTGCAAGCTGTTAACGAACAAATAACCCTGCATACCTTTGATACCGAAAACTATAAAACTATCAAACAGATGGTAGAAAGCTTGGGAGACAAGCGGGGTATGGTAAGATTAGGGTTTGCAGAAGCTTTGGGAGAAATCGGTGAACCTGCGACTCCTTTTTTAATAGAAGCATTAGCTAATCACTCGAACGTAGTTGTACGTAGAGCTGCTGGTAAAACTTTAACTTTGATAGGTGACCCGGACGCAGTACCCCATCTAGTTCATGCCCTATTACATGACCAAGATACAGTGGTAAAAGGCTCTTGTGTAGGTGCTTTAGCAAGAACAGGAGAACCCGCAGTTACTGCATTGTTAGAGGTTTTAGGCTCCCCAGAAACACCCGAAAGCACCAAAGGACATGCTGCTTGGGCTTTATCCTTCATCGGTTCAGAAGCAAAAGAATACCTCTACCCTGCAATTGATTCGGAATTACCAGAGATTCGCTGTGCTGTGGTGGGAGCAATTTATAATATTGCTCAGGAAAATATGGCTGCTTCTACACCCGATGAGAAAGCATTTACAATTTTAATGAATGCTTTGAGTGATTCATCTGAAATGGTACGTAGCGAATCAGCTTCCACTATCGGTAAACTCAAATATAAACCAGCCATACCTAAACTAATCGAGTTATTGCAACACCAACAAGAAGAAACCCGTAAAGCAGCAGCACTAGCATTAATGAAAATAAGCGATCGCGCTGCTATAGAACCTTTAAAAGCTGCATTAGAAAGAGAATCAACAACACCAGTGCAATCAATTATCAAGTTAGCAATTTCTCAACTTGATAAACAATTAGAAGAAGACGATTGGTAAGTGTGACTACATGTTGAATTACTATATTTTTCTATATTGGTAAACATGATTATTCTTCTAATGGGTGTTTCCGGTTCTGGTAAAACCACTGTGGGAGAAAAATTAGCTCAGTCTCTTGGTTGTGAATTCCAAGATGCTGATGACTTTCATCCCCAGGACAATATAGAAAAAATGCGTCACGGTATTCCCTTAAACGATGTTGATAGAATACCGTGGTTAAAGTCAATGCAAAAAGCCATACAAGAATGGATTGTAGAAAATAGAACTGTAGTACTAGCTTGTTCAGCTTTAAAAGCAAGTTATCGTCAGCAACTTTTATCGGATTCTAGTAATTTACAACATATAAGTTCACAAGAGATCAATTCAAAGTATATCAAGCTAGTTTATCTCAAAGGCTCATTTAACTTGATTCAAGAGCGTTTACAAAAGCGTCAAAATCACTTTATGTCTGACAAACTTCTCAAGAGTCAATTTGAGGATTTAGAAGAACCATTAGATGCAATAGTTGTGAATATTTCGGAATCTACAGAAGAGATTGTCAAGAATATTATACAAAATATCTAACTTAATTAATCTATAAATATCAACTTCTATGACTTTTGATAATTTTAGAAAGAGCAAGGAATATAATTTTTCCTTACTCTTTCTATACAAATTATCAATAAATTAACAAATTAACCCCGGTTCTTCTCTAGCAGAAGCATCATCAATAAACTTAGTAAGACTTGCTCTTCTTCATGAACATTCAATTCATCAATAGCTTTGATAGTAAATCTTCTAGATAAAAAGGATGGTATTTTTTGTAAACGCATCACTATACTACCATCATTACGACTAACCAGATATTTAGGGTTAAACACGTAACCTGTAAACAGACCCACTATAGGGATCTCTGCAAACAAAGCATCTGCAACCTTTATCCAAGGATTATTTTCTTGGATATTCATCGTATTGGTCTCACCATCAAAGATATCATATCGGGCTTTCCATAAAGACTTTAGCCCGCGCCTTTTTACCGAACCTATGTGGGTTCCATTCGCATTAGAAAAGTTATAAGCTGCTGAAAAATCAATTATTCTGTCAGCTTTAATGTAATAAAGAGGCTTTACCTTTTCGACATCAGCATAAACAGTGATTTCTTCTTTGAGTTTAAAACGCTTTTGCTTAACGTAAAACACTAAATCACCGTTAGCATCCACGACGGAGATTTGAGGAGAAAATGCAAAAAGCTTAAAGGTTAATTCTAATGGGTATTGCATAAATAAGGACTTTTATTTAGTGTTTATATCTCTTTCTTCCTTATTAATCCCAATTAAATAGTCAAAATCATAAGTAAATTACCCGATTCTGGTAATTTACTGAATAAATTAACCGAATAAATTAACCCTTATTTAAAAAGCTCCGCTCTATCTAGTCTTTTTGTCTGTGCTATCCCATTTTGATACTTTTGCTTAGCAAAATTGAGGAACAAGGAGCGAAATTTGTCTTTTTCATCAGGTTGAGTGTACTTTTCTTGTAATTTTTGCCACTGCTGCCATATTCGATAGCGATTATCCCCAATTAAAATTGATAATGTAGGAAAATTCTTATCTATATCAGATTTGCAAACTTGTTGTAAGCACGACATCAATACTTCGCTATCTTGCATTTCACCTAATACATCCTGTATTCCCTTGATGTCTGCTAAATAGGAATTATAAGCCTCATTCCCTAAATTAGTAAACAATTCCATTTGATAGCGCAGACGTTTAGCTTGTTTGCGAATATTGTGGAGGTGTTCTCCTTCGATTGCTAAAAGCTTCTCTAAATCTGATGCTTGCCAGTTTTTAATAATAAATACTTGTTGTCCTTGTATCTGGGTACCGACCAATAATCCTGGATGTAACAAAAAACGACTCAGTTCTGGTAACAGTAAATCTGCCAAAACCTGTTCGATTGACAACCATGCAGACGGTTGATATAGTGGCTCTTCTAACCACTGTTTTGATGACTTTTTAAAAGATTTATAACATTCACCTTTTAATGTAAATTTAACGTGAGATAGTGCCTTTTTTCTTTGCTTTTCTAAAACTGTAAATACTGCCTGCAAAGCTTCTTGCTCTCGTACTGGGAGATGGGGCTGATACGTATTTTCTAAATTTTCTATAAGTACGTCTAAATCTCTGAGGTGTCCTAGAGAACGAGCAATTTTTTGAATATTTTTATCCTGTAGCTGTAATGGCAAATCTATAGCTAAAGTAAAACCATTCACTGCCGAACGTAAGCGACGCATTCCTACCCGCATTTGATGCAATGCTTCTGGATCTTTATCGTTTTTGACAGTTTTTTCATATTTCAAAATTTTATTGAAATGCTTCTGGATAGCTTGGTAGGCGTAGCTTCCTAAAGTTGTAATTTCTAGTTCTGCAGCTTTAGCCATATGACTTCACACAAACTAAGATTTTTGAATACTAACATATAAAAGTAAGTCTATTTACTAGATATTAAATATTTTTATTTCTTTTAATTATTTAAGTATACGAGAGATAAGTTATAGAATAAAATATACTATTTAAAATCTTTTTTATCTCAACATTTTTATCATTTATGGATGTAAATAAAATAACTAAACTTTCCTAAAAATAAGAATATTATGATCAATTTAAGTATAAAAATAATCTTTCACATTCTAATCTTCTAAGAACCTTAATTATTTTTACTGTTCAAAAATTTACTCTTATAGATTAGATAATTATAAAAAATAATTAGTTGATAGCATACAGAAAATAGTTATATTCGTTATTATTATTATCATTAATTTACATATACAGAAATATTTATTTTTTGTAAAAAAATATTAATTTTTTAAGCACTCCATATTATGGGATATAAAGCCAAATATCTGAGCTTTGTCAAAAAAATTAACCATATTGTGCTACTTACACATAACCATTAACAATATTTATAAACATCTAGAGTTCCTATATCAGCAGAGGTTTCTATCGCTTTTAGGAATGTACCTAACTAAACCTATTCACCCATCGGTCTAATTTAAAATTAATGGTTACTAAGAGTGGAAAAGTAGTGAAAAAATAGTGAAAAATAAATCAATTACTTTCTACATCCTTTATATCTACTCAATATCTGAGATTGGAAGTGCTATAAATTTAAGTATAAATCCAAATAATACCAGAATATTTGCTACCAAAACATCCCACTGAATTTATATAGTAGTTTCTTTAGTTCTTAACATAAGTATGCATTCTTCAGGATTACTCCATCAGGTTCTACTTTCATTCTCTCAAGATTATAAAGAGTATAGAAAAGACTTATCAGCATTATTGTTGATACCAGATAATTATCTGTGGATAGCTTCAGATGAAACCTCAACAATAGAAAGGCTTTCATATACTAGTAAAGACAAATTTGGAGAACATAAACAATATCAGGTCGCGAACTTTATCAACTTACCTGCTCCAGAAGATGAGGAGATTGATATTGAAGGATTAGCACACAGCGATCGCTATTTATGGTTTGTTGGTTCTCACAGCTATAAACGTAAAAAAGCTAAAAGCAGTAAAACAAAAACAGAAAATATCGAGCGACTCTCCACAATCGTCTCTGAAGCAAATCGTTATATACTAGGGCGAATTCCCCTAATTAACGGAGACTTAATTGAGTCTTGTCAGCATCCAGACAACTCCAGTGTTCAGTTGACTGCTGCAAAATTGGAAATTACCGCTAAAGGAAACGTATTAACAGAAGCTTTAGCAGAGGATTCTCATTTAGGAATGTTTATCAAAGCTGAAATACCAAGTAAGGATAATGGATTTGATATAGAAGGTATAGCTGTCAACCAAAATAGAATATTTCTGGGTTTACGAGGACCCGTATTAAGAGGTTGGGCTGTTATTTTAGAATTTGAAATAGAAGATACTGCTCCTGGGGTAATGAATTTACTCCCACAGTCCGGAAAACTATATAAAAAGCACTTTCTCAATCTGAATGGTCTAGGAATCAGAGACTTATATCAGGATGGTGAAGATTTGTTAATTTTAGCCGGACCCACCATGGATTTAGACGGTCCAGTTCATTTATATCGATTTAAAAACGGTATGAATCAACCAGAAGATTCCTTTAATCAACCAGAAATTATCCTTGATATCCCTTATGGTGATGGAGATGACCATGCAGAAGGGATAACATTATTCGAGCAAATTACAAATATTCCTTCAGCTCTAGTAATTTATGATTCACCAAAAGATAAAAGACTTGTAAATGAAAGCTCGATATTAGGAGATGTTTTTGATTTGAGAACCGGGGATCGCAATAGAGCAAGAGATAATAAAGTAACTCGTAGCATTATAAATTGGTTGAAATCGCTTGTACTGGACAAGTAGGAATACATTGTTCGCAGACAATACAGCGCGATCGCGCAAAATTTAATTCATAGCTTTGTGGATTTAAGGTCAATGCTTTAGTAGGACAAACACCGGTACACAAACCACAATGGACGCATTGTTCCTCATCAATGATTATTTCACCCAAACCCAGAGAAACATTAATGTTTTGCGATCGCATCCATTCAATTGCTTCATCTAAGCAGTCAATATCACCAGATAACTCTACTACTAGTCTGCCGATTTGATTGGGAGCTACCTGAGCACGGATAATATTGGCAGCTACATTAAAATCTTTAGCTAATCGATAAGTAATTGGCATTTGTATTGCCCGTTTTGGGAAGGTGAGAGTAACTCTTTTTTTCATTGGTAGAAATAATAGGGAAAGAGGAAATTTTTGAATTTGAGTGAAAAAATAACTGTGAAAGAATAACTTTGACTCCTAAACAGAAGGGGTAAACTGGTGATAATCGCACTTAATAACTCTTAATAAGTTTTATATGTCTACGAATTCCAAGTCTTTTTCTGCAAATTCTTCAGAATCTAATCAGGATAAACGTTTGAGAAATTTTTTGATTGCAATGGTTGCGATCGCATTGTCTGTTGCTTTGATATTAGGAATTAAAAGTCAAAATACTTCTACTTCTTTAGCTCAGTTGGATAGTAGTTCTACTCCCCTCGCAGTTGCTACCACTAATGGTAAACCCTCTTTGGTAGAATTTTATGCTGAGTGGTGTGGTGTATGTCAGAGTATGGCACCTGAGATGGCTCAATTCAAAAGTCAGTATGGCAAAAATATCAATTTTGTCATGTTAAACGTAGATAATACCAAATGGTTACCAGAAATGCTTAAATACGAAGTTGACGGTATACCTCATTTTGTATTTTTAGATCCCCAAGGTACAGCGATCGCTCAAACTGTTGGTAATCAACCCCGAACAATTATGGCAAGTAACCTAGAAGCCTTGTCGAATGGTTCTGTTTTACCTTATGCTCAAACCAGTGGAGAAGTATCCGCATTTTCCGCACCAGTTTCACCAGTGGGTAGTAAAAGTGACCCACGTAGTCACGGTGGGACAGTAGTAAATTAGGATCTATTGGTTCTCTAAATATTTTCTCCCATCGGGTCTAAAATATTGAGTGAGTATCTTAACAATTAATGTATTTATAGCTTTGAATTCAAGCTAAATGGATTAAAAAATCTATTTTATTTCTGTAGGAGAGTATTTAAAATATATTTACATCGGTGGTAGGATACTTCCTACAGATTCATTCTGTTATGCTTGTTGGTTGGAAGAATAATGTATTAGTTGCTACTCAGCCTCAAAATTCGTTCCCAAATCAGTCGTCAATCAATAATTTATATTCCCAGCACAGGGAAAAACTATGCTACAGCTTATTCTCGTCGTTATTACAGTTATCACAGGTTCAGCGCTTTGTTCTGGCGTAGAAGTAGCATTATTTTCAGTTTCCCCTTTGAAGGTAAGGCAGTTAGCACAGTCTAAAAATCCTTCTGCTGTGGCATTATTGGCGATTCGGGATAATATGAATCGTCCTATCGCTACTATCGTTATTCTTAATAATATATTTAATATTATTGGTAGTATAGTTACTGGTAGCGTTGCAACTTCTATTCTGGGAGACAGATGGTTAGGAGTTTTTTCTGGGATACTAACATTTCTAATTATTATTTTCGCAGAAATTGTCCCCAAAACTATCGGTGAACGTTACGCAGAGAAAATTTCTTTGTTGGTAGCTTTACCTGTTGCGGGTTTAACCTTAATTTTTACTCCTTTGGTGTGGACTTTGGAAAATATTACAGCACCAATAACTAAGGGGAAAAAACAACCTACTACTAATAAAGCAGAAATTCAACTTTTAGCTGATATCGGTCATCAAGAAGGTATCCTAGAAAGAGATGAAGCCGATATGATTCAAAGGGTGTTTCAGTTAAGCGATTTAACTGCATCTGATTTGATGACACCTAGAATTATGTTGACTTATTTGAGGGGAGATTTAACTCTCGAAGAAGCTAAAAATGATATAATTGGTTCTCAACACACTCGGATTATTATAATTAATGAATCTATAGATCAGGTGATGGGAGTTGCCTTAAAACAAAATTTACTGACTGCAATGGTAGAAGGTAGAGACACTCAAAAAATTGCAACTCTGACTAGGAAGGTGGGCTTTGTCCCCGAAACTATTCGAGCCGATAAGCTGTTAAAGAACTTTTTGGATTCTCACGCACATTTAGTAGTAGTGGTAGATGAGTATGGGAATGTCTCCGGTATCGTCACTTTAGAGGATGTATTAGAAGTGATAACCGGGGAAATTGTAGACGAGACAGATAAAAATATTGACTTACAAGCGATCGCCCGTAAAAAACGTGAGAGAATGTTACAGTCTATAAGTTTAGATTACCGGACTTCGGATAAGAGTTAATTCAATAACGGACAAAGTTTAATATTCAAGATTTAATATTCAAGAATTAATATTCAAGATTTAATTGTCACAACGATGATTTTCCCCACCCATCTACTTAGCAGTATAAGCGATCGCTATCCATTCATTTAATTGCTTACTATTGATTTTTGTAAATTTTTGTTTGGTAAGTGCTGCTGTGACTGATTCTTCGTAATCCCTTGTGAAACCAGAAGTTATCAGGATACCCCCAGAAGTATTATTTTGACGCAATGCTTGAAAATATTCGGCAGCTAGGGATATATGTATTCGTGCAAATATATTAGCTACAATTAAATCAAAATTTTTCTCTGCTGGAATGTGAGATACATGATTCCTAGCTTGTCCTCCCATCCAGTGTCCTAGGGTTGCTCCATGTCCAAGACTTGCTTCTAAAACCTGTATTTGTGGTTCTAGCTGATTAAGGTTGACGGTTTCCTGAGTTGATTTTACAGCTATGGGATCATTATCTATAGCTACAACATTTCCTCCTAATTTTGCTGCTGCGATACTTAATATCCCCGAACCGGAACCTAAGTCAAGTACCTTCATTTGGGGTTTGACATATTCTTTTAACAGCTGCAAACATAAAACCGTTGCAGGATGTAGACCGCTACCAAAGGCTAAACTTGGTTTGAGTTTGATAATTATTTTATCAGTAATCTTGTTCTTGTTCTTTGGAAATTGATCAGCAGTTTGGGAGGAGATGATAGTAAAAATTTCACCAACGTGGTGAACTTGGTTTTCAGATGTTTCTACCTTATTAGGTATTTGATCAACTTTAGATAACTCTAATTCACTAACCATGTTTGTCCGACGCAGTGATGAGAATAATTGATCAATTTGAGTAATCCGTGCATTTATATTTGCATCGTTAACTAAATAGAGAAATATATTAAATTTCCAAGGTGAAGAGTCTGATTTGAAATTGACAGACGGTGTTTGAATTGGATTAACCTGGATATCACCCGTGTAATTAACTTGAGGGAGTAAAGTATAAACCCAGTCTACTCCTTCATCTGTGGTATTAATACTTAACTCAATCCACCCCATTATGAATTACCTATTTATCAATTAGCAATTATAGTTTAATACTCTTAATTAAAACTTAAAAGTAGTCCGAATTGTACCCATAACAACATCTGGGTTATCACTGGTTTGGTTAGGAGCAATTAACCAAATTACACCTGGTGTAATTGAAATATTATCGTTAACTTGATATTTGTAAAATGCCTCTAGATGCACTGGGGTAGAACGATTAGGAATGGTTCTTACTAAATCATCGTCACCAAATAAGGCTTGGAATGTAGGATCGCTAACACCGTAACGAGTAGCGTGGGGTGGGACTCCGGCGATAATTCCACCCAAGTTACCCTTTTTACCCAAATCAGGAAAAGCTAAGGTGATCCCATAACTATAAATATCTGTACTATCGCCATTCTCTCCTGATTCTGGTTGCCCCTGCACATTAGTGTACATAAACCAACTATTCACAGCAAATCGTGGAGAAATTCGCCATAGCCCCGCTACACCATAGGAATTGGTAGACAAGCGCAAGTTACCTGTACTAGAAAAGCTGGGAATGTTGGCTGAAGTTGTCCCAACATCATTGAGAAAAATAGGTGTTCCCCCAGTATAACTATTGACGTAGGTTAATCCAAAAGCGATATTTCGACTTGGTTGGATACTTAACTGTGCCAAGGCAGAATATCTACCATTAAATAAACCACCTGCAAATAAATCAGCGTTAGTTAAATCTCCTGGCTGATTCGCATCCGTTGCTAAGTAGCCTGCGCTCAAACGAATGGCAGAACTAAATTCGTAAGTTAAACCCAAACCAGCACCAGAGGAACCAATGCGGTAAATCGGACTATACTGACCGAAGGTAGACAGAGAGCCTGAGCCACCATCTTCATCTGCCACGGTACTAAACACGTTGGGCAAATAATCTACGTGTTCACCACGATTAGCGAATACAGCAGCGTTTATTTTTTTGCCTACAGGAAATTTGTAACTAACAGTTCCCAATTCTACACTGCCAAAATTATCAGCGGGAACTCCTTGGTTAAATGTTTGACCACCTTCAGGGGTTGTAGCAAGGACACCTAAGTTCGCCAGGATTGGATCTGCACCATATCGAAAACCGCCATCCCTTTGGGGGTGAGGCGTACTACCAGTGACTAAGCGAATTTTTAACTCATCTTTACCAGTAAAACTACTGAGGAAATTCAGACGGATTCTGCTGGCAAAGACAGCATTATTACGAGTGACACCAGCATTCAACGGGTCACTATCTCCTGTTAATACGTCTGTGACAGCAAAAATTGCTTCGCCGGAAAGCTTGGTAGTTGTGGAAAACTGCTGTGCTTCTAAAGTCGCTGTCTTTGTTTCTACTGCATCCACCCGCCCCCGTAAAGTTTCTAGCTCGGCAGCAAATTCTTCTTGTAACCTTTCTAGAGTGATTAAGTCCGCTTTGGTAACTGTCTCAGCCGTAGCTGCAGCTATCAGCTCATTTACCCTATCTAAGCAAGCATTTAATCCGGCGGCGAACTCATAGCGAGTCATAGCACGATTACCGCGGAATGTACTATTTGGATAACCTGCAATACAACCATAACGTTCTACTAGAGATTGCAAAGCTACAAATGCCCAATCTGTGGGTTGAACATCGGATAACTGGGATACAGAAGTTACCTGTGCTAATGATTCATCCGTATTTTCCCCTGCCCGTACTTCTACCGCAATTACCCATGTGGATACACCCAAAAGATAACAACACAAAGCTTTTAACATCACAACCTCAATAGTACATAAACCTTTATCGTAGATACTTTACGTTGATATCCTGATAATGATAATAATTATCATAATCACATGACAGTGTAAACACTTGGATTTCCGATGCAAAATTTTAACTGTGAGGATACCGATTGGTATCGTGCAGTATCACTAACGGAAAGAATTACGGTTATGTCCCCAACAGCGCCATCAAATGCTGATTTAGGAAAGCGACGACTCCGGCAATGGCAGATGCAATCCCCTTTTATGGATGAGGCTTTGTTTACCCAAAGATTAGCAATGGATGGTTTGAAGGTAGATGATTTTTGTTACCTGTTAGGACAAACAGCACCACAAATTCCACAAGCTTGGTTAGGGAAATTGACGGTAGTTTTCAATAATTCTGGGGATGAAGAAACTATAGAAAGACGAGGTTCGCCTGATCTTCATCTGGGATTGTTAAATGCGATCGCTCCCTGGCTTCACCAAGGTATGAGACAATTGAGGCTAGGGGCTAAGACCCTACAAAATATACCTATTAATATCAGTAATATTGACAGTATTTTTTTAACTGGGTTACCAGAACAACTATTATTCATGGTCAATCCCACCTTGGTACTAGAACTAAACGTAGCAAGGTTACAAGGATTATTAACCGGTGATACTGCCGAAGCAAGATTTTCTAGCTTTGTACAACGGTTACAAACGGAGGAAGCTAGGCTAATACTTTGGCAAGAATACCCTGTATTAGCACGGCTAATTATAGAAGAAATTCAGCGATGGGTAACGACTAGCTTAGAGTTTCTGCAACGTCTTGATGATGACTGGCAAGAAATATGTCACCGCTTCCAGCCAAAAGAACCTGGTAAACTGATGGAAATTCAACGGGGTGCAGGGGATAGTCATCATGGTGGCAGGTCAGTTTTTATACTGAAATTTGAGAGTAGTTGGCAGTTAGTTTATAAACCTCGTTCCCTAGCTGTAGATGAGCATTTTCAAGAATTACTGCTTTGGTTAAATCAACAAGGTACTCATCCCCCCTTTGCAACTCTAAAAATTCTCAACCGTGGTGATTATGGTTGGATGGAATTTGTCAAAGCGCAAAAATGTACATCTACGCAAGAAATTGAGCGTTTTTATCAGCGTCAAGGCGGCTACTTAGCCTTGTTATACCTCTTGTCAGCCACGGATTTTCATTTTGAAAATTTAATTGCTGTCGGCGAACATCCCATACTCATTGATTTAGAATCTCTATTTCATCCCAGTAGCCATGAAGCCACAACCACAGCCGCCACCAACTTAGATAGAGAAATGATTGCCGATTCCGTATTGCGGGTAGGTTTATTACCCCAGCTAGTCTGGGGAAATACCCAAGCAGTCGGCATTGATTTGAGTGGTTTAGGTGGTGCAGCTGGACAAGTTGCACCAGAACAAGTTCCCCAGTTGGAGAACATGGGTACTGATACTATGCGAATTGTCCGCCGAAAGGTAGCATTAATAGGTAGTCAAAATCGTCCTACACTCAATGATAAGGAGGTAAATGCACAAGACTATATCCAAGCTATTACCCAAGGATTTACAGATATTTACCGCACCCTTTTACAACATCGCCAAGAATTACCAGAGATATTAGAGAGATTTGCAACTGATGAGGTGCGCGTAGTGCTGCGTCCTAGTAGAAGTTATGCCTTACTACTGCGGGAAAGCTATCACCCAGATGTATTGCGAGATGCCCTAGAGCGCGATCGCCTCTTTGATAAACTGTGGATAGACGTACAAAATCGTCCTGTTCTTAGTCAAGTTATTAGGACAGAACGTCAAGCATTATGGCAAAATGATATTCCCTTATTTACCACCCAGCCACAATCCCAGGACTTATGGAGTCAAGATACTGGCTTACATTTGCCCAATTTCTTCACCCAGTCGGGAATGGAATTAGTTCACCATCGCATTCAACAACTGAGTGAGCGTGACTTAAAGCGTCAGCAATGGTTTATTCAGTCAGCTTTAGCTACCTTGGGGATAAATAATAATACCGATCGCCATCAAGTCAAACACTCAGCTAGTATTAGTAATTGGAAAACTCCCGCCCCTCTCTCCCCTCTCACAGCAGCCTGTATAATTGCTGACCGTCTAGAACTCCTTGCCCATAAAAATGGTGAATTAATTAACTGGATGGGTGTCACCGTCACCAATAATCAACAATGGACATTAGCTCCCTTGGGAACAGATTTTTATGAAGGCGTGCCAGGAATAGGTTTTTTCTTGGCATATTTAGGAGAAATTACTCAAAATCATCACTACACCCACCTAGCACAAGCCACCATCAAAACTTTACAACAGCAGTTAATTAGAGATGAAGACATAATCAAATTCATCGGCGCATTTAGTGGTTGGGGAGGAATTATTTATACTTATACTCACTTAGGCACACTCTGGCAGAATTCCGATTTAATTGCAGATGCAGTTACCTTAGTGGAAAAACTACCTTCTTTGATATCCCAAGATCAACAATTAGATATTATCGCAGGTGCGGCTGGTTGCATTGCCAGCTTGTTGAGTTTATACCAAGTTTCTCCCGATGACTTAATTTTAGATGTCGCCTTGGAGTGTGGAGAACATCTCCTCAACCAAGCC
This sequence comes from Mastigocoleus sp., assembly GCA_050042865.1. Taxonomy (GTDB): domain Bacteria; phylum Cyanobacteriota; class Cyanobacteriia; order Cyanobacteriales; family Nostocaceae; genus JBCCDM01. The sequence continues at coordinate 37,398 of JBHJJE010000070.1, forward strand.
CAAATCATGGATGACGGCATAGGTTGGATTTCTCCTAGTACTGGAAAGCAGCCCCTCACAGGATTTTCTCATGGTGCGGCTGGGTTCGCATCGGTACTGTTAGAATTAGCCCAAATTACTGGTAAGCAAAAATTTCAAAGTGCCGCCATAGCCGCGATTAATTACGAACGTAGCCACTTTTCTCCAGAGATGGGGAACTGGTTAGACTTACGTAATCCCGCACAGAACCAGTTGATGACAGCCTGGTGTCACGGTGCCCCAGGGATTGGCTTAGGACGCTTGCATGCCTTAAAATACCTAGATGACCCAGAAATTAATAAAGAAATTGCGATCGCTATTCACACCACCATTAACAAAGGATTTGGGGATAATCAATGCCTCTGTCACGGAGACTTGGGCAACCTAGATTTATTATTACTCGCCTTTCAAATCTTCAATCAACCAGAACTTATATCCCACACATCTGCCATCACCAACCAAGTTTTACATCAAATCCACCAACAGAATTTTTATTGCGGTGAACCCCTAGCCATAGAAATTCCAGGACTGATGACAGGACTAGCAGGTATTGGTTACGGATGCTTACGCCTAGCCCATCCGGGAAAAATCCCCTCCGTTCTGCTCCTAGAACCTCCTCATATTAACCACCCTCGGCACCTCTACGTCTCTGCGTAATGAAATACCCCGTCATCCTACAACACAACGAAGAAGACTGTGGTCCCGCCTGTCTAGCCACCATCAGCAAATACTACGGACGGCTATTCACCATCAACCGTACCCGTGAAGCCTCCGGTACAGGGCAATTAGGAACAACTTTACTCAATCTCAAACAAGGGGCGCAAGTTTTAGGTTTCGATGCGCGGGGCGTGAAAGCTGTTATTGATTTAGTAGACAGGCAAAAGATACCGCTCCCAGCCATCATTCACTGGAAAGGTAATCATTGGACTGTATTATATGGACGTAGAGGTAAAAAATATATTGTCGCTGACCCCCTGGTGGGTGTGCGTTATTTAACTAAAGAAGCACTATTAACTGGTTGGAGTGACGGAGTGATGCTGCTGCTAGAGCCTCGCCCAGATTTTCTTTCTCAAGCAGATGATCGAAATAAAGTCGGGGGATGGAAACGCTTAGGGCAACGTCTATTTAGTTACCGTCATATATTAGCAGAAGCACTGCTAATTAACTTTGTCGTCGGCTTATTAGCTTTACTTTCGCCATTTCTGATCCAAATTCTTACAGATGATGTTTTGGTAAGGGGAGACACCCAATTACTCACGGGTATAGTCCTGGGAGTCTTAGCTATGAGTTTAATTAGTAGTGCCTTGCAATGGGTACAAGGAAACTTAGTAGCACACTTTGCCCATCGTTTGGAATTAGACTTAGTCTTAGAATTTGGCAGAACTATTTTACGTTTGCCTTTGTCTTATTATGAATCTCGTCGCAGTGGTGAAGTGGTGAGTAGATTACGGGATATTCAAACTATTAATCAATTAGTGTCGCAAGTGGGTGTGACTTTACCCAGTCAATTATTAATTGCGATCGCTTCATTATCTTTGATGCTATTTTATAGCCCTAAACTCACCCTAGCCTCATTACTCATAGCTTTATTCATGCCCATATCCACAGTGATTTTCTTCCCCAGTCTGCAACAGAAAATTCGCAATGTTCTAGGAATAGCTGCAGAAAATCAAGGTATTTTAGTAGAAACATTCAAAGGTGCATTAGTTGTTAAAACCACCAATGCAGCACCAGAATTTTGGCAAGAATTTCAAACTCGCTACGGTAGACAAGCAAACTTCATGTTTCGTACCGTACAGATTGTCATTACTAATAATATTTTTTCTGGTTGGGTAGCCACATCTGGCGGCATAATTTTGTTGTGGTTCGGCAGTACATTAGTAATTAATCGAGAAATCAGTATAGGGCAACTATTAGCTTTTAATAGTTTAAATACTCAAATTATTACCTTAATCAATACAGTTGTTGGTTTTGTCACCGAATTTACCCGCGCTCAAGCCGCTACAGAACGTTTGAATGAAGTGATTCAATCTACCCCAGAATTTCCCGAAGTCAATCAAAAACCCTTTGTCAACATTCCCGATAATGCAGAGATTATTTGCAGTTCTATCAATTTTCACCATCCAGGGAGAGTGGATTTATTGCAAGATTTCTCCTTAACTCTTCCAGGGGAAAAAGTGATAGCCATTATTGGCAAATCAGGGTGTGGTAAGAGTACTCTCGCTAAGCTCCTAGCTGGGTTGTACAGTCCCCAATCAGGGAATATTCGCATTCATCGCTACAACCTTCAAGATTTATCACCTGATTGCTTACGTCAACAGGTAATTCTAGTTCCTCAAGAAGCTCATTTTTGGAGCCGCTCAATAGATGATAATTTGCGTCTTGGTAATCCCCAAGTCAACTTTGAACAAGTCGTAACAGCTTGTCAGGTAGCAGATGCAGACACATTTATTAGTAAATTACCCGAGAAATATCAAACTATCTTAGGTGAATTTGGGGCTAACCTTTCCGGCGGACAAAGGCAAAGATTAACCATCGCTAGAGGGATAGTTACCCATCCACCAATTTTGATTTTAGATGAATCCACCGCTGGACTAGATCCCAAAAGTGAAAGTATAGTTTTAGACCAGTTACTAGCTTATCGCCAAGGGAAAACCACAATCCTGATTAGTCATCGTCCCCAAGTCATCAAACGTGCAGACCAGATTGTACTCTTAGAAGCTGGGCAACTGCAACTGCAAGGCACTCCCTCAGAATTGCTGAACATCCCCGGCGAACACCTAGATTATCTCATCTCTTGAATATACACCCATTCCTAAAACCTAGTTGACGATAAGAATGATAATGGTTATTATTCTCATATTGATGAAATTGTCATCAATAATACTTGCCAGTTTTTAATTTCCTGGTAATGAAAGACCTAATCCCCTATAACTTGGAGGTGTATATGTCTGTAGATATTATCCGTGCATGGAAAGACGAAGAATACCGCTCATCCCTTAGCACCGAAGAACTACAACAGCTACCAGAGAACCCCGCTGGGTTGATTGAACTGAGTGATGAGGACATGTCATCTGTTGCTGGTGGATGCACAACCTGTGGTAATCCACTACATACACCCGTCATTAACTGTAATGCTGCATTGGAAAAGATCAGTGTGTAAACAGTTAACTGTTACCGTTTCTCAAATCAAGGGACTGAAGTCCTGGCTAAAAACAGGAATAAGTTGAATTGATGGTAGAACTCAAAAATTTTTGTCTTCCTAGTGTAAAATCCGATGAATACCTACCTCAAATTGGTATTTGGACGCGACTAGGAGGTTTTTTGTTAGTAGGTGTGGTGGGAATGGCTGTGAGTGTTGCAGCTTTGACAAGATATAAGCAAACAGTGAAAGCACCTGGAACTGTTCGTCCGACTGGAGAACTACGTATAGTTCAGACAGCAATAGCAGGAACGGTGAAGCAAAATTTTGTCAGGGACAACCAACTGGTTAACCAAGGTGAATCTTTAGCAATTCTTGATGACATCCAATTACAAACTAAAAAAAGTCAACTACAAGGAAATATTCAAAAATCTCAGCAACAGCTTAACCAAATAAATGCTCAAATCCTCGCTTTAGACCAGCAAATTACTACAGAGAATCAGCGTGGTGAACGTGTAATTTCCGCCGCTAAAGCTGAATTAAACTTAACACAAAGAGAGTATTCAGATAAAAAAATCGCGGTGAGCAGTGAATGGCAAGAAGCCGAAGCAAATCTGAAAATTGCTCAAAATGAATTACAGCGATCGCGAGCCGATCTAAAATCAATTGAAGCTAATTTTAAAAGTGCAGAGGCAGCATATCAAGCGGCAATTGTCAAACGAGATCGTTATCAAATCATTGCTCAGTCTGGATCTATTTCGCAAAACCAGCTAGAAGAAGTACAACTTGCAGCAACTCAACAAGCGCAAGTTTTAGAATCTCAAAAAGCCGCCATAGAGAGTCAAAAACAAGTTATTAAGCAAAGACAGCAAGCCTTAACAGCAGCAGTTGCTAAACGAGTGCAAGCATCCTCCGCATTGAATCCAAGCGATGCTGCGATGACAATTGCTCAAGAAAAAATTGCCACTGAACACGCTAGGAAAAAAAATAATTTAGCTCGTTTACTCCAAGAGAAAGGAAGTTTATTACAGCGTCAAACAGAAATTAAAGACACAATTAATAATACAAAAAAAGAACTGAAACAAATTTTAGCTGACATTCAAAAAACTATCATTCAGGCTTCAGCTACCGGTCATATTCTCAAGTTAGAATTACGCAACACCGGACAGGTGCTACAATCAGGACAAGCGATCGCCTATATCGCCCCTAAAAATACCTCTCTCATCATTAAAGCTCGTGTGGCATCTGCTGACATCAGTAAAGTGCAAATTTGTCAATTTAAAAAAGTTGCAGACTGTCAACAAGGTAGAGTAAAAATTCGATTTTCTGCCTATCCCTACCCCGATTACGGTACACTCAAAGGTGCGGTGAGAGAAGTAACTGCCGATGCTATTAACACCTCAAATAACTCATCAACCTCTACATATTATGATGTGACAATTGAACCAGAAGTCAATTACTTGCAAAAAAATTTGCAAAAGTATTATATTCAAGCAGGTATGGAAGTTACAACAGACATCTTGGGTCAAGAAGAAACACTACTCACATTCATCCTGAGAAAAACGAGATTACTGACTAATTTATAAAATACGCCTTAAATTATTATCGCGACTTATTTTTTCTAACTCCAGTAGCGTATTAATATTTTTAATCCCTAATTCTCCAGAGTAAATTCTAGAGGGTATAGTAACTTAAGAGTCTATACACTTCATCTACTGCATCACCTCTTTTGAACTGAAATTCTCTTGGTGCATCATCTCCAGAAATCCAAATTTTAATCTCAGCATCTAAATCTAAATTTCCAGCGCTTTCTTTACTAAAATATTTAATAGATTTATACGGAATTGATAGATATTCAGTTTTTCTACCAGTCATTCCTTGTTTATCAACTAATATTATTCTTTTATTTGTTAGAATCACCAAATCTCGAATTAGTTTGAATACCTTATTTACCCTTTCACCTTCTATCATCAAAGGCGTTAATTCTTTTTCTAACTTGTCTGGATTAACTTCAGATATGTTACCCATTAAACCACTAAATATTCCCATCTATTCCCCCTGTATAAATCAGCTATATTTTGAATTATATTCTAACAGTCCTTACCCACGGACTATGTGCTTACTATGTGTTTAGGTCATTACGAGCGGAGTGTAGTAATCGCAAAACCTTATTTTCGGTTGTGAGTACGTAAGTCCTATTCTAAATCTATAGAAATCATATTTGATGGGAGCAGAAGATATAGGAGAGATAATTCCAAGGGGGGGGTTATATAGAGCGATGGTGTCGAAGCGATCGCATATAGTTTATATAGGCTTATACAGAATTAATTATATATACTTTCTTCTTCATCCTGGGGCTGATTACTTAAATTACCTTGAATATCAGTATTTTGCTGATTATCAACAGTGGCATTACCATTACCGTTATCATTACCATTATTATTCAGATTATCTTGATTACCTTCATTGTTACTTAAATTATCGTTACCATTATGATTAAAATTATTGCTATTAAGACTGCAATATAAATTAATTTGGATAAAACTGTTTTTTCTATCTTTTAATAGATATCCTAGTACCAGACCTAAAAGTAAAAAAAGAACATATAATTTTTCAGCATCTGAATCTGTATGTAAAACAGAAAGATTTTTCAAACAATTTAAATAAATATTCTCAAACTGATCCAAAAATAAGAAAGACATAGCGAATTTTATCGATATACGACATTAAATTTACTACTATCAGCCTTACTTACTTTTAGAGTTACTATAATCAAGCCAATAATAGGGTTCTCTTCCTCAATTCAATGTATTAAACTTAAATATTTCTGTATAAATTGCACATTTTAATCAAGTCGGTTAAGTTAACAATAAAACATGATTTTCAAGAGATTATCCCAACGTAAAAAAAAGCCCGCAGACTTCTAGCCTGGGGCTACAATAATATTAGCCACGAAAGTTAATTGTTCAGCATTGGAAACTTTAAATCTGCGAACTCCGCATTATCACAGTCCCCGTCGGACGAGAAACATTTGGATCTTTCTCTAAAGTCAGAATTATTCCAGAAAACTCTGGGTGGTAAAATTCTTCATACAACTCATCCGTAAACGGTACTTCATAGGATGCATTTCCCCAGGAGTAAGGCTTAACCTTACCGCAATGTATCTTCTTACTATCAACTACCGTCCATAATACATAGGCATTTCCTGCGGGTGGAGCAGGTAAATTTTGGAAAAGCATCAGCGCTTTTTGCTGTTTCGGATTGACAATCATTCTCCCTGAACCGGATTTAGTAGAATTAACTCCTTGCAAAGTAAATAATCGGGTTTGGGAATTTTGAAGTAGACTTTTAACTACTTGCGCTTGGTTGAGATTCCGTTGCAATTCCTGATTCTGCCCAGTAGCAATACTTAGATTATGCCGTAAACGGTAATTATCAATACTTATAAATAGAGCAAATAGAGCAGTAACACCAATAGCTATTTTTGTTCGCGATAAAGCGAATAACCTAAATGGTGAATTATTATTTATATTACTTGTATTACTTGTATTGTTTATATTAGTTTGATTAGCAGTTATATTAGTTTGTTTAACTTCAGCATTATTAATAACAGTTCTCCCTAGACTTTCTTCCTGGGAGACTTCAACTTGCTCAAGAATTTTTGATAGTAGGTGAGTCGGTGCTTCTACCTCAGTAAAACCATCTACAACCTGTCGCAGGACCTCCTGCAAATCATCAATCTCTGCAATTATTTCTGGATGTATTTCGAGCAACCGACGAAATTCTTCATTCTCTTCGGGAGTGAGGTCATCAACCACAAATCCCGCAGCTAGATTTCTTGTATACTCTAAATTAAAAGACTTATTCATATAATAGATCGGCATCTAATAAAATGCGCTTAAGTTTTATTAATCCCTGACGAGTGCAGGTTTTTACCGTACCTAAAGGAATATCCAAATGTTTGGCTATTTCTGAGTGACTTAGTCCTTGGTTATAAGCTAACTCAATTACCTGACGCTGTTTTTGGGGTAACTGCGAAAGAGCATTAATAACTCGTTGCGATCGCTCAGCAAAAGTAGCTTTCTCAATCGGTGATGGTTCGGGTTTGTCTTGAGTAGTCATTGTCTGTCCCCATGTTTCCACAAGTTTGAGTTGTCTTTTACGAGCACGCAGTTTATCAATTGACCGCGATCGCGTTATCGTTACTAAATAACGTACGAAAAACCGACAGTCAGGATTGCTAGATGCTTTACGCCAAAAATTGAGAAAAATTTCCTGAGTCAAGTCCTCAGCTTCTTGGGAGTTTCCTAAAATCTTCAACGCTAGTCCATAAACTAGACGACCGTGACGATTGAATAAAACAGCCAATGCTGAAGAGTCACCAGTTTTTAAAGCTTCAAATAAAGCTTCATCGCTATTTGATGAAACCTCCGAGGAATCTGATTGAGAAAATTTAGGCTCCATGCTAAAAAGTCAAGTCTAAATTAATACAGGAGCATTGTAAGGATATTTTGTTGTTTCATCACCTCTTTTCCAGACTAAATCAAGAATTGAATCAAAAAATTCAACCAAGACATTAAACCAAGAAGTACTAACTCTTGAGAGTGTTATCTATTTTTATGACGACTGGGAAAGACGATTGGATTTAATTGTAGTAAATAAATATTTTTATAAATATTTTTAAATAAATATTTTTCCCTTTCCTACTCTTATTATCTCTTATTCAAGCTCTGCAGGGGGATTAAAAATTCAAAGTACTCGCTTTTGCGGGGGTCCTGCTACAAAATTTAACTCAATCTTGCAACGAATCAAACTAACACATTTTCTAATAAATACTCAAATCATTCCTATTTAAGGATTTTACAATATGTTTTTTAGGACGGAGAACCATTTAATAATAACTTAAGGAAAGAAAAGAATATCACCCTGCGAGTCCTGAAATGAAAGAAAGGGTAATATCCTTAATGTACATAGATTATCAATGAAAGAAATTTTAGAATTTTATCTGGGTTCGTTCAAGCAAGAATCTTCTCTCCGGAAACCTAAAACAAACTTACCTTTGTGGTGAAGAGTGTCAACAAGTAACTTCCTAAGCCACATAAACTATAATTTCCGAACTTATACATTTAATAATAAAATATATAATATACGGCTTATACTCAAATCCAACATTATGGACTCCGAGAAGGAATTGGCTCCAACCAGAGCAGTGAACGATTCTTCAGATAGGTCTCTAAACCTTCACCTGTAATTGGGTAAAATTTGGATTTTTTTGGTTTTAGCTGCTCATAACCAAATTTTTCTAATACTGGTTGTAAAAAACTATTGACTAACCGAATTTCTAAATCATTTATCTGACTCTTCCATTTTTCCAGAGGTGCAGATGAAATTTTTGTAAAACCTACACCACTAGAACTATTACCATTCCAAGAACCACCCATGAGTGTTGGTGTCAGAAGTGAATCCACAAACTTGATGTCCAGAAAATTTGCAATCGTCTGCATCGTCTTTTCGGTATGGGTTAAAAGGTCTTCATATGTAACAACTAAATAATTGCTAAGTAATCGCTGATTTTTGTAAAGGTTATAGTAAGAATTTTGCAATGACAAGACAAAATCAGATACAAGTGGATAGTTTTTCTTGGTCTTAGACTTACGAATCGCAACAAGGCTAGCATAGGGATTACGTACTATATGAATAAAGCGACAAGCCGGAAACATCTGTTGTAGAAAGACAGCAAATTCGGCATGTTCAACTGACTTTTCGACAGGATTTATATGTTCAGGCAGATACTCACCTGTTAAAGATAAATGTAACCCTTTCACATAATTTTCAAAAAGCTCTTGAGGAGATTCAAAACAACTTTCCTCCAGAAATGCTTTGAATTTTGCTACATTGAATTTTCCATTAATAACTGAGTCACCATATGGGTCAGAATGATTATTTTTTCTCTCAACTAACTGGATAAGTGACTCAATTAAAGACTGCTTATCCATGTCTTTCGGTGATGCATATCGTAGTCTGTAATCTACCCAATGACCAGTATATTGAAAGTAATGGCTCTCAGTAGGAATAACAAATAGTTCTGGGTGATTATCCAGCATACTTCTAATCAGACTAGAACCACTTTTATGAGAACCAAGAATAAAAATTGGATTCTGCATTTTTACAAATATATTTAATTAGTAATACTTATATTAAATATAACTTTTATGTAGTTTTTAACTAACCGTATAATCCACAAATAATTAAATAAATAATTAATTAATTATTATTATTAAACTTACAAACCATACAAAATAATAATTAACTGAGGAACTATAAAACTCATAATTAAACTTAGGGGAGCACCTATTTTGGCAAAATCTAGAAACTTATAACCACCAGCACTATAGACCATGGTGTTAGTTTGATAGCCAATAGGAGTCATAAAACTGCTAGAAGCTGCAAAAGTTACTACTAATATAAAAGCCATTGGATTGAAACCAAGATTTTTTGCAACCTCTACTGCTACAGGTAAAAGTAATACTACAGAAGCATTATTAGATAAAACTTCTGTAATTAAAACAGTCACAATATAAAATAAAGTTAACAGCCAGTATCCTGAAAGCTTCCCCCCCATAGTAATTAAATTCTGAGCTAACCATTGAGTTGTTCCAGAATTATCCATTGCAATTCCCAGAGGAATTAGACCAGCTAAGAGAAAAATAATATCCCAACGTACTGCTTGATATATTTCACCAGGTTTTAGACAACCTGTAACTACCATTAACAGTACTCCTAATAAAGCGCTTACTAATATCGGTAATAAATTCAATGCAGTCAGAACTACTACCCCTAGACCAATAGCTACAGCTATACCAGCTTTGTCTCTTCGTAGTGTTTCTATATCTCTTTCTCCTATCACCAATAAATCTCTACTGGTTTGAAGTCCAAGAATACTTTCATTTGGTCCTTGCAGCAGTAATAAATCCCCAAAACGTAATTTTACCTTTCCTAGTCTATCTCTAACTAATGCATCTCCACGACGGATTGCTAAGACGGTAGTATTGTAGCGTTGTCGAAATCTAATATCCTTTAATGTAGAACCAATTAAATTAGAACTCGTCAGAATAAGAACTTCTACAATACCTTCTTCATTAGAACGCAAATTCTTGTCCCAAGCTGTCTGACCAAATTTCATATCTGGTAAGAGTTCGATCCCTTCTTCATCTTTTACTTTTAAAAGACATTCTCTACTACCCCGGACTACTAAAGTATCTCCTAGCTGTAAAACCTTATTTGCTATGGGTTGAGGAAAATGATCATCGTCCCGTATTAGTTCGAGTACATCTAAATCAAATTTTCTTTGCAGTTGGGTTTGACGTAATGTTTTTCCGATTAAAACAGAATTTTTGGCGATCGCTATTTCACTCACATAGTCTTGGAGGTCATATTTTTGATTAATTGCGCTGGTATTAGGAATTTTACGATCGGGTAATATTCTAGGTGCAGCTAAAGCTAAGTAGGTCAAACCTACAATAAAAATAATCAATCCCAAGCTAGTAAATTGAAATAGACTAAAAGCACCATACCCAAGTTTCTCAGATAAGTCGCTTGCTAAAACGTTCGTAGATGTTCCGATGGAAGTTAACATTCCTCCGAGAATTGTTACAAATGATAGGGGTATCAACAATTTTGATGGAGAAATCCTTTGTTTATCGCACCAATCTTCTACTACCGGTAAAAAAACTGCCACTACAGCAGTATTATTGATCAGAGCGCTAATTGGACCTGCGATTATCCCCACTACTAAAATTTGTTTCCGAGAATTTTTTCCTCCCCCACTTATCAGCAATTGCTTCACTACATCAATTGCACCGGTTCTAGCTATTCCTGAACTCAGAATAAACATAGCCATAACGGTGATAGTTGCTGAATTTCCGAAACCAGAAATACCTTCTTGGGGAGTTACCAATCCCGTGATCATCAACATGATCATTACCGCGATCGCTGTAATATCAATTGGTAGTATTTCCCAAATAAAACTAATCAGGGTAAGAAAGACTATAGCAAGAGTCAAAAAAATGCTCATATTTAATTTATTGGATCGACTAAAATATCTGCTATATTTCTTTTTTCAAGGTAAATAAAATTACTTTTTTATATTTTTAGGCTTTTATTATTTATAGATATTTGTGTAATAATATGATACTTAGATTAATTGACGGAAAAACTTTGCTTGGCACAGATTTCTTATATTACCCAGTAAGGGCAATATCAGTAAGAAATTCTGGTTAATATTATTCTGTACTCATGTTCCCGCATTGGTTTCTCATAATTACGTATTTATTAATGAAGTGATACATATATATTTAACGTATTTTAATTTGAGTGTATGATTTTTCTTACTTAAACAATCCAGTATTATTTTTACTACAATTCACTTCTAAATCTGTACCATTTCAGTAAAATAAACATAAATTTATATAATTCTCATTATGTAGATTGTAACTATGGTTACAATAAATTAATTGTTAGTTCATGGTATTAGTGTCAGATTTGAATCTTACACACTCAGAATGGTCACTCATAAAAAAATGTGTTATATTACACTCGGTTTTCTAAAATAAGTAAAACCACTGGCGCTTAAGGAGTTTCAGGGTTTTTAATTTATTCAATTATGTAAATTATTTATTAAAAATATGTATTAAAAATAAAATATTAGAAATCCAATCTATATCTCTTTAAATTGCCATCTGGATTAGGTCTAGTTGACCATATTACATGTAAGTACATATTGTATGTATTGACAGGAAATTTACTAGTCAATCCCTTCTAAAAAATGTACTTTCAAATACATGATACGCATAATAATTTTCCTGATGAAGCGAGACTGAATGTAAACATATATAGTGCACTATTTAAGTGTATTTAATGATAAGTATTTACATTAAATTGTTCTAAATTGATTGTTATTTATTAGGAGAAAATGAATTATGAATCAAAGTGGTGTTGCTGTATGGTTCACTGGATTGAGTGGTGCGGGAAAAACAACTATTACCAAAGCAGTTGCAGAAAAACTACGTGCTCAGGAATGCAAAATAGAAGTTTTAGATGGTGATATAGTACGCGAGAATCTTACTAAGGGGTTAGGTTTTAGTAAAGCTGATAGAGATGAAAATATTCGTCGTATTGGATTTGTGGCTCATTTACTAACCAGAAATGGCGTAATTGTCCTGGTCTCAGCCATTTCCCCATATCGTGAAATTCGTGAAGAGATTAAGAACAAAATTGGAGATTTTGTTGAAGTATACGTAAATGCTCCTTTGAAAGTATGTGAAGAAAGGGATGTTAAAGGACTTTATAAACGCGCTAGATCTGGAGAAATTAAAAATTTTACAGGAATCGATGACCCTTACGAGCCTCCTTTAAATCCTACAGTAGAATGTCGTACTGACCTTGAGGAGTTAGATGAGAGTGTATCCAATGTTTTGAAGAAACTTAAGGAATTAGGATATATCGATGAAGTTGCAAATGTACAACTTGTTGAGTAAAGGGAAAAGGAAGTAGGATTATAAGAAGAATGCTGAAAACCCTGTGCTTTTAAACCGGGGATAAAAGCGGCGTAGCAGGATTTATCCTGCCGCTGCTTTGATATAATTATTTCAACAGGAAAGGTAATCAACCTGTATAAAAACCATAAATGCCCTTAGATAATCTGTACCTTGACTCTTGAAAATATGTGGTTCTATTCCATTTAAGAAGAAACTAGAAGAAATTAGGAAAAAAGATAGCTGAGCTATTTTTCCTAATTAGAAGGTAGTATGATAATTGTAAATAAACAGAATACCTTCAAAGCCAAAATTTTTGTGCATTGAAAGACCTCTACAATCAAAACTACTGTTTATTGCAACCTTATGAGCCGCTCTATTTTCTGGATAAAAATATGCTTGAACCTCTTGGTGTTTAGATAGACTCAGAGCAAGTGCTTTGGTCGCTTCAGATGCAATACCTCTGCCGCAAAACTCAAAATTAACATGGCTTTGTAGCATTCAATAATCCCCTGATCATAGGTTGTAAAACCACAAGACCTAAAATACTGATTAGAATGCTTGACCATTTTGAAGAATTCAAAAATTTTGAATTAATTAATTTCGGGTACAAACCCCCACTGATTCGAATGCCGGAATTTTGAATTTTGAATTGGAGCGAAGCGACTTGACAAAATCTAGTTGCGTAAGTCCTGAATAATTCTAAAATTAACCATGGTTGCTTCAAACCTCTCACAGGTAGGAGATACTTGTTCAATACAAAGCTCCTCAGAGTAGAAAAATTTAAAATAAATTTTATTAAATCCAATTTCATAACTCAGTCGTCTTAATAAACAGAAGCACAAAAAAACAGTTTTTGACTTTGAGGTAAAACTGTGAGTGCATCTTTGAATACAAATGTGAGGATAAAAATAAACTAATGTACAAGCCTACTAAATTTTTACTTGGTCTACTTTGTGCGAGTGCTCTGGTTTTGACAGTATCATGCAATGCAAGCTCGGATAGTGCTTCCCAAAATCCATCTTCTACCGAGGTGTCTAATGCAAATCCCTGTGGTTCTAAGAATCCTTGCGCTGCGAAGAATCCCTGTGCTGCAAAGAATCCCTGTGCAGGAAAACTGGATTCTGTGGGAGGACCTTTAGCACAAGAACTTCAAGGTAAACCTGTCTTGGTGGATGTGTTTGCGACCTGGTGCGCTGGTTGTAAAAATATTGCTCCAACTCTTACAGAGCTTAAGAATGAATACTCAGGGAAAGTTAATTTTGTTGTGTTAGATGTAACTGATAAAGCCAAAGTTACACAGACCAAAGCACAGGCAGAAAAACTTGGTTTGGGTAAATTTCTCGAAAAAACTAAGAGTAAAACAAGTACAGTTGCAATTATAGATCCAGCAACTGGAGACGTTTTAACAATGTTTAAGAATAATCCCAACAAGGATGACTACACCAAGGTGATTGATGCTGCTTTAGCTAAAAGTTAATTGAATAATAGTTTTTTTGCCCCTCATTTTGGGGTAAATAAATCTCTATATTTAATAATCTTCACAACTTATAAGAAAGCTCTATGAAAGAAAGCTCTATGAATAAAATGTCCCAATCTTCAACTGAGGAAAATATCTCCCCAGGTTCTCGAAGACGTAAAAAATGGCTGATTTATGGTGGATTGGGAGTGATCGCATTAATTGTAGTTCTTACCTTGGGACCTGCGATCGCTCATCCGGTCGAAAGACTAATTTCACTCATCGAAAACCGTTATCAAAAGTGGTTTGACCAGCAAGATACTGCGAATCCTTTAATATTACTACCTTTAGCATTTACTGGTGGAGTGATCGCTAGTGTATCTCCCTGTATTTTAGCTCTTTTACCGGTTAATCTCAGCTATATCGGGACTCTGAAGATTAAGTCTCGTTGGGATGCTTTTACTAAGGCTGGTCTATTTGTCTTAGGGGCAGTCACTATTTTAAGCCTATTTGGTTTAGCTTCATCCTTTGCTGGAGCAGTAATGGTGGATTACCGGGGCTATATTAATATAGTTGTGGGAATAATTATGGGTATCATGGGTTTATGGTTGATGGGTGTAGTGAAAATACCTTTACCCCAGATGAATGTAAATATTCCCCAAGCAGGACCCTATGGGGTTGGTTTAACTTTTGCTTTAGTTAGTTCTCCCTGTGCTAGTCCGGTATTATTTGCAGTATTAGCAGCAGCAGCAGGAACGGGTTCGCAGATATTAGGTACCCTGACAATGGTCAGTTATGCTTTAGGTTATACTATTTTGATATTCCTAGCGAGTCTATTTACAGGACTTGCAAAACAGAGTAACAAACTTTTAAAGCATTCTGAGGGGATTATCCGTTTCGGCTCTATTGCACTAATTTTTACCGGTGGATATTACCTATTTACAGGAACTCAGTGGTTTATTGGAAGCTAGTATTCGCTGTTATTTTTGGTATTTAAAAACAGTAATAATAAAGGATTCAAACATCCTCCAAGAGATTTACTATAAAGGGCAATCAATAGAGCTTTCTTATATGTCCCTAGCTATGACTTGTGCTGATATATCCAGTATTTGGATGATATTTCATTGAATTTAGAAGATTTTAGAAGTTTATTAGACATTTATTTTGGAGACAGATATGCAAGATACTTTTTCTCTCGATCAAAGCTTCTTTACAGGAAAAGCAGCTTTGGAATGGTTACAACAAGAGTCTAACTGTCTAATCATCCTCAAGTTTGTTGCTCCATATTGTCCCTCCTGTAAGACGCTAGAACCGGTATTAAAGCAGATAGCTACTGATAATGCAGGAAAATTGCATATAGTAGAACTCGATATGACCGAAGAACCTGAATTAGCTATTGAACATGGAGTTAGAAGTGCTCCAACAGTAGTTTTACTTAAACAACAGCAAATATTAACACAACTTGCTGGTTTACAACCCAAGAAGCAGTATACAGAAAAGATTTTGTCTGCTCTTTAGGAGAACCTCTCCCAACCCCTCTCCATTTTGGAGAGGGGGCTAATAAATCTAAACTTGGGATAAGCTGAAATCTTCATGATACTGTGATTTCAATTTTGGTAATAAAACCCTTAAATATAAAAAAGAAAAAAGCAGCACTAGATAATTAAACTGGCTGCGATCGCAAATAATGTGTGGTATTAGAAGAATAAAAAATACGTATAAATTTTAAGTATAGAATAAAACTTTTAACTTAAGCATCCTGCAAGCTAGCGTAACCGAAAGTAGCGTTAAACTCTTCACACCAGATTCCTACAGATTTATAGTTATCAAGATTTATATTAGATGGAATTGCATAGGTTTGAGAACCATTGAAGCTTTTGATTGGTGCAAGGCTAATATAGTTTCCTTCTTTAATATTTGCAGGTACGCTGTTATTTTTATGTAAGATAATTTTTACATCAGGACCGTTTCCAGTGCTAAATTCTTTAGATAGCCTGAGATAACGCTTGCCATTAATGCTAAAGATTTTAGCATTACCAGTGGTTGCTTTCTCTGCCTTAACAAATTTACCAGATGCAAGTAAAGACTTTGATTGTCTGGGCTTTCTTGATAACTCAAAACCACTGCTGGGATGATTGGCTCTTACTGGTTGCACATTGATTGCTAATTGTCCAATGCTACCTAATAATATGATTGATGTAATTGTAGAAGCAGCAAATTTGTTAAGTTTCATGATTTTTCCTCGGTGGTTGTTGGTTTGTTTCTCTTTCCTTGATTACTAATATCGAGGAAGATGCTGAGGAAGTAATGATGACTAACTGAGGATAACTTAAGAGTTAAATGAGAAAACTGAGAAAGACCTTTCTTCAACGCTCAAAATATTTAGGACTTACCCAAGGAGTATCCAAGGAGGTATTTTCAAATTGTCAAATTCCAAGATTTGATTTTGTCCACCACTCCAACAATACAGTTCGACATTGCAAGCATTTCAAGGAATTAAGTAAGGATGCCATACTATCTTGATTAATCAGGTACATAGCTCCAAGTAAATTTGATGGAATTTGTACAGTGGCTTCTAGTTCAGCAACAAAGCCAAATAATTTCTGATTAGAGAAGGAACTATTTATAGTCCAACCCTGGGTATTTAAGGGTGTCAGTTGGGAAATACTTTCCGATGTAATTCCTAATTCTCGTTGCAGAATTTTGGGCACAACTTTAATAACTTCCTCTCCCTCTTCCACCCTTCCTCCGGGGAAATCAAGGGTTTTTTCTCCCATTCCTGGACGATAAGTTGGTAACGGTAAAATTAGCTTTTGGTTTTGAATTGGTAAAATAACTACCGAGTCTGCTTTTTCTATCCGCCAGTATTCGAGAACTTGCCCTGTCTCATCTTGGAGATGTTCGCCAATTAGTGTCATCCATTTGGAGCGCAGTTCTAAAAATCTATCCTGAGTTTGCCAATCTGTATTCATAAAAAGCTGTGAAAGTGTTGGAAATGGTGAATGGTGAGTAGAAAAATGTGAATCGCAATCTTGTAGTTACTATAACTACTTTCATGAAGGTGAACTAGGAAAAATATATGGCGGTTGAAGAATGCACCATCGCTCAATGTCTACTGCCTGTTTGTTTATATTGAGAAAATATAAAGTAAAACTGTAATGCTAAAGGAAGCAGAAATTTTTGAAGTAATTGGAATTGAAAGCACAGTTTTGATGCCAAGTATTACAACTACTTTTTTTGCGATCGCTATATTAGGTTACAAACTTTAAATATAGCGATAACAAATATCAGAAAGATTTCAGATTTTTTTATCAGTTTAAATGCTGTATTTTTATTTTAAATGTGTAACAAAATAATTTATATACGTAAAAAATGCAATGAATCTATACTTAAACTTTCAGTGCTGAGTGATAGAAGTAACAAAAAAAAGTCTAATTGACGACAATCTCATTAATAATGAGAATTTATTCATTTATCTCACGAAATTACTTTGTTTAACAGATGTAGCAAAAGTTGCTTTATATTCAAAAAAATAATTTTATGTATAATCTATTTGGATGTGTATTGCCTATCTAAGTTTTATGAAAAGATTGAATACAATAATCCATGACTGTCAGTTAAGTAGGTCGGCGTTAAAAATTAAAGGTATGTCATTACGAGTGGAACGTAGTGGAACGAAGTATAAGCTCTATCGAGCAGACTACGTCTTAAGCTTCAGCTATGCCGTCAGGCTTTACGCAAGGTCTTGAGTCTTGTTTATAATTCGTTACATAGTTTGATTTATTTGTACCGACTTACTTAAATAAGGTGTTGGTGAATGGAAGTATGATTATGAGGAAATGTGATGATTCCAAGGGGTGGTGCGAAGCGATGGCACATAGGTGCCCGCCAGAAGGGCGATGGTGCGGTAGCACCCGCTGTAAGCGATGATGCGGTAGCATCCACCATAGGTGATCGCTAAAAGTAAGAATACTTTTTTACATAAGGAACTGGGACATCCCAAAATTTAAGATAATGAATCAGCAATCGAATTGAATGTCTGAGCATTACTTCAGATTTAGAATAGCAAAGAGTCTTTCGTTTCAATCGAGCT
>JBHJJE010000071.1:0-53892 GCA_050042865.1 Mastigocoleus sp.
CGGAGCTTCATTTTGATTACTTACACTTACTGATAAGGTTTGAGTAGTTGTATAAAAACTATCTGATGCACTTACTTCTACTTCATAGACGTTGTTACCATCATTGTCAGCAGGATTCTCAAAGTTAGGAGCACCATTAAAGCTCAATTCACCTGTATTGGTGTCAATACTGAATAAGGAAGAGTCTGCTCCACCAGTAATTGAATAAGTAGGTATATCTCCATCTACATCGCTCGCTGTAACTGTGGTAACAGTTGTTGTATTTTCTGCAACTGATGGATTTGGAGCAGAGGTAAGTACTGGAGCATTATCATTGTTGGAGTCTGTGACCGTTACTGATAAGGTTTGAGGTGTAGTGTTTACTCCATCTGATGCACTTACTTCTACTTCGTAGACATTATCTGCACCATTATCTCCGGGAGTTTCAAAATCTGGAGCACTATCAAAGCTTAATTCACCTGTATTAGTATCAATGCTGAATAAGGAAGAATCCGCTCCACCAGTAATTGAATAAGTAGGTGTATCTCCATCTATATCTGTTGATGTAATTGTTGTGACAGTAGTGTTATTTTCCTCTATTATTCCAGTGTTAGAGGAGGTGATAACTGGAGAATTATCATTTACGTTGCTAACTGTTACCAATAAGGTGTGAGAACTTGTAGCACTATTATTATCTGAGATAGTTACTTCTACTTCGTAAATGTTATCGCCACCATTATCTCCTGGATTTTCAAAGTCAGGAGGACTGTCAAAGCTCAATTCACCTGTATTAGTATCAATATTGAATAAAGAAACATCTGCTCCACCGGTGATTGAATAAGTAAATGTATTGTTGTCGTTATCTGGATCTGTTGCCGTAACTGTAGTGGTAGTCGTGTTTTCTGGAATGGATGGGTCTAGAGCAGAGGTAAGAACCGGAGGATCATTTTCAGGTGTGATGCTGATGGTTGCGTTAGCATTTGCTGTCTCGCTAGCAGTATTTTCAACTGAAACAGTGAGGGTTTTCAATGTCTCGGGAGCATCAGAAGTGTCACTATACTGAACTCTCTGAGCAATAGTTGATACATGACTATCGTCTACAGCAACAGAGGGTGATGCTGTAACAGTCACATTATCAATAAATAACTGTGCACCTGCCAACTTACCACCAGTCAAATCGTAAGTACCGGAAACGAAAACAAATCGATATTCACCAGCCTGAGATACGGTAATTGTCTCAGTTGCCCAAGCTGTGGATGCCGTCTCGCTACTACCAGTTTCGTCCAGAATAGTCTCAATATGACCATTATTGACATCGATGATATAACCATAAACATCATAAGCATCACCTCCCCCTTCAGCCTGCCATTCAAAGGACAGTTGCTCTCCAACAGATAAAGATACTGTAGTATTACTGTAAATGTAAGGACCGCGAACAATATCAAATCCTTGCTGAGTTGTTATATTTGAACTCGTCAATCGCACAGAATTACCAGACCCACTGCTTTGGTTAGAGTCGAGGACTGTTGTCATCGTACCTGGACTTGACGGTGTATTCTGGTCAGAGTTGGGTGCATCGGGCGGAATGGTAGTATCTGTTGGTGTTGCCAAACCAGCAATGGTATCAGTACCGAATTTCACCTGCTGATTAACAGTAGTCCAATCAGTGATGATAGTATCACCAGGGGAACCGATACTGAAATCGCTGTTTGCGAAGCCAGCTGTGAAGTTGATTCGTAAGTTTTGACCGTTCTGACCATTAAGTGTTGAGTCTAGGTTACCAATGATTACTGCATTAGTTCCATCACCCAAATAGACTATATTACCAACAATAGAAATTTCACCATTGACAGTGGAGGGATTTGCATCAGTACTTAGGGAAAGAAAATCAGATGAGGTTGGATTACTCAGACTGAACTCAAGATAGCCACCTCCATAGTTCGCACCACCTGAGAATGTGATGTCACTATCGAGAGTGATTGGAGAATTTTGCTCTGTGTAAAATGAGTTGTCGAGATTATTGATAGTTGGTGCTAATTGTCCTTTCCAAGTTAATAAACTCGCTTTGTGGAAAGGTGAAATGGCTGGAGTTTCTGTAGGATTAAACTCAAGAGACCAATACCCTCCACCAATTATTCGACGTGATGCAGCTACATTTACTCCGGTCAGATTGTGTAATTTGTCAATAAATTCTTCACCTGCATCTCCTAGGGCAAGGTTACAGCTATAAAGCATTAATTCGCTGACTGTCCAAGACTGAATCTGTTGTGTATAGAAGTTGAGATTCTCAAGGCTAAGTCTACCACTACCTAGATAGAGAGTTCCTGGGGTACCGTGGGAAACAATATGAAGGGAAATACTATAAGTGAGGGAAAAAGAGTGAAGAATTTCGGTGATTTGCTCGACACCATCACGGTGAGAATCCAAGATGAAAACTTCTACTCCCTGAAGAACTCCGTTAGCAAGGGTTTGATAGTCTTCGACACCGGAATCAATAATAACCAGGTGTTTTTTTGATTTAAAGGTACTTAAGGTATTTTTTGTTACTTTCTGTTGTGATATTGCTAATGTTGTTTTTGCTTGAAATCCCATTATTGTATCAATCCTTATTTAATTACTGTATGTAGTTGCTAGTTAGTTGCTATAAATATAGAAAAATGCCTGAAAAGCTTTGTATTCAAACATTAGAGATGGAAAGATGACCCTAATAACAAATTAAATATTAGGATTCATAAAAATAGATTTAAGTCCAGTTAGAACTTACGCAAAAATTTTGTAATTACGTCCGAGTTCGTTTACTCAGTATGTCCGCGCTCGAATTTCCGTTTGTAACCTATGAGTTCTATTGAGGAAACCTAGGTCAACGCAAAGCTTTATGCGATGGTACGTAGTACCCCGCCTTCGGCGATCGCTATGACAAATTGTCTGGGTGTAAACTTTATTTAGAATTTCTGAGCATTTATTAGTAATAAGAAATTCGGCTTTGCCAGTAATAATGAAATTAGGTTCTTATCGTGTAAATACAGTAATCCACGATAATTTTGTATAAATAATTTCCTCTGTTTACAAATTTATACTCGGTTTCTATAAAATTTTTATCAACTTTATATACAATGTATGTGATGTATACGCTGTATACTGTTATATATGAAAGTCTGATTTTTTTACTACAGAGAAAACCCAGACTTTAAGTATTTTATTACTTTAGTTGTTAGTATAATTACTTAAGTGCGAATTTAATAATTTTAACTATTTATAGGACTTACGCAACTTGACATTTTTTTGTAGGGACACGTAACACTTTGACTAACCCAGAGCGCAGTAATAAGCTTTTTAGTGTCACGCACCAGCGGGGTATTGTGACAAATAATTGATTATTTTGCTATTTCTCCAACAAATTCCCATGGGAATTATATCGCTTATGATGGATATTATCTTGCGCGATCGCCGAAGGCGGGTACTACGTACCATCGCTCTTAGCGGGTGTTAGTACACCATCGCTCTAATTTTAACGGTGTTTGTGACCATCTGGCATAATTGCACCTTCTAGTTTGACATTGCTGAGGTCAACACCATCAAGATTGGTGTATTTCAAGTTTGCACCCCGTAAATCAGCTCCACTGAGCTTAATTCTGCGGAGTTTTGCACCCCGTAAGTCTGCATTACGCAAGTCGGCATTATATAATTTCGCATACATCAAGTTCGCATTTGATAAATTTACATTCTGTAAAACTGCATTTCTAAGTTTGGCTCTGTTCAAGTTTGCATTCTGGAGATTTGCATTATTAAATTTTATATTTTCTAGATTGGAATATTTAAGATTTGCATTGGTTAAATTACTGTTTTCTAAATTGGCGTTTACTAAGTTACTAAATTTTAAATTTACATTTTTAAGACTTGCACCCTTGAGTTGAGAATTAGTTAAGTTTGCTTTCTGTAGATTGCAGTAATTACACTCTTTGCTTGTCTGTAATTTTGCTATTTTATTAGATAAATTATAATTTACAAAGCTTTGAAATGTTTTTCTATTGACTCTTCTATTAAGTAGATTTATTCGATTTTCTAACTGTTTTTGCTTTCGTAGGAGACGATAAATATCTGTTTCCTGTCGTCGAATTTGTTGCTGTTGGATAGCTAATTTTTGTTGTTGTTGTTCTTTATAAGCAGAAATTTCTTCAATTTCTTGAATTCCTGTTACACTCACCGAAATCAATCCTAAAATTGTCAGACCTTGGGTCAAGGTTAGTTGTTTAGTCGGAACTTTTACAGGGCTTGATTTTAAGGTAAATGAGATGTCTTCTAATGCTTCTAGTGCTGCTGCTGCATTTGCAAACCGGTATTTTATATTTGGTTCTACCATCTTACGTAACCAATCTATAAATTCTGGGTTTAACCACGATTGCAAAGACTTAAAATTAAAACTATAGTCATCATTTATTAATTGACTAACTTCAAATGAGCGCGTGTTAGTCAATAAGCACATTAAAGTTACACCCAAACTGTATAAATCTGATGCTTCGGTTAAATCTCGACCAAAGTATTCTTCCGGAGGTATAAAACCAGGTGTTCCAGAAGCAACGCTACTTAGAGCTATTTCCCCGTTACGAACTTTGGCAAATCCAAAGTCAACTAAATAAGCGTTAAGATTTTTATCAACTAAAATATTTTCAGGTTTAATATCTCGATGAATAATTTGGGGTGTGCGTTGTTGCAAATAAGTTAATATTTCTAAAATTGATATAGCAATTTGTCTGACCTGTTGGGAATTAAAATGATTTTCAACCGCTAGTGATGGTGCATCTTTATATTCCTGTACTAAACCAAAACCTTGGGGTGTTTCAAAGGATGTTAAATATTTGGGTATATGGGGATGAGTTAACTGTTTGAGTACTTCTATTTCCCGCTCATAAGCTTTAAATCCTGACCAGTTGGTATCTACATCCGCAAAGCGAAATTCTTTAATGACGACTTGGTTTTTGGAGTCCTCTACTTCCGCAAGATAGGTGATACGTCCTCCGAAGCGATTCCTTCCTAGTTCATTTTTAATGTGATATCCGAGATGTGAAAAGTCTGATTTTTGGATATTCATTCTTGTCTCCACGAGAAACTTTTGTGGCTTGATTCGTTATAAGACGTAGGTATTACTGAATATTTTCACACAAAATAATAAAATGTTGTGAGTTTGTACGATATCTTATTTTAATTTTTTTTATTGGATTTTCCCTTAGCGTGGATGGAAGGTAAGTAGGTTAATTTAAAAAGTTTTCCCCTCTGCTTCCTTGCTTCTGGAGCAACTAGTAAGATGGGTTATTTTATTTTTTGGACTTACGCAAAAGCAAGGTAATTCTGTCCAAGACCTTACCTAGGACTATACTACGTAAACGCTTCCGCGTGTCCGTGCTTGTGTTAATTATTGCTTACTTTAAACATAAAGAAGTCGAAAAACAGGAAGAATATAAAAGGCTACTTAAAAGTCTTAGCAAGCCCATCAACAACACATGCAACCCGCAGCCCGACATTGGCGTTATCGTGGTCTGGTTTAAAGCTGTAGCGGGAGGCAGAGCGGCAATATAGAGGAACATTGCGCCAAGAACCACCCCGCACAATTCGATGAGGATTACTATTACTAGTCCATGCGCTACCATCTGTGGGTGCTTCTTCATAATTATTATGCGAGGTATCTTGGCACCATTCCCACATATTCCCATGCATATCATATAAACCAAAGGCATTAGGCGAAAAAGTGTCTACATCTGTACCGTGGTTACGGAATTTGCCCGTTGGACCCTGACCGTAATTGCCTGGTTGTGATGGGAATGATCTGACTGCAGCCCAGCCCCTCCCGTTATAGTTTGCTATTTCAGTAGTAATCGTCTCCCCAAAATGAAAGGGTGTAGTAGTTCCAGCACGACAGGCATATTCCCACTCTGCTTCGCTGGGTAAACGATAGGTACGTCCTGTTTTTTGACTGAGCTGGTTGCAAAATTCTACCGCATCATTCCAAGATATATTAGCTACAGGTAACTTATTACCTTTCTTGTCAGAGGAATTTTTACCCATAATTGCCTCATATTGTGCTTGGGTAACTTCATATTTCCCCATAAAGAACCCAGGAACTGTAACTTGATGCTGTGGTCCTTCATTGTCATTTCTATCTGCTTCCTCTGCTGGCGAACCCATAGTAAAGGTTCCCCCTGGTATCTGCACCATGGTTAAGGTGACACCATTTCCCAAGTCTTCTGTGAAGTATTGCGCTTTCTGGTTGCGACGGTTGGTGATGTTTCCCTTTGCATCTACAGTGACAGTTTCAAAAGAAAAGGCTTTTAGCATTAGTCCTGATAATGGATTTAACCTGGTTGGTGTTGGTGTTGGGGATAGAGATAACTCTGGTTTTTCGGGTAAGTCTGGTTTCTGTTGGGAAGAAGTGGTTTGCCATATCTTCCTACCAAAAACAGCGATTAAAAAGCTTCCTCCTATCAAACCTGCTGCTTGAATGATTCGTCGGCGCGTCCTATTCGTTGATGATGGATGCTGTGGCATAATATTTTGCGTTTTTTTTTCAGTATATATACTTATCGCAAGAGTTCAAAATAATGACTAATAGGAGCAAATTAATCCCTTACTATTTCTAAAAAAGTTATCTGATTAGGTTGCTAGCCATAAACCAGAAAGGTGTTGAGATTGTTTCAAAAGCAAATGTTTTTCTGTTGAGTATCACTGCTCATTTGTTGCTCCTGCTTGTAATAGTGAGGAAAATATTAACAATTTAATGATGGCTGCTAGTTCTCTACATTGCCAAGTTCTAGGTGCAATATTTTTTACAAGTGAGTGGACAAAATAGTTTGTGTCATTGCGAACGGTAGTGAAGCAATCTCAAAGTATTGCGTAAAGCCTGACGGCATAACTACGCTTAAGACGTAGTCTGCTCGATAGAGCTTATGCCACGTTACGCTATGCTCCACACTCTTCGAGAACGTTTTCAACGAACGCAATGACAAATAACAATTAATTTTGTCTGAGTACTTAGCTTAGGCAGCACAACAATCCTAGGCGTTGTTCGCAAAAAACACACAGAAACAGTTGTTTTGGACTTTGGACAAAACATACCCTACAAAAACGTTATTTTTTATTTATAAACAAGTTCTTACTCTCAATTCTCATCAGGGTGGGAGTTGAGGAAATTTAAAGCAGGGGAATTTTCTAATCGGAAGGATTGACGAGGAGATGCAACTTCGATATCCTCTTTGTCGAGAGCGTATTTTAAACGACGACGGAATTCTCTACCGACGGCAAATTGACGACCAGGTTTGGTTTTGAACCAGAGCAAAATCTCGATACCATGATTATTAATATCGTTTACCCCTAAAACATTTGTAGGGTCGATGACAGCGTCTTCCCATTCCGGGTCTTGCTGCATTTGATCACCAACTTGTTTAATAATTGAGAGGGCTTTATCGATGTCTGCGTTGGGACTAATTTGGATTGTCCAATCAATTCTTGACCAGTTTTTTGTAAGATTATGAACTGTTGTAATGGAACTATTGGGAACGGTGCTTAAACGTCCCCCCCGACCTCGAATTTGGGTCATACGTAGATTCATATCTTCAACTAAACCAATTGTACTTCCGACATCAATTACGTCTCCTATGGCAAACTGGTCTTCCCATAAAATTAAAGCACCATTGATGAAGTCTCTAATTAGGTTTTGGGAGCTAAAGGAAATTGCAAAACCAACAATTCCTGCACCTGCTAAAAATGGTATGACTGGAACGTGTAGCTTTTGCAGAAAAAATATTCCCCCTATACTAACTATCACAAAACAAAGAATACCTTGAATAATGTTAGAGAAGGTTGTT
Source organism: Mastigocoleus sp. (assembly GCA_050042865.1). GTDB lineage: Bacteria > Cyanobacteriota > Cyanobacteriia > Cyanobacteriales > Nostocaceae > JBCCDM01. Next base: position 7,836 of record JBHJJE010000071.1, read on the forward strand.
AAACGAGAAAATGTTCTTGCTTGATATTCTGGTGTTTGAGAGTAGTTTTCTAAAATCTCTTTGAATAAGTAGTTGACGGAAATATCGGCTATTTTTATGGCTAAAATCGTGGCTAAAATAATCCCTAATAATATCGGTTTGGTTAACAACCAATCTTCTAACCAACGAGTGAAAGGGAATTGTCCGCTTATCCAAGCAAAACCTATTACCCATACTAAGAATATTCCAATTATTATTAGTAAACGCCAAATTTTGTTAAAATTAAGTTTACGTTGCCAAGTAAGTTTTTTGGCAGTCATCATCACTTGTGTGGCTTTTTCTTCTTCTTCGGAAGTACTCTTTGTTTGTGAGTTAGATAATTCCCTCAACTGTTGAGGAGATGATTTTTCAAGGGATGGTGCATTAGCACCCGCTAAAAGCGATCGCCATTTTCTCTGAAATATTTTGTATAAGTTACTTAAGAACCAGGTTGCAGCAATAATTCCCAGAAAGACTAGTCCGGATGTAAAAGCTTTACTTTTGAGATATTCTGGTTGACGTTCTAACTGTGCTCGAATTAGAGACCTACGGATAATCAGGCTAAAACGATTCGCTAAGTCTGTTACTGATAAACCATGAATGCGAGCGTCTACTTCGGTGACGGTTATTAATGGTTGCTGTTTTTGGAGTTTATTACCGTCTCCTATTAAAATAACGGTCTGACCTTCTCTTTTATCAACGGTTGTTACTAAAGTTTGGGTATTAAATCCTGTTTGGAGGATATCTGCTAATTTTTCCTCGTACATTCTGACTCTTGCTTGTAGAGGAGAAATACTGTTTATACCAGGGTTATTATTTGTACTTCTTACCGCAGCAATTTGAAATAATTGTCTGCCATCTAAGAATATGGGAGCATATATGATTTCACCCTCAGAAGTTAATGGACTAATAGATACTTGGTTTGGGGTAAAGGCATTAACACTATTTTGACTAAATAAAATTCCACCAAATACAGTTGTCATAGATATGGTGAGAATACAGCTAATTATGCAAATTTTTATCAAAACATGATTAGCTAGTTTTCTAATATTTAAAGATATATTTAGAGATATATTCAAATATTTACTTAGCATAATGATTTACCTGTAATTGAAAGTTAAGCAAAGCAATCCTAGATCATGCGATCGCAGAGTATAGTATGTTCATGTTTAGCTTAGATAATGCTACGCTTTGAGGTTAGGACGTTTTTTCCATCATCAATATCAGGATGTCCTAACATATGCTGATGCTGCTATAGCTTCAGTCTATAAAAATGAACTGAAGCCATAAAATACTAGTACAACACAGTGTAAATAAACATTAAATTATTTGAGTGCGAGTAATCTGAGAACTCAATCTACGATGCTTAGTGAGGGTAAATTCATTTTCTACCCTGTGAACTAAGAATCCCCAGATTTATAACCGTGGGGAGTGTCAAAGACTCACCTTGATATCTAAGTTTTTCACCAGAAAAACCCACATATCTGCTCTTTCTTGAATTACTTTAGTTGTTGGTTTACCAGCACCATGTCCAGCTTTGGTTTCAATTCTAATTAATACCGGTGCGTCTCCCTGATGTGCTGCTTGTAAAGCTGCTGCAAATTTAAAACTGTGGGCTGGTACTACTCTATCATCATGGTCGGCAGTGGTAATCAGAGTTGCGGGGTATGCTGTACCAGGTTTGAGGTTATGAAGTGGTGAGTAACTATAGAGTACTTTCCATTCTTCTGGGTTATCAGGAGAACCATATTCAGATATCCATGCCCAGCCAATGGTAAATTTATGAAAGCGTAACATATCCATCACACCGACGGCAGGTAGAGCAGCTGCAAATAAGTCGGGACGCTGGGTCATACAAGCACCTACTAGTAAACCACCATTACTTCCACCTAAGATTGCTAATTTTTGGGGGTTAGTGTACTTACTATCAATTAACCATTCTGCTGCTGCTATAAAGTCATCAAAGACATTTTGTTTATTTACCTTCACTCCTGCTTGGTGCCATTTTTCACCATATTCACCACCACCACGCAGATTTGCAACCGCGTAAACTCCTCCCATTTCCATCCAGACTAAATTACTTACAGAGAAGCTAGGGGTTATGGAAATATTGAAACCACCGTATCCATAAAGGATTGTAGGATTATTTCCATCTAATTTTATCCCTTTTTTATAAGTAATAAACATCGGTATTTGAGTACCGTCTTTGCTCTGATAAAAAACTTGTTTTGTTTGATAATCTTCGGGATTGAAATCTACTTCTAATTCTTTAAATACTTTACTTTTACCAGTTTTCATATCATAACGGTAAATAGTTCCAGGATTTGTAAAACTAGTAAAGCTATAAAAAGTCTCAGTATCTTCACGTTGACCATTAAATCCTCTCACAGAACCAATCCCAGGTAGTTCTACTTCGCGAATTAGTTTACCATCTAAGTCGAATATTTTAACTTGACTACGAGCATCTTTGAGATAATCTACAACAAATTGATTATTTAAAATACCCACACCTTCCAGGGTTTCTTCAGATTCGGGAATAATTTCTCGCCACTGTTGATGTTTGTTCTTACTATCTATATTTTGATTATCTACATTACTAATATCTATCGCAATAACTCTTCCTTTAGATGCATTAAAATCTGTACTAAAATAGAAAATACTGTCGTCATTGTCAATGAAGTTATAGCTGGAATTAAAATCACTCACCAACTCTATAACTTTACTGTCAGAATTATCTAAATCTTTGTAAAAAACTAAATTTTTAGAATCCGTACCTAACCAAACAAAAATTATCAGATACCGTCCATCTTCTGTAACTCTACCACTAAATCCCCACTCCTTTTGGTCAGGACGCTGATAAATTAATGTATCCTCTAATTGAGGAGTTCCTAAACGATGATAATAAAGCTTCTGATAATAATTAATATCTTCTAACTTAGTTTTTTCATTTGGTTGATCATAACGACTGTAGAAAAAACCTTGGTTATTTTTTGTCCAAGACACTCCAGAAAATTTAATCCATTTCAAATGGTCTGGGAGGTCTTCCCCGGTTTGAATATTTTTAACTTTCCATTCTTGCCAATCAGAACCGGAAGTTGAGATACTGTAAGCTAGGAAATTGCCATCATTACTAATAGATATTCCTGATAATGCCACCGTGCCATCATCAGAAAGTTTATTTGGGTCTAACAATACATGGGGTTGGTCATCAAGATTTTTCAAAGTGTAGAGAACACTCTGATTTTGCAAACCATCATTTTTAGAATAAAAATAGCGATCGCCTTTTTTTAATGGTACTCCATATTTTTCGTAGTCCCACAGTTTGGTTAAGCGCTGTTTTATTTCCTCTTTAGCTTCAATATCATTCAGATAAGCGAAAGTCACTTTATTTTGTGCTTCGACCCATGCTTTTGTTTCTTCTGAGTCTGGGTCTTCTAACCAACGATAAGGGTCTGTTACTTGGGTACCGTGATAATTGTCAACCTGATTATCTTTAGGGGTTTGGGGATAATTTAGTGCAAACATTGTTTTGTTAGAGGAGCTTACCTTTACATCGTACACAGGTAATTTCTGATTATCGTTAGCAGTAGAAATATCAATGGTTAGAAAAGCAGAAGATAAAAATATTCCCAAACACAAAGCAGCAAATAAGCACTGTTTGGAGGATGATCGTTTCTTCATCAAATCATGAATTCAATTAGAGGTAATTGAGTATAGCGTATATTAATCCCGGATTTCTCCAATAACTCCACTCTAAATTATCTAAAGCTTCTTTTTCATCAATATTTTAGGAAAATTGTGCCCAGTTTAATTCTTGGAGAAATAATAAATCCTCTGAAATAATATTTACATCAACTGAGCGATCGCACCATCCCTTATCTATATATCAGTATTTACAAGTAATATTTCTAGACAATTTTTTGTATATATTGCATTCTCAAAAAGAAGTGCTATAACTGGAAAGTCTATAAAGTACTGTATAACCACGTACATTGTTTAGATTCTGATTTCCAGTCTAAAAAGGCTGATTTTTCTCTGAATTTTATATTTTCAATTGCTTCTTAGTCTCATATTGAAAGGTATTTAGAACCTTATTTTATTAGACAAGGAAGCTATATATCTAAATTGTCGGTGTAGTGCTTTTACTGAACTAAGAATATATATGAGTACAGATAATCATCTATCGGACTTAAATGGTCTCTTCCCAGAAAATACGCAGTTACCAGGATTAGAAGAACTCCAGAGCTTTACATCCGATTCAGATTTTATTCCTAAAATGCGTCAAGCTTTTGGGGATAGCTGGCAAATAGATGAAGCAGAAAGTCTACTGAATGATATTGTTAGTGGTAGAGAAGCTCCTGAGATTGAGATTGTTTCTAGAACTTACTTTGATGAAAATGCAGACGCTGCTTTTGGTGCAGACACAATATATTTAGCCCAAGAGTTTGTAGAAGATAATCTGACAAATTATGGAGCAATCAGTAATGCTGTCCTGGAAGAAATGGGACATTACATTGACTCCAAGCTGAATACAGAAGATTCTCCTGGAGATGAAGGAGCTATTTTCGCAGCTTTAGTTGAAAATCAAGACTTAAGCGAATATCAGCTAGCACAATTGAAGGCTGAGGATGATAGTGGTTTAATTAGTTTTGGTGATAGTAGTAATTCTACCTCTGTAGATTCTATTCCCGTAGAATACTCTTTGCAAGAAACTGGAGTATTTACAGTCAACGCAACGGGTGAATTTAGTATTGATTTTCTCTTCGATGCTGGTGTTCTCAATAGTGAATTCGCTATTTTCAACCTTGAAGGGATGGAAGGATTGACTCCCGGTTCCACTGAATATATTAGAGAAGCAGCAGGTCGTGCTCTCAGTAACTCCGAAATGGGTTATGTTGTGATTCGAGATGGTGCAGAAGGTGCAAAATTATTTGGAGAATTAGGAGAAAGCGATCGCAATAGCGGTGATTACGCTGGAGCTAAAAATCTGCGGATGAATCCAGGAGATAGGTTTGCTGTGATGATGGTTCCTGATGGTACTATCCAAGAGGTTTTTGATAATCCTGCTGCAGATGGTGTAATCCGTCCTCTATTCTCCATTAGTTCTGCAAATCCTGGAAATGCTGCACAAATGATGCAGTTAGTTCCAGGAAGTACGGATGGTGGTGTCTTCGGTGTGGAAGATATGCGAGTTGATGGGGGTTCTGACAGGGATTATAATGATATAGTTTTTCAGGTAACAGGAGCAATAGGTCAACTAAACTCGATAAATGATGTCATATCTCCTGAAGAAAGATGGGATTTACAACCCCTAGGACAGCAATTAATTAATATAAGTATTGAAAATAATTCCTTTGAAAGAGCAGCAACTACAATTACTACTAGTTTGGTAAATGATGGTGGATTAAGTACAACTGACAAAATCACACCAGACCCACGAATTCAGGGAACGGTAAGTAATATCAACCAGGTTCCTGGACTGATAGCTAGATTTGCTGGTAATCCTAATACGATGGATTTATCAACAAAATTAGATACTGCAGGTAATTTCTCTCTAAGTGCAGATGATTTAGCTACCATCAACGGTGGTTCATTACCGAACGGTATTTATAATCTGGTGATAGAAGCACGGGATAGTACTGGAGAAGTATTTAGCAGTAATACATTCGAGTTTACATTTGACACAATTTCTCCAGAAGCTCCAATTAACTTGGGTTTATCGAGAGTAGAAAGTACATTTATCCAAGATAGTACTCCTATAATTGCAGGAGAGGCAGAAAATGGAGCCAAAATAGAGTTATTTGAAAATGGAGTATTGATAGGGGAAGGAATCTCAAGCGGTACCTGGGAAATAGAGAGTAATGTAGAGTTAACTGATGGAACCAAAAACGTCACTGCAAAAGCCACAGATGCAGCAGGGAACGTCAGTATAATGTCTCAGCCCCTGACATTTAATATTGATACTACCGTACCTCTACTACAAATAAATAGTCCCGCAGAAAATGCTAACTTGGTTCCTGGAGCAAGATTACGAGGTAGCCTAGATGGTACTGGTTCTCCCATTGTAGGTGTCACCTATAGATTTGGTGAAAATGAAAATGTTGGTGAGAAACCGGTTAATGTTAACCCCAATGGTGAATTTGATATCCCCTTAGATTTAAATGGAATTCCTCAAGGTCCAGGAAACTTAACTATTACTACCACCGATGTTGCTGGAAACACTCAAAGCGTTAGCATTAATGTCAATATCAGAAATGAACCTGTAGTTAGCGTTGCTTTAGAAGAAGACACCGGAGTTCTTAGTAACGACCAAATCACCTCCAACCCTGAAATTAGAGGAATTATTACCAACAGCAATAGTAGTAGTATCATAAACCTCCGCGCTGGCTTTAATGACACTCCCCCAGAAGAATTTACCAACGTTCGGTCTGACTTAAATCCAGATGGAACCTTCTCCTTCGACACCAATCGTATTCAGGAAATCAACGATAATAACCCACTACCAGAAGGAGAAAACATTTTCAATATTATTGCTACCGATATCTCAGGTAACACATCAGAAGAACTGGAACTGAAATTCACTCTTGATACTATCGCACCTACCGCCGAAATAGACGTAGAATCTATCCTTGGTGAAGAAATCTCCTCTTCCTTACTAGATGTCACCTTCAACGAAGCGATCGCAGGTGACTCTTTAATTGATCCGAATAATTACACCTTGAGTATTATTAACGAACAAAGTACCCAACCCGTGACAATTAACAGTGTCACCCAAGTCACTAATACTCAAGCAAGATTAGAACTAGGACAAACCTTAACTCAACAACAATATCAGTTAAACCTAGACACTGGAATTGAAGACCTAGCTGGTAACGCGATCGCTGAAAATACTTCCATCATATTTTCTTTAATTCCAGAAGAAGAAGAACCAGAAGAAATTGTAGTTGAAGTAGTTGAAACTTTCTCTGCTACCCTTACTGAAGATACAGAAACTGTAGATTCTACAGACTCCACTCCAATTCCTGTTGCGATTTCATAAAGTAAAACCCTCATTTTAGCGATCGCTTTACAGAATTAATATAACTTAACAAAAGCTCAGCTATAGTAGCTGGGCTTTTTTCAGCATATTTACATAGATGAATATATAATTTTATAGTTTTTTTGTATAATTTAGTCCTGATTTAAATGATTTGAATTTAATAGCTAAGTATTTCTACTGAAAGTGTATCATTTCACTGTAGATTTTAAAATTTATAACTTAATTTATAACTCAAGATATCTTGAGAATCCTTGAGTTTAGAATGCATACCAGTTAAAACTAGACACAGGAATTGAAGACTTAGGGATTAACGCGATCGCTACCAATACTTTAGTTAATTTTCCTTAATCTCAGAAGATGATTGAGATTTGATGAGAGTTCCTTTCTCATAGAATTCAAACCCTTGTTCGAGCGATCGCGTAAAGTAACCCTGATAAAATTGATATAACTTAATAAAATCTCAGGTATAGCACTAAGTAATCAGGGTTAGGACATTGTTGAACCGGTTTAGTAACTCATTACTCCTTACTTACACCTCACGCTATACCTTGAGAATCCTTCAACTGTTTATACTCCCTATCTTTATACTTGTTATATTTCTCTACAGTTTCTTTTGCTGCAACTGCACCTTGATATTCTTTCCCTTTTTCACTTTCTAAACGCTCTCTAACTTGTTTGCGTAGGTCGGAGATAATTTTCCCATTAACTTTACGGGTAGATGATAAATCTAAAATTGGGTCTTGATAAATACCTTTACCGATATATTTACCTGCCATAATTTCTGGTAAACTGTAACCCTTTAGTTCGGGTACCCAATAGTAAATAAATTTTAAATCTGGGTCTTTTTCCTGAATATTTTTATTAGGATTATATATACGAAAAGTCTTACTCAAAGGGTTAGTAACACCTGCTTGCATTTGCCATTGCCAATTATTAATTGCTAAGTCTCCGTCCACCAAACAATTCATGTAGTGTCTTGCACCATGATGCCAGGAAATACCGCAATTAATAGTTAAAAATGTGGCACACATTGCCCTCATACGGAAATTCATCCAACCCATAGTTTTCAATTGTCTCATACTCGCATCAACCAGAGGGAATCCAGTTGAACCTTCTTTCCAAGCATCAAATAATTCTTGTTTTTCCGGGGATAAATCTTCCGGGGTATACCATATATCAAACTCTGGAAAACGGTTGATATAAGCCACCTCTGGATGGAAATAAAGACGCTGTGTAAAACTATCCCTCCACCTCAAGCGATCGCGGAATGATTTGAGGGTAAATTCTGCTTTGGGTTGATGTTTGAGTTCTTCTGCTCTAGTTTTGGTACTTTGATAAACGTTACGGACAGAAATGGTACCAAATGCTAAATGTGGGGATAAGTGAGAAGTTGCTCCTTTTTGAGCAAACCAGGGACGAGATAGTTTCCAGTGATAGCCATGATATCTGGTTTTTAAAAAGGAATTTAATATATTTTGAGCTTTTGTTTCTCCACCAGGAAAGTATATTTTTTCTGTTTTCCAAAAGTCGCTATATTTCTGTTTTAATTGTCTAAATGTGAGTTGGGGTATATCTAAGTTGATGGAAGGAGTATTAATATTTTTAGGGGGTAAAAAAATTGCTTGTCTTTGATGTGTGTAATATTCCGCAAACCATTCCTCTCGATTATCTTCTGATTGCAAGAAGCTATTTAAACCAAGATAATACTCTAAATTCAAACCTTGATAAAAATCAATAATCTGCTTATCTCTACTGATACCATACTCAACCTGTACATCCCGGTTAAAATAAAGCTTGGGTTGATATTCTTGCTCTAATAACTGTTTGGTTAAGTTTTGCAGAACCTCTACAGAACTTCCCTCAAATAAGATTAACTTACTACCAACTTCTTTTAAATTACTATCTAAATTTTCCAAACACTCAAACAAAAATCTGACTCGCGATTTACCTACATCATCCCATTGATAAAACCAAGGGTCGATAATGAAAAACGGTAAAACTGCCTGATTCTCAACAGCAGCTAAGGTAACAACTTCATTATCACTCAATCGTAAATCTCGTCGAAACCAAAGAAGATGCATAAGTTTAAAAGTAAATAGAAGAGCCGTAAAAATAAATAAATAAATAAATAAATAAATAAATTTAAAAATATTACTAATTTAAATGTAGTGTAATTTGAGTTTTAAAAAACCATCATTTCGATAGGATTATATAGTAACCAATGAAATAGACTCGATATCACAGAGGTAGATTTTTTTAGATTACTCCCATTCCGCTCTAAGATTACCTATTAAAATTTTTCCCTCTCTCACTCACTCCCTCAATCCCAAACAGTAATCTTTCACCTCGAAAAGAGTAATCTATCTTAGACAGTTGCGATCGCCCTTAAGATAACGTTAGAATCTATAGGCTTTATACAAAATAAGTACTGCTAAAACTATCAATGCTGACACCAATTGCAGTATAGGTATAGCACTAAAAGTAATCCCCAATGCTTTTGAGGGGATAGTGGGATTGCCGTTTATCCCTGTTGTCTTAGACCTTTGGACTAAGATTACAAACGTAGATATTTAGACATGGGTAGCTTTGTCCAGACCTTTACGAACGGTTAAACTTTGTAAATGCGAAAAGAGATTCAATAAAATTCACAATGGCTAAACGCATACAGTTAGTTTTAAATCAAAATGTCAGCAAACTAGGAAAATTAGGCGACTTAGTAGAAGTTGCTCCTGGTTATGCTCGTAATTATCTACTTCCAAAGAACTTAGCAACTTTTGTAACTCCTGGAATCCTCAGACAGGTAGAACGTCGTCGGGAGTTAGAACGTCAGCGTCAATTAGAACTTAAGCAGCAGGCAGAGGAACAAAAGGCTACTCTTGAAAAAGCTGGTACTTTCCAAATTCCTAAACAAGTTGGTGAGAGTCAAGCTATCTTTGGTACTGTTACCACTCAAGATGTTGCTGATGTGATTCAAAGTGTAACTGGAGTAGAAATCGATAAACGTGGTATTTCTATCCCTGATATTAGCAGTATTGGTGGCTACAAGGCAGAAATTAAACTCTACTCGGATGTTAATGCAACGGTTGATATTGAAGTTGTTTCTAATGAGGAAGAGTAAACAGTAAAAAGACTTTTAAGTCCATGATAACTGTTTAAATTAATATTTTTTAACTTAAAAGACGTTGTATTGCAGCGTCTTTTAATTTGTTTAAGTATCAGAAGCATCTGAGCAAGAGAACCCATAATTAATCATCACCAACTACTAATTATCAATCACCTTTGACCATGAGTGACGAACTAAGTTTTCAAGGTAATGTAAGCGATCGCTTACCACCCCAGAATATTGAAGCCGAGGAAGCAATTCTAGGTGGTATATTATTAGACCCAGAAGCAATAAGTCGAATTAGCGATCGCCTATTACCGGAAGCTTTTTATATCGGTGCTCACAGGGATATATATCAGGGTGCGTTACAGCTAAATACTCAGGGTAAACCCACAGATTTACTATCTATGACCAACTGGTTAATTGACCACGATTTATTAAAGCGTATCGGTGGTAAAAATAAGTTGGCTTCTTTGGTAGATAGAACAGTGTCGGCTGTTAATATTGATTCATTGGCACAGTTGGTAACGGAAAAATATCAGCGTCGCAATCTAATTAAGGCTGGTAATGAAATTGTCCAACTCGGTTATGAAACTCAAACTGAATTACCAGTTATTTTAGACCAAGCTGAGCAGAAAGTTTTTGCTGTTTCTCAAGAGCGATCGCAGTCTGGTTTTACTCATATTTCTGATACTTTGGTGAATACGTTCCAGGATATAGAAGAGCGTCACGAGAATATTTCCCTTCCTGGAGTTGCTTGCGGTTTTTATGATTTAGATGCAATGACGAGCGGTTTTCAGCGTTCTGACTTGATTATTGTCGCTGCTCGTCCTTCTATGGGTAAAACGGCTTTTTGTTTAAATATTGCTCACTATGTCGCTTCTACTGATGAGTTACCGGTTGCAATGTTCAGCTTGGAAATGTCTCAAGAACAGTTAGTACAAAGATTACTTGCTAGTGAATCGGGAATTGAAAGTACTTATTTACGAAATGGACGGATTAGTCAAAGTCAATGGGAACCTTTGATGGGTGCAATTGGTAATCTTTCCGGTATGCCTTTATATATTGATGATACTGCCAATATTACCGTTACAGAAATGCGATCGCAAGCCCGACGTTTACAGGCTGAAATGGGTTCGGATTTAGGATTAATTATTATTGATTATTTACAGTTGATGGATACTGCTGGTGACAATCGAGTCCAGGAAATAGCCAAAATCACTAGGGGTCTCAAAGGTTTAGCAAGGGAATTAAGGGTTCCGATCATTGCATTGTCTCAGTTAAGTAGGGGAGTGGAAGCAAGAACTAATAAGCGTCCAATGCTATCTGATTTGAGGGAAAGTGGAAGTATTGAACAAGATGCAGACTTGGTACTAATGCTCTATAGAGATGAGTATTACAACAGTGATACTCCCGATAGAGGTATTGCTGAAATCATTGTAGTAAAACACAGAAATGGTCCCACTGGAACTGTAAAGTTATTATTTGAACCCCAGTTAACTAAGTTTAAGAATTTTGCTCGGGGTGGTGGGAATAGTTATTAATGGTTATGGGGCGTTGTAAAATTACAATAGCAGTATTTAGATAGGTTTGCCTTGATGTGACACCCACTCCTTCATTACTCCGGTAATTTGTCGCAATTCATCTTCACTAATCACGTACGGGGGCATGGTATACAACCACTTACCGTAGGGACGGAGCCACACTCCACGATTTAAAGCAAACTCTCTAAATCCAATTAGATTCGACGGACATTCAAACTCCAGCACTCCTATAGCTCCAAGTACTCTTGCGTCACAAAGCGATGTTCCCTCCAATCCCTGGATTTCTTGTTGAAGAACTTGCTCAATAACTTTGATTTTACTCAGGTAGTTTTCGATTTCCATAAGGCTGATACTTGCCAATGCTACAGCACAGGCAACTGCATTTCCCATAAAGGTTGGTCCATGCATAAAAGCAAGTTCTGGATCATCCCCAAGAAAGGACTCGTAGACTTGGCTTGTAGCGATAGTCGCGGATAGTCCGAAGTATCCTCCAGTGAGTGCTTTGCTGAGTACCATGATATCTGGGGTGATGTTGGCATGGTCTGCTGCAAATAAGGTTCCCGTTCGTCCGAAACCCGTTGCTACCTCATCAAATATAAGTAGCACCCCATATTTATCACACAGTTTTTGAGCTTGGCGCAAATACTCTGGAGGATAGAAACGAAAACCTCCTGCACCTTGAAATACTGGTTCAAGGATTAAAGCAGCAATCTCACTATTGCTTGATTGTAGAAGGGAGGCTAGTTGGCTCAGGGATGCTCGGCATTCGTCAGATTCTATATTATCCCCGCCTGGTGCATCGATAAAATACTGGGAGGGTATGACTCCTTTAAATAATCGGTGCATTCCCTCATCGTCATCACTAACCGACATCGCTCCTGTAGTATCACCGTGATATCCCCTACGGAGTGACACAAAACGGCTTTTCTGGGAAAAACCTTGATTGCGCCAAAATTGAATTGCCATTTTTAGTGCAATCTCTACACCCACCGAACCACTATCACCAAAGAAGACGTGATTAAGACCAGATGGAGTAATTCTGACTAAAGTTTCAGCTAACTCAATAGCTGCATCGTTAACAAGACCCCCAAGCATAACATGGGCGAATTTTGCAAGCTGCTCCCTCACTGCTTTATTGAGGACAGGGTGATTGTACCCGTGAATAACGCACCACCACGAAGAGATACCGTCAATCAGTTCCGTAGCATCATCAAGATAAAGTTTGACCCCTTCTGCTCGAACTACTCGATACGGGGACGCAACAGTTTTCATTTGTGCATACGGAAGCCAGAGCGAATCAATTTGAAGAGTCATTGGGGTTCATGCCAATTGTTAACGCAGCTAATACTATAGATCAAATTACAAAAGCATTATGATTCAATGCTTCATCCTTGTACAAGATTAATAGAGTATCCGCTTTGAGTAGTAATAACTTGAAAAAGAATTCATCGCACCGGCTTTTGTATCTATAAGCAAATTTAACTTATATATAGAAGTAATTCTTTTAAGTAAAAGGTACAAAATAATTTAAGTAAAGTATGGAAAAAATTCTGCTGGAATTCGTAAGTACCCTTGATTCATTATTCAAGAAGCTGCAAGAAGAAGCGGGGAATAGTTCGGGTCTCTCAAAGCTAACTATCAGTCAACTTCAATATATCGATGCAATACATTCTTTGGGGGAACCAACTATCACTGAAGTTGCAGATAAGCTGTCTATTACTAAAGCTTCTGTAACCGCAGGTGTCAATAAGCTCGTCCAAGGGGGTTATGTCATCAAAGCTCAATCCCATCGTGATAAACGGGTTTTTCATCTGAGTTTAACGGATATGAGCAGACAGTTCATTGAGGTCAAATATCAAGCTCTGAAAGAATATGGAGATTTTATCAGTGCTGCACTCAGTGAGGAAGAAGCTAGAGAGTTTGAAGCTATTATCACCAAGTTGGTTAGACTTTTTAGACAAGTTTAGTATTTTTGCAATATAATTAGTTAGACTAACTAATTAAAATAATATAATTTGTTTGATTCTAATTATGTTGATTACTATACTTACAGCAGGTTCGAGAGGAGATGTACAACCCTATATTGCTTTAGGGGTAGGGTTAAAGGAAGCGGGATATAAGGTCAGGATTGCGGCTTCTGAGAACTTTGAGAGTCTTATAAAAGAATCTGGATTAGAATTCTATCCCACAAGCGGTGACGTATCCAAAATAGCTGCAGACCCTAGGGTGAGAAAAGCCATGCAGCTTCATAATCCACTCAAGATAATCCTCGATTTAATTGGTTTAAATAGAGTCAATTTCAAATCTCTTTTTCTTAAAAGTCAGAAAAACTTTTATAATGCTTCTCAAGGTTCGGATGCAATTATTTATCATCCAGGAGCTGCAATTGGATATTTTATTGCCCAGAAACTGAATATCCCTAGTATTCTCGCCTCACCATTTCTGATGACACCAACCAAAGATTATCCTTCGCTGATTTTCTATGATTCTTTACGCTTGGGTAAAACAGCTAATGTACTGACTCATAAAATCTTTGAAAAGGTCATGTGGGGTATGTCGAACTCAATAGTCAAAGAATTCTGGGAACAAGAATTTGCAAGTGTTCCCCCAAACTTTTCTAATCCCTTCAAAAAACAACAAACCAAAAACTATCCTACAATTGTCTCCTGTAGCAACTATGTTTTTCCACAGCCCAAAGACTGGCCCGAACATGTCCATAATACAGGATACTGGTTTTTAGATGAAGGTTTTGACTGGAATCCCCCATCAGACCTACAAGAATTTTTAGACCAAGGAGAACCTCCAGTTTACGTTGGTTTCGGTAGTCTAGGAGACCCAACCACAGCCACTCAAACTACAGAGTTGGTTATTGATGCTCTCCAAGGTGCAGGAAAACGCGGTATTTTAGCTACAGGGTGGAGTGGTATGACAAAAATCGATCCAATCCCTGAAAACATATTTATGATTGAAAGCATTCCCCATGCTTGGTTATTCCCCAGAATGTCTGCTGTGGTGCATCATGGTGGTGCTGGAACAACAGCAGCTGGTTTAAGAGCTGGTGTTCCCAGCATTCTCATTCCCCATGCTAACGACCAATTTGCTTGGGGAAGAAGGGTCTATGAACTGGGAGTGGGAGCAAAACCTATTCCCAAGAAACAACTTACAGCAGAAAAACTATCTACGGCTATTACTGATGCTTTAACAGAAGAGGTAAAATATGCAGCCAAAGTACTGGGGGAAAAAATTCAGAGGGAAAACGGAGTCCAGAAGGCTACCAATTTAATTATTCAGTGTCTTGAGGGTAAATAAAAATTATTTTTTTGTATAAAAATACTGTGCAAAAAAATGATATATTTGAATTGATTTTGCAAATCTGTTGCTAATCTAGATTTTTCTAGTAACAAGAGATAGGTTAGTGTTGTATTGTAAAAAAACACAGGTGTCTAATTATTCATGGCAAAAAGAAAGAAACTTGAATAAAACTCCTGTAATTCCATTGGTCTTAGTCTATTAATGCAACTTATTAACTTATCTTACATAAAATTATCCTTCTACTTGTCCAACCCGGCGAATAGTCAAAATATCACTCATTTTCTTGATTTGCGAAAAAATCTGTTCTAATTGAAAGCGATCGCTTACTTCTATTCCCAGGTCAATTAATGCTGGTTGATTTTTACTAGTTCTTACTTTTGCGTAACCTACATTAATTCCTTTATCGCTCAGACGGGAAAGAATATCTTTAAATACTCCTACTCTATCGAGGGTTTCTATTTGGACATTAATTGAATATGTTTGATTTTTATTGCTCTTTACGGAAGGATTCCAATTTACCGGAACCAAGCGATCGCATTCTACATTTTCTAAATTTTCGCATCCTTGATGATGAATAGTTATTCCTCGACCCCTAGTAACAACACCGATAATTGGTTCACCAGGTATTGGAGTACAGCAACCACCTAAATGGTAAACTAAACCTTCAACGCCGATAATCGGTGAATCACTGGCACGGGTAGTACTGGTATTATGCTCTCTAGATAGTTTACCAATGGAATTAGCAATATCAGAAATATTATCTTCATCTGTAATAGGTTCTTGTGCTTTAATAATCTCTCGCCAACGATTCAGGACTGAATTGAGAGTAATTTCACCATAACCTACAGCAGCTAATAAATCTTCCACACTATGATAATTACAGCGTTTGGTAACATTGTACATCGCTTCCGACTTCAGAAGAGCCTCAAAACCAGTTTTACCCAACTCTTTTTCCAACATCCCCCGTCCCCGGTTGACATTTTCTTCCTGACGCGATCGCTTATACCATTGCTTAATACGATTTTTGGCTGTGGAAGTAGCGACAAAGTTCAACCAATCTAAATTAGGATGGCTATTCTTGTTAGTTAAAATTTCGACGATATTACCATTCTTCAGAGAAGTAGAAAGAGGAACCATCTTACCATCTACCCTTGCCCCCGCACAGTGATTTCCGACCTCCGTATGAATCCGGTAAGCAAAATCTACAGTTGTAGAACCAGGATTGAGGGGAATCACATCACCCTTGGGAGTAAAGACATATACGCTGTCCTCAAATAGATTATCTTTAATATTTTCTAAATATTCTTGAGCATCACTTAGGTCATTTTGCCATTCTAAGAGATGACGCAGCCAAGTAAATTTTTCATCAGATGCAGACATCTGGTTAGTATGAGAACCACCGGTCTCCTTATATTTCCAGTGTGCAGCAATTCCATACTCTGCAATATGATGCATTTCTAAAGTGCGGATTTGAATTTCTAAAGGACGACCCCAAGGTCCAATTACCCCTGTGTGTAAAGATTGGTAACGATTCGGTTTGGGTAAACCGATATAGTCCTTAAATCTGCCGGGTATTGGACGAAACAAGTCGTGAATAATTGCTAAAGTACGGTAACATTCTTCGTTAGTATCAACAATAATTCGTAAGGCTGCCAAATCATATATTTCGTGAAATTCTTTATGTTGACGCTGCATCTTTTCATAGATGCTGTACAAATGTTTGGGTCTACCACTCACATCAACACAATTGATCCCGGTCTTCACCAGTTTAGTTTGCAGAGTTCCAGTCAGCTTTGAAAGTCTTTCTTCCCTTTCTCCCCTTTTCGCTGCAACACACTGCTGAATATGTCGATAAGCATCATTCTCAAGGTATTTAAAGGCTAAATCCTCTAATTCCCACTTTATTCGCCAAATTCCTAAACGACTAGCTAAAGGGACAAAAATATCTTTGGTTTCTTGAGCTTTGCGTTGACGACTCAGAGCAGACATATGCTCTAAAGTCCGCATATTGTGTAATCTATCGGCTAACTTTACCACAATGACGCGGATATCTTGAGCCATAGCTAAAAACATGCGTCGAAAGTTTTCTGCTTGACTTTCAGTTTTACTATTAAAGTGAATTTTAGAAAGTTTAGTTACTCCTTCTACTAGACATTTAACTTCATTACCAAAGCGCTCGTCTATTTCCTCTACCGTAATATCTGTATCTTCAACTACATCATGGAGAAACCCAGCTGCTATCATAGCTGCACTACCTCCCAAGTCTCGTAGTATGCCAGAAACAGCAATTGGGTGAATAATATAAGGTTCTCCGGACTTACGATATTGACCTTCATGCAATTTATAAGCAAATGTAAAAGCTTGTGCAATTAGCTTTGCATCTGCAAAAATTTTTTCTTCACCCTTTTGAGGAATTTGGGTAGAAGAAAGTGTTATGCATTCTTCTAACCATTCCGGAAGACTGATATCCATTTGAGAATCTATAATTATGCCGTTCATGCTATACGGACTAAAAGTAGTCATTTATTGAATGGATCGTAAATGTGAAAGTGTTAAAAATTCTATTACCCAAGGAAGAGAGCTTGATATACGCTCTTGAGTAAAGAAGAGATATTTATCAATACTAATGGCTAAACCATCTATCATACTGTGTCAAGCATAATAATTAGAAGGGCAACCAAGTAGATAAATTTAGATATCAAATAAGCCTCTAGCTATCACTGGAGGCTACGAAAGTAAGAAAACCTTGCGAAAAAGTTTATTCTATTAAATAAATTCATTCAGTCTTTATACTATACTACCAGGGCAATGGATGTCTCTTAACCTTGACAAATATCAGCATTTTGCCATGTTACTGGCGAATTTTCACCAAAATATCAGCAAAACACAAGTTGATATATCCACAGTAATGCAAAAATTTACCGAAATTAAACAGTATTTTCAGCAAACAGTCATACCTGTTACTGAAGAAGAAATGACGAGTCTTGCTCAAACAAATTTGCAATCCTATCGTACCGAAATGAGCAAACAGATCCGTCTGCTAGAGATGGATATTCTTTTTCTCAAGGGAGCTCGACAGGAAAAAACTATTCAAACTCGCAATCAATCTATTAGCGATCGCCTTAATAGTCTGATTCGTTATTGTGAAGCGATGAAAGTGGAGGAGTAATTAATTCAAATAATTAATTAATAATTCATAATTTCGACAAACCCTACAGGAACAGAAATATACACAAATATACAGAGCAAAGTTAACAATCAAGTTATCATCGAATACTAAACAAAAGGTACTCCAGTTATCATGCTAGAGTAATCAACTATCTACATCCCTCTAACGAGTAGGTGTAGGGTTGCAAAATACCCGGTATAACTGGGCTCACGGTATAAAGAGATATACATCTTACAAATATACTTTTTCTTACTTATCTACTGTTAACGGATAAATCTGGATAATTTGACGATTACCCTTATTTGATAACTAATATGAAATTACTTAGTATTGAAAATTTACGTATCGCTTATCCCCACCAAGAAAACGAGGAGCAAATATGGGCTGTAGATGATGTAAGCTTTAGTTTATCCCCTGGGGAAATCATGGGGTTAGTAGGTGAGTCCGGTTGTGGTAAATCTACTTTAGGACGGGGAGGAATGAGACTTTTACCTCCAGGAACAAAGGTGGAAGGAAAAGTGCTTTTTGAAGGGGATTCAGTATTTGAGATGAATCCTGAAAAGTTACGGAAATTTCGGGGAGAGGTTGTATCTTTAGTCTTTCAAGACCCGATGACCCGTCTTGATCCCCTGATGACTATCGGTAAACATTGTTTGGAAACACTGCAAGCACATTCCCCACAATTATCCAATAAAGAAGCCAAAGAAATTGCGATCGCAACTCTAAATAAGGTAAATATTCCTGCTGAGAGATGGGGACAGTATCCCCACGAGTTTAGCGGTGGTATGCGTCAAAGGGTGGCTATTGCTCTGGCTTTATTATTAAAACCAAAGTTGATTGTAGCGGATGAACCTACTACCAGTTTAGATGTGACGGTATCGGCGCAAATCTTACAGGAACTCACCCGTTTATGTAAAGAAGAAAATATGGCGCTGTTATTAATATCCCACGATTTAGCCATGATTGCCGAATATTGCGATCGCATTGGGGTAATGTATAAGGGAAAGATGGTAGAAATGGGTACAGCAAATGATGTATTCCAAAGTCCCCAACATGAATACACTCAGTCTTTATTGGAAGCAGCCTTACATATTCAAGCAGTGGATGAAAAGGAACATAAATCCCATTTTAGTAAAGAAGCAGAGCAACCTTTATTAAAAGTAATTGAACTCAAGCAACATTATTCCATCGAACCAAACTTAATTGAAAGAATATTTAAAGGTCCAGGAAAAACCATCAAGGCTGTTGATGGTATCAATTTAAATGTATATACCGGGGAAATTTTAGGTTTAGTTGGGGAATCTGGATGTGGTAAAAGTACTCTTTCTCGGACTATTTTACAGTTAATCCCCGCAACCGCTGGAAAAGTGGAATTTTCCGGTACAGAGCTAACTAGTCTATCCCGTGAAAATGTCCGCTCCCAACGCAGACAAATGCAAATGATTTTTCAAGACCCCCATGCTTGTCTCAATCCTAGTATGAGCGTTGGTCAAAATATTAGCGATCCCCTACTAATTCATAACTTAGCTGATCCTAACTCTGCTAAAAAGCAAGTTATGGAAATGTTAGAGAAAGTTGGTTTAACTCCCCCCACAACCTACTATCAACGCTATCCCGCAGACTTATCAGGGGGACAACAGCAAAGAGTTGCGATCGCTCGTGCTTTGATTACTCGTCCGAAGTTAGTTATTTGTGACGAACCGGTCAGTATGTTAGATGCTAGCGTCCAATCCCAGGTATTAGATTTGATGCTCAAACTCAAAGACGAATTTAACTTAACTTACCTATTTATCACCCATGACCTATGGTTAGCTAGATTTTTGTGCGATCGCATTGCTGTGATGAATGGGGGTAAGATTGTAGAGTTGGGTGCGACTAAGGAGATTTTTTCCCATCCCCAGCATGAGTATACAAAGACTTTACTAGCTGCTGCTCCTTTACTCGCAAGAGCTTCATAAATTTTGATTAAATTTTAATAGACCCGTCCATAAATTAAATTAGCGTAAAAAAAGGATATTAAATTACATCTATAGAACGCAAAATTATTACTATGTTTAGTTTATAGATTTTTAACATCATAGTAAATAATATTTATGTTCAAAATCGAAAATTACATTTTTTCGTCTCTAAACTATCAGTAATTATCTAAGACTGCTTATTATTAGGTTGATTGCGAATATAAATAAAATAGCTAAAAGCCTTACTGGGAAACGATTATAAATTGTTGGACGGGTCTAACAATTTATTTGATGAAGATATAGCTATTAATGGATTTAAAAATAGAAAGTAATTATTTTTCGCTAGCTTTTATCACCTGTTCAACTGTTAAATTCAAAAAATCAGCGACCTCTTGAGGATTCATACCACGAGCTAACATCGCGCTTACAAGCTCTAACTTTACCTCAGTTCGTGCTTCTTCTCATCCTTCGGCTTTAGCTTCCTGATAGAATCTGGTCTCTTCTAGCTTAACTCCTAACATTGCTTCGACCTCTTCTCTACTAAAGTTTGTAAATTTATAAGCTGCAATTGTTGTTATTATATCTAACAAGTCTTCTTCTGAGAGGATAGTAGGTTTTTCCTCTTTGACCCTTTCGACTAAAAGTTTTGCTGCATTCACCATTTGATTTTGTGATGCAGCTGTCAACTGCATCAAGCTAATCCCTATGGATTGTTGAGATGGGTCTCTCAATTCGTCTAAATAAATTCTTCGTACTTTAGAACTCTCAAGCTGTGGTTAGTGAGCTAGAACACAGATAAGATGAACATCAGAAACTACAAACAACAACTAATTACAGATTTCGATTCTCGACAGAATTATGACCAGGGTAGATTTAAAATATTAGTCGCAAATGAGTTAGTTGAACATGCTAAACTAAAGCCTGGACAGAAAGTGCTAGATATTGCTACAGGTACAGGTCTAGTTGCCCTAAATGCGGCTCAAAAGGTTACTAATCAGGGTAAAGTTATTGGTGTAGATATCTCCAGTGGAATGCTTCTTAAAGCTAGAGAAAAGTTAGAAATTTCTGGTTTGCACAACGTTGAATTTATTGAAGCAGATGTAGAGGAAATAGATTTTGCAGAGGGTAGTTTTGATGTAATTTTATGTTCCTTAGCCGCTTGTTATTTAACCGATATTTCTAATGCTTTCCAAAACTGGTATAAGTGGTTAAATCCTCAAGGTATGATTATTTTTAATGCTTGGGAAGAGAATGCTTTTCCACCCTCAGTAATTTTCCGTCAGGTTACTCAAAGTTACGGTATTACAATCCCTAACCCTAATGAATCTCTAGGTACTAAACAAAGGTGTTATGAGTTGCTACAAGCTGCTAATTTTAGAGATATAGAAATAGAAGAGAAGCAGTTTGGCTGGTATTTTCAAGATATTATAGAAACTGCTCAAGGTGGATGGAAAGGTAACTCTCAAAATGCTTTCGGCTATCAGGTCTTAGAATTACCGAAAGACAAATTAGAAGAATGCAAAGCTGAATATATTAAGAAAATTGAGAACTTACCTCAAACAAACGATGGCGTATGGTGTAATGCTCTAATATTTAATATCAAAGCTTATAAATGAAAACATTATTTAGATATTGTCTTGTAATAATATTTCTAACCATCGCCTATGGTGGCTTATTCACAGAGAATGCCTCGGCAACATTACGTCAACATCAAGATGCACCAGGAATTTTACGGTACCACTCCCAAGTATCTATTAAAGATAAACTAGGCTATTCTTGGCAGGTATTGCTCTTTAGAAAAAATAAACCTGGTGAAACAGAAAAAATAAATTTGAGGTTAGTCGGTTTCCCTGGAATTTATAATTTTTCTCATCCCCAAGACCTAGAAATTCTCACATCTAGAGGTAAATTGCTAACTGCTGATGATATATATGCAAAAATCTCACCGGCGGCAAATGTTGGAGAATATAACTTTACCAATTTAGTGACAGAATTATTACCAACTCCAGGAAATCAATCTATCGAACTAATTCTACCACTCCAAGACCAACAAACCATAACTCTGGATATTTCTTCAAATTTATTGACAGAATGGCAATGGTTGATTAATGACTTTAATTAAACATGCTTCATTCCTTCAACTCTAAGAATAACTTTGTCACCTTTACGGACTATTAAAGCTGATGGTTGGGAATCATTAGCTTTTTCTAGAATCATATCTTCGATAGCATAAGTATAATCTCCATTTTCCCAACCAGTTACACACTTACCATTCCGACAGAATACTTTACCGCCTGTAAGGTTTATACATTTTCCCTTAGCATCACATCCATAATATTTAACATTCCCTGTACCATTAATACCATTCCAAGAATCATAATTGCTAAGTTTAACAGTCCATTCACCGTTACTTAAAGTTACAGTATCCCCAGCAGATTTCTTAGACTCTTCTGAATCACCAATAATATCTATTTTGGAAATGATTGATTCTTTCTTGGTTTTTCCACAAGGTTCATTACTCTGACAATCATTGACATTTGCGATCTCGTAACTGAGTTTAACCTTTTTATTTAAGAACTTTTTATCTTCAGCGCAGATGTCAAAATTAGCACCCAGATTTTGTTCTTTCTTTTGTTCATCTATTAAGGTTACGTAGCACAACAAATCCCCTTGAACGACACTTTTGATGGTACCAGCTTGTGGTTGTCCAACTCCTGGCTTTGGAGATTTATTACCGGTCTTGACTGGTGCTTTCTTCTGAGTATCTGCATCTTTTTTACTTTTGTTATCCTCAGAAGACTTCTCTAGAGATTCTTGATTTACCGAAACCACCTCTGAGTTATCCCTTGGAGTTTGATTACTAGTATCAGTGCTATCTGTCTTGACGTTATTACAACCGAATATAAATAAAGAACCAATCAAAAATGCAGTAGTAAAAATAGACTTTCTCATAATAATTCTCAAACTATGTAAAAAATGTACGTTGGATTAGTCTGATTATTTTGTAATCAAAAAATATGTAGACCAGTCTTAATGGAATTCAGGGTAAATTTAACTTTACTAACTTTAGATAGGAAAGATGAAAATTAGCTATTTTTTTATACAAAGTTCAATATTAAAATCCCCAAAATTTACTAGTTAATCATCCCAGATGAGGAAATTATTAGCTTTACGTGGGTCTTATAACTCTTATATCGTATTGGTTGGATTCCATCAAAATGACCCGAATTTTCTGCAATAATTCGGATATCACCCTCAAATGTATTAACAAACTTCGTTGATTTTATGTTTACGTGTAGTCAAATATGCTTTATCTGATTCAGTAAATCTCAACCACGACCTGGGGGTATTAGGTATGCGTACCTGTCCTCCATGAGTATGTCCTGCGATCGCTAACGGTGCGGATTTAGATGTAAACTGCTCGAAGGAGTCTGGATTGTGCATCATAACAATTCGCGGGCTGTTTGTTATAGGGTATTAGTGACACTACAAAATTTGCTATATCCTTACGATAGACTTTCTTGCCTTTGCAGGATATAGCTCAAGTTAGGTTACTTCTTTTTTCCGGTTAATTTCTACAATTAAAATCTACAGATATCCCAATCTAAATTTTTACTCTTAGAACTATTCCTAATTAGCTTTGGGATAAACGTTTAACTTCAGCATCTCCCAGCATTTCATGAGCTTCCATAAGTAAATCGGGAATCTTCTCCTTGTGGGGACTATTGCTCAAACACTGTTCTAAATTTAGTTCTTTTATCCCATCTGCTTTACCACCAGGGAACCAATGACCACCATTACCCAACAGATTGTATCGCATTTTAGCGTATTCCACCATATCGTAAGACATAGCCAGATTGCGCAACCATAAAATCATCGGGATATTAACATTTCCAGGAGTTTCCTCATGTTTTGGTAAACCAACATCCCAAGTTTTTACCCAATCTTCCCCAAAAGTAGCGATCGCTTGTTTTTCTAATTTATCTAAAATTGGTGGCAGTAATTCTTGAGCTTTTTCTAATAAGTCCAATGTTTTCAAGTGTTCATCAAAATCCCTAGGTTTAGCTGCACCTAAAGAAAGAGTATGTACTTGGGGGTGACTCAAGCAAAATAAGTCATTAAACACCATAGGTGATAAAGGAGCGCATAAGTCTGTTAGCTTTTGTGGAGGATTATATAACTTACCACCCTTATCTGAAGGACTAATGATAAATACACCCATGTCATGACGGTCTGCAGCAACAATTGCTTCCCAATTTAGTTGATTAATATAATACCAGTGCAAGTTTACGTAATCAAACTGATTGGTATTGATTGCCTTGACTATAATATCAGTCGGTCCATGTGTAGAAAAACCTATATATTTGACTTTACCCTGCTCCTGTAATTTTCTGGCTGCCTCTAAACACCCACTCGAACCCATACTATTATTAAATGTATCGTCATTGTTAATACCATGCAAACCTAGTAAATCTACATAATCTAACTGGAGATACTGAAGAGATTTTTCAAATTCGCTGACAAAGTCTTTAGTATTAGATTTAGGACTAACTTTAGTTTGAACAATAATTTCATCCCTGTTGAAAGTCGGTAAAATTTTTCCTAACTGCATTTCGGAACTACCATATCCACGAGCAGTCTCGATATGATTAATACCTAGTTCTACAGAACGCTTAATTGTTGCTTCCAAATTTGCTTGATTCTCTGAAGGTATCTCAGCTTGAGACAAATCCTGCCACTTATACTGATACCTCATACCACCACAGGAGAAAATGGGTATTTGTAGCTCTGTGCGTCCGAATCTTCTATAAAGCATAGAGTAACTGTTTTTTGTATATGACTACTCTATAAATTTAAAATAAATCTACCTAGATTGTAATTTTCTATTCTCGTCAAAATAAGCAATATCGCCTATGGTGGGTACTAACACACAATTACTATGAAATTACTATGAAATGTATTATTTATGACTATAGCGAGTTACATATAACCGGATTTATAATATAAGTCGTTACAGTTACTACGGGGTGAGACTACAGAGAATAGAGTAAATTGCATTTCTAGGTCAACATTAAGAGTAAATTATCATCAAGACCAATAAACACAGGAATTACCCACAAAATACCTGTTTACTTTATTAAAAGCGGAGTGTACCTGAAAGTGTTGTTGTAAAGACTAGTAATGCTAAAGCCTTATTTTTGTCCTTTGCAGGATAAACTACGGGTTTACGGAGTATAACGCTGGCTAAGGTTATGAGTGTGTAAGTCCTAAAACAAATAAATAAATAAATTTTATTAAAGTAGTTGTTTTGAACTAATTTATTATCAATAATTAGAGTTTTTATATAAAAGATATATAGAATTTAATCTTTTTATTACTTATTTAATTTGTATTGTAAATAGCATTACGAATAAATATGTCGTTGGATCGCTGGAGATTTTTTATGAATCTGTTATTCGCTATTTTACTGATAATTTTTATTTTTATCAGGAATCAAACCCAGCTCAACTGAATAACTTGATTAGTGTCAGTACAAAAAATGAGAATTATGCAAACTACTCCTAACAATCAGACAGCGAAAAATACTATAGAAGTAAAGCCCCAATCTCCAGCCAATATAGAACAATATAATAGAATTACCTATTCTATAGTCACTTTCCCTATTGTCTTACTCTTAGCAGTTCTAGCGTACAAACGTTACCGTGTAATTGTTCACAAACGACGTATTGCGATGTTAGAAAGAATTTGGTTATTGAATATCAACAGAAAAATTCGCTAATCAAGTATCAATTTTATATCTTATGTATAAGAAATTTATTAAATCTGTATTATTTTGTATTTAAACTTGTATTCTTAATAACATTAATAAGACTAGTAAGTCGGCGTAAATAAACCGGGAGCAATGTAACGGATTGTCATATAGTATTCAAAAGCTTGCAATTCCTATCTTCCGGGAAGACTAAGGGAAAGTTTTCAACGAAAGCAATGGCATACTTGAATTTTTAATGCCGACCTACTTATCATAATTATTGTGGTCTTAAAGATAGTTATTTTTGATTTTTATATTTTTGGTTATATTTTTACAACTTTTATGTTTATTTATGAATGACTTTTGGATATTTATAGCACTATCAGGATATTTTTTGTAGGGTTTGGGGGGATTTTCCACTAATTCTTCTGTCTCCTGGAAAAATGTCCTAGCATAACAGCGTAGCGCTATAATTTAAATATTGTAATTTAGTACGGACTTATCTCGGAAGCGACCTTAGAAAAGTGCGTAGTTTCTAATTTTAATAATATACTCTCAAAAAAGAAAAACAATTATAGTAATTCTAATAAGTAGATGTATTACCAAAAAGGTAATTGTGCTACCAAGCTTATAGAATCTACACTTGAACTGATTTCTTTACCTTTTCAGCGCTATAAAACTAATGCACCCTGGATATGTTTAATTTTTTTGACACACCACAGTCTATAGTTACTAATGAGACCTTTTGCAAAATAGAATTTAAGGCTTATCCTGACTAACTACAAGCAGCTAAGCAATTTTTCTCTATTAAAACAGAATTGCCGACGACATTTTTTACCTATTTTATGAAGTAATCCATCTATTAGAGAGGCATTTAATCTTAATTGCAGAGATTACTTACATAATAGGCTTTATTATATCGCAAGTATACAATAAAAATAGAAGTAGATTGAACAAACGTGTCTATATTCGACTATATTTATGACATTTGGAACTAATACTGAAAAAAAATTAAATATGCTTCCTACATGGTTTTCGGTAATCAGCTAAATGGAGTGCATAAGTCAGTAAAAATAGCATTAAAAATAGATTACTGATGATTGAGGGGATGATTCCTATAAAAATAACAATCTGAGTTCCCAAGTTATATTGTAAACCCAAGCTGATAAAAAGAGGGCACAACCACTTGTGAGCAAGATTCCAGTAAATATAAGGACCAAATATAGGTATAAAACCAGATAAATAAGACATGATTACTAATGGAAATATTATTAGACCATTCAATAATCCATTGGAAAATGTATAAGATGAGTAAGTAAGAATAGATACAAATGCTAAATTACGGCTACATATTTTATTTTTATAGATAGTGGAAATATCTTTTTTGATGATTTTAATCATGATTTAAATTTACTGTTGATGTTGAATGAAATATTTGGGTCAAATATTTTTGGATAACATATTTTGGAACATATTTTGGAACATATTTATCTTGAAGAGAGCACCCCAAATATTTAAACTAATTGCCATACTGTAGTTTGCTTGTGCTTTTTTTGCTAACCGTCTTGAAAAGTATAGAAACTTCATATTCAATTAGCAATGAGCCATTAGTTAAGTAGGTTTACTCACATAGAAATAAGCATATAATGAAGTTTTAAATGCTCGAAACCCTTGTGATTACTTGACTTTATTTTGCGTCGTTGGCAATGACAGAATTATGATTTTTTCTACCTACCTACTTAGTAAAGAGCTAACTAATAATTTACTAATTTAAGAACCCATAGGTAGATAGACGTAATTAATATCAATGTCATATTCAGCATTATTCTTAATAGCTCTCTCCCTTAGATGCCTTGATGCGTAATGTTTACTCGTTATATTAGCAGAGAGTAGCGGGAGGAAAGGTCAGAGAATATATCTAATTTTACCTACTTATGTATGAAGAACTTAGCTATATAATGGCAATTTATCAGTCCCTGTAAAAATAGTTAGTTTATAGAATATCAAAGACATATAAATTTCTATAGACTAGTAATTAAACTGAAAAAATAATTATCAAATCTATTTAAATTCATCATCTACTGAGAATAATTACATGTATTTTATTTAAAAATTACATAAACATTCTTAACCACCTTTATACTCAAACATTTCTGTAGATTATATATATAACGAAGAATATATTTATATTGATATCTATTTATGAGCTATTATTCAAGTAATATAAATATAATTACTATAAAGTTAATATAATTTTTAAACTTACATTATATAACTTTATAAAAATAAGGAATATTTTTTTAGTCATTGAACAAAAAGCAATTACTAAATAAAAATAATATAGGTAATTTTTGTTACTTGTTTTCTATATTTTATTTTTATAAAAATACTCTAAATATCTAGGAAATGTAACAAACTAAGATGGTAATCGCGTTTTTAAAAAGCTTGTCTAGAAAAGAATTTGAGAAATTGTATGTAAAAAAGTTACAGAATTATTGAGAGTAGGTAAAAACGCATTGATTATAAGTCTCCTAATTATAGGAATAAATCATATCAAAAACTATTAGGGACATATACGATAATTTCAAATCGTCATGTCCCTGATAATCATATTAGTATCTTCAGCTTCACTTAAAGACTTAAATTTCTCGCACCTCAGGTTTTCCGTCTTTAACTTCACCGATAAGAACCTTATCAGCACAATTAACAAAAATACCGTTCTCTAAAACTCCAGGAATATTATTTAAAGTTTGCTCTAAACTTACTGGGTCAGAAATATTATCGAATCGGACATCAACTACTAAATTACCTTGGTCGGTAACTACAGGACCTGCTTTCTTCACACCCATACGTAGTTCTGGTTTACCACCAAGCTTTTTGACAGCATTTATCACAGGAGTTACTGCCATAGGAATTACCTCTACAGGTACAGCAAACACTGAACCGAGTTTATCAACCATTTTTCCTGAATCTACCACTACGATAAATTCATTTGCTAAATAGTCTACAACTTTTTCTCGTGTATGTGCTGCTCCACCACCTTTAATTAAATTCTTCTGAGGATCTACCTCATCAGCACCATCAATAGCTATATCGATATGGTCAATAGCATCTAACGTGGTTAAAGGAATTCCGTATTCCTTAGAAAGAACCTCAGCTTGGAAAGATGTAGGTACGCCAATGATATCTTTAATTTCACCTGATTTTAAGCGATCGCCTAAAAACTGAATTGCATATGCGGTGGTTGAACCTGTCCCTAAACCAACTATAGAGTTAGATTTTACTAAAGCTGCGGCTGCTTTACCAACTTCTTGCTTCATCAGCTTTACTGGGTCTGCTGCACTCATTCCCTTGTCTCCTCAATCAATCATTTATTAATTATCAATTATGAGTGCTAATGTGTCTGTCTGAACTATTAGTTCTCAATTTTATTGCAACAGCAAGGTTGATTGGTATTTTTTTCTTATTTCGGCGTTGTAAAATAATGTCCTAATCTATATGTTTATGGCTATACATATTCGATCGATTTCATCTCTAATCTTGTATGTGTATATATTTGATTGTTACCAATAGTCAAAAGTAATGAATTGGGTAACTCGATATAGTCAAAAAGTACTAAATATTTTTGGGATATTAGGTATAAATTATCTGGGAATAAAGGTTCATGTATTCAAAATTTATATCCCTTAGTATTTACTTAAGTGCTTCTGGGGAGTAATTTACTAAAACTAATTTAGATATGAAAAAGTTTTAAGGTTGCGCGGTAAAATTTTCTTGAACTCAGTATTACCTTTGCACAACCTTCTGTAAATTTCCAGTAAGTAATAAAGCTCAAGCATCTGAAAATATTGGGTCACATAAGTGACTTCAGTAAAAAAACCAGGGAATATTTGTCTATAAGTTGCCTTTCAATTTACTTAAATACATAAATTTCAGGAGTATTATTATGAATTGGCGTACCATTTCTGTAGGTTTGTTATTGGGTATATCCTTAACAACTGGTGCTAATCCTGCTGAAGCTTTAAATTCTCAATATGGTCCAAATCTTAGTCAAGATATTCAAGCTTTAAATGTTAGTGATGATGGAGGAGTAATTGTTGCTCAACGATATGACGACCGTAGGGATAAGAGGGAATCTAATAAGAATAGAAAAATTAAGCGAGTCCAAACTCGTCAGATTAGCAGACGAGTTAACAATCGTCGGGGTAGAGAATTTAAAAGAGTTTGCACCAATAAACGGATTAGGGTTAGAGGACGTATAAGAGTTGTTCAGGAATGTCGATTAGTTCGATTCCGCAGATAAAAGATAAAAGCAGAGGTCTTAAATATTATTAAATGCAAATTTGACAGAGTAATATTTATTCTGTCAAATTTTATTTGTTGATTATTATTTATACAAACTGTCAGAATTACTAATATTTAAATATAGACAGATAGGGCAACTATTGAGTGACTATTTTTGTCTATATTTAAAGTATGGTCAATTAACTGTATGTTAACTTACCAAAATTAAAAATATAGCAAAACTGCTTTCTATCAGTCCGATAATATTGTTTGATTTCAAGTACTATTTCTGATCAATGATTTTAAACATGCGTAATTTTACCTCTATCTTAACCTTATTTGGACTGCTGACAATTGCTCCGGTGTCAGCTTATGCTCAAACAAATTCAGCCCAAACAAAACCAGCAGGTAACGACTTGTATGACCCGGTCTCTAGAGTTGTTACAGCTAATCTGATGAGTAATTTTTCTGATGGTAAATTCCACCCTCAAAAGATGATCAGTCGGTCAGAATTAGCCACAATTATGGTGAAAACTTTTAGGCTGGATAAACAAAAAGCTGCATTACAAGAAAATGCAATAGTTGTTGCAGATGTATCTACAAACCATCAAGCATTTGATGACATTCAGACAGTATTAAAAACAGGAGTCATGAGGGGATATCGGGGAAACTTATTTTTCCCCAACCAAAAAGTAACCAGAGCCGAAGCCTTAGCGATATTTGCTCAAGCTTACGGTATTTTTCAATTCTCTGAAGAAACTGTAAATCAAATATTATTAGATTATCAAGACCAGAAATCAATCCCAGTATGGTCAAGAAAAGCGATCGCTACTGTCGCAACAGAAGGATTCATAGAACCCGACCCTGATGGTAATTTATCTCCACTTTTACCCATGAGTCGCGGGGATATGGCTATGGTATTAAGTAAATATTTGCAGCGACGACAAGAACAACCTAATACACCATTAGTCCCTGCACCAGCAGGAAGTCCGGTTACACCTCGTTAATATATTTCACTAAGAAGGAGACTCCTGAGAATTTTCAGATTCCTCACTTACAAATTTATAATTCACAATTCTTACCATCTAAATTTGACGTAATAATGTTGAATATAAGCATTTTTGTGAGTTTTTGTAACTTAATACGAATTAGTATGAATTTCTGAACAGCCTGAGCGTGGCACAATCAGAAATACGAGATATAGAGAGGAAGACCAGTAAGTATGCATCTTAGTGAAGTCACCCATCCCAATCAACTACATGGTCTGTCTATTCGACAGTTACAGCAAATTGCTCGTCAAATTCGAGATAAGCATTTAGAAACCGTAGCAGCGACCGGTGGACACTTGGGACCTGGTTTGGGTGTCGTTGAGTTGACTCTAGGGCTTTATCAAACCTTAGATTTGGATAGAGATAAAGTTATTTGGGATGTTGGACATCAGGCATATCCCCACAAGTTAATTACTGGACGATATAGTAAATTTGAAACTTTACGCCAAAAAGATGGTGTTGCAGGCTATTTGAAACGCTGCGAGAATAAGTTCGACTCTTTTGGAGCAGGACACGCTTCTACAAGCATTTCTGCTGGTCTGGGTATGGCGATCGCACGAGATAGGAAGGGGGATAACTTTAAGGTTGTTTCTATCATCGGTGATGGTGCTTTGACTGGTGGTATGGCTTTGGAAGCTATCAATCATGCCGGACATTTACCAAATACTAATTTGCTGGTGGTTCTAAATGATAACGATATGTCAATTTCTCCTAACGTAGGAGCAATTTCTGGCTATCTGAACAAAATGCGACTCTCACCACCAGTGCAGTTTTTATCGGATAATTTCCAAGAGCAGTTTAAGCAAATTCCTTTTGTTGGTGAATCTCTTTCTCCAGAGATTGGACGTTTAAAGGAAGGGATGAAGCGTTTAGCTGTTTCTAAGGTGGGTGCTGTATTTGAGGAGTTGGGATTTACCTACATGGGACCCGTTGATGGTCACAATTTGGAAGAGTTGATAGCGACCTTTGAGCAATCACACAAAATTACCGGTCCTGTTTTAGTCCACGTAGCTACTACTAAAGGTAAGGGTTATGAAATTGCTGAAAAAGACCAAGTAGGTTATCATGCTCAATCTCCATTTAATTTAGCAACCGGTAAAGCGATTCCTTCAAGTACTCCAAAACCACCAAAGTACTCGAAGGTCTTTGCTCATACTTTAGTTAAGTTGGCAGAACAAAATCCGAAAATTATCGGTATTACTGCTGCAATGGCTACAGGAACCGGTTTAGACAAACTACAAGCTAAGCTCCCAGACCAATATATTGATGTGGGTATTGCCGAACAACATGCAGTTACTTTAGCTGCGGGTCTTGCTTGCGAAGGTATGCGTCCGGTTGCTTGCATTTACTCTACTTTTCTGCAAAGGGCTTTTGACCAAATTATTCATGATGTTTGCATTCAAAAGCTACCGGTATTCTTCTGCCTAGACAGGGCTGGGATCGTAGGTGCAGATGGTCCCACCCACCAAGGAATGTATGATATTGCCTATATGCGATGCATACCTAATATGGTAGTAATGGCACCCAAAGATGAAGCCGAAATGCAGCGCATGGTGGTTACCGGTATTAACCACACAAGTGGAGCGATCGCTATGCGGTATCCCCGGGGAAGCGGATACGGAGTACCTTTAATGGAAGAGGGTTGGGAACCTCTAGAAATCGGTAAAGGTGAAATTCTTAGAACTGGAGATGATGTACTTTTACTTGGTTACGGTACTATGGTCTACCCAGCCATGCAGGTGGCAGAAATTCTCAGCGAACACGGAATTGAAGCAACTGTAATTAATGCTCGTTTTGTAAAACCTTTGGATACAGAGTTAATTTTACCTTTAGCAGAGAAAATTGGTAAAGTCGTCACCTTGGAAGAAGGATGTGTCATGGGTGGTTTTGGCTCTGCTGTGGCTGAAGCATTGTTAGACAATGATGTGGTGGTTCCTATCAAACGTATTGGAGTACCAGATGTTTTGGTAGACCATGCCGAACCTAGTCAGTCTAAAGCCGCATTAGGTTTAACAACTCCTCAAATTGCTGAGAGAGTTTTAAAAGCTTTCTTTCAAAAGAAGGAATCAGCAGTTGTCTAAAATCAGATAATCGCTAAAATACAAAGGCACGGGGGCTTATTTCACCTCTGTGTCTTTGTATTTTATTGTTTCGCTTTTATTTTCCTAAATTTATGAATGGTTGATTTATTTCCGCTAAACTATATTAATCTCTTTGCCTCTCCTCTTTGCGTTTTCCTAAATTAATTACTATGTCCTCTACAAATCAACCTGCAATCAATCACGTTTATCCTGTTGTTTGGAAGAATAATTCAATATCTTTGATTGACCAAACTCGTTTGCCTAATGAATATACTGTTGTAGAAATTAGCCGTTACGAAGATATGGCACAGGCAATTAAGACCATGATTGTCCGGGGTGCCCCTGCAATTGGCGTTGCGGCTGCTTATGGTATGTATTTGGGTGCGAGAGAAATTCAAACTGACCGACGCGATCGCTTTTTGCAAGAACTGGAGCAAGTTGCAAATTTACTACGCTCGACTCGTCCAACTGCGGTTAATCTATTCTGGTCAATCTCTCGGATGTTAAAAGCAGCATATGAGACCATAGGAACCGTAGAAGAAATCACACAAACTTTGCTACAAACTGCACAAGATATTAATCGAGAAGATTTATATACTTGTCAGGCAATTGGTGATAATGGCTTACAAATATTACCGGCTAATCCCGAAAAGGTTGCTATTTTGACTCACTGTAATGCTGGAGCTTTGGCAACTGCGGGTTATGGTACAGCATTAGGTGTTGTACGTTCAGCTTGGCGTGAAGGACGGTTAGAAAGGGTCTACGCTGATGAAACTCGTCCCAGAATGCAAGGTGCGAAACTAACAACTTGGGAATGTGTTCAAGAAGGTATACCGGTTACTTTAATTACTGATAGCATGGCTGCTCATTGCATGAAGCAAAAATGGATCGATTTGGTAGTAGTAGGAGCGGATAGAATTGCTAGAAACGGCGATACGGCAAATAAAATTGGTACATACAATTTGTCCATTATTGCTCAGGCACATAATATTCCTTTCTATGTAGCTGCACCAATTTCTACAATTGATTTTGACTTAAAAGACGGTAGTCAAATTCCCATTGAAGAAAGACATCCCAGCGAAATCTATCAAGTAGGAGAAACTGTTTTAACTCCCGGTGGTGTGGAGTTCTATAATCCAGCATTTGATGTGACTCCTGCAAATTTGGTTAGTGCTTTTATCACTGAGAGAGGAATTTTTGCACCCAATGAGTTAGCAAATTTGATGAATCAGGAAAATGTTAATGTCTAGTTTTGGGTTATTAAGCAAAGATAAATACTAAAGACCTTACCCTGCTCCTAAC
Organism: Mastigocoleus sp.; assembly: GCA_050042865.1. Taxonomy (GTDB): domain Bacteria; phylum Cyanobacteriota; class Cyanobacteriia; order Cyanobacteriales; family Nostocaceae; genus JBCCDM01. The sequence continues at coordinate 42,444 of JBHJJE010000071.1, forward strand.
CTGTGCAGGGTAATTACTACATACCTCTGAAATTCAGTTATACATATTTTTTTACTTATTCAGGACTTATGCAACGAAGATTTGTCCGAAGTGACGGTCACGTATTTCAGAGAAGCATAAGTCCTATCGGACACGCTACGCAAACCCCTCGGACGGAATTAGGTTGCTTTTGCGTAAGTCCTGTTATTTTTGCTTATGTGTTGTCAACGGAAAAAATATAAGCCTTAATGTAATTACTTCCCCCCCTTCTTCACCACTAAACAAAAATCAATAAAAAATAATATTACGAAATATTACAAAAAATGTCATAACATGTAATCTACAGCCTGTATCGTGCAGGCAACTTTAAAGTAGCGGAGAATATATAGAATGGGTCAGATTATCTGGATAGCAAGACATGCTAATCGTCTTGACTTTGTCAATCCTGATTGGTTTCTGACTGCCCCAAGACGCTATGACCCGCCTTTATCAGAAGATGGTTTTGAACAAGCACAGCAGTTAGCAAAGCGTTTACGGGGAGAAAATATCCGCCATATTTTTGCATCACCATTTTTGCGGACAGTTCAGACAGCTCATGCTGTAGCTTCAGTGTTGGAATTGCCGATATATTTGGAAACTGGTTTGAGCGAATGGTTAAATCCTGCTTGGATGACAGAAAATCCCCAGAAACATACTTTAGAAGAATTGATGCTATCTTATCCTCAAATTGACCCCGGCTATACCCCCCGGATTGCAGCAAACTATCCAGAAACAAAAGCAGAAGTTAGACAGCGTTCGGGACAAACTGCTAGATGTTTGGCTAGAGAGTGTTCGCCTAATGATATTTTACTTGTAGGGCATGGTGCATCTGTGATGGGTGCTGCTATGGGATTGGTTGGGAAAATTGCAGAAAAAGAGGTGAAAGCTTCGTTATGCTCTTTAGTAAAAGTTGTATGTCAAGAAACTGCTTGGTTTTTAGAATTAAGTGGTGATACTTCTCATTTGACTGGAGTAGAAGAAATTATAAGGTTTAATTAATTGTAATTTAAATGACTTTACTATTAGCAGGAGATATTGGCGGAACTAAAACCATACTGCGTCTGGTAGAAAAATCAGACTCAGATTCTGTGGGTAATACTTTGTATGAAGGACGCTACCCAAGTCAGGATTTTCCAGATTTAGTCCCGATAGTGCAACAGTTTTTAGCCACAGCACAAGCTGAGGTTCCTGAAAAAGCTTGTTTTGCGATCGCAGGACCTGTGGTAAAAAATACTGCTAAGCTTACTAATTTGGTATGGTTTTTGGATGCAGAACGTTTGCAAGATGAGTTAGGTATTGCTCATGTAGCTTTGATTAACGATTTTGCTGCTGTTGGTTACGGTATTCTTGGTTTAGAAGAAGACGATATTTGTACTCTGCAATCAGGACAACACAATTTGGAAGCACCAATCGGTATTATTGGTGCAGGTACTGGTCTGGGACAAGGGTTTTTGATTAAGCAGGGAGATAATTATCAAGTATTTCCTTCTGAAGGGGGACACTCCGATTTTGCACCCCGCAATGAATTAGAATTTCAACTACTAAAATATCTTTTAGATAAGCACGATATCCAAAGAGTTTCTGTAGAAAGGGTAGTATCTGGTCTGGGATTAGTTTCTATTTACCAATTTTTACGCGATCGCAAAATGCACAAGGAATCTCCACAAATTTCTCAAGTCATCAGAGCTTGGGAAGAACAAGCTGGGATGAAAGAAAAAAGTGTAGACCCAGGAGCAGCTATTGGTAATGCTGCAATTAATAAAAGCGATCGCTTATGCGAACAGACAATGGAGATATTTGTTGAGGTTTACGGAGCAGAAGCGGGAAATTTAGCTCTGAAACTGTTACCTTACGGGGGTTTATATATTGCAGGAGGTATTGCACCAAAAATATTAACTCTGATGAAATCTGGTCATTTTCTTCTAAATTTCACCCAAAAAGGCAGAATGCGGAGTCTTTTGGAAGATATACCAGTAAAGGTTATTCTTAATCATCAAGTAGGGTTAATTGGTGCTGCTGTTGCTGCTGGAAGACTTTAAAGTTGGATGAGTGGGGGGGTTACTAGTGAGTGGTGAGTACTATCAGAAGACGGATGAGTGTTTGTTAACTAATAAATACTAATTCCCTAACTCACTAACTCACTAACTCCCTAATTCCTTACTTCCTCTTTTCTTCTTCTACCTGACTTGAAACTAATTCCCAACCAGATTTAAGTAGCTTCTGATAAGTCGCATATCCTTTACTGCCCCCAGGGATGCGATAATCTGGTATCATTAAATTTCCAAAAGCTGTATATGGTTTCCAATGCTCCTGTGGTGAAGTTTTTAAGTGTAATATTTTCTCCCCATCTTTACCGAAAGCGGATAGCCAACACATTTGTCCTTGCATGACAAACTCCTTTAGATATAATTCTAAAATTCGCAACAGAAAAGTTCCGATACAGTTTGTAACTGAACGGAGAATTTTTGCTTTTTTATCAATTGGTTTTTGGCTATTATTTTTTGGCTCTAATTTAGTCTTACAAACTTATGGGGATGTATAAAAGCTATCAATTAACTACTTGAAAGCTTTTTATATGTCAATTTAATGTAATTTTGAAGACTTGAAAAATAGATATAAAAATAGCCACAGATTACATAACATAATGAACAGAATCACTTTAGTGAATAAGCTTGATAAAAAGCTATATTCAATCCTGATATTTACATAATATAAACTGCGACTTCCTAATGTGCCTGTATTTTTGAATACTTTTAAATAGTTAAAATTACTGAACTAAATTCAATATTTTATTGCCTATAGTTGAGCGAATTTCATGTACTAATTGAGAGTATTTAGAATCCGATATTATTGGTTGAGTATTGCTAATATCAATGTATTCTGCCAGCTCAATCCATGATTTACAGCCACGATATCTTGGTAAAAAGGGAATCTGTTTTATTTGAGGTAATTGATAAACCCTTAATAATAAAACATACAGTGGTTGAGACGGTTTCCATTTCAAGCGATCGCAAATGAAATCTTGGTTCCAGATATGAAATGATGAAAGGGAGTTAACAACAGATTCATCATTTATTGGCAAAATATCTGTAATTTTTGCCCAGCTACTAATACAAACTTTTTCGGGACACCAACCAGGGGTAATGCGACGAACCCTCTGACTATACTCTTCTTTAAGCATAAAAGACTGTTGATGTTCGTAAGTGGGATACAGTAAAACTTGCTCTTGAGAGACTTGGAATTTTCCTTGTCTTTCGTGAATACCACCCTTACGAAGCAACATAATTGTTTTACCACCTTGTAGGGCATTTATAGCGGTTTCCCATTCTTTAAGTGCGAAATTAGTTAAGTTTACTTGATTCATAGTTCATAAACCACAATAGCTCTAAAGTTGATTAACCGGAAAATACCGGTTATCGCAGATACGGTCTTCACAGGACGGTGTACCAATAACTCTAATACCGATACACTATGAAATTAACAAGCATAACCAATTAAATTAAATGTGGGAATTATGGAAAAACGACGCTTGGGTGAATCCGAATTAGAGATTACACCTATTATTATGGGAACTTGGCAAGCTGGAAAGAAATGGTGGGTGGGAATTGAAGATGATGATTCAATAAAAGCTATTAGAAATGCAGTCGAAGTTGGTATTACCACAATTGATACTGCTGAAGTTTATGGGGATGGGTATTCAGAAAAAATAGTTGCTGCTTCTGTATCGGATATTCGTGATAAAGTTGAATATGCAACTAAGGTATTTGCAAATCATCTCCGGCATGACCAAGTAATTGAAGCTTGCGATCGCTCTTTGAAGAATTTGCAAACCGATTATATAGACCTTTATCAAATTCATTGGCCTTCTGGTTGTTTCAATACAGAAATTGTACCAATTGAGGAGACAATGAATGCTTTGAATCAACTCAAGGAAAAAGGTAAAATCCGAGCTATCGGGGTTTCTAATTTTTCTCGAACTCAGTTAGAGGAAGCAAGTAAGTACGGAAGGATAGATAGTTTACAACCACCATACTCTCTATTTTGGCGACATGTAGAAAATGATGCAATGCCTTACTGTGTAGAAAATAATATTTCTATTCTTGCTTATTCTCCTTTAGCTCAGGGATTATTAACCGGAAAGTTTCGTCAAGAAGATAAGCTACATCCTGATGACATTCGGAGTAAAAATAAGTTGTTCCAAGGTGAAACTATGGAACGAGTACAGCAAGCATTGACACAGTTGCGTCCCATCGCCCAAAATCATCATTGTAGTTTGGCACAGTTAGCGATCGCATGGTTAGTTGCTCAACCCCAGTCTAATGCTATTGTGGGGGCAAGAAATGCAGAGCAAGTTACGGAAAACGCTAAAGCTGTACAGGTAAAACTATCTACAGAAGAAATTCAAGAAATATCAAGTATTGGTTCTATTGTTAACCAATCTTTGGATGATAACCCAGTGATGTGGGAATTTTAGCCCGGCTTTGGTAAATTGCCAAAAAAATTCAAAGTTATCTCATTCAAGAACAATACCGATAATTTTAATAGACTTATGGGGAAAATGAAATTAGTTCGGTGAAATTAGTTCAGTAATCTAATTAAGTTTGAAAAATACGTACTCTATACTGAGAACCTGGTTACGAACAGCCAGGTTATCTCATATTTACTGTATATTGTAAAGTATATTTTTTGTTTAGATATAGTGTTTAGATATAGTATGTTAATTACTAATTTTGGGCGCTAGTTTGATTTATTTATAATGGAGTTTAATGACAGTAGATTGTAGAGATTATCAGAAATATTATCGAAAAGCGATGTTTTCTGTAATTTTGGGATTATTTTGTTTTTCTTGTACCGGTAATAAGCAAGAAACTAATTCACAAGTAAAAAATAACACTCCTGTATTACCTGTGAATCTTATATATAAGGACATATTAATAAAGGAAAAATCAGACCATATACTAATTCCAGTCAGCATATCTCCCGACAAAAATCAGGAAAGGGAAGGAATTTTTAATCGTAACTCTAAAAAGACAGAAAATTACTATAATATTATCTTTTACTCTAAAAGCAGTGGAGAAACTAGTTTACTTTTAAATAAAGAGGCTATTATCAAATCATTCGATTTTATTGAAGTTACCCAAGAAGATTCTACCCAAGGTTTTTGGATTTATAAAATTATAGAGAATGATACAAATAATGATAATATGATGAATCATAAGGATGCTATGATTGCCTATATATCAGATTCATCTGGAAAAAATCTTCGTAAAATAACTCCTGATAATACCCAACTGATCAACTGGAGTTTAATTCCAAATCAAGAAGAAATAATTATAAAAGTATTAGAAGATACAGATAAAGATAAAAATTTCTCTGAACTCGATAGAGCAACTTTTCTTAAAGTTAGTCTCAGTAAACCTCAGATAGGAAATGAGATTATCAAAGATGAATTGGAGAAAAAAATTAAATCATATATTAAATAAAAATGCTTCTGGTAAATCTATATTATGATAAATTTACTAGAAATATTTAGTATAAAGCCTAACGGCATAGCTAGCCTTGGGGTTGAATTAGATTGAGGTAAGCAACTAGGGCAAAATCAACAGGAAAGTTGGATTTTGCTATTGCTCTACCCAACCTAAAATTCTCCTTAACCAAACTGTGAAATATAAATTACTTTCATACAGATTGAGAATTCATAGACAAAACCCATTCTCCTAATAAAGAATTAACCCGAGTCGGAATCTCATCATGAGGACAGTGACCAGCATCGAGAAAATACTCTGTCAACTCTGGATAATACTGTCGAAATTTCATAGAACGTTGTCTTGCATTTACCCAAGGGTCTTTTTCACCCCAGAGTAACAGTAAGGGACAAGTTAGTTGATTAAGTAAAACATCAACCTTCTCTCCTTGAGAGTTTTTAAATACCGAGCAAAAGACATCAAAAGCACCTTTATCACAAGCAGGACGACGTATATCTTCAACTAGCTGGTCTGTGATTGCACTTTTATCTGCATAAACCTTTTCTAGAGTACGCTTAATCACCCAAGGTTGTTTCAGGTATTGAAATAATAAAAACTGCGTCAAAGGTTGTTGAAATATCCATTTTACAGAATCACCAAAGATTTTTTGCACCGGTGGAGGTGTTGCAGCTTTTACTACAGACTCTGGTTCGGTAAATGGACCAGCACTGTTGAGTAATACCACACCTTTAAACATATCTGGATGCTTTGCAGCTACAGATAAACTTGCATATCCGCCAAGAGAGTTACCTGCAACAACTACCCCAGTTTTAATTATCTCACGGGTAAAATCTCGTAATTGTTCGCACCATAGATTCCCACTGTACTCTAACTTTGCTTTTTCCGAACGTCCAAATCCTAAAAGGTCAATTGCATAAACTTCAAAATCTTTGGATAGTTCTGTAATATTTTTACGCCAATGGTCAGTAGATGCACCAAAGCCATGGACTAAAAGCAGAGCAGGGAGACTATTTTTTCTTTCTCCAGCTTTGACATAGTAAATTTTGTGCCCTTGCCATTGCCAGTATTTACCGGGTATTGATTTTGTAGATGGAGATATAATCGACTGCATTGCATGAAGAATTATTAAGCTATTTTAATAATTCTAACGAAAGGATTGCAGTTATTTGTACAAATCCAGTTTGATTAAATGTATTGAGTGAGTTCAAACAGTTGATAATCAATAACTAACGAACTAACCAAAATCTGAAATGACTGATAAAAAACTTGCTATCGCGGGTACGACAAAATTATTAGGAATCATTGGGTATCCTGTAGAGCATTCTTTCTCACCGGTAATGCACAATGCAGCTATATCTCATTTGGGTTTAGATTATGTTTATTTACCCTTTCCTGTAGAACCACACAACTTGGAAGAAGCTATGACTGGTTTTGCTGCAATAGGAGTATTGGGTTTGAATGCAACCATTCCTCATAAACAAGCATTAATACCATTACTAGGAAAAATAGAGCCGATTGCAGAAGCTGTGGGGGCAGTAAATACAGTTATTTGGCAAGATAATCAGTGGGTGGGTACCAATACTGATGTAGAGGGATTTATTTCTCCCTTAAAAAGATATAGCTTTAACTGGAGCGATCGCACAGCAGTTATTTTAGGTAATGGAGGAGCAGCAAGAGCGGTTGTAGCAGGTTGTCACCAACTAGGTGTGAGAGAAATTCATGTAGTTGGACGTGATTCGCAGAAATTAACAGAATTTCGTCATAGCTGGTTAAATTCTCCTTTAAATATCGATGTGAAAGTTAGTAGCTGGGATGATTTAGGAAAGTTGCTCCCTGGAGTTGATTTACTCGTAAACACAACTCCATTAGGAATGTATCCCAAGGTGGACAATTCTCCCCTAAGTGAACAAGATATCCCTCAACTACCAAAAGATTTTATTGCTTACGACTTGATTTACACCCCCCAACCGACTTTATTTTTAAAACAAGCACGGCAAAAAGGTGCGACAATTATCGATGGTTTAGAAATGCTGATTCAACAAGGTGCAGCAGGATTAAAAATGTGGTTAAAAAGAGACACTGTACCTGTTGATATTATGACTGCTGCCCTTAGGCAAAGGTTGAAAGTTTAGGTAATAAGAGGAGTGGTGATGGGTGAATGGGGAGTGGTGAAGAAGTGCTAAATATTAACTTTTCCATCTCCAATGGTAACGATTCCATTCATAAATACCTTGAATTTCGTATTCTGTACCGTCGTTGAATTTAATCGAACAATTGATGTAGGAATATTCATCATCAGTAGCTTGATGAATATTAATTACACTACAGGGAAACCACTGGGGTGGACATGGACTATCAACTTGTACCCATTCCCACAAAGCATTACAAACTTCTATGCGATCGCCAACTTTTAGTTTGACAATATCACCTGCTGTAGAATAATCCTCGAAATGGTCTTTATGTAAGCGATAAAGCCACTCAACACCATAGCGATCGCGTATAAATTGCACTTTTCCTGAATCCTGATTATTCAACCAATCGTTGAGTAATTGAATCTTCCAAGAGTTGTTGGCAATTTCTTGAGTTTTGACAAATTCTAAAAATATTTGCAATTCTTCAGAAGTTAGTTCATCTAAAGGGTTAGAAGTATCGGATAATTGAAGAGAAGAGTTTCCTTGAATTTGCTCAACTAATTGTAGCAATATTTGCTTTTGCTGTTGAGTTAACGGACAGCTGGCAATATCGCACTGCTTAAAGGCAGCTTTCAGCGCTGATTGCATCTCGTCTGGACTCATACTCGTATATTAATTGAGTTGGTAATTTCAGTTGGTAATTTCTAATTATTACAAAACAGTTACTAACTCTCTAGTTATGTATGGATCAAAATGAATGTAATCTGAAGTAAAGTTTCTAAATTTTTTACTGAATAACGGTTATACATATGCAATTTCGCTCTCTGGTAGCCATATTTATCTCTTTTAGCTTAGTCCTAATATCATGGATCTTTCCTCCTAGTGCCTTAGCAATGACGCAAATCAAACTTTCCAATTTAACTTATAATGAATGTCCCCCAGAACTTGCACAGGGACAAGTTACTAGTGGTGGTTCTGCAAAAAATGCTAATTGTTTTATTGTGACCGGAAAAGCACTTAATCCTACCAATAAACTGGTTTACGATGCGGATATTTTTGGTCGTATCTATGATGCAAATAATAATCCCATCTTAAAAAATCGTACTCGTTTAGGTTTGATTAGTGAAGTTCCACCTGGTGAAAGTGATTTTGAACTAAGAATTACTGTCCCAGCAAATCAACCCACTCCTTTAAAGCTCCAACAGTTCAAAGCTTCTGGTTTTGCTAGTGCTTCTCGGTGGAAACAGTAAATAAGAACTTATACAAAATTAATTAAACATTTTGCCTAGGTTCTGAATAGGGTATAGAAAGCGGTTATATAAAAATAGCAACGATACTTAATCATATCGTCACCATTTTTAATTACACCTAACAATAATTTTCTCGTACTGAACTTATTGCTTCTGGGATGATTTAAACTAAAAGCCCGCAGTATATGCTCCCAAACTGGCTAAACTACTCGTTAAAAGTGTACTTACCAAATTAAGAGCAATAAAAGCCAAGATGGGAGAAAAATCTATTCCTCCTAATGGGGGAATAATTGAACGGAAAAGATTTAAATAAGGGTCGGTAACTTGACTTAATGCAGCGAAGGGCTGATTATACCAGTCAATATTCGGAAACCAGCTTAAGAGAATCCGAATAATAAGCAATGTTGTATAAATACTTACAAAAGTACTTAAAGCATTAATCAAAAAACTTAAACCTTCATTCATAGATAAATAGTTTCCCACTAAATTTTAAAAGCGATCTTATTAATGATTTTAAAGGAGTCTATGCTTTCCTGGGTAAATTATGCGATTGACTACATAATTTTGCAAGATAGTTTATAGATAAAGGGTCAAACAAAGCCTCAATGTTTTTAGAGAAAATTGGGAACACGCAATTTCAATCTGAAATTTTCACATTGAGAATAATAATTGTAACTATTCTTCTAGGGTAACAATTTTCTCATTTGTCTGTTGAGCATAGTTACTATTAACATCACCTAACTGCTGCTGTACTTCATCAATGGTGGCATTTAGTTGAGCAATCTTATCTTCGAGCGATCGCCGAGCGGTTTCCATTTCGACCCGTTCGCTTTCCGAGTGGGGTATCTGACGACGTGATTGGGTTTTATCTTTATTATCCCGTCGGGGGGAACCCATATTTGATTCTTCTTCCTGTGCTAGTTGGGCATCACGTCTATTGACTGCGATAGCACCTATGATACCGCCTACAACACCTCCTACTAATGCACCAGCCAAGAAACCACCAGCGAAACCATCACGTTGACCCATATTAATTTATCGCCTCGACTAAACGCTCTTCACTACCTATATCTTGTACAAACTGTATTTTTTGCTCCAGGGTAAATGTTAACTTATGTACCGAAAATGCGATCGCCTGCATCTCCTAATCCTGGTACTATAAATCCTTGTTCGTTAACTGTTTCATCAATCGTAGCAGCATAAACAATCAAACCAGGGAAAGCATTACTTAATTTTTGTAAAGCAGGTGGTGCAGCAACCACGCATACAACCCTGATTAAAGAAGGGTCTACTCCCCTTTCAGTTAATTCTACCATTGTTGCCATAATAGAACCTCCCGTTGCCAACATCGGGTCAGTGATTAAAACTCTAGTTTGCGGGTCAAATGTCTTGGGCAATTTATTAAGGTAACAAAGAGGTTCTAGAGTTTCCTCATCTCTGACCAGACCCAAATGATAAATTGATGCTAAAGGTAATAAAGTTTGCGCTCCTTCTAGCAGTCCCAGACCTGCTCTTAATATGGGTACAACAGCCATTGGAACTTCGGGATTGACTACTGTTGCAGGGGCAATATCTAAAGGTCCCTGGACCGTAGTATCTTGAGTTGGTAACCATTCGCGGGCAGCTTCATAAGTAAGCCAGCGTCCCAATTCAGTCATTGCTGTACGAAAAAGTACGGATGGTGTTGAGACATCACGTGCTACAGCCAACCAATGCTTAATTAAGGGATGGGGTGGAACGTAAACGCGTAATTGTAGCGTCATAGCCTATATTCTGCAACGTCATTCTAAAACAACGCCAACAGTATAGCAACTAAGATTGAATGTTAATCGTTTATGAAAATACTTAATTTTTTAGGGGTTATAAACAGCTGTAGCATATCAAGTTTTTTTTAGAAAATAGTTGACATAAATTCTCAATCAGCTTTATTATTATATTCAGTGTTCTCCTCTCTTTAAGGATCGGCAGACGGGATTAGCCTTCTCAGAAGTCTCAGCAAGGTTTTATTGTGTTTAAAGCTTTTGCAGTTGCAGGCTTATCCCTCTCTTTTTTTATTTATAGTTATCAGCAACAAGGGAAAGAAGAAGTATACAACAAGCAAGTGGGTAGGTAATGGTTATCCACTACGTCTTTTTAAGAAAATTGTTGATATAAAATATCAACAATTTTCCTGCCTGGACATGATTTTCACAGATACCTTAACTATAGTTACAGTTGTGGGGCTTATCTATGGAGTCTAAGATATATTATTTTGGATTCAGTAGTTCTCTTCTCGTATACATAAATTCATCCATTCTTCCAAGCTTCACCTAAGGGACTTCCAATTAAAAAAATAATCAATCGTTTTGGTGAGTAGAGGAAGCAGAGGAAGCAGAGGGAGCAGCGGTGCGAAGAAAGCGCTTTTTACAAAAGTTGTACATGGAGAGAAGTTGCGTGCGGAGGTTCCCTCCGTTGAGCAAACTTCGGGGGGAAACCCCCTTGGCGCTACCCTTTGGGAGAAGACCACAATGAAAGCGCTTTTTCAAAGCGCTAGGGAATGCGCACCAAGAGAGAGGGAGAAAAA
>JBHJJE010000072.1:0-56328 GCA_050042865.1 Mastigocoleus sp.
TATGACAATGGTTACGAATATAAACGGGGAGTAAACATATCCGAGAAATCCACTCTGAACACAGTTAGATTAAACTGGAATAATTTACTCAATCTTTTAGATAAAAACTTAATTGATGTCCCCTCATGGTCGGATTTTAAACCATTTGCCCAAACTGCCTTAGACCAAATTGAAGTATTAAATAAAATTGAGCCTCATATTAAACTAATGCGCTCAAAAGCAAGTAATTGGGACCCCCTCTTCCATTTATATAGCAGTTTAGTTTTTATCAAACATTGAATTAAATGAATTAAATATGACTAATTAATTAACTGATTCCAATCGGCGATCGCATCTCTCTGAGCGCTTAATAACTGCTGGATTCCCTTTTCTGCACAGTCCAAGAGTTGATTGAGCTGAGTACGACTAAAACATCCTTCCTCAGCCGTTCCTTGAACTTCGATAATGCCTAGATGCTGATTCATCACCACATTAAAATCTACACTAGCTGCAATATCTTCAGGATAATTTAGGTCTAAAAAAGCCTCCTCTTCTAATAAACCCACTGACACTGCTGCGACCTGACCAATAATCGGCGATCGCTCAATTTCTCCTTGTTGTAATAATTTAGAAATAGCATTTGCTAAGGCTACAAAACCACCTGTAATAGATGTTGTTCTTGTGCCAGCATCAGCTTGTAGAACATCTGCATCAATAGTAATTGTTCTTTCTCCAATCAAGTCTAAATCTATTGCTGCTCTTAAACTTCGTCCAATCAGACGCTGAATTTCTTGAGTGCGACCAGAAAGTTTTAATAGTTCTCTTGACTGTCTTTGTTGGGTTGCTCCCGGTAACATTCTGTATTCGGCTGTCAACCAGCCTTTACCAGTATCTTTGAGAAATCTAGGTACTCCTTCAGTAACACTTGCAGTACAAAGCACTTTCGTATCACCACACTTAGTTAACACTGAACCAGGAGCAAAGCTTGTAAAATTCTGTTCAAAGCTGATAGGACGAAGTTGATAGGGTTGCCGACCATCGGGACGCTGCCAAACCATTAAAAAAGCCTCAAAAAAAAATTTAAATCAAAATATAACTAGGATATAGGCTTTTGTTTAACTACATGATTTTTTTTACAATTTATTTCTATCTTTATCTCTTTCTCTGCGAATAGGAATATCTGAACTAAGCTATCAGAAATAATAATTTACCTTATGAAAAATATAGTTTTTGTTAAGAAATTGATCAATGAAGTAATAATTAATTTATTCCCATACCCGCGATCACAATAATTAATGCAAAAATAATTATCGGGAAGTAGAAAATATTTACAGAGAAAAACCATCTACAAAGAATAGCCAAGTAACTTGATAATATTTTGCCTGACCAGTTCTGGTGCTTGGTCTCCATCAATAGTTAATAAACGGCGACGACGGTCATAATACTCCAAAATAGGTACAGTACGATCATAAAATAATTCGATACGACGCTGTACAATCTCGGGTCTATCGTCAGGTAAAGAGCGACCATTACAGCGTTTAAACATGACTGCTTCTGAAACTTGAAGATAAATAGCCCAATCCAACTGCTGTTGCAAATCTTCTAAGAGGAAATTTAACTCCTCTGCTTGAAATGCAGTCCGAGGATAACCTTCTAATATCCAGCCTCGATTAACGTCAGATTGCTTTAAACGTCTACGAATAAAACCTATCATTATTTCATCGGGGACTAATTCTCCATTCTCTACATAAGATTGGGCATGATGCCCTAATTCTAATAAGTTTCTATCTCCTAAGTTTCTATCTCCCTGGCTATTATTCTCTTGATTAACCAGTTTAGAAGTATTCCCGTGAGTGTTTAATTCACTTAAACCTGTCTGGTTGATTGCTTCTCTGAGAATATCTCCTGTAGAAATTACAGGAATATTAAAGTCATTACACAAAATCTGTGCCTGAGTGCTTTTTCCAGAACCAGAACCTCCTAAAATTGCCAATTTCACAACAATTCACCCTCACACAAAGTCAAAATCATAACTATCTAAATTTGTTGTGCCCAAATATACGGCAAACTTAACATCTTTGCCTGTAAAAGTTTTTTTAATTTATCTTACTTTTATCCTATTTATTTCTACTGTTTTTTATTTCAAGATGATTGTGATAATTAATACTTTTATTACTTGCGCTAAATATTTATTGTGCAAAATACAAGTATTCAAACACTTGACTTAAGCATCAGCCTAGTGATTGACTATTAGGATACATTTTCTAATTTTCCCTTGCCTAACTATGGTGATTATAAGTTAATGGTATAAGTATATTAAAAAATATAAAGGATACTTTTTGTCCGTAAAAAACGTAAACATATAGTGATTTTTTTAACAGGAAATTATGGTAGCTCAGCTTGAAAGTACGAGCATAAATTCAGTTTTAAACTTACCGTATCCTGTAGAGGGTATTCTACAAGTTTTTACTAGTAGTCATCGTAGTTTTTTCACAAATGTCATGGCACAGGCACTCAGGATTGCAGGCCAAGGTAATTCGGTGCTAATAGCTCAATTTCTCAAAGGGGGTATACACCAGGGGTATGATTCTCCTGTGAAGCTAGGACATAACTTAGACTGGATTCGTTGCGATTTGCCTCGCTGTATAGATACACCTGATTTGGATACATCTGAGTCAAAGTCTCTACAAGAAATGTGGAAATATACACAGAAAGTTGTTCTCAGAAATCAGTATTCTCTCGTAGTTTTGGATGAATTGAGTTTAGCTATAAATTTTGGTTTGATACCAGAAACAGAAGTTTTGGAACTTTTGAAGCAGCGTCCTGCTCATATTGACATTATTTTTACTGGATCGGACATGCCTAAATCCATTTTAGATATAGCGGATCAAGTTACAGAAATTCGTCATCTTCATAGACCAGAGTAAGTTGTGATTAAAAACGATATTTGGATTACTAAAATGGCTGAAGGTGGAATGATTTCACCTTTTGAGCCTAGTTTGATCAGGGAATTGATTAATGATGGGACTCAACAAATACATCAAGTAATTAGTTATGGCTTATCTTCCTATGGCTATGATATTCGCTTATCTCCTGTAGAGTTCCGAATTTTTCGTCATATTCCTGGAACTGTTATTGACCCTAAAAAATTTAATCCTGAGAACTTAGAGAAAACCCAATTACATGAAGATAAAAGTGGTTGCTACTTTATACTCCCCGCTCACTCTTATGGCTTGGGAGTAGCATTAGAAAAAATAGAAGTTCCCAATAACATCACAGTAATATGTATAGGTAAATCTACTTATGCTCGTTGTGGTATAATTGCTAATTTGACTCCTGCAGAAGCAGCTTGGAGGGGTCATCTAACTTTAGAATTCTCTAATTCATCCAGTGCTGATTGTCGTATTTACGCTAAAGAAGGTGTAGTGCAACTGCTGTTTTTGGAGGGAGAAGCATGTGCTGTCAGCTACGATACTCGTAAAGGGAAGTATCAAGACCAGCCAGAAAATGTAACTCTAGCTAAAGTGTAAATTATCTGGATATTAGAAGATAGAAACGAGCGGTAATCACAGATTGATTGAAAAAGTAATTAATAAATATAGGAACTATAGGATTACTCATTGATTTTTCTTGGTGCACCTTGGACTTATCAATGATAATCAATGATAATTGAGGTATACTTCTTCATGTTTCCTGCTAGAAAGTTATTTATTTCCTAACTCAAAGAATAATTTAATTCATCAATTCATATTCCTATAAATTAAGAATTAATGAAAATCTTGAATTATTTTTAAAATTTCCACTGCGAATTTCTCCTTTTAGAAATTTCTACTGAGTATTTGTAACTTCTTCAGAGTTAAATTGTTCTTCTTGAGGTTCTGGTTCCGGTTCTGGATTTAATAAATTTCGCCATTCTCTTATTTGTCTCCTCGCTGCACTGTATGCTGAAGTACCTCTAGGTACTAAATTTGCAGTTTCGATGGCTTGTTCTAGGTTGGAAATACCTTGACTGCGAGCAATATCGAGTAACTGCTGACTCCATTGGTCAATAGCAGGATTGGCATCACCGCGTAATATACTGTTTCTTGGTATTTTCCTTGCTAGTCGAATTGCTCTAGATAAATCTTTCGCTGTTCCTCTCAGGGCAACTTCTCTAGCTTGTTGCCAATTTTCTCTAGCTGCAATTTGCGATCGCCAACTCCTAATTTCACGTCTAGCCTCCCTAGATAGGGCTCTACCGCGACTAATTTGTCTAGCTGTACTAATTGCTTCTTCTAGACTGCCAGTTTGAGCCAAGGATCTGGCTTGGTCTAGATATGGTTGGTCTTCAGTTCGTTCTATACTGGCTCTCCACTGAGATATTCTCTGACGTGCTTCTTTATACAATGCTCTACCGCGACCAATGCGACTTGCCTCGGAAATTGCCGCCTGTAATGAATTGGGGTCTTGCAATAAGGCTAGCTGTTCTGCACGATCTAAGTAAGGTCTATCTTGGATAGTCTGAGCTTGAGAACGCCAACGATAAATCTCTTGTCTGGCTTCCTTGTGGCGGGGATTACTTGCAGGTATTAATCTAGCTTCAGCGATCGCTGCATTCAAATCAGTAACTGTACCTTGGCTAGCTAGAATTCTAGCTTTTTCTAAGCGAGCTACATCTTGAATTTCTAATTGCCACCTAGTAATTAATTGCTGGGCTTTATCGTAGTTAGACCGAGTAGAATCAATTTGCTGGGCTTGAGAAATTGCCAGTTCTAAACCTGCGACGGAACCCGTCCAGGCACTTCTTTGGGCTTCAGCTAAAGCAACGAAGTCATCAATATCTGCCTGTAAACTAACTATATCAGGAATTCTTTGAGCAATGTAAATAGCCTCATCTGCATCTTTGGCAGCCATTTTTGCCTCAGCTAAATCTAGCATTTGGCGACCAAATTCTGGTACTAGTTCTTGGGCTTTTTGATATACATAGCTATTTTTGCTTACAGACTGGACTAATTTAATAGCTTTGAGTACGTTATCAACATTTTTACTTTTGGCAAGGTCTTTAGCTATCACTAACTTTTTACCATCTTCCCGTGCAGTGCTGACGAGGTTGTTTAACTCCTCATACTTAGTGCTTGCCCAAAACTTGTTATCTACACGCAGTAACTTTGCTGCAGTCATAAATGCTTGATGCCAGCGTTCTTCGCGCATATGGTCTTCGGCATCTTGATAATGACCTTCAGCCTTTGTCCAAATTCCTCGCCAATCTGCTATTTTCTCTTCAACTAACTTATAAGCTGGTAAATCTTCTGGAATACGTTTTGCTGTAGCGATCGCTTGGTCTAATCTACCGACTTGAAAGTTCTCATCTGCCAGCCGCAAAATATCCGATGACCAAACTTTTAAAGAACGGTCTATCTCACTTCTAAGGGGATGATTTTTAGGCAAGTGTTCAACTAGAGCGATCGCCTGAAGCAAATCATTTACCGTTTGCTTAGAAGCTGCTAACTGAGCACAATGCATCCTTACAGAAGCACTCGCCAAAGGCCAAAAAATCGAAGGACAGTTGGGAGCCGAGGGCAATTTAAACAGCATTGCCATTGCCATAAAACTTACAGCACCAGGAACAAGAGTTAGCAATAAAGCCCAAAGAGTCCAACTCTTTATCCAACGGGGTAGCCCCCCTTTATAGGTCTTAGCTTCGTTCTTCTTTGACTCAGTTTGTTTTTTCCACTTCACTGATTTGGAATTATTTGTATTTGATTCGTTAGAATCATTAACATGACTAATCTTTTTTGTTCGGGATAACTCTGACATATTATCTGGCTTTGCTGTTGTGGCTGGCAACCAATCTTCTGGTATGTCCCGCTCTGTCATTATCTCACACCAAAATTAAATCAAATTTAATAGAGTTTTGTAGTCAAATAAACCAACGCCTGTTGTTGTTATACTAACTTTACAGTCGAGAAAAATCTACTGATTACTTATATACTTATATTTCCACAGATATCATTTATCCTTAGAAATAGCAGTCTTTCCCTATACTTTACTACTTTGAAGCTGATGACTCTGAGTTTAGATCAACAATCAACTCAGATAGATGCTTGCTACTTGCTTGATAAACTTGATTACAAAATTCACAGGTTCCTTCTGCACCATTATCTTTGACAATCATATCTTGCAATTCTGATTCCCCTAATATTTTTAACGCTCCCATTAACTTGTCAAAAGAGCAATTACACTGAAACCTTAGTAGCTGGGTTTCTGGAAAAATCACTAATCCCATGTCTCCCAACAGGTCTTGAAAAATTTCCCTTAAATTTTTGCCAGTTTTAAGCAGTGGGGTAAATCCTGATAACTGACTTACTCGTGATTCTAGTTCTTCAACTAAGGCTTCATCCCTAGCAGCTTTTGGCAAAACTTGTATCAAAAGACCACCAGCAGCAGATACGCCACTGGCTCCTACAAATACTCCTAGAACCAGGGCTGAAGGAGTTTGTTCTGAGGTAACCAAATAATGAGCTACATCATCACCAATTTCTCCTGAAACAAGTTCTACTGTACTTGAATAAGGATAGCCATAACCAATATCTCGAACAATATAAAGATAACCTTTCCCTACTGCACTTCCAACATCTAACTTGCCAATAGCATTAGGAGGTAATTCAATAGATGGATTTCCTACGTAACCACGAACTGTTCCATCCATTCCAGCATCGACTAGTATACCACCCAAAGGACCGTCCCCTTTGACCCGCAGATTTACTCTCGAACCCTTGCGCTTCATGCTAGAAGACATTAATAAACCTGCCGACATTGCTCTTCCTAATGCTGCTGTTGCAACATAAGAAAGTTGATGACGTTCTCTGGCAACTTGGGTTAAACGTGTGGTGATTGCACCTACAACTCTAATTCCACCCTCTGCTGCCGTTGCGCGAATTAAATGATCTGCCATACAAAACCTTACATTTCTTAACAACTTTGTTATTTCTATTGTAAGTTGATAGCTACTACAAAATACTTTAAGGTAGTAACGAATACTGTTTGTCTTTCTTTGAAATAATCTTATTCCTTACCAAAGGCGCTAAGGTTGAGAAAGGAGTAATTATTTATATAGGGCAAACAATAGATTTTAAGAGCATTAGAAAGCATTAGAAGGATTTATACTTTTGAAGTTTTTATCAAATTTTGTCAAATATTTAAATCTCATCATGTTCTAATAGTCTTTCTTGATTGAAAATATCAATCAGTCAATTTCTCAAGTAAAATTATTAAATCAAATGTCAGATTGTGAGAAAAAAGTATAGTATTACTGATAATTTCTAATACTATTTATTAATGAGTAGTATTTATTCTTGGTGTCACACATATAAGTTGATTCTCAGGACTGACTTACTTTTACTGTTTGAAATCTATTCAACCGGAATTGCCTATCAAAACTGATTTTCCCTCATCATAAATAAATTTTAAATAAATAAAAATGTTAGGAAGTTTTCAAAAATCTCAGTTACGGATTGAAGTAACAGCTAGTGCAAAGACAATTAAAGAAAGTTTACTCTATTCTGATAAATTACAAAAGTGGATGCTTTCCGGTAAATTTTCTTCTATAATTCCCTCTCAACTCCATTCTGGCTTAATATTTGACACCAAATTCGGACCAATATCAATTAATCATAAAGTAGATATAGCTACAGATAACTGTTTACGGCTGTTATTGAGTCAAGGTATAGATGGCTTCCATGAATGGTACTGGGGAGAAGGCTGGGTGCAATCACATATTGAAGGAATTTCAACTTTTCCTCTATCTTTGGGACATACTGCAAACCTTATGAGTTTACGAAACTTTTTATCAGGGGTGAAACTTGATTAAGTCACTGATAATGATTGAGATATTGCGATCAACTAAGCTAAGGTAGAGATTAAGATGGAACTACCTTATTTTTGCCTAGGTCTCATGTTTAGTCTATGATGCTTTTGATCGAGGATCTGAAATTTTAGATTGAAATAAGAAAATAAAACCTGATTCTACAGATTTAACCAGGTTTTATGATTATATTTAGAAATTATTTAGAAATAATACAGAAGAAGTCAAAAATTAGGTTGAGAAATCCTGTAATTCTGCAGTCTGTAATGATAACTGCTGAGTACGATCTCCACGTTTTAGTTTAACTTGTAGGGTCTGACCAACACGAGTATTTTCTACAATATTCAGCAACTGACCCCCTGTTGTAACTTTCTGCCCATCAATCTGCACAATTATATCCCCTGGACGCATACCAGCAGTTGCCGCTGGAGAATTGGGTACTACTCTGACTACTAAAATACCGTATATTTCTGGAACTTGTGGACTGTTGGGGTCGCTGTTTATTCTTTTTGCATCCCCTGGAGTCAAATCCTGCATTTGTATCCCTAAGAAAGGATGAGATACTTTTTCTCCACGCTGTAGTTTACTTGCAATGGTTTTTGCTTTATCTATAGGGATAGCAAATCCAATACCCATTGCATCAGCACGAATTGCTGTATTAATACCAATAACTTCACCTCTATCGTTGACTAAAGGACCACCAGAGTTACCAGGATTAATTGCAGCATCTGTCTGGATAAAGTCTAAACGTTTATCAGATATACCTACCTGAGCACTAGGACGTTTAAGAGTACTAACAATTCCCAAAGTCACAGTATTATCAAATCCTAAAGGATTTCCAACCGCGATCGCCCAATCTCCGACTTGAACATTACTAGAAGAACCAAGGGTTGCAATTGGTAAATCGGAACCTGCATTTATTTTAACAACGGCTAAATCGGTAACTTCATCTACTCCTTTAACGATACCATCAAGGGTACGTCCGTCTTTAAGATGAACTGTTACTTTGTCAGCTTTGCTTACTACATGAGCATTGGTAAGTAATAAGCCACTTTTATCAAAAATAACCCCGGAACCTAAACCGCGTTGCTGTTGTGGTGTTTGTTGAGGAATAGTATCTCCGAAAAAGCGACGAAAAACTGGATCGTCGAAAAATGGATCGGGGAGTTGGCGAGTTATAGTACGTTCGGTATCAATTCTGACTACGGCAGGACCAACACGACTAACTGCGACTGCAACAAAGCTACGATTGTTACTTGTAGGATTATTTGGAACAATTGAATTTGTCTGAGCAAGTGTTTGTCTCTGTTTAGGAACTTGTATTGAGGATGCAGACTCTGCTTGCGAAGGTGATACTTGTAAGGTATTCAGAGCGAAAAGCACTCCAAATAATATTGATAAAAAATGGGTAGTAAGTTTGCGTATTGATTGACTTACTGAATAAGGCAACTTGAAAAATCGCTTGAGGAAAACCATTAGTACCAAATTTAATAAATAGCTATTTAATGATAATAATCTCTATAAATACTATGATATTTTACTATGACATTTTTCGTTCAGAGGCTGACTGATTGATGGTCTAGAAGATTTGATGGTTTATTTTTACTTTATTTCTTTCTGTAATAATAATGTTACCTATGTTACTTAAATTTAAATGGGCAATCAATAGTCCTAAAAAGTTATTATAATTAATGAACTTGCTATAAATCCGCTTCTATTCAGATTTCTAATTTTACAGATATCCTAGAAAACCGTTTGCAAGATAATACTGTAATGTCAATAAGTCATCGAATACTTGGGTATTTTATAGGATTCAATACTACTTCAAATTTACCACAGACTTAGTTTTGAGCTTGATTGTTAGAAACTTTGATCAGTTTATTTAGTATCGCCTTATAAGATAAAATATTGAATCAAAAATTTGAATCAAAAATTAAAATTTATTGAAGTCTCACATTAAGGACTAAATATTAGTCATGAAAGAAAAAAAACGATTAGCTAAAGAATCATCTTCAAGTACGGATGTTAGTAACGGCAGAATTGATTCTCATTTACATCACACCCATTCCGAAAACGACTGTCAAAACGAGGAGGTGATTCATACCCATAATCATACCCATACCCATACCCATACTAAAGAATCTTTGCGAAAAATTATAAATCGACTTTCCAGAATAGAAGGTCATATTCGCGGAATTAAGAGTATGGTAGAGCAAAGCAGTCCTTGTCCAGATGTATTGTTACAGATTGCTGCTGTGAGAGGAGCTTTAGATAAAGTTGCCAGAATAGTTTTAGATGAGCATTTGACTGAATGTATTGCAAGAGCAGCCAAAGAAGGGGATATTGATTTGGAAATTCAAGAACTTAAAGCAGCTTTAGATAGATTTCTACCTTAAATAGCTGACTCTCTATATAAATATCTAAATTAAATAGTATGTAGAAAATTATATATAAATGATTGGAATATGACCCTAGAAATCTTAATATCTATTAGCAAAATTATTTTTTACAAAGATTTTTGGATAAGTTTGACTATTTAAATCCATTTTGATACTAAGATTTTCATTTTCCTGAGAATCTATGTACATTAATAGAAAATTAATTTAGACAGAAATTGCTGTCTGACAAAACTTAATCTTGTGGCGGTAACTGTATTTTATAATTACCTTCAGGAGTTAATATTACTTTTCCACCTAGATTCTCAATCGCAGCGATCGCTCTTTTTTGAGTTTCTTTATCAACTCCATTATTTAATACCATTGACCAAGTTGCTATTTGAGCATATTTACTATCAGGATTGCTTTCGAGAAATTTTGCTGTACCTTGAGAAATTCTTGCTACTTCTTGACTCTGTTGATCGGGATGCTGTTTAGCCCAATTTGCCGCACTTTTAAAAGATTCTTTAGCAGCTTGAGAATCTCCTAGAAATAATAGTTCATCAATACCTTTATAGCGCCATACAAAGTGTGATTCTTTGGGAAGTTGAGCAGATAAAAATTTTAATCCTTTTTTGTTAATATTTATTGCTCGATCTGGCATAGCTGCATACATAGAAGTGCTAGTCGAAAGACTTAAATAAGCTTTAATGAATTTTGGGTCTTTTTCCAATATGTATTCAAAGTATTCTGGACTTAAACTATAGCCAGTTTTTTCTCGAATTTGATCATCGCCAAAATACAGTAAAAACATAATATAAGTCCAGTTTGCCATGACATTATCGAAGCCAAAAGTTGGTAATTTCTTTAATAAATCCAGGCGGAATTTTTCCGTTTCTACTTCTTTTTCTAAATCACCTACAGATATAATTTTCTCTGATTGAAGTAATTTTTGCATTTTTGGCAACTGTATCATATTGATACCTAATATGCTTAAACAAAATACTAAAAATGCTGTGAGAGTTTGACTATAAAAATTGAGCATTCCCTTTATGAGTCAACCTAGAACTATAAATATATAGTTCCCCAAACTCTCAAAAAAATGAGTAAGTGCCAAATAATAAAGTACTATTAACTATTTAGAAGTCGCCAACATTCCTGAGCGATCGCCCAATCTTCTTGAGTTTGTATAACCAAAACTCTAACTTTAGAATCAGTCTGAGCAATATCAGTGTCTTGAGGATGAGAGTTATTTTTCTTATTGTCTAGCTGTAGTCCCAAAAATTGCCAATTTTCGCATACTTTTTGCCGGATTATTGCCGAGTTTTCTCCAACTCCAGCAGTAAACACTAAAACATCTAGTCCCCCCAAACTAGCAACCATTGCACCAATACCTGAATTTAATCGATGAATATAAATGCTTAAAGCTAGTTGAGCGCGTTTATTCCCTTCTTGAGATGCTTCAAATACTTGACGTAAATCGTTTGATATACCAGAAATACCTTTTAATCCTGACTCTTGATTTAGGATCTGTTCTAGTCTTGTTACCGAATAATCCGACTGTTTTAGTAAATAAATCAAGATTCCTGGATCTACAGAACCGCAGCGACTACCCATCATCAATCCATCTAAGGGTGTGAAACCCATTGTAGTATCAATGCTGTATCCATTACGGACAGCGCTTAGGGAACAACCATTACCCAAGTGACAAATAACTAACTTTAAAGAATTAATGTCTTTCCCTAAAATTTCAGTACTTCTACGAGTACAGTAATGATGACTTATTCCGTGAAAACCATAGCGTTTAATCCCTTTTTCTAACCATTCGTAGGGTAATGGGTAGACTGCTGCCTCATCAGTTAAGGTAGAGTGAAAAGCTGTGTCGAAAACTGCAAATTGGGGCACATCCGTCAAATATTCTTCCATTAGCTCAATACCTGCTAAATTTGCTGGATTATGTGCAGGTGCAAGTTCTGATAGCTTAGCGATCGCTTTTTTTACTTCCTCTGTAATTACGACACTTTCTCGGTAATTTTTTCCACCATGTACTACTCGATGACCTACTGCGTCAATTTCTGAGAGTCGATCGATCGTCTTAGTGTTACCCTCGGTAATAGTTTTTAGACAATATGACATTACATCAGCACGAGAGTCGGATGACATCAGTTTCTGTAAGGAAGCACCTGTAGAGGTTTTCACCTCCAATTCAGCTATTCCCTGACGATGAGTCCAATCGATTTTACTTTCCCATAAAGGTAAGGGTGGACTCAAAGATGGGGATTTGGCAGTAATTTTATATAGGCAGATTTTATGACTACTTGAACCAGCATTTAATATTAATATCTTCATAAAAAACTATAGGCTTATTTAACCTGAGACATCAGCTATATTAAGGATTGATAAAACCGTTAGTATAAATAAATCGTGATGGTAAATAAGTGAGTGGACAAAATAGTTTGTGTCATTGCGAACGGTAGTGAAGCAATCTCAAAGTATTGCGATTACCACGTTACGCTATGCTCCACACTCTTCGAGAACGTTTTCAACGAACGCAATGACAAATATACAATTAATTTTGTCTGAGTACTTATGTATGTACTTTATCCAATTTTTATCTAATTGGGACTCTTTTGCCCAGATTTGCCAGGTGAAAGAATTAGGAACTTATACCAATGTATATACATCAATTTTTAAATAGCTAATATCCGGTTTTTTATCCAAGAGTAATTACAGATATAATTTTTTTTGTTATAAATTTGTTATAAATAGTACTATCAAAATATTCTCAGAGCAAAATATCAGTCATTGATATATACCTCTAAGACTTAATTTACCTTAGATTCAGATTTTATTAACTCTCTCTCTTGTATGATTTTCTCCTGTATCAATTACCCAGATTTATTCAAATATAGATTATCTTTGACTTCTTAAGCGTACTTTTATATCGTAAATATACTTTGTATGATCACAGACCTTTATAAGCTTCCAGTTTGCTAGCTAATGTGAGAACTAAAATAGTCAATGGATTGATAATTTATAGTCTAAGAATAAAGCATAGACTATGTATATCAAAATACCTATTTAACGACATATTTATTTGATGTAGCTTTACAAAGGGATTTTAAATTTATAGATTCAATAAACAGATTGTAAAAATACTTCGCGGATAACACAATATGTAAGTAAATTACTGTAAATATGAGATTAATCGATCAAAAATATATAAATATAGAAATGATTATCCCAAATCGTAATGATGACTTATTTGAATTATCTAAGGCATTCATAAATGCCTTGGATAATATTCAAAGAAGTGTAGGATACTTTAAAAAATTATTTTAAGCAGGTAAATGGGATAACTATTCGGTTTGAGAATTTAGAATTGCTAATCTATAAATAATACGAAATCAGCGATTTGAAAAATTTATCTACTTCCATAGTTTGAGCGATCCCCAGAACCGTTAAAATAAGTTGACGTAATATTGATACTTCATAACGCTTTGATAAGCGATCGAAATGAATCAACTAAGCAATGGTTTCACTCTATTTCTTAGTCTGCTAGTAGAAGCAATGCCTTTCCTGTTATTAGGGGTAATGTTTTCTAGTTTTTTGCAAGTTTTTATGGATGAGCAAAAATTAGCAGCAATGATGCCAAAAAATCCTTTACTAGGCTCATTAGTTGGCAGTTTAGTAGGGTTCCTATTTCCAGTCTGTGAATGTGGTAATGTACCAGTAGCACGGCGGCTTCTAATGAAAGGGGTTCCTACATCAGTTGTAATTGGATTTTTATTAGCAGCACCAACAATAAATCCTATTGTGATTTGGTCAACCTGGGTTGCATTCCGTAATGACCCGCAAATAGTGGTACTCAGAGTCTTGTTTTCATTATTAGTTGCTGTAGTGATAAGTTACATTTTCAGTTTTCAACGCGACTTAACTCCTATTCTTCAACCAGCTTTAGCGCGTTATCTGAAATTTAATCCCTCACTTGATTCGCAAAAAAAATCCCAGCATGAAAGCACATCCACCCAGCAGCAGACTTCCACATCTCCATTACTGAAGTCCGGAACCTATATTTTGGGTGGAAAAACTGGGGGAATAGTACCAATGCAAACTGTTGCAGAACAAACTTTAGATGCTGCTTCTATAGATGATCGCAAACCCTTATCTCATAAAATGAGATTAGTTGTGGATAATGCGATTCAAGAATTACGAGAATTAGGTGCAGTTTTAGTTTTTGGAAGTGCGATCGCTGCTGCTATACAGGTATTTACACCCCCTGATTTAATTTTAAATTTGGGAAATGGAGTAGTGAGTTCAATTGTAGCGATGATGATACTTGCGACGGTTGTATCGGTTTGCTCAACAGTTGATGCTTTCTTTGCTCTTTCATTTTCTGAGGTTTTCACGAAAGGTTCTTTATTATCTTTTTTAGTTTTTGGTCCGATGATTGACCTCAAGGGTATAGCATTACTACTCTCTATTTTTAAACCAAAGGCTGTCACTTACCTATTTGCTTTGGCTGGTTTGCTAACCTTTCTATTGGCGCTTTTTGTCAACTAATATAAGAATCAATATTTATGATAGTAAAAAATCATATTCTCGTATTGAACTAAGATATTATCTTCCTATGATTGGAAATGAAGCGCAATTGAAGGAAAATTATTAATTATTTATCTAGTAAAAATTTTAGATGAGATATATAAATATTTTCAATATGACCTGCAAAAAGATATTAAGTAAAAATTACTTGTCAAATCATAGCCCTTTTATATAAACCTTTACCTCCTAACTACCTTTACAATTTATCAATGACTTCAAGTATTAATCGTAAAGCTAAAAAGAAAAAAATAAAATCATTACTTCCTTGGCTAGATGTTTTTGCAGTAGTAGCTTGGGGATTTTTGTTAGTTTATTATTGGTTAGTTGGTAAATTGGCATTGTTAATCAATGAAAATTACCATTTGTTAGTTTTAGGTGCTGGAATCTGTTTGCTAATTGTTGGAATCTCTAAAGGATTGGATATATTCAAAGGTCGCCAGAATATTGTTGTCGATACAGGACATTTAACTTTATTTACCCCTGGATGGGGCAGTAGTTTGTTACTTGCAACAGCACTTGTTGGGCTAATTGTTACACCAAGTCCTTTGACTGGGGATAAAGCAATCCAGAAAAATGCCAAAGACTTACTTTCAAGTCCTAGAATATTAGCAGCAGATAGAGTACCTCCCCAATCATTTCGTCGAAACTCCATCAACTGGGAAAAACTTACCTTAGTCGAATGGGTGCGAACATTGAATGCATATCCAGAACCAGATAGATATAACGGTAAAAAAGCCAAATTTGATGGTTTTGTCATGCATCCACCCGACATGGGAGAAGAATACTTATTTTTGGCTAGGTTTATCATTACTTGCTGTGCTTCTGATGCATATCCTGTAGGTTTGCCTGTAAAAATAAAAGAAGGAAATCGTCAACAATATCCTCCAGATACTTGGCTCGAAATCGAAGGAGAAATGATTACAGGAATGGTGTCTGGAAAACGTCAGGTAACTGTAGCTGCGAATAATATCAAAAAAATTCCTACACCAAGGAATCCATATAGTAATGGTAAGAAATAACTATCTATTGTGATTTAGTTTTTAATATTTATTTAAAAAATATTTCTTAAATAATACTTATCAAATTTTCCAGCTACTACTATCAATAAAAATCGGGATAAAAGGTCGTATAATTATGAAATTTACTTCCCGTCATACTTGCTTCACACAACAGATATCTTTGTAAAGATGACTAGATTATGGCTAAAAATATGATTAAAAATAAGTTTTTCCTGCTACCAATAGATCGTATTTCACTGGCTGTCATATTAGCTTTAGTCGTAGTGATTATAATCAAGATTTTACAGGGAGATATTGCTGTTGTGGAAGTTAGCGAATTTAACTGGCAACATAAGTATTATCAAAGTCAAGACGTAAAAATTAAAGAGCAGGAAGCAGTAAAATTAGGGGCAGACTATAAATCCTTTAGTCTTTCCTTCACCCGTCCAATGGACACCAAAAGTGTTGAAGAAAAATTAACAATCGATCCGCCACTTGCAGGTAAATTTAGTTGGGCAGGATCACAAATGTTTTATACATTATTAACACCAGCACCTTATGGAACTGAGTATAAAATAGAACTCAAAGGTGCTAAAGATCGATTTGCAGCCAAAAATAATGAAGATAGAACTATTCAACCCTTTAGTACTGTCTTCAAAACACGCGATCGCGTGATTCTCTACATTGGAGCTCAAGAAGAAGATAAGGGTAGGCTAGTTCTTTACAATTTGACCCAAGATAAAAAAGAAATCCTGACTCCTGCCGATCTAAGCGTAGATGATTTTGAGGCATTTCCTGATGGAGATAAACTTCTATTTTCTGCTCATTCATCCAAAACTCAAGATTTATTATCCGCCAAACTTTATACTGTGACTACAGGTATAAAAGCAACTAATTCTAATCAGGCTCAAAAAAGTAAAAAAATTGAATTAGTTCTTGGTAATAAGAATTATCAGAACCTTAAGTTTGATTTATCCCCTGATGGTACGAAAATAGTAATTCAGCGTGCCAGCAAAGTTGATACGAAAGATATTACAAGTGACTTCGGGTTGTGGTTCATGTCTGTTGATGAGCAAAAGTCTTTTAGTGAAGACAAATTGCAGAAAATAAAAACTCAGCCAGGAGGAGATTTTATTATCACTCCAGACAGTGAAGCTGTAGCGATCGCTCAAGGTCAGGGTACAGCAATCGTACCTCTCAAAGCAGATGGCAGCGAGCCTTTGGACTATTTTCCAAATTTTGGAATTGTGAAAGCTTTTTCAAAAGATGGTTCTAAAGCAGGAATGGTAAAGTTTAACGACGACTATACAAGAGATTTATTTCTGGTTACAACTGAGGGTGAGCAAAAACAACTTTTAAAAACTACTGGCTCTATTATTAAATGTGAATTTGATAGCGCATCACCTACTCTTTACTGTCTGCTATCACAGCTTTTACCAGGAGAAATATATCAAGAGCAACCTTATCTAGTCGCAATTGACTTGAAGACTGCACAACAAAAACCCTTAGTTATGTTTCCTCCAGAGCAGCGCAATCTTGAAATGAGTTTATCAAATGATGGATTAGGATTGCTCTTTGACCAAACAACACCAGATGAAAGTGATATTTCAGAAAATAAGAATTCTGTAAAAACAGCACAGGGAGATCAGGTATCAACTAGCAGTTTGTGGTTAATGCCAATACTACCTATTCTGGAAACAGAAGAAGTAAAAGTCCAACCAGAAAAACTTCCTTTAATAGGATTTCACCCCCTTTGGCTACCTTAAAGTAAGGAAGACCGCGAATATTTACTCCCCTCTCGCAAAGCGGAGTCATATTAAACAAGTAATCTAACAGTAAGAAATATTACTGAGCTTTGAAAAATTTATTACCTGAACTTTTAGGTTTCCTTTGTTGCGAAATTGAAAGAGTATAGGTATACTGTGCCTGAGATGGCTCGCCTATGTACAGCAAGTATTCACCTTTATTCCAGTATCCAGATATTTCTGGATTGTCAGTCGAGAATTTGTCTGCGAGTACGCAAAAGCGTCCTCCAGGACCATCAATTAAAAGAGTTGGCTGTCCATTTCCCTCTACTGTCAGACGTAAGTAAGGTAGTGATTGGGTTAATTTTATTTTTTTGCTTGGTTGAGCGCTAACATAGCCACAGTTGGTACGTTGCTTTCCTCCAGATGTGCCCTTAATTATTAAGGGATCTGCTTGAAGTTTAGAATTAATCTCAACAGTTTGTGCTGTAGCTGGTAGGAGCTGAGTAATTGTCGAACATACAGCTAATGCTACAGGAACAATTATGAATCTATATAATTTATTCATGTGTCCCCGATATTAATTAAATTTAGGGTATACCAATATAAATATCTTGAAAATAAATATTTTGAAAATAAATATCTTGAAAGCTAACTTGAGATTAAAGACGTTGTAGATGAACTTTAGTTTCTACATAGTAGGTATAAATTGTATTCATAAACATCATACTGACGTGTTATCTTCTGTATTTGCTATTTAAAAATACCAGCTTTAGAGGAAGAGGACACTCAGACTGTGATTAATACAACATCAAAATTATCAAATGTCTTATTTAATACTGATAGTAACGAATTTAAGTAAGATTAACTATTTGAGTGCGATCGCATTTCTGACCGATACTAAAATATTAATATAATTTGGACAGCTATCCAATTATTAGAGAGTCTCACGATCTATGGATCTTTTTTGCGAGATGCGTCAGTATTCACGCAGTAGAGCATTAGCTAAAATCCATCCCACAGACAAATTAATTGTCTGGAATAATTGCCTGGAAAATTCATATTTGTTGTCATATAGTTCTATACATAAAGGATTTTTTAGATAAAATCACATAGATTGAAAGAAATTATTTGTGACATGGTTAATTTCTTGTTTAACAAGTGTCGTTGCTAAGGAAAAGATTATTCATGAATCCCTTACATGAAGACGATTTGCCAGAGATGTTGCCGAAATTGAAGTCAGAAACTAGTTCATCGTTCTTAGTAACTTCACATTCACCAGAAATCATGGAGGTATCAACACCCAGCTTGCACAGAATTTATAATTTCATTGGCAAGCTTATAGCATGGTTTTTTTCCCGTTCTCACATAGAGAAAATACTAATCTTAGTCATTTTGGCTTTTACTGGTTTTGCCATGCTGCAAGCCGCTCTTAAACTAATTGCTTCTGTAATTAGTCTGTTACTATTGGCAACGTTAGTATATTTGGCATATAAATTTGTTGTGCCAAATAATATTGAGCAAGAGTATTAAGCATCTTTGACAATTGCATAACTGGCATTTTAATGATTTTGAAACAGATTTGAAGGAATATTAAATCAATGGCAACCCCAACTGTGAGGAGAAAAAGTAATCAATCGAGTCGATCGGGCGAACCAAAAAAAGGAGGTGCACTATCTTTGAACACCCGACGCTTTATGGCTTGGACAGCAGAGATAACACTGGTGGTTGCCAGTGGTTTAATTCCCTTTGGAATTGGTGCCTATGCTTCTAATAATAATATTACAAACCGAGTACCTCTGAATCCAGTATTGATATTAATTGAAAGAGAAGTTGCTCGTCCTTTGGCTTTACCTGTTAATTACGGTACTCGTAATGTGGCTTGGGTAACTAATTTTTTATGGACTATAGCTTTATTAGCACCTTTATCTATATCTGGTTGGCAAGTATATTTGTTGGCAAGAACTGGTAGTACTTTGCCAAAACGTTTACTTGGTATAAAAGTGGTGGCAGAAAATGGTGCACCACCTGGATTATCAGCTGTATTACTCAGAGAAGGTATAGGTCGTTGGACAATACCTATGTCGATTGCTTATCTACTATGGCGCATTAGTCCAGCTTTCCCGAGCTTGGGGATTTTTACTTTTATTAGTGGCTTAATAATATTGGGAGAAAGCGCGGGTTTACCTTTCAAACGTGGGAGCCGGGCATTACACGATCGCCTTGCCGGTACTTATACTATAGATGCAAACGAATCCTTCATACCTGGACAGTTGTCAAATCAAAGCGATACTGACACTGCTTGGGAAGAAGGAGATGAAGAAGAAAAGATCGCATCAGTTGTGATTACACCAGAACCAAGAAAAAGATTAACTATTTGGCAAAAAATGCAACGAAATCCGAGTTTGACACTATTTATAGTGGCATTCTTGAGTATGTCTGCTGTTTTGATTACACTTGTAGGCACTCAGATTTATATTCAAACTCAAAAAAATAGTCGTTCATCTGAAAATGAGAGCAGAAAACAGTTTTTGGCACTTGTAAAGAAGTTAGATTCTGATACCAACGTTTCTATTCAGGAACGCCAAAAAGCCATCTTGGCAATCGGAACCCTCAACAACGAACAAGCTATTAAGCATTTAGTAGATTTACTAATCTTTGAAAAAAATTCTCTTGTAGTAGATACGATCCAACGCGCTTTGGAAAATATAGGGACTAAAGCAATACCCTACTTACTAAAGTCTAATTTATCTCTAGCCAAACAGTTATCCTCTGTAGGTAATGTGAAATCTGCTCAACAAGAATTAATTCTTGCTAAATTACATCGTAATCAAAAAGCAATTAACAGAATTTTAGTAGTTGAAGGTGGTCAAACTGATGGTGTTAATTTAAGCAATTCTTACCTCGCTCAAACTGGTTCGGGAGACAAATCTTTCTTTAACTTGGTACTTGACACAGTTAATTTATGGGGAATCAACTTTAGGTCGGCAAATCTTGATGGATCTAGCTTTGTAGGGACTAACTTTCGTGGTCCAGGAGAAGATGGTCGTTGGGACACCTATGATGATTCAATTGCTAATTTAAGTCAAGCCCAACTGCAAAAAAGTAATCTTTCCGATGCAAACCTCAGTCGGGTATTAATGAATCGTGCGAATTTTAGTCGTGCAGTTCTTAAGCGTGCAAATCTTAACAGCGCTCGTCTAATAAGTGCAAATCTTAGTAGTGCTCAACTCTCAGATGCCGATTTACGTAATGCTGTTTTGGAAAATGCAAGTCTGACCGGGGCTGATTTAGGAAATGCTAAATTTAATGAAGCTGATTTACATTCTGCTCGCTTAGGACGAGTAATTGCTACGGGAGCGCAATTTTCATCAGCAAACTTAACTAAAACAGATTGGCAAGGTGGTGACCTTTCAGGTGCTTATTTCGATGGTGCAAATCTAAGTGATTCCAATCTTAGCGGTACTCGCTTAACTAGAACAATTTTACGTTCAGCAAATCTAGAAAATGCAAACCTCAGGAATGCAGACCTTAGTCTTGCAGACTTAACAGGAGCAAATCTAACAAACGCTGATTTTCAAGGAGTAATTTTATTCCCTGATAAACAAAATCCAGCAGATGAGTTTGTGCAAACCCCCACTATTGGTTCAGAATCTGCCATAGTTAAAGGAGTAGATTTTTCTAGAGTCAAAAATTTAGACCGCAAGCAGCGAGCTTACATTTGTTCTCAAGGTGGATTTTTGCATCCCGTTTGTCCTCAATAATTTTCTGTTTGCTAATAAAATCGATTATTTCAGATTTACAATTTTTGTTAGTCAAATATATTAGTCAAATAACTTAATTAGTGGTGCTACCCTTAAATATGAAAAGTCTTAAGTATCTATCATCTGCTGTATTAGGATTCTCAGTATTAAGTATTACCTTATCTACCAAGCCAGCACAAGCTCAAGTTGCTTATGGAAGTTATGTGGGTGTGGGTCCTACAGTTGGTCTCTCAGAAAATTCTCAGATTGGAGGGGTTGTTGCTGTTCGTTATAAGTTATTGAAAGCTCCTGTATCTTTCCGTGCTCAAGCTTTAATTGGTGAAAGTACTGCGGTAGTTCCAACTGTTTCTTATGACTTACCCCTCAATTGGCAAACAGATGCTTATTTAGGTGCTGGACTGGTTCTTGCTGGAGGTGATACCGCTTCTCCTGTAGGTAACAAAATTAGCTTTGCAATTCAACCCGGTGTTGATTATGCGGTACCAAATAGCAACACGGTATTTTTCGGAAATGCAATTATTGCTTTTGATGCTTATCGCAATAGTAATAGTGCTGCGGTATCCGTTCAAGGTGGAGTTGGTTTGAGATTTTAAATTTTGGTGAGACGAAATTTAGACAAAGTATGGATATCAGGACACCGGGGACACAACAATAATGTGTCCCCAATTCTATTCTTGGGTGGAGAATGTTGGGTAGAGAAAATTTAAATACATAAAATTTAATAGAAATCTCCGAAAAAGAATATAAAAGCTTTTTGGAATCAGGGTTAAAATTTAATTTCCTGGAGAGGTCTAATGTAATCCTCCCCCTATATCCTTCATATTATGCAGTCATTTGATTCTCAAATACATCTAACTGCTCTGCCTGTGCTAGATAACTCTTACCGTATATTTTGGGTAATCTATCTGTATTTATCAATATATTACGAACTTGACGATTAGATACTTCCGCAAGCAGCTTTTTTTGAGAAAGAGAGAGCGCGATCGCTATACCGATTCCTTGTCCTACACCACAATTAAATTCGACAATTCTTCCTGCCGAACAAGCATAACCTTCAAATCCAGATGCTGGGCTAATAACAGCTAGGTTGGGGACATTTTTAATCAGAGCATGCTGAATCCCAAAGTTAAATAATGGAAGTGGTGGATGTAAGAAAAGAACGTTTTCAAAACCTTTGTCCACAGCTCTATCACCCAAACCTTCAATACCACCACGGATATCAAAATGATATCCAAAAGTTCCTATCGCTTCATTTACTGATACTCCACCTGCAAGCATTTGACCTCCAGTTAGGGGTTCTAGTGTTTCAGTGACATTACCTGCATGGCGAATGTATAATTCATTAGCCGGTATGACTTTAAGGGCACCAAAACTTTTAAACCACTGGGCAACCAGCTGCATTTCCCGATTCATTGTTGCTGTAGGTAAAGCTTTATGCTTTGCCAAGTTTTCAGCTTGGTCAGCATTCACATCGAATAATAGAGCATTCCACGATAAGGTATTATCAGCTAAAACTGCAATATTGGCATTATCAAGAATACTTCCGCTTATTTGTAAAGATAAAGGAATACCTCGAAAAGCATGATAAGCAATAGATAAAGCTTTAGAACGTACATCAATGTAGTCTTGACCAACATACATTGTTTTCAATTTACCATCTCTGTCAATAAGACTGTATCGAAGATTTTCAGCTAATTTTGGGTCGTTCCCAGCTGCAATATTTAGCCAACTTTGAGCTTGCGTATCGGCAATATCGGTAAAGCGCTTAAGGTACTGATATTCAATATCTTTCAGTTTTTCTATACTTAAACCTTTGGTTTGAAAGGTCAAAGTTACAGATAACTCAGAATTAGGTAAACCGAATGTTTCAAAACCTTTGAGTTTTCTAACTCCAGCAAATTGTGCTAGTTCTGCATTTACTGTACAGTCTATAAATTGTCTGGCTTGATAGGTTTCCCCTCTAGCTAATTTTATTGCCGCTATTTGATTTCCGTTTTTATTAACTGATTCAATTTCTGCATTACTGAGAATATCAGCTTTAATTTCTTGCAACATCTGACGCAAAGTATTGCTAGCTTTGATGGGGTCTAAAGCAATTAATTGTACTCCAGAGCGCTGAAGAAATTCGTCGTAAATAGCAGGTGCATCGCCGAAAGTATCTAAATGATGTTGCTTGCGTACAGCATAGGGAATAGCAGAACGATCGAGGTAAGATAAGCCACCTCTAACTAAATGTCCGCCGATACCCAAGCGAGAATTTCCTTTAAATAGTAATAAACTGCGGGGATGTCTTCCTGTCCGGCGATAATATTCTCGTCCCGCACAAACTAGACTTAGGACTCCAGGAACTTCATCACCAAAACAAATAATATCATATGTGCGGATCATAAGTATTTTCCTCATAATTTTTATTCTATGAAGAAAAACTACAGATAAATTAAGTGTAATTTCGTAAATGAAAAATAATATTTTCAGGACTTATATAAAGCCGGACTTTTTCAGGTAGTAGGGTGGAGAAAAATACCTAAAGCATCCAATATTTTTTTACTATTTCGTAAGTTATAATTTGTTTACATTAATTACAGGAATTACACAAAAGTAACGTAATTCTGTCCGAGATGTTTGCTTCCCCATGTCCGTATTTGACTCATGCTTCCATGCAATAGGTGATCATCGCTTCGGACAAATCTTTTTGTTCTTTAAATGTATTTTGGGCGTTAGTACATAATTCTCGAACTGTATCTCTTCTGAGATTTTTAGTTGTTTTATATAAGCTTTAACAAGAGATTGCTGAATTTTGTTCCAAAATTTAGGCTGTGATCTGTAATCAATAGCTGTAAGTGCAATCTCATAACCAGCGATCGCAATGTCTATATTTGTTTTGATATTTCCTTGCTTAAATTCTCCAATGATATCGCTGAATTTTGCAATAATTTTAGCTCTGTTAACAGCTTTTTGAGGTTCTATTCTAAATAAACGGGCTGTAATACCTTTGAAAATAGCAATCAACTCAGTATCTAATAAGTCTAGATTTTGTTTTAAAAGATTTTGTATTGGCTGGTTTTGCTCAACTAGTTTTAATAGATTAAGCAAGTAATTCTGTTTTTGATTATTGATAGTAGCATGCAGCATATTAATATTTTTTATCACAGACAGGCTTATTATTCCCAGAATTTTCTTACAGATTTATTTTCTAGGGTTATCAATTTCCAATTATTGAGACAATATTAAAAGAAGAGTCTAATACGTATAAATATAAAAATGATTCGCTTAAAAACTTGGCAGTGGATAGTTTTAGCTACCCCCATTGCTGTAATGATTATTTTTCTATTAGTATCAGCTGGCTTTCAAATTCATACTTGGGGTATTAACTGGGTTTGGGCAGTATTTACCCTTGTCTTGGTATTTTGGCAAAGACTTTTGGCTAAGTGGACAAAACCACAATTAAAACAAATAGAAGAAGCAATTGCACAAGTAAATGAAGAACTGGACCCCATAATAGATAGTGCGAGTTTGATTGCAGAAGATAAAGCAACCAAACAAGTCCAAAAGGTACTTCAAGAAACATTACAAACAACTTACAACGATGCACCAATATGGGAAGACTGGCAGACTTTTTGGATACGTTGTCAGGAATTAATCGTAGCTGTTGCTCATATCTATCATCCAGAAGTGAAGTATCCTTTATTAAATATTTATGTCCCTCAAGCTTATGGTCTGATTCGGGGAACTGTAGATGATATGGATCGGTTGATGCAAAAGTTATCTCCGGTGTTGGGAAAAGTAACTGTAGGTCAAGCATTTGAAGGATACGAAATTTACCAAAAGTTGCAACCATCTGCAAAGAAGCTTTGGAGAGCTTGGAGTTTCGCACAATGGTTATTAAATCCTGCTGCTGCTTTTGCAAAAAAAGTTAGTAAACCCTACAGTGATAAAGCCACTCAGGAGTTATTAGGTAATTTAGGTCAAACTCTGCGAGAAGCTGCACTAAAAAATTTATGTCAGCAAGCTGCGACTTTATATGGTGGTAATAATTTACCATTCCCGGAAGTTGATTCATCTGAAAGTTTGCTACCAACAGCAAAAACTCAAACTTTGCGAGAGATTCTCGAAACAGCACAACCAAAAACAGAGGTTGAGCAAAAGCCTGTAAATATATTACTGGCTGGACGTACTGGTGCGGGTAAAAGTAGTTTAATCAATACTTTATTTGAATCAGAAATTACAGCAGTTGATGTGTTACCTAGTACAGATAAAATTCAGAAATATCAGTGGGAAAGCTCAACTGGGGAGTTATTAACTTTGTGGGATACTCCTGGTTACGAGCAGGTAAGACACGAAGAGTTTCGAGAATTAGTTTTAGAATACGTGACCACTGCTGATTTATTATTTCTGGTAACTCCAGCTTTAGATCCAGCACTGCAAATGGACGTAGATTTTTTGCGAGATATTAAACAGTCCGTAGAAAATTTACCAGCGATCGCTTACAGCGGGTGCTACCGCACCATCGCTATTGTGACACAAGTGGATAGACTCCGACCAATTCGGGAATGGGAACCCCCATATAACTGGCTAGAAGGGAAACGTTCTAAGGAAGTTTCTATCCGGGAAGCTA
Source organism: Mastigocoleus sp. (assembly GCA_050042865.1). Taxonomy (GTDB): domain Bacteria; phylum Cyanobacteriota; class Cyanobacteriia; order Cyanobacteriales; family Nostocaceae; genus JBCCDM01. The sequence goes on from JBHJJE010000072.1 coordinate 25,922, forward strand.
CGGAGTATCGAGTTGAACAATTTGACAAATTTTGCGATTTAGTAATACCTGTAGTTACAGGTGATACAAATACAGAGCGGCAAGCTTGGAATATGGATGCTTTATCCTTAGCAATAGTTGATGCGATCGCACCTGCTAAACAATTACGCTTAGCTAAGTTTTTACGTAATTTGGAAGCTAGGACTGTCGCAGCTTCTAAAATAATTGACCGCTACACTTTTCAAATGACAACTACAAGCGGTATTGCAGCATTTCTTAAAAGTCCGGTACTCCAGTTTATTTCCACAATGTCAACCGGTTCGCCAACTTTGGCATATATTTTAGCTGAACAAATACCAGTAGAACAGTTACCTATAGTCATCGGAAAATTACAAATGGCTTATGATTTATTTTCACTTCTAAGTACTCTTGATAATCCTATAAAATTTGATTTGTTATCATTATGGGCTGTATTAAAAGACAATTCATCATCTCCTGAAGTTAGTGCTTGGGCATCTGGTCATGCTTTAGTAGAATATTGGACTCAGAATTTGACCAAAGAAAAATTGAAAGAAAGATTTAAATACTACTTAAACAATTATTAATCTATTGATTTTATGTACAAAAAAATATCAAAGATAATTTCTATTAATTATAAGAAATTCACATAATGAGTTTTCTAAAAAGTTAATCATTACTATACATAAATACTAAAGTATATATTGAGTTACTACTTATTCTTGTTAAGAAAACTTATAATATTTCTATTCTAGTCATCGATTTTATATTTGAATCGGTTAAAATACAAATTTGGTATTTATTATAAATATGTCTAAATCAGTAATTTATAGGACGAACAGCATATTCTATATACAAAATAAACACTAATTATTTTGATTCTATTTTTTACTGATTACTCTTTATTGAGATCGTAATAAGTAAAATAATCTTAAATTATATAAAAATGTGAATATACTGGATTACTAAATGAATATATTTTATGTCTGTGAAATTTGATTAGTATTATTTTACTTATAGAAAGTATTTTTTTACGAAAACATAAAATACATCATGAAATAATTTATTTTTAAATATTTAAAAGAATAATCAATGTAATACATTAATCTATTTTGATGATTTTTATCTTACTATTGATGCTATTCGTTGATTTAAAAACCTATTTTTTATTAAAAATGATGAATAAAGATACTAACAAACATTTGCAAAAACAATTGCCAACAAAAAATCCGAAAGCGTTACTATTAATCAATTTTCATTCTCAATATGGTAAGAAGTGTTTGCCTGAAGTTATTTGGTGTTTAGAAAATACAGGTTTTAAATTAATTTTAGAATATCCGGAGTCTCCTCAAATTGTTTGCAAGTTAATCAAAAATTATAAAGATGAAGTAGATTTAGTTATCATTGCTGCTGGAGATACTGTATTAAACTCTGCTGCTGACGCTTTAGTAGAAACTCAGTTACCTTTAGGGATTATACCTTTAGGAACAACTAACAACTTGGCTAAAAATCTAGGTATTCCTAAAAACTTACATCAAGCCTGCCAGTTTATTGCTAACGGAAATATAGAATATATTGACTTAGGTTGGGTAAATGGCAAATACTTTATCAACTTTGCAACTTTGGGTTTGAGTACAGATATCACCACTAAGTTAATCCGAAAAGATAAATTTCCTTGGAGTATTTTTACTTACTTGATAAATGTGTTGCAAATATTGTACTCATCACGTCCATTCAGTGCAGAAATTCATCATCGACATGGAAGTATCCCTATAAAAACTGTGCATATCGGAATTCACAATGGTCATAACAAGATTAAGAGTAAAGATCAAAGTCTATACATAGTCAAAAATAATATTAGTAGCAGTAATCAAGGACTTAATATCCATAGCTTGAAAATAGAATATAGATGGCAAATTATTTCTTTATTGAAAGCTCTCAGATATAAAAATCATCATAATTCTTATGAAAATATTATCCATAGTGGAGAAAATTTAAAAATATTCACTTATAAACCAGTACCGATAAATACTGATGGAGAAATAACAGCTTATACTCCAGCCGAGTTTCGTCTTGCTCCCCAAGCTTTACCTGTGTTGATACCAAAGAATTAACTCTTTTATATCACTCTCAGAAAATAACAATCTAAATGAAACGATGTAGCTTGGGGGTAAGTTGTTGACTTTGTACTTTTTAAGAGTCAAAAATAATAAAAATTATATCCTTGTCTTTCGGTATACCAAATTATTTCTCCTTCTTCCATCTTATTAGTCGGGTTTAGGGTTAGCTATGATATTTTTTAACTGATTCTCGTACCAAAATTATACGAAATAGAGGAAAAATTTTATTAAAGCCAGCAGCCTAAATTTAGACTAATCAAGTCTAAAGGAAATCTTACCCTTTTTACCAAAAAATCTAACCACTATATATAGTGTCATAGCAAGTACAACTACTTAATCAAGAAAAAATTATGATTTTTTATTTTTATATAAAAAATGCACAGCAAATATCTAGCTATTTAACATATATCAGATCATAATACCATTGATAATGGTGACATACTTCTGAGTAAAAAAAAGAATAGATTATCCTGGTAATTGAATTTTCTATATTTTTCTTATGATTTTAACTTTGTGAATAATATATTGACAAATAAAATTACAACTAAATTATCGGATAAATATAGATAATAAAAAAATAAGATATTTCGGTTATGGCGGTATTATTAATATCTTTATGAATTTTAAAAAACATACTTCAATATCAGTATCAATAAATACAAAAATCAGGATAATAAATTAAATTAAAGTTTAGATAATAAGTTGTGTATTCCTTGCTGTATAAGTTTTGTAAGATATTTAATTGTCTATATTACTATCAATATAGCAAGTATGTTAAAAAAATCAAAACATTGTAATTTAAATATTTTCCTTCGTAAAAAATTATTATATATTTCAAATTAAATTTGTAAAAATCTCAAATTATTAGTATAATCATGCTTTAAAGAATAGAAAAGTAAGTTAAGTATAAGTACTGATTCAATGATTAAGTTAATTCCATTAATATTTATCTATAGAAAAATAAGTTACATGTATAAAATAGTAAGTATATAAATGTTTCTTGGTGTGTCAGATCAGCTGTGTAAAAATGTATGATAAATTTAATTTGGGATTATCGGAAATTACAAAAAATCAATTTAAGGAGTGTATATAATCATGGATAAGATTCATAATTTTTTCAGTATTAGCTATATACTGATGACTCTATACTTCTTTAGTAATTGGTTAAGATTTACTTTTAGACATCCTAGTCAAAATCCAGAAGATAAGTTCTTATCGTTTCTTATGTTTGTAATTACAACGATTTTATGGCCCTTTATGGTGCTTACATCTTTTGTAGAAATTTTTAAGACACGTAAGCTAGAATTTGGTACAGCAGTTCCAGTTATATTTGCTGCTGTTGCTTTAAGTATTTCATTTTGTTTGAGTTGATAATGCTGAAAGTAAATTTTCTTGAGATTGCAGTAATGAACGTTGAATTTTACTTATACTTTATAGTAATTACTTAAGAAAAAATACTTGGTTAAGAAAACAACAAAACTGATGAGCAATCATGTAAGATTAATTGCCGTTTATAGTTTGCTATATATTCAGACGAAATATTGTTATTAGTCTCGTCAGTTTTTTCGATCTAACTCCTCTCCATATTTATCAAATCTTCGTCATTTATGGACTCCCAATACGTAAGTTATTAACAGAATAATTACTAAAGTATGATCTAATCTAAGTCTTTAGGAGTTAAACAAGAAGGCAAATAGTTTTGCTCATATCTTGCACCTAACCGTATAAAACACGAAAATTTAGAAATGTAGAAAATAAAGCTATATTATTTAACTCGGTTTTTATCGCTAAATTAAGATTCTCAGTTTAATGCCGAGTGATTAAATTACATCCAAAAATATTGGTGCAAGATGTGAATTTGTAAACAACCAGATAGTAAATTCAAGACTTATAAGAATTGTTGGTATTATTGCTTAAATGAAATAGAGTTGTTTGAATTAATATATTTCTGTCATTTATCTCTAATTGCCTTGAACCATAACTTGCATAAGCAATATATTTATAATATTCAAAAAAAATCGAAAATTTACTATTAACATTGAGAATTTTTGCACTTACAGAAAAATATTATAATTTACACAAATATTTTAATCTGTAAATAGTGGTCTTGCTATTTTGGTTGATTGTAAATACTTATCTAACTCTTCCCAATCTTCTTTTTCAACTAGACTAATAAGTTTGTCAAGATTATTTCTGTAACTTTGCAATGATTCTAGTAAAGCTGGTCGATTATACTTTGCCATCATAACACCTAATTCTGGATTACCCCCACCAACACGGCTAGTATCTCTAAATCCTGAACTGGCTATATTTTGAGATATTTGTGCTATGTCAATATTCGCTTCAACAATACAAGTTTTAATCAGAGAAGCACTTACCATGACGGGTAGGTGAGAAATAGAACTTACAGCCTTATCGTGAGCTTCCGGAGAACACTGCAATGGTAGTGCTTGTAGTTGTGCAATTATTTCCGTTAATACCGCGATCGCATGATTGGTTGTTGTATTTGTTGGTGTTATTACGTAAGGATTGTTTACAAATAATTTTTTTACTGCTGCTTCTATACCGCTATCTGCGGTTCCCGCCATTGGATGCCCTCCGATAAAATTATTCCAAAGAGAGGAAGCTGCTGTTACTACAGGTGTTTTAACTGAACCAACATCGGTAATCACTGTATTTGATGAGAGGTGAGTAATTAACTGCTCAACTGTGGGCACAATAATTGCTATAGGCGTACAAATAAAGACGACATCGGTCACTTTCATTATACTTAAATCAATCGATGCTTCGTCTACACTACCAATAGCGATCGCTTTTTGGCAGGTAGACTCTCGGTGACTCACTCCTATGACATGATGTCCTAAGGAGCGTAAATCTAAACCTAGGGAACCACCAATTAAACCTAATCCTATAATACCGATATTCATTTTAATTTTGTTTTTTAACTTTAATGAACTGTTGCAAAAACTAATTAACCACATTAACCACTTAAAAATGGCAATCGCTTGAGGTAGCCTAAATGAATTTAGAGGAACTGCTGAAAAAATATGCACTTGGAGTCAGAGACTTTAGCAAAATTGACTTATCAGAAGCCAATTTAAGTGGCGTCAAACTGACCCGGGTAAATTTAAGTCATGCCAATCTAAGCGTAGTTAATCTTAGTGGAGCTAACTTGAGCAGTGCAAACTTGCACGGTGCGAAGTTAAACGTAGCACGATTGCGTGGTTCAACTCTAACTGGTGCTGACTTAAGTTATGCTAGCCTAAATGTGGCGAATTTGATTCGTGCTGATTTGAGTCACACTCAAATGAGAAAAACTTCTTTAATTCGCGCTGAGTTGATTAGAGCTAACTTGAGTCGTGCAGATTTATGGGAAGCAAATCTTAATAGTGCGGATTTACGGGAAGCTACGCTCCGTCAAGCTAATCTTCGTAATGCTAATTTAAATCAAGCAACCTTGAGAGATGCTTCTTTAACCGGGGCAAATTTTGAGCAAGCAAATCTAAGTAATAGTGACTTAGCACGTACCGATGTCAGCGGGGGTAACTTTCGCGATGCAGAATTAAGCCAAGCTAATATTAGTGGAGCAAATTTAAGCGGTGCGAATTTAAGCGGTGCAAATCTTCGTTGGGCTGATTTAAGTGGGGCAAATCTTCGTTGGGCTGATTTAAGCGGAGCTAAATTAAGCGGAGCAAACTTAATTGGTGCGGATTTAAGTAATACAAATCTAACAAATACTAGTTTGGTACATGCCGATTTAACCCAAGCAAAATTGATTAAAGCTGAATGGGTAGGTGCCGATTTAACTGGAGCAATCCTGACAGGAGCGCAACTTTATGCAACTTCTAGATTTGGATTGAAAACTGAGGGTATAATTTGCGAATGGGTGGATTTAAGTCCAACAGGCGATCGCTCCATCGTACAAAAATTTAATTCTGAAGAATCACGAGAGTTTTTTAATGAGACTCCGCCAACAATTACTATTGTTATTGATACTCCCCTAGATTATGAAGCAAATTTTGTATTAGCAGGTGCATACTATCAAATAGCTCACCGCTACAAATATCTCAAGCAACCTCCCACCATGGAAATTGGACGTCGTCGTACAGTATTTACCTTTCGAGTTGAAAGTGATGAAAGTTTGCTACCAACTGCCTATATGGCAATTCTTCCCTTTAAAGATGCTGAAGCTGCTCACAAAAATATCTGTACAGCTTTGGATATAATTACTCATAAATATATAAGCAAATTCAGTTTAGAGGACTCAAAGCTTATAAATAAATTAAATAAAATAATAGAAGAAGTAATTATCAACGTAAAATCTTTTCAGGAGACAAAAAATCATTTAAAGTTAGCAAAAAAATTAGATTTTTTTCAATCGCCTACACAAATGATATTAACTAATTCAAATGCGAAGACTCTGATAATACATGAGAATAACAATTTTGGTAAACGATTTACTGCTCGAACTGATGCAAATATCTCAAGCTATAATGATAGTAAAAATGATCGTGAAATAGATTCTTTACCTGATGTGAACAAAATTATTAGCTTCATTCAAAGTTTTCATAATATAGTTATCTGAATTTGAATTATCTCAATTTGAAATAAGATTTGATATTTTAATTTAAAATTAAAGTAATTTTCTACAAATTGACGTTCTAAAAAGGTCAAGACTTACACACACTAAATATTTACGTCCGAAACAACCGTAGAGAAGTAATTCCCAAGGGTTATTTCAGATTACGACTAGATAAGTCCCAAAAGTAAATATTTGTCATCTTAATTGCAGCTACTTCTTATGATAGTTGCCTCCGGTATCATCTTCATGTGTTAGAAATCTTCTACCTTTGTAAAAAACTTTTGTATTTCTGTAATAAAAAATCTCCCTAAAGAAATTTATACTACCTGCAAAGTGGATATTCCAAAATTTACATTACATTAACATATTCAATTTTTGATTCCTAAAAAGCTTAACCTATCACAGTAAAGATAGATAAATCATGGAGGATGAAACACGAAATGCGTAATACTTTTAACAAAATGATGGGTCGAACTCGCTTTGTAGTTTGCCGTATATTTTTGCATTTATCTGGTTCGGAAGTTGCACCTATCTTGGGTCTATTGAATCGTTCTGCACGAGAAGCTGTGAATGCTGAAGGAGATTTGGAAGTCGTAGGGGAAGGATTAGTGCAAATTTGTCAAGCTCTTCTTCAACAGGACGATTACTGGTTGTCTGCGGCTAATGAAGGGGAAGTATTTTGGAGTGAAGGTGAGGCAGGAGATTATGTGGAAGAGCTATTTACTGATTCTGGTCAACGTTATTTAAGTCAAGTTGATTTTGATGACGATATAGATGTAAATGATCCCTTTTCTGTACCAGTAACGCGTAATGTAATAGTGATGATGACAGTGGCTTATAAAGGAGAAGAACCAGATTTAGAAACAGATATTTCTAATATAGAAGCACTTCAATATGCTTTAAAGGCGTTAATTAATTTACACTACAAGCATAACTTAGAAGCTATATCAATTCATTTTTCACCAGCTCAATTTGGAGATGAGTTAACGAATGACCAACTATTAATGCATTATCCGGAGCTAATCCCATTGTAAAATCTTGTCTTTTAGTATTTTTTCAGTTCTGGGAATATTGCAGTATTCTCTACACTTACTTGTACTAATTATAAATTGTTAAGCTTAAACATAAGGAAATAATTATATGTTTATGAAAATTTTACGTAACTTTACTCTCGTTTTTTTATCAGCTAGTTTATGTTTTACAACTGTTGCTTGTGGTGGTGGATCTGAGGTAAACAGACCCACCACCAGACAAGTTAGCAGCCAAAATTCTAATGTAAATAATAATGTTAGACTTAGTGACGGTCAGTATCCCGTCCAACAAGCTAGTTATAGTGATGAAAATGGAGAATATACTCTATTCTTGCTCAACAGTAACCCTCCAACTTTTAAAACGCAAAATTTACAAATGGCGAGATTAACTGATGAGGAGATTCAACAGGGAAAAACTAGTTACTTAAAAGTAGAAAATCGTCAGCCAATTTTATATGCTACCAAAGATTTAAAAATTGAGTATGTTCATACTGTAACAGAGACGAGAAATAATCCCCAGACAGGACAACAAGAAGTAGTTGTGGTTCGTCGGGAAAATAGCTTCTGGACACCTTTTGCAGGAGCATTGGCTGGTCAAGTAGTGGGAAATCTATTATTTAGACCCCAATATTATGTACCTCCTGTATATCAGCCAGGAACAGTGTTAACTGGTTATGGCGGTTATGGTAGAACTTACGATAGAGCAGTGACTAGATACCGCGATCGCTACAATAGCGCACCTATATCAGTCAAAAACCGTACCAGATTCCGCACCACAGGAAATGTTAGAAGATCTAATCCAGGAAGTTCTACAGTGCGCACATCACCGAATCGTACAAGAACAAGAACTACAACAACTCGTACTGATACTAATCGTACAAGAGCAACCGGTTCTGGATATGGTAGCAGCAAATTAAGAACTACTGGTAAATCAAGATCTGTTAACCGTCGCTCTAATGGTGGTAGTTTTGGTAGTGGTGGTCGTTCTCGCAGTCGCTCACGCAGTCGCTCTTTTGGTAGTGGGAGCAGAAGAAGACGTTAAATTAATGTTCGATTAATGTTCAATTAAAATTTAGATAGAAATCATTCAAGTTTGAATATATTTTCGATAAATTGTAGAGATATTCTATAGAATGTCTCTTTTTTTATGAATGAATTCATTTGTTTTATTCACACCTTATCTAGCTAAACTTTTAGAGAGTTGATTATCCTCGAAATACTTTAATTTTAATTGAGAGTATAGATTTAAATACTGCTTGGCGATATTTGATTTTTCAAAGCGTTCTACATTAATATCTGTTGGTGAATCAGGTCTATTTATAGATTTTATAATAGCTTGACTAAGATTATCAACCGCATCATTTTCTAAAGAAAAATAAGTACAGTTAGAAGTTCCAACTTCTCTAAAAATTTGAATATCAGAACAGATGATTGAATTATTAAAGTGCAGAGCTTCAGCTAAAGGAAGACAAAAACCTTCTGTAGAAGAGGGAATTACAAAAGCTTGACAATTCTTATATAGCCAGCTCAATTCTGAATCTTCGATTACAGATAGTAAAACGACTTTGTTTTCTAAAGATAAATTGCGAATTAAATCATTAATATTTTGAGTTTCTGGACCAGAAGTACCAACAATAACTAATTTAATATCTACATCTATTTTTTTATTATTTAGCAACCAAGAGTAAGCCTTAATCAGTAAATCTAAATTTTTATTATGGCGGTGTTGGGCAACAGATAATAAAAATAAACTTTTTTCTGATATTTGCTTAGGAACTAATGGTTCAATATTCTCGAAATCAACATAGTTATAAATGACATTAACTTTTTTCCCGGTGTCAAGATGGGGAAAATAAAACTTTAATTTGTCTAATGTCACCTTAGACACACAGGCAAGACCATCACTATTACTAATACACTGTTTTAAAAATAAACGATTAAACCAAACTTGAGGAAAACCAAAGTTTTCTGGACATTCATAAGGATATAAATCATGAATTGTAGTGACTATAGAAGCATTAAATTTAGCTCTGATAAAAGGAAAAGGAAAGGAAAGATGAACAATATCTGCTTCTAAATTATTTGCTAATTTGGGTAAATCTTGGAAATACCAAATATTCCGAATAACAGAGCTATTTTTGATATTGATACTAATTAATTTAATTTTTTCAGAGGTCAGAGGAAAAGCGGTTTCAAAATAACTTTTTTGCCAAGCTCCTATAACTATAGTAACTCTATTAACTTCTGCATTTTCTGCTAAGCAGCGAGCTAGATTAGCAGCATGTCGGCAGACACCTGTTGGTTGAGTAGGTCGATGCAAAGCTGCAATTAAAATGTGCATATTTATTTAATTAATTATTATTTTTTTTAAGAGTATATTTTAAAGTGGAACCAGCCTTCCACATAGGAACACCTCGCTCATATGCACCAATATCAGGTGCATTGCCAATAAAATCTTCTGTAATACCAGGAATGAGAATCCCGGAATCTATCCCTGGAGAGCCTGACTTTAAAGTAAATTTGGGTAAAGATGTGCTTTCTTTCGTAGGAGGTTGAGAGAATTTGACATTTTCCTCTAAAAACAAGTTATGAGATTGTTTATCGGCAACTATACTTTTAGATGCTGCAAAAATATTATTTCGCGCTTCTATGGGTCCACCATTGGTCAACACTTCTCCTAAAAAAGTATTATTAAATACTCTCTCATATCCTCGAGGACTACCTGCAAGTAAGCTATAGTTGTCTTTTCCTCCAGTTAAATTCCAGATCACATTATGATGAATAGTGCTGTTAAAACTTTCGATATCTAAATAGATACCCCGAGTCCCCCAGAAGGGACTAAATGCTTGAGTATCCCGAATCCAATTGTGATGAATGGAACCACCTTCTAAATTAATATGGCAGCAAACATAAATTCCACCCAAATCAGTACTGAGCATGCCAAAGCGAGAAATATCATTGTAGGCAATTTCAATGTTACGACCATCTGTACCTGCGGTGTGCCAATCTATATTAATCGCGTCACGACCAGCGCGCTCTATTGTATTGTGAGTAATTTTATGACCATTGCCGTTGATACGAACAGGAGCCGCATAGGACACCATATAATTAATGTTTGCAATGATATTATTAGTTACTTTATGATTGTTTCCTTCTAATAGTACGCCATTGCCTGAACTCCATTCAATGATCGAGTTTTTCAATGTATGGTTTTTACCACGCAACTGAATCCCAGTGTCGTGGGTATGGGAAGCCAAAAATAAGGCGTTATCAGATTCATAGGCTTTTTCTGATTTAGGTAAAGGCGGCAGAGTCATATGATGGGATACATAGGAGGCTCGAATACCATCAAGAACTATACCAACACTGCGATCACTAGTAGTTATAGTGTTAGCAAATAGATTTAAGTTACGTAAGGAGATATAGGAGCGATCGCTCAAATCAAAAGCAAAATTTCGCTTTTTGACTTCTACTTTCTTGGGAATTGTACTATCAGGTGACCAGAGGTAAAGATTTCTAGTTTTATCCTCGTAAAACCATTCTCCTGGACTATCAAGTAATTCTAACTTGCCAAAAAGATAAAACCAAAATCCACCTCTGTCCCAAGGTGCAGTCATTTGAGCGGTTAATTTACCTGCTTTGCTACCGGTTATTGTTCCTGTGCGGGTAGTGTACCATTCATTGGTCCAGATTTTTGCACCAGACCATCCTTCAGACAAAGTAGGAATTTCTTTATTTTCAATGCTAGCTGCTTTTCCTCCTTCACTTTTGACTCCTCCACCTACAAGATTAGGACGCAAGAAATCTCGTTTTTCATCTATATTAGGGAAACGAGCTTCTGGCATCATTTCACCATTTACAAATATCTGATTAGCAAAGAAACCTGTATCGCTATAGCTACTGACGGGTAAACTGACTTGAATGCGATAAATTGAGTCGCGATATTTAGTCCAGCCGTCAACTATATCATTTCCAGAAACTGTGACTTTTTCATCTTTATAACTTGCAAAAGTTATAGCTTTTTTGCTTGTTCCCGAATTCTTAGGTTTGATAGTCTCCCGATATATCCCCTTTCTTAGCCAGCAGGTTTCTCCTGCTTGAACTGTATCGGCACATTTTTGAATAGTTTTAAAAGGACGGTTGATTGTTCCAGAGTTTTCATCTGAACCATTGGGAGAAACAAAATAGCCTCTATGATTTCTGGATATAGCAATATTGGAAGTCGTAATACCAAATAAAATACTGCTACCTAATAGGAAAACTCGCAATATGTTCATGGAAAGAATACAAAATGGCAAACAAATTAACACTGAACTTGCGATTCACTTCTCTACGAGAGACTACGTTTTAAGGGTTAGCGATGCCGGAATGGCTTTACACACGAATCCCGACCAGGTAATCGCAAAATTTTTCTGATTCTTAATACCAGTTTTTTTATTCGTTGATATAGTCTATTTTAATGGCTTTTTCCTATTAGAAAGGAATTTTCCACACTCACTGGTTGGGGTCAAATATGATATCTGAATATACTCAAATCTTGCACCTATACGTATAAATAACCAAAAATCAAATTAACGGTAATTAATAAGACTCTTTTCAAAGGTTTTTTCAGTCCTCTTTTAGAGGATTTAGCCTATAATTATGGGACTTTTAGTCCAAGGCGCTCAGGAACAATGAGTATTATTTATTCAAGCGATTTTCTTGGTGCAAGATGTGAATATATCTATGTGTAGCTATAAATATATAGCTATAATTTATGGCTATAATATCCATCATAACTAATCAAAAATATATTGAATATAATCGCTTAATACTCGTTCATAAGCAAATTCTTTTTCCATTAGCTGACGACTATTTTGTTTCATATTTGAGATTAACGCTTTGTCTTTTACCAAAGTTGTTAGTTTTTCGAGTAATTCTGTTTGAGAATTACAAATATAACCATTTTCTCCATTATTAATAACCTCGGAAGCTCCCAAGGCATTTTTAGTAGTTAGAATTGCTAACCCAGCGCAAGCTGCCTCACCTAAAACCGATGGATAACTATCGCAGTTAGTTGGTAAAACAAAAATGTCTTGATTTCTAAATAATTTAGCGTGTTCAGGTTGTCCGTATTGAATATTTTTCTCAATGCTAATTCCTGGATAATCTTCCACGGGATGATTCGTAACCATAGTTATTTTTAATCCAGGCTGGTAATTTGTTTTAAACCAATCAAGTAGAATATCTCCACCTTTACGCTGAAAATCACCACCTACAAATAGAATACGGGTTTCCTTATCTTCACGCTCTTGACTGGGACTAAATAGATTCAGGTCATAACAAAAGGGAAGCTTGACTTTTTTAAGTTTGCTAGAAGGCACATTGTAGTCTCTTGCCATTTGTTTTATAACGTTATCTGTAAGCCCTAAGACAGATATTTGTGAACTTAATATTTTTTTATGAATCCATGTTAACCAAATCGGAGAACCAGAACTTTTCCAAATTGGCTCATATAATTTTCTAGTCCACTCAGTAACTATATAACTTTTATTTGATCCTGTTCCAAAATATCCAAATAGTGCGGTAGAAACTCCATGAAATAAAACTTTCCTTCCTTCTCGGCTAGCTTGATGAATTTCTTTCCAAAGTTTGATAGATATTTTTAATCTTTCCATAAAAATTAATAAATAAGCTATTGTAAAAATCGACTTTGGATGACCTTTAACTTGATTGGGGGCAAAGCGAAACAATTTTAAATCTATGTCTGGACTTTCTTTAAATAAATTAATAAAGCGAGTTTCATAAGTCGCATTGCCAAGGTCTACGGGAAAAGTAACTAGTAAAAGTTTTTCCATTATCAATATCCCCAGTTTTATCTAATCTTTTAAATATTCGTATCAATGGTTTAAAAAATAATTTTAGGGTAATAGAACCGGCTTGGTTTATAGATAAGCTTTTATAGATATAGTTGATAGATTTTTATGATTTCCTCTATTCTAAATACTAAAATTCTATCTTAAAAACTAAATATTTTAAAAACTTATTATCTCTTTTAATTTTAAGATGTTAAATTTGAGATTTTAACTTTTCAATTGTCCTACTTTCTTGATTAAAATTGCCAAATTGACTAATGCAATCATCGTAAACATTAGCTAACCATTTTCCTTTTTTTTCCCAACTATAGAAATCTTTGATTTTTTGTTGTCCAGCTCTTCCCATTTGAATACATAAATCTTTTTCTTCAGCCAACTTCACCATTGCTTTAGCTAAATCCTTCACAGCTTGTTGTGGATTATGTGCTGGAACTTTAATCCCAATATCTGGTGTTACCAACTCTGATGGACCTCCTAAATCTAAACAAAGAATAGGTCTACCTGATGCCATAGCCTCTAGAGGAACCCATCCTCCTGAATCATGTAAGCTAGGGTGTATCAACGCTGAAGATTGTCCCAGCTTGACTAGAACTTCTTGTCGATCGAGTAAACCAAAAAACTTTACTCGTTCTGCAATACCTAAATCTACGGTTAGGGATTGTAACTTTTCTAATTCAATGCCTTCCCCTATAATCCAGTATTCAGAATCAGTAAGATTAGCTTCAGCAAATGCCCGTAACCCTAAATGAATGCCTTTCCAGTGAAGAAGACGTGCAATGTTGACAAATCGGATTGGGGAAGTACTTGGAGGCTGACATTGGCTGAGCTGTTCTATATCTGTTTGGGAAATCCCCGATTCTGATGCTCTTTCAACGCAATTTGCACCAAGCTTAATAATTCGTTGGGAAGTATCTTTTGTGGTGGCATAGACGATAGCACTTTTTTGAGCTGTTAAGCGAGTAAACGGATCAAATTCACCAATGCTTCGCCATGTCCAGCGTAAGATTTCATACAATTTATTTCTCCAATTAAAATCTTTCCAAAAACTCAGTGGTGCTGACTCTCCACCACCTACTGGACCCCAGACAAAGGGTATTGGTAACAAGGAAAGAAAACTGGGAGAAGAGTAACGTACAAAAGTAATATGATGGGCTAAATCAAATTGAATTTTTCGATGTAAATCCTTTGCAACAAAATATGCCTGGATTTGCCACAGATAGTAGTGAATTTGCATTGCACCGGATTGTCCCAACCATAAACTATCCTGCCAAAAGGGCAGGGTAAAATAGACGAAATGTAAGTTAGGGATTTTATTGTTTGCTAGTTCTGTTTCAATTGCTTCTTGACTTTCATCTGGTCTAGTTAGCACCCAGACTTCATGATACTTCGCAACTTCTTTGGCTACATTCCAGCCTACACCACGTTCGGAACCTTTTCCTGGTTCACAGGAGTATGCAGAGAGAAGGACTTTCATCTTGTGTATTTATGTTATTTATGATGTGAATTGGATAATTATTAAGTATGCAAATTGGTAATTGCTATTATGAATATCATACAAAATAAAATATATGACAATACAAATTGTTTACAAATAATAAACCAAATAATAAGCTTGTTTGTTTTTTAAATTTATAATAACTCTTCATATATTTTAGCTATTTTTTCTGCGTTGTTTTTCCAGGAAAAATTCTTGGCTCTAATCAATCCTTTACTTACTAAAGTATGACGATAATCTATATCTTTTTGAATATTTAGAATAGCTTTAATCATAGATTCTACATCTGTTGGCTGAACTAAGATTGCTGCATCTCCAGTGACTTCTGGTAAAGAGGAAACGTTAGAAGTAATTACAGGAGTACCACATGCCATTGCTTCTAATATAGTTAAACCAAAACCTTCATAAAGGGAAGGAGCAAACAAAATATCGGCAGCATTATAAAAATGAATTAAAGCCTCTCGGTCGGGTTTCCCTAATAAAGTTATATATTTATTTAAACTACCATCTTCAATAAACTTTTGTTGTTCTGCACTAAAGTCATCACCGATTCTCCATAAGCGAATAGGTATCCCCATCTGAGCGATCGCTTTCACTACCTTCAAAATTGTTAAAACATTTTTGCGCTGATGAGTTGAACCCACGTTTAATAAACAAATCTCTTCCGGAGAGTTGATATATTGTTGCCGCCAATTTTTAACGACTTCAGGGGATAGTACACGAAATTCTGACTCTACACCATTGGGAACTACAGCTATTTTTTTAGAGTCTACATTTAACCATTTATTAACATCTTTAGCAGTATTTGTAGAAACAGCAACTGTATTATCTGCAACGGTTATTCCTTTGACTGAATATTGCCAAACTGCCATACTCAATGCTGGGAAGCGGGATTGATTTTTTAAAATCTCTGGATAAATATATTGAACTAAATCATGACAAGTAATAACAATTGGTTTACCTGATTTTTTTAGCCAATAGGCAACATGACCGTTAGTATGATCGATAATATGAAATATGTCGGCTTTTATTTTACTAACTACACGGGGATGATTGAAAAAACGTTCGTAATATTTACGTAATGGATTACCAGAATGCCATAAATTCTCTAAATCTTTGCTCCAAGGTTGAGGAGATATCTGGATAATTTCCCATTCTGGTCGAATTGTTTGTAGTTCTGAAATTAAATTATCAGCATAGACGTCCATACTTAGAGCGACATTGGGTTCTCGTCGGACAATTGCTATTCGCATTGAGGTTATCTATATTATTTACTTGTTTGTTTATTTGTTTTTATTAACTGATTTGATAGAATCTTTTGATAATATCTACACATATTGTGAAAGTTTATTATTTTTTCGTAACAAATATATAAATAACCAACTGACTAAAAAGCTAGATATGGAGTAAGTTAGCATAGAAATAATTGAAACATTTTGGGTCAGTTGAGGTAAAATTTTAATTAGAAAAATTTCTATGACACTTTTAATTAATGGATGAATTAAGTAAATACCGAAGGAGCATAATCCTAAATTAGTTATTAAAGTATTATCTTTAATCTGCTGAGAAACTGAGATTCCAAATAATAGTAAAGAATAAGCGATCGCAATTTCACTTACAGCCCTAGGAAGAAGATTATTTCCTAATATATTAACTAGTAAAAATATAAAGAATAATAAAGTTGTTGTTGGCTTTCTATAAATCCACTGGGAATTCTTTTTTTGCAATAATTGATTCACTAACATGGCTATCATAAAGTATGGCAAGCATCTCAAGAACCAGGCAATATTAACTAAAAATATTCTCCATATAGAATAAAGAAAACTATTAACTGGTATTAATTGGAGTAAACTAGGAAAAGCTGTATATTCAGCTAAATTAAAATCATTTTTATATATTAATGATAGCTGATAAATAATAATGCTAAATACAGAAAGTAATGATAAAAACAAAATAGAAAATCGTTGTCTACTCAAATAATTCGCAAAACACAGGCATACAGTTCCCGAAACTAAAAGAGGAATAAAATATAAATGATAGGAAGCTCCGCCTAGAAAAATGATAGCTATAGGGTCTGCTAATAACTGAAAAACTTTTTCGGAATTATTACTAACCAAAAATAAAATTGATTTTGATATTACATAAAAAAAACTCCAAAGTAAATAAGGTATTACTATACGTTTAAACTTTTTATGCCAAAAATTCAAAGAAATTTTGACCGGCAACTTTTTAGTAGCAAAATAGAAAGAAACTGCTAGAAAAAAAGGAACAGAAAAATAAAATAGATAGCGAAATTGGATTGCACTCTCGCTGATCGGAATACCCCAAGTTTCATCTCCTGAATGTACTAAAATTACAGCAAATGCTGCTAACCCACGACAGAGGTCTATTCCTGTTAATCTGTTTGGTTTATGCATAAATTAATTTAAATTAGAGATTGTCTTTTGCCATAAATCAATTAGTCTTGTGGCAATTCTTTCATGAGAATAGTGCTTATTGACTCTTTCAATACCATAGTTACCCATTTCTTCTAACCAAGAGCGATCGCTTATAGCGCGTTTGAGAATAGCTGCTAGGGTTTTAGAATCTTCTTCTGGAAAGATGAGGGCAGAATTAGCTATGACGTTGGGGATTTCTCCACAATTAGAACCAATTACGGGAATACCCATTGCCATTGCTTCAATAATCACGTGACCAAACTGTTCTTTCCAAGTATCAATGGTACGAGAAGGAAGTACTAAGACATCAAATTTGGCGAGTTCTGTTGGTGCTTCTTGATGACGAATTGCACCTTTCCAAATAACTATATCTTCTATTTGGTGTTTTGCTGCTTCTCGTCGCAATTGGACTTCGCTTGTACCAGACCCACAGATAGTAATTTGACACTTTAAATCCTGTTTTCGTAATTGACTAACAGCAGCAAATAAAATATCAATGCCTTTTTCTGGGACTAATCTGCCGAGAAAACCGATATTGAATTGATTATATTGTAATTTCTGATTTTTTACAGTTTGGGGTGTAAATAGCTTTGTATCTACTCCCATTTGGGGCATTACTTCTATTTTTCCGGGATAGTTCCAGTTACTTAGAACTGTTGCTCCATCTTGATTACCAGCAATATAAAGATTAGTTGCATTCATTACAAAATCGCGCACCCATTGTCTTGGTAAGGGTAAAGAGCGTTGTTGATTTTCCCAACCAAATACTACCATCGGTTTACGGGCTATTTTTGACCAGAATGCCACTTCTAAGGCACATAAAGAGAAGATTTCTTCTTCTAGTTGAATTAAATCTGGTTGAAAATCATTAATAACTTGCCAAACTTTCCAAGGATTATAAATATGTGCTCCGACTCTACCAGTAAACCAAACTGGAGCAGAGTAAATAGAAATTTTAGGGTAAGGAGCTTCTAGTTCCAAGAATCGATCCCATTCTAAAGCTTTCCAGTTACTAGGGGCAAGCAGGGCTAATTCTACTTCTTCTGTATCAGCGATCGCTTTTAACTTACCCTGATTTACGCCAACTACATAGGCATGACTGATAAAGAGAACTCGGGTTTTTCGTGTCATTGGCTACACTCCAATTCAAAATTATCGGTCTGATTCTTTTATTTGGAATGCCCGAATCTAGGCATTTTGAGTTTCCCAATTGGAGCATTGTTACTCCACTCTCCTGGAGCAGAGAAGTCATATAATCCCCGTATTCTGATATTTTTTTCAAGTCTTTGCTTTTGATATGCCAAACCCAAAAGTAGAGAAACAAAAAGCATATAGCCTGGTTCTTCCATTTGAGTAAAAATAAATCCCAGAACGACAATACAAAGTACAGTAATTTTTAAAGAGTTATCTAAAGCAAAATATCGCCAAACTAAATAGCCTAAATACAGGTATATTCCTAAACCTACAAATCCTAAATCTCCCCAAATCCCTGCCCAACTAAAAAGAGGGCTAAATAAACTAGAACTATATGTGAGCCAAAAGCTATTGACAAATTCTCTAGATTCTAAGCCGATATTATTGATTGTTGCACCTAATGGCGCCAATAAAGACCAATAATCTTGTAGAAACCAAGCACCTAAACGACTGACTGTGTGCCCAGGACCTAAACCAAATAACCAATTTAAAGGAGATTGATAACGATCGAGTATGAAGCGTACAGAATAAAATTTCGCATACCAAGCCTCTCCATCTGCCTCATAAAGTTCTGGTCTCACCCAAGCGGTAAAAGCAACAAATTCCTCTACATTCTGTACGCACCACAAAAATATTAAAACGACACAAATCATTCCTATTAACAATTTTAAGGTGTTTTTTATATTCTGAGAGTTACATATAATTAAAAGTAACCAAGCAATAAAGTAGGCAAATACTAGTTGCTTGGAGTCAGAGAATAAAAGCTGCCAAAGTGCTGCGAACATTGCTGTTAATCTTATCCATAAAGGGAAATTTTTTTCTCTCGTCAGAAAATAAGTGGCAAAAACCATCGATACTGATGCAGATACATAATTACCAGCCCCAGAAACAAAAAACACTCCCCCGCAACCGTCTGTACCATTGAAACCCTGAGCATAGAGGTAACCTGAGTCAATTAGAGGTTTCTGAACAGCAGCTAGCAAAAAGTTAATTGCAAAAGACCAAATTAACCATGTCCTAACTTTAATAAACGACCTCCAAGACATCGGAATAGAAGCAATGGCAACTAAGAATATAATTGGCTCCCCCAGCATCATAAAATTGATAATGGCATTAATTAAACCGGCTTTATTAATGAAAGCGCTAATCAAAATGCCGATCAAAAAAATGAAAAGTCCTATTAAAAACGAAATAACTAACTTTAATTGCTGATTATCCTTTATGGGTACAGTTGTTAAAATAATGTAGACAATCAGAGGGATCGCAATAAAATGTGCGTGAATAAGAACTGAAGGTGCACCGGTGATAGAGCAAAATATTCTGGCATAAAAAACCGTAGAAAAAGCAAAAATTATCAGATTACTACTGTTAGTCCAAGCTATTTCTTCATGTTCTTTTCGTTGTTGATGATTGGCTATCATGAATTGGCTATCTAGTGATATTTTTGCATGGAACGGTTGAAATAAAGTTATAACTTTATTCTAAGTACATAAAAATATCCTTGCCCTCCTGCTTTAAGCAACCAATTGACGAAACTTACTTACTGCAACATCAACTAACTTCGGACGTTGATGTGGTGCATATAACCAAGCAATTGCTGGTCTAGCTAAGGACAAAGGCATGCAACCGACCCAAAGAAACCAAATACTGTAAACTAAGCGTTTTGGTAAATTAAAGTCAGAATATTTCCATAGACTACGAATTCCCTGATAGATTAATTTTATGGCGCGATCGCTCTTGACGGGATGGGTTTGGGGATTAAGTCTTAAAGAAATAATTCGCGACCACAGACGACCTATAGAGCGTTGCTCTAAGTCTGGAGGGATATCATAGCCAAATTCTTCTGCTTTGCTGCTTAGTAGGGCAAAATTTTGTAAGTCATGACGAACAAACCGCTGAAAGCGATCGCCTGAAACTGTAGCTAATGCCCATTGGTTGCTATCATGGACTCGATAGACTCCTAGGGGCTTTTCAATGGCTCCTACCTCACCATAGAAGGGTATTTGAAATGATAAATAGTCATCTGCGGTCAGCTTATATTCATTGGGTATAGGGAAAAGTTTATTTAAAACTTGACGGTTCAGAGCATTACCACTGGTGGGAGTGCTAATATAACCTCCTTTTTCCAGAAGGATTTTCCATACCTGACCCTCAGATAAAGGAGAACTTCCTTGGGGAGATGAATATCCCAGAGATTTCCCCAAACCATCTACAACATTCAGACGATAATGCACTTTGCTTAGATTTGGTTTCCAAACTGTAACAATCTCTTCAACTGCTTCCGGAAGTAGATAATCATCAGAATCAAGGAAAATTATTATATCTCCTTGACTTCGCGCAAATCCACTGTTAAATGCTGCCGCTTGTTTGCCATTAGATTGCAAAATCGGCATAATGCGATCGCTATATTTGGCTATAATCTGACGGGAGTTATCTGTCGAGCCATCATCAACAACAATAACCTCGATATGGGGATAGGTTTGATTTAAAGCACTATCGATAGCTTCAGCTAAAAAGCGGTCGTAGTTATAGTTATTAATAATAATGCTGACTAATAAGTTAGAATTCATTGTTCTTGATTCATTGCCACTAATATTGGATTAATGTCTGAATATTTCATGTTACTAACTGTTTTTAGAAAACGCAGGGCAGTTGCTTGGGGTCCATAGTTATTAATTGCCCAAGTTCTACCTTCTAAGGCAATTTCCTCTAACAGTTCTGGTTGTCGTTTTATTCTTTCAATCGAGGCTGAAATATTATCTAAATCAATACCAATATAATGTCGCCAATTTTCAGGCATTACTGGAAGTTGAAAACCATACTTTTCAAAATCAATATGAAAAGTAACGCAACCTGCTGCCAAAGACTCCCAAAATCGCCAACTATCCCACTGTCCAATTCTCTTAGTTTTTAATCCCATTTCGCTGATCAACCATGCTAAATAATAACTGATTTTAGGATGATAGTCAGTAAACCAAGGAGCTAAGAAATAACCCCCAAAGCATGCACAACCCTGGGCTTTAGTCAATCTTTGATAGTAATTTGGGTAATGTCGTCTGCCAGTTTGCGACCATCTCAGATAATGATATGGGTCTTTGGGTGGTAAATTTAAATCATCTGCAGATTTATCGATGGTAAAATAATCTTGGGCTGGAGATATAAATGATTTATTAATAAAACGTCTCAAAGAATGACTAAATTTGCGATGGCGAAAATTCACTAACAAAGATTTTTCTTTTTCTATCCAAGGAGTTTCTATCTTTAGCTCTTGAATAACTCTTTCCGAAAGACCAAAAGCCCAAGGATAGACATTACTAGGATATTTTGTACGATGATTGTAATGAGTTTTAAAGATAAAATCGAATTGTCTAAATTCAGGTAACCAAGAAAAAGTCTGGATACCATCAGAACAGTCTAAATATACTGTTTTGTACTGACGAGATGGTGTAAATAAATCTTCAGGTAAACAGCGATTTTCTTCGTAGTATTGTCGCTCTAAAACTACAATATCGCAGTCATGATGACTAATCTCAGGTGAAAACTCTAAAAGAGAGCGATCGCACCCAGGAGCGATTTGCCAGTAATCATTACTAGCATGATATTCAATTCCAAGATGTTTAAACCCAGTTGCTAAATTGACTATTAGATCCTGAAAATAAGCTCCCTCTGGCGGTCCTTCGTGGGATGTAGTATAGAAAAATATCTTGGGCATTATAGTCATTAGGAAAACAGTTTAGAATATTTGCAGGTAATATATACGGGGGATCATAAACATTAAATAATAGTAGCCAGTAACTCTTTTACTTTCTGCCCAGCGACTTGCCAATTTAAACGAGATTCGTAAGCTCGGAAAGAATTGTAAGCTAATTGCTTGTACTGAGTGTAATCTAAAAATAAATTATTAATATAGTCGCAATATTTGTCGATATCACTATTGACGGGAAATAATTTACCATTTTCATCATTGCGAATAATAGTAGGAATTCCACCAACATTGGTTGATAAACACGGAACACCCAGAGAGTTCGCTTCAGGAAAGGCAATGGGAGTACAATCAGCGATAGATGGCAAAATTAAAAAGTGAGATTCTAAAATTAAGCGATTCAGACGTTGCTTACCTTCTGGAGTAGATTTATTAATAAAGCCTAGTGGTCTAAGAAATTCTGGAATTGGTTCATCAATTAATGGTTCGCAACCAACAACATTTAACTCTGTTTTCAAACCAGATTGATTAAGCTGTTTTGCCACATAATAAGCTGTATTGCCTCCTTTTCTCAGCCAATCGACCCCCAAGAATAACAACTTGCACTTATCTGAAGGTCTGGATTCTATAGCATCTTTAATAGTAGTAAAACTTAATTCACTTTCAATATTTGCACCGAAAGGAACCACTTTTACCTTGTTAGGGTCGGCTTGATAAAATTCAATTGCTGACTTTGCAGCCCAATCTGAAGAATAAATCGCTAATCGACTCTTTTGGAGTGCCAACTTCTCCATTTGATGCCAATGATTAACAACGTCCCGATGAAGATTACTATACTGGGGATAAAAATCTGCAATACCAGCAAACGTCCCATCTGCCCAAAAAGCGATCGCTTTATCGGTTTCTAAATAAGCTATGGGATTGACTGTTGCACTAAAAATAATTTCGTCTTTTTTGGGAGAAATTTTTTGTTCAATCTGACGAGCATAATTTTTCAGGGTTTGCGGGTCTGGATCTTTCTCGTAATTTTTTTGATGCCATAATTGGTAGTAATGACGCTTCAGTTTACGTATAGCTCTGAGGGGTGCTCTATCTTTGAGAGGTCCTATATAATTGAGCTTTATAGATTGCGATCGCAATGCTTGGGCGATGTAGTACCCAGTTCCTGACCATTCATTCGAGCCTGTCAATTGTCTGGAATCATATTCGGTCACATATGCTATATTCATTTTTTAAAGCTTTTCAATAGAGATTTGAAAACATAGTAAGTAGGTCTAGAATAAATAAATAAGTTACGAAAGACAAAGAATATCTTTTGTTGCCATTTTGCTAGAGAACACCATTGTTCATATCTAGGAGTCGCCACATTAATAATAAAAGATTGCCACTTTGCCACCATTTCATCTTTTTGTACCTCCTTAGCTCTTAACCAACCATTTTCTACCATTGCTAAGCGTAAATTTTTATCTTCTTGGAGACGCTTTAAAGCACTTACCACTGCTTCATAAGAGGTCACTTCTAAATAATCTAGCTCGTTCTTTCGTTCATCTCGAAATGCAGATTCATAACCCAAAATTGCGGGAATTCCAGCTAACCAGGCATTGTATAGCTTTGATGCAGGTTTACCGTACCACTCATCGTCCGTACCAAATTTTCTGATGGCTAGAATTACATCGGTATCTTGATAATTATTCCAGTCTTGGTGAGTTAGCTGCTGATGAAACTTTAAACCTAATTTTTGTAACTGAGCATACCATTTATCATCCTGAAATTCTTCCCCTAAATTAATTTGATTACCAATAAAGGTTACATTTTCAAAGCGATCGCCCCGTACCCGGTTGCGAGGAATTATGTCAGGTTGAGGCCAATGAGGAATAAAGTGGCTTTCCCAAAGAGTTGTCGATTTTTTTGGGATCGCCTGATGGAGGTTTTGTACAACATGAAGTTGAGCATAGGGGTGACGGTCTACATCAGCTCGCAGACAGACAAAAAGCTGTTTGGAATTGGGCTGAATCGATTCATCTAAAAAATCCCGATGAGCTATAATAATTCCTTCAGCAGGTAAAGTATCTACTAACTTGCAGGGAAAGCCATTGTCATTTAAGCAAAGATAGGTTTGCAATGTCCAAAAAAAACCACCGCTCTGCATTGGCGATATAGAATCCTGTTGACACTGCCACTCCCAATATTCATCTGCATTTTTTGGCCAGGACTGCGCTGAGAAATACTCTTGAGGAATATAAAAGTAAATCGGAACTGCTATTTCAGTCATTTGGAGATTGGATATATTGCTAAATAGGAATTGAAAAATTTAATAGTGAATGCTCCCGCAATATTTTTACTGACCCAACACAACAGCTTCGTAATTGCCTGAGTTCACAATACCTCCTTTTTCTAGACGATAAATGCGATCGCAATGTTCGATAGTTGTTAGACGATGGGCAATAATGATAATAGTTTTGCTCGCAGAAAGTACCTTTGTTGCATCAGTAATCAGACTTTCTGTTTCATTGTCTAATGCTGCGGTTGCCTCATCGAATACTAAGATTTCTTTTTCGTGGTAAAGAGCACGAGCGATTCCGACTCGCTGACGCTGTCCTCCAGATAGCAAAACGCCTCTTTCTCCGACAATAGTGTTTGAACCCATTGGTAGTTTTTCTACTACCTCACTTAGTTGTGCTGCCTCGATTGCTTTTTGTAATCGCTGACGATCTATCAAATTATCCGGTACACCAAAAGCAATATTTCTTTCTAAGGTATCATCAATCAAAAAGATAGATTGTGGAACATAACCAATTAAATTTTGCCACGCTCTTAATTGAGAGTATACAGAAATGCCATCAACTCTAATATCTCCACTTGCAGGAGACAACAGACCCATCAAAACATCTACTAAGGTAGTTTTTCCAGAACCAGATTTACCGATTAAACCAATAGATTGTCCTTTCTTAATAGTTAAACTGATTCCATCTAAAGCATTGATTGCTCCACTAGGATATTTATAAACTAGATTATCAATGACAATTTTTTCTTGAAAGCTAATTTTGTCTGTCTGTTTATGCCAACTATCTTGTTCATCTCTAATAGATGTATTAGATGTATTGCTATCTTGTTTTCTTTCTACTTCTTTTAACTCAGAAAATAACACATCCAAAGAATGTGAATTATATCTCATAACGTTAATGCAGGAAATAGTATTACCAGTTGCAGGTAAAAGGCGAATCGAAGCGATCGCAAAAATACCAAAAATTGAACTAATATTTTGGCTATTTTCTTGGTTAAAAGTTACAAATATAAAAGCAAAAATAATTAGAAAACTGATAATGACAGCTTCAACTATATAACGCGGTAAATTAGCATAACCAGATGCTAAACCCATATTCATCGAATATTTCTGGGCTGCTTCCGACATCTTTTCCTCGAAATAAGGTTCACAGCCAATTATTCTAGTCTCTTTCAACCCACCCAAGCCATGATTTAGAGTACGAATCATTTGAGCAGAGGCATTGTAGCCTTCTTTCCCCCAACGGGTTAGCCTTTTTTTCAATGGATTCAATAGAGCAAAGGAAATTAGTAAGACAACAGAAATGCCGATGGAGGCAACTGCATTAGTCCAAACCAAAAGAATTACTAAAGCTATGATAACTACTGTATTGGATATAGCTGTTAACAAAGACATCACGAAACCAATACAGAAATGATCCGTCGAGGTGATCGTACTTTGAACTAAGTCAGCTGAATTTCTGGTCAAATGAAGAGTATAGGGAGCAGCTAAATAAGACTTCATTAGTCTATAAGACAAATCCCCTTTTAAACTGTGTGCAAATTGAGCAACTGATTTTTGGGTGATAAAATTTAGACCAGCTTTCAGATAAAATGCAACAACAGTTAATATGCCAAAATAAAATATAAATTTTGTTGGAGACTCAAAAGAAGCTTCTACATATAAGATTTTAAGCCAAGTCGTATTGTCAATAAATTTAGGGTCTGTGACCATTGCTGCAAAAGGACCAATCAAGCCCACTCCGATCATTTCCAATAAAGAACTGATAATAAATAAGCAAGCGATCCCCAGAAGAACTTTATGTTTCCCCTTTGTGACATATAAAAATTTAGATAAAATTTTATTCATAAGTAGCAACAACACATGACTTATCTTGTTTTATATTTTAATTGAATTCAATACACGCATATATAATAATTCTGTTTAATTATTACAAATATTTTTATCTACAACCCTTATAAATTAGTGTCTTTAGCCTAACCGTATAAATCACATAAATTCCAAATCATATGTAATAAAGCTACATTGTTTAGCTTAATTTCCATCGCCAAATGTAGATTTCCAGCTAAATGCTGAGTTCTTAGATTACATCAATTATTTTTTGAGTAATATTTGCTTCTCTAAGAGGAATCAAGCAAGATAGTCTTAGGAAAGATAAAACAAATAGTTATTAAGTAACTTCCTCAAATACTTACTGTATAAAGGTTATACAATTTGATAGTAAACAGCATCGGATAATTAATTCTCTCCAAATATGGATTTCCCATTTAATTCGGAACCCTATATGTTGATTTAATAAAGTTGAAAAAATAAGAAAGCCCCTATAGTTTTACCAAGAGGCTAGTTTTACCAAGAGGCTTTCTTATATCTGAGTTATTCTCTATTAAAGCCAGGACTTACGCAACGAAGATTTGTCATTGCGACCGGAACCGAGTGTAGGGAAGCATAAGCTCTATCGAGCAGACTACGTCAACGCAGGGTTTTTGCGATTACGTCGCTATCACTCGTAATGACGGAATTACGTGGCTTTTGCGTAAGTCCTAAAAGCTAAATAAACAGTGGTTGGAAAGCATCAGTAATAGCAGATACTTGACCATTACTCTCCACAGTTACATCTAGTAAATTATCTCCTGAAGGGGTAAAGCTAGGGAAGATACCTGTAATTCGATTATCAGAAACAGAAGTAATAGAAGCCACTTCATCGCCAATAGTTACAGTTGTATCTGCTATTGAGCCAGAAAAATTATCTCCACCAATTACAAATTCACCACCTCCGCTAGCAGGAGCTCTCCAAGAGGAAATGTCATAGGCTACCATATTATTAGTAACTAACTCATCAACTGGAGTCGATACAGTTATTTCTCCCGCACTGAAGTCAATACCTACGATGGCACCACCAGGTCCCGTTAATACATCTAACCCATCAGCTGCATACTCATCGCTACCAACTTCAGTTTCGAGGAAACTTATATTAGAAACTTGCGTTCCATCTGCTGACAATTCTATATTATACAGAATACCATTCCACTGTTGTGCTAATAAATTTCCTCGTAACTGACTATTAAAAGCAGTAGAGCGATACTCAGTAATACCATTAGTGGATGCATCAAAAGCAGCAATAGGTGCAGTATAGCCAGAATTGCTGGGATCGTCAGGGGAATAATAAACATTTTGACGAGCATCTGTGCGACCCCGATTGCGATTTGGATGACCGTAATAACCATCTTCTTCGATAATATTCAATTCATCAGTTACCTGTAAAACAAAAGGTTCTTGAGTATCAGCACCAGTCGATGCATCTCCAAATCCGGAATTGGCACCATTTTCCGTTGCATAAATGATCCCTGTGGTCGCGTATTCTAAATCGAAAGGATTGCGAAAGCCACTAGCATAAACCGAAATATCAACACCGTCTGCTACATTGACAATTCCACCAAATCCTTGACTTTCTTCTGGATTAGGCAAAGTCAATCCCTCTGGTGGAACCCAATCAGCAGGTAGCTCATACTGAATATCTCCATTAAAATCAGGTTTGGTAATTTCAGCTTTTAAGATAGCTGTTGTAAAAGGTGATTCTTCCAAACCACCAACACTATCATCTGCTATTCCTGCATTAGTATTACCACCAACTGTAATTAACAGGTTCCCCTCGTCATCAAAAGCAAGTCCATTCACCCCATGATCGTGGTTAGAAACACCAATATTTTCTACCAAAGGCTGAGCTACAGAAAAGTCAGGACCTTCTAATACTGATACTTGTCCGCTATAGGGGGAAAACTCAGTCAGTTCATCAAAGCCTCCACCATTGTTATTAGCATAAAGCTCACTATGAGATACATAAATTTTCGGTTCACCTGTACCTGTGTTCTCATAAGGATTGAAGGCGATACCTAAAATATTATTATTAGATACCCCTGTTAAAGTATCAATCAGTTGTTCATCAATCACATTGTAGTTATCATCAAAGGTATAGACTTTGATTTCACCATTGAGAGCTCCAACATAAAGTCTTCCATCAGGTCCCCAAGCACCAACACTTGGGAGAGCAGTTATCGCAACTGTCTTTTTGTCAAATTTAACTTCGGGTAAATCATCATCGACAATATTAACGGAAACTGAAGGAATACTTAAGTTACTATAGGCAGAATCGGTTGTAGTAATTGTATGACCAATCTCTGAGGTGTGAAAACTTTCTTCTAGAGTATCATTGACAGCATTGACAGTAACAGTTTGCGGAGTATCCCAATTGCTGGGTGTAAAAACTAAACTACTTTGATCTACGTTAACTTGATCATCTAATTGAAAATTGATGGTGACATCGCTACTTGGTTGAGTATTTAAAAACACTTGATAGGTATCAACATTACCACCTTCAATAACCCTAGTTTTTTGTTCGCTCTCTTGGATTAAAACTTGAGGTCCTTCTAGAGGAACAATTTCAATTCCAGCGATCGCTGCATCCTCTAGGACTGAAGTGAAATTTAAATCGATAGTACCATCGCGAACAATTGCCAGATCTGGAATCTCTAAAATATTGGCAGTATTTGTACCGTCAAGGAACGCATTCCTGGTTTCCCCATAAATATCTAAATCGTCAAGTACCAAATCTCCTTCTACTGAAACATCAAATAGTCGTTCCTCAAAATCGGTAAAGTTTAATTCAGCCAGATGAAGATTGACATTGTAATTGCCATCAGCAACTGGAATACTGTATGAAAAATTGTTTCCCGAACGTTGAGATTGATAAATAAAATCATCTATTGTGTCAGCAATTGAATTAGTAACAGGTCCAACAGATTGACCTCCAGAGAAAGAAGCATCAGCTTGCCAAAGTTTACCATTAGAATCTACAGCATCTTGATCGGCACCAGAATTAATACGAATTACCCCATCTGACGCAGGGGTTGATACATCAATATTAAGATTGCCTAAGTTACCTAATTCTATATTGTTACTACTGGTATCGCTGATTTCTCCTGTAATCGCTACCGTGTAATCGCCGCTATCGCTTACATCCCAAGTGCCTCCCGGTGCAGCAATTGAATAATTCGCAGTTCGAGGAGTACCATCATTACTAATATCTACACCAACCAGGGTGATAGGTAACTCCGTTACCCCATCTGGTGCAATGACAGTAATATCGTTTTCGTTGATACTAGAAGAATCAATAGCAGCATTATCAGTAAAAGTAACAGTGAAGTTAGCTGTGGTAGTACTGTTGGGTAGTTTTATTAATGATGTGATGTCTAATTCGGCAGTAGGTACAGTCTCATCAGGGATAATTGTCACTGGTACTAGATCAATATAATTAATATTGAAGCTATTAGAAGTCATATCCAAACGTAACTCCTGCTCACCAGCATTTAAAGTTACACCAGATATCACTATATCTTCGTAGGTTTGAAATCCTCCTGTATTACTGAAGTTCGCTGTATATGTTTCTTCCCCAATGGTTACTCCAATGGATTTTCCATCCCCTGAACCAGTTGCAAGTCGCAGTACAATGTTATATTCCCCACCAGCTGGAAGAAGTACATCATAGGTGAGATATTCTCCTGTATCGATAGAACCAACGTTGAATCCTCCCTCGATATCACCAGTAGTCTCAATATCTACATCATCATTGCGGTATGCTCCAGGACCATTCCCTGGGGTGGTATCAAAATACTCAACACCATTAGTCCCTGCTTTGTAATCCTCTGCTTCTA
>JBHJJE010000073.1:0-12419 GCA_050042865.1 Mastigocoleus sp.
AGATATGGGGTTCTATTCCGTAGTTCTAGTTCCTGCCCAGGAATAGGTAAAATCTTCATGGGATCTAGACGACACAGAATTTAAACGAAAACAAATTTTTGGAGTAATCTAACTACCGAGGGGCACTCGGAAAGTTAACGCTCGAGGAGAGAACCACCTCTGGCTTAGGTACCGCAAGGGGTCTAATCTAAGTGGACTCGTTGAATCGAGAATCTCCGTGGCTTTAGCCCGGAGAGTGTCAATCTAATACCACTTCTAGAACAATTCCCCCCGGACAAGATAAATTAGCGGATTTTGTTTCTGTGGTATTAGCAGACACCGAAGACACTTGGAATCCATTATTTCGCAAAATGGGAGCAAATTATGTAGAACCTAAATTAGTTCTTTTCAATGGTAGTGTAAAATCTGCTTGTGGTTATGCTGAAGCTGCTAGTGGTCCATTTTACTGTCCAGCAGATCAAAAAGTTTATATCGACCTAAGTTTCTATCAACAGCTCAGAAATCGCTTAGGAGCAGCAGGAGACTTTGCTCAAGCTTATGTAATTGCTCATGAGGTCGGACATCACGTACAAAATTTGATGGGAATATCTGGTAAAGTCCAATCAGTCCAAAGACAAGTTAATAAAGCCCAAGCAAATCAACTTTCCGTCAGACTAGAATTACAAGCAGATTGTTTTGCGGGAATTTGGGTAAATAGAGCTCAGAAAGCTAGAAATATTGTAGAACCTGGGGACATTAGAGAAGCATTAAATGCAGCAGCAGCAATCGGAGACGACCGTTTGCAAAAGCGTTCACAAGGTTACGTTGTCCCAGAATCATTCACTCACGGTAGCTCTGCACAAAGGGTTCGTTGGTTGAAACGTGGGATGCAAACAGGACAGTTAGACCAGTGTAATACTTTTGAGGGAGAGAATATTTGAATTCAAAATACCCTTCGGGAACGTTTTCAACGAACAAAATTCAAAATTCCTGTCTTCCAGCATTTTTACCCATTGATGTAGTTTACTTACCTACAGGATACCTGGGGAAGGTCAAAAACAATTAATTTCAGAATTGGGAACTCTGTTTTTTGAAAAGGTTTGTGGAGAGTATTTTAAGTTGTAATTTTTAAATTTTACATTCATCTGCTCTCGGAGTACATCAAGCAATTAACAACCTAGCTTTATCTGCTTGCTCTTGTACTGTTTCTTTTAACCATTCACTAATAGATTTACCAAGTTTTATGGCAATAGTGGGGTCTTTTTCCAAAGTTTCTTTGATTTTTGACTGTAATTCTGGTTTCTTCTGACGTGCTAAGTCATCAATTCTCTGGTCAGATACTAGTTTACGTACCCAACTAGGTATATCTGTTTCCTTAACTAAAGATTCCCCAGCAAAATAAGCGATAATCCCTAAAATGGGAGCAATTATTCCAGCAAAAATTAAGATATGAAATAATCCTGCAAGAACTACACCAACAATGATAGCGACTAAATGTCCTACAAATACGGAAAGTCCGCTCAAATCTTGAAATGATATTGATGTGGGTATTTTTCCTGTATGATTAATTAAGTCAATGGTTTTGCTATCGAGAGTACCCAAAGGTAAACCATATTTAGTGCAGATTGAATCTGTTTTTTGCTGTACTTCATCCTGAACCTTCGACAACCATTCAACTAAGCAACTGGTAATCTTGTTATTTGCATCATCGCTGGTTAACCAGACTTTCGCCGCTTTTTCAATTTCCAACTCTAAATTCTTGAGAGTAATTATTTTGCGATCGCGCCAAGATATAATGGTAGGCTCAATGACTTTCTCTACTAAACTACTCGCTAATTCTTCTGCTAATTGATCTATAAATTCCGGGACATAGCTTCCTACAATTGCTGATAGTTCTTCATCCAATACCTGGTTGATTTCCTTCATAAAACCAGATGTACGAATATAGACTCGTCCCCAACGGGATAAACCTCTGGCAATACATAATTCTGGTTCGCCGTCACGTTTACATGGTAGTGTGGGAAATGTTTTTTCACAGGTTTTCTGAACGAAACCCATTTTAGAAGCGCTACCTGTGAGTAACATTGCACTGGGTTGAATATTTTGCTCTTGTAATTTATAGTTTATTTTTTCTAATTGAATCTGAAAATCTTCACGCCAACTGTTATTATCTAGTTCTGGTATAGGTTGACTAAGTATGGCGTTGATAATTTTGCCATTTACTAAAGGCATGAACTTAAATTTTCTTTGGATATCTTCACTACCAACGTTGACAATCGTTTCTTGATATGAGTCTTCATAGGTAAAGTATTCTTCTTTGGCTTTTCTACACCGGAGTTCGCAACGATTTTTATATAATGGGACTTGTTTAAATATCTTTTCTAACTGGGCAATATCTTCTAATTCTAAAATCTCTTCATCGCTCAGATGTTCTTCTAGCTTAATAACAGATTGTTTCCCTTGACGATATTGTTTATGAAATTCTAAAGTTTTATGAAGAATCTGTTTATCAATTAATGATGCACCCAAATCGTGTCCAAAATCTATCGGGGTATCGGACATACCCTTAACCAGAGTATAATCTGTGGTTGAAGAACCTATATCAACGATTAGAACCGACTCTTCTAACTCCTTGATAGTAAAGATACCGCTTTCTTTGGCATGCATTAAAGCAGCACGAGACTCCTTAACAACCGTTGCATTCGGCAGGGATTCTGAAATAACTCTTTGATAAGTATAAATCTCTTCTTGCCACCATCCTGATGGACAACCGATAAAAAAATAGTTATTGTCTGTTAATTTATTACCATCGGATGCAATCTGCTGGGTATCATTTAAATTTTTGTAAATAGTACTGATAAAATCTTTAATATTTTTCTGATAAGTAATATCATCAAAATTTCTGCTCTTAAAAGCTATCTCAAAAATGGTTGCATCCGAGATTTGGTAAGCCATATCACCAATGATGATACCCCTTTTCGGATGACGAGCGATCGCGGTAATTTGGCTTTTGCGATTATTAATTAATAAGCTCTGGGGATTAATCTCTTGGTTGTCTGCACGTACCCAGGTAAGTGCTGTTTCACCATGTCCTAAGTCAAAGCCAATAATTTTAGTATTATGGTAATCTTGCATTTACGGTGTTATCTCCTCCACTTTTATTAAGTTGACGTTTTTATTGTCAGTTGAACATAAAATAAATACTTTCGTAACTATTATTTTTACCCTTAATGCCTGCTTCTAAGATGAAGATTGAGAAACTGATGCAGGTTCAATTACACACCCAGCAAGTAAAACCTGTTCGTCTTTGATAAAAGCATGTTTTAAGGTCACATATTCAGTTAATTGTGGGTCTAAGCTGGGTTCAAAATAAAACATTGACCAGTCATCATCTTCTTTTTGATTTGGTTGATAAACCCTAGCTTCAATTCCGTAACGTCTTAAAATAGTATGGGCTTGTGAAATTTTTCTTTGCAAATTTATAGGGAGCGGATTTTCCTGATCTAAGGTATCTGCCATCAGGTCTTGTATATACTCTAATAAATCTAGATTATTTTCTAATCCGAACTTGTTTGATTTATCTTCCTTATTACTATATGCAGTAACGCTAATATCTATAGATTGAAATTCTCGATGTAGATAAGCAAGTAATTTATCAATATCTATATTTAACTTTGATTTATTCGTGATTGTATCAATTTGAGATGAAATATTTACGCTTTCAGCCTCATCTAAATCTTTCCTTTGTACAACCTTACTGAAAACACCTCCAGTTAAAGAACCAATAATTGCACCTATCAAACCCCAAGATAAGCCACCTTCTAAGGTTCCTGCAAAACCTGCGGAGAACAAGCTACTTATAATTATCAAGTTCTTTTGTAAAGGTTGTAATAATACCCTTTTATAATAATTTGAGGAACTCAGTGCCGATAATTTTGAAACTATATCAAATTGTCTGAAGTTAAAAATACTATTCCGAGGAAGATTATTAGATATTACTTCACCCAAAGCAACCTGAGAATTAGTTTTACGGGAAACAATAACCTCAGATTTTTGTAAATTTACGAAGAGCATAATGCTAATAGACTCATTAAGTCTTTTCAGCATAGTTAGAGCAAGTCTAGCTTGTGGTGGAGTTAACTTCTTAATGTAATCGCTATCCAAACTTGTAAAACATCTAATTTCATATTGAATAACCTTGACGGCTTCCTCAATTGTTTCAGAATTTACAAGTTTTTCCTTAAGGTTACTCTTAATTTCTTGATAATGCGATGTCAGCATTTTTTTTAATCAAAGAAACAGGACTATGGAACTCTTCATTTTGAAATTTAGTGAAGCAGTATTGATTTAAGCAGTTATACATAATTAAATCTAAGATAGATATAACATCTGTTTAGCTTTCATCTGCCCAGATTAGATGCGTTGTAGCTTTTCGTTAAAGTAGAAAAGGGAAACAGCAGGCACGGTGATATTATATATTTAATTTGACCAACTAATTTGACCAACTAATTTAACCAACTAATTTAACCAACTAATGTGATCAACTGAACTTCTTGAAACTTTTAAATTTTTACCTATTTTTTACCTAATTGATTTAACTGGATTAATTTTGCTATTTATTCAGACCTAATTAGTGTAACTGAAATAATTAATTACATTAGTACTCAAAGGTATAAATCAATAAATCTTTAGTCGCACTAAGATAAACAATACCGTTTTTAAATGAATCTACACTCACTCACTTCTCTTAATTCACCACTCCCCACCCCCTAACTCACCACTTCCTAACTAACCCACACTAAACATCTTCCTTATACTCCCTCAACAATTCCGGTAAATAATCATATCCATCTACACCAATCAAAGAAATAATTCTAGGACGAAACTTTTGCAGTACTTTTCTAAAACCTAATTCACTCAACTTTCCTTCTAGAACTATCAGTAAACCTGCAGGTTTCCGCCACTCATGAGAAGCAATCTGATTTAATAAATACATGCCAATACAACCAGTGTAAACTGCTGTGTCGTTCTGTTCCTGAGTGTAATAAGCTTCAGCTAAATTAGCTAAATTCAAACCCTGTAAATACAAATCTCCAGCAGTTTGACTAGTCTTGAAACCAGTTTCTAAATGCTTGATTGCATCCTGGGGTTTTTGAATTACTAAATAAGCAATACCCAAACTACTCGCACATAAAGCCTTACTTTGCAAATCTCCTAACTTCTCAGATGACTTTAAACCCTGCTGTAAATAATTAATTGCCATTTCATAACTTTCAGGTTCCATTACATCTAGCTGCTGTGCTTGCATGACTTCGCTGTAACCTAAATTAGCTAAAGCATTAGCTTCTCCTGTTTTATCACCTTTTTGTCTGCTCAATATTAAAGCACGTTGGCTATAATTTATCGCTTCAGAATATTCTTGGAAGGCTACATAAGTGCGACTCAGATGATTATAATTAGCAATTTCACAAGCATGATCTCCAGCATTGGTAGCTATTTCTAAAGCTTGTTCGTGAAATTCAATAGAACGTTCGTATTCTCCCAAAGCACGCTGAGAATAACCCAATAAGGTCAGAATTCTAGCTTTTTCCTGAGTTCCCGAAACTGTACGCAGTGGTTCATCTAAATAAATTAGAGCATTACGCAAATAATTACCTGAAAAGGAAGCAAAAATACCGCCATACAACGGAAAATACGGTCTTTGAGCAAAATCACGTAAAATTTGTAACATTATTTGAGAAGCTGCATTGCCGTAAATAGTATCTCTACCAAAACCACCCCCTATTTGACTCCAAATCACCGCAAAGGTGAGATAAGTTGAAATAGATAACTTAGAACCAGCTTCGATATTATATGGCTGTTGGTCGTACCAATTTATCAGACCTCTTTGCAGATACTGAAAAATTAACGCGATTTCTACCCAGTTACTAAGACTAATAGTTTCCTGTTCTTCAATAAAATCAATTACAGATTTTTCCATTGCTAAATTCTGGAATAAAGTCTGAGGAAACTCGCTATTAACTTTTTTTGCCCATAATGACCAAGGACCATTATCTCCTGGAATGCCACCAAAACCTACATTTTCTTTGCGTTCATACATCCAACTGACTAAATGCTCTTGCAATCTTTTCCAGGAGTTGACACCACGAATGATACCATCAGAAAATTCTTGTAAATCAGAATTACCCTGAGCAAATTGTAGTAAAGATTTTGACAACTGCTGGAGCTGCACTAAATTTAGCGGATGGTTTTGATTGGGGTCTGTGACTCTCACAAAAACATTTAAACGTTCTTCGGGAGTAGATGTAGTAATTTCCCTAGCAGAAGTCGCAATTATTTCAATGGCTTTATTTTGCTCTTGAACTTTCTGCCACTGACTTTGTACAGTTTTAATAGCTCTTAATGCTCTAGTTGCTTTAGCTTGCTTAATTTCGTCTGTTTCTGAGTCTGCTATATCTTGAGTTGTATCTAGCTTCTCATTCAAAGCCATTTCAAAAACTTCCCCAGTACCAGCTAGCACCCCATTGAGTAACATTTGGTAAACTTGGGAAACGGAACTAACTTTTCCTTTCAGAGTAGCTTGAACAATGTCATCAATTAGGACAAGATATTTTTCACGTAACGGCAAAGACTCAGACACTTTGGGCAACCAGACACTTCAGATCAATTATAAGAAGAATTGTCCGAATGTAGAGGGGTGTCAGAGTACATATTCAAATTTAATGCGATCGCTCTAATAATAGGTGGTGGGTGAGTGGGAGACTGCTCGGTTTTATGCTTCCTCTATAAGTACCCGTGCAGAATTAATTGTGCATTTGTCATTGCGAGTGGAACAGAGTGAAACGAAGCATAAGCTCTATCGAGCAGACTACGTCAACGCAAGGTCTTGAGATTGCTTCGCTATCGCTCGCAATGACCCAAATAATTTTGCATACCTACTTACTTAATTACTCCTTACTTCCCGATCTAATTCTACTGCTATCTTTAAGAAGCGCTGATTTTATTTCAAGTCCTAGTAATTGTCTGAGTTTAGGACTGGCTGATTCTATAACTTCTTGCTGCATATCCCCGAAAAGGTCTTCTAAAGGACGAATAAATTTAGGAGTATAGTTACCAAGGATTGATACTCTTGGTCTGGTAGTCGAATTTACAGAGGTATCGTGCCAGGAAAGACCATGAGAAATAACGACTGAACCAGCTTTCCCAGTTATTTTTTGAGCATTTTTTGAAAAGTACTCCCAGTCCGGAGAATTACACAGCTTTTGACTACCTGGGGCAAAAACCGGAGCACCGTTATCTTCGGTAAAATCCTCAACCATCCAAATTACCTGAATCTCCATAATTGGGTGAACCGGAAAAGGAGGATTCATTGCCCAGTAAGGATAGTCTACATGTACACCCATATTCTTTGCACCGGGGTTAATCACATGAGCAGAAAAACCACCAAGAGTCATATCTTGACCTAAGATGGTTTCAATAACTTCAATTACCCTTGGATGCTGCACCATTAACTCGAAAATCTCACCCTTGTATATGAGACCGTAAACCCTTTCTTTGTGCTCCCCCAGCAAGACTTTTCCCAACGGTTTCTCTTTTTCTGCTATTTCGAGAACTAGCGATCGCGCTTCATCTGCTTGGGTAGGACTCAATACTTCCGGAAGTACAACGTAACCCTTGCCTTGAGTAATTTCATCTGCGAGACTGGTAAGGTTTTCCATTGAGAATCTGTCCTTATCCTGTAACTTTGCTCACACTCCTTATTTAATCAGAAATAATAGATATTCACAGAAACGTTTCATAAAACATTTCTAATATTCAATGTGTTGCAATAAGTTTTCGATGTGGTAAATAGGTGGGTATAAATAAAGGCAACTATGTAACAGATTGTAAATCAGCTTTAAACTCTTACCCCGACTGCCGATTGCCGATTGCCTACTGCCTGTCCTAATGACAATTTTCAACACCAACCTACTTAAATAAAGATTATTCTAATTAATCCCAGGTTTAGCAAACCCTACAAGAATTCTGTTTTTTATTTCCTTCCGCAGTCGCTACAACGGAGGATTCACCTCCGCAACGCGCTGCTCTCTTCCTTCTTGTTACCAAGTCTTCTACAATTAATTGGGGAATCAGGGTAATACATTCATGGCTCGTACCCCAAAGTTAACTTTTGATCGCGGGACTTTAATTTTGCATCCTCCCCCACGGGGTAAGGTATGGACTGATTTTGCGACTTGGGATGATCGCATTGAAAAGTTTCGCATTCCGGGTATTCAATATCGTCCTTTAGTTGAAGCTTTACAGGGAAATAATACTGATTTTGTTGATGATGCGAAGGGTTTTTATCCAGTAGATTTGATTCCGAGTTTGGAAATGGAACCTTATCCTCATCAGAGTGAGGCTTTGAAGGCTTGGAAATTGGCTGGTAGACAAGGTGTGGTGGTGCTCCCAACGGCTGCGGGAAAGACTTATTTAGCGCAAATGGCAATGCAAGCGACTCCTCGTACTACCCTTATAGTGGTGCCGACATTGGATTTGATGCATCAATGGTATGCTCATCTTTTGGCAGCTTTCCCGGATGCAGAAATCGGTCTTTTGGGGGGAGGTTCTAGGGACAGAACGCCGATTTTGGTTGCAACTTACGATAGTGCTGCGATTCATGCAGAGACTTTGGGAAATCAGTATGGTTTGATAGTTTTTGATGAGTGTCATCATTTACCCACAGATTTTAATCGAGTTATTGCCGAATATGCGATCGCTCCTTATCGTCTGGGTTTATCTGCAACTCCAGAACGTACTGACGGTAAACACGCGGATTTAAATATCTTGATTGGTCAGGAAGTATACCGCAAACGGGCTGAGGATTTGGCTGGTAAGGCTTTAGCGGAACATGAGGTACGACAAATAAAGGTTAAGTTATCTCAGTTGGAGAGGGAGAGGTATAACAGATTAATTCAAGTCCGGAATAACTTTTTAAGAGAATCAAAAATATCCTTGGGGAGTCTGCAAGGATGGCAGAAATTTGTCCAAATGAGTGCGCGATCGCAAGCTGGTAGAAGAGCGATGTTAGCTCACCGGGAAGCGAAGGATATTGCTTTGGGTACGGATGGAAAAATCAGGGTTTTGGCGAATATTTTGGGTCAACATTATCCTGATAGGATGTTGATTTTTACTGCGGATAATACTACAGTGTACAAAATTTCTCAGGAGTTTTTAATCCCTGCAATTACTCATCAAACTCCGGTGAAGGAAAGACACGATATTTTAACTAGGTTTCGTGAGGGGGAGTATTTAAGTTTAGTTGCTTCTCATGTATTAAATGAGGGGGTGGATGTTCCTTCTGCAAGAGTTGCGGTAATTTTATCTGGTACTGGTTCCCAACGAGAATATATTCAGCGTTTGGGTCGGGTGTTGAGGAGAGGAGGGGAGGAAAATAAGTTAGCGATTTTATATGAGGTGGTGACGGAGGATACTAGTGAGGAGAAGACTTCTGCTAGGAGAAGGGGTGAAAATAACGAGTCATATAAGTCTAAACAACATAAATCTCAACACAATGTAAATAAGCAAAATAATAGTAAGCAAAATATTAATAAGAAGGAGAAAGAGAATAAAAAGAAAAAAGAGAAGGGTAATAATTTAAGGGTGATTTATGGTAATGGTCAGGGAAATATCAAGAAAGCTGCGGAGCAAATGGAGATTGATTATTTTGTGAATGAGTCTCAGGATGATGATAGTTGAGGTTGTTCTCTTTTGCCGTTTTTGATAGTTGGAGAAGACTTGGGGGATTCTCCCCCAAACCCCCGATTGGGAGGACGGTTGCGTCCCCCAAACCCCCTCCGAATTGTATTATTTATGTTGATGGAGAGATTTTTTGATGGATTGTGAGTAAATGGTTCTAGTGTTGTTATTTAATACTGGAATTCTAAATTATTTTCGTCTTCGAGTTTGTTTCTCCTTTCTTTCCCCCCTTTTTTGATAACTAATAACTGATAACTGATAACTGATAACTGAAAAGTGTTACCTACAGATTTATTAAGCTACCGACAAAATGGTGAGGAGATTACTCCTAAAAGGTTAAGTTTAGATAAGAAAGGTTTAGATTTAGCGAATGAGTTGATTACCTGTTTCCATGAAGCGGTTGGGAATACTCAAGGTATGTTGGAGCGTCAACTTTCTGATTTGGAGGGAGATACTCCCGATTATCGGGTAAAGCGGGGTTTAGCACATATTCTCAAGAGTAGTTTTTCTACCTTTGAGGTAGTAAGTCCCCTAGAACCGCAAATGTTACGTCATCGAGTATTTGCGATCGCGTCCTTGTCTTCTCCGTCTCATGAGTCTACTCAAGCTACTTTAACTCAGGTTGCTGATCAGTTAAGTAAAGAATTAGAGAAAGAAATATTGACTTCTCAGGTACGGGATGGTTTATATGCAGATTTAAATGAAAATAAGATTTTAACAACTTTTGATGCACCAACTCCAGAAGCGCTACTACATCGATACAATTTGTCTCAGGTACAGGGAATTTTCTATAAAGCTAGTCAGTTAATTATTAACGCTCATCGTAATGTACCCGGACAATACAAGCTATTATTTCGCTATTTAAAATTATTTCAATTGATGTCCTACATCGAAGGAGATGCCGACCACGGATTTACAATTACCATCGATGGTCCAATAAGTTTATTTCATCCTAGTACTAGATATGGACTAGCGATCGCTAAGTTAATTCCTGCTTTACTTCATGTTACTAAATGGAGTCTTGCTGCGACTCTCCAAACCCGCGATTTCTACACCAAAGCTTGGAAAACTGGACGTTTCACCCTCAATTCGGAATGTGGTTTGGTCACCCACTATCCTCCCGGTAAACCCTATGACAGTATGCTAGAGTCATCTTTTGCTGATAAATGGGAAAAGTCTAAGACCGAGTGGATATTAGAGCGGGAAGTAGATTTAATTCCGATTCCTGGTAGTGTGATGATTCCCGATTTCCGCTTGGTTCATCCTGACGGGAGAACATTTTTACTAGAAATAGTCGGTTACTGGAGACCGGAATATTTACAAAAGAAGTTTTATCAGGTTCGTCGCTCCGAATGCGACAATTTAATTTTAGCTATTTCCGAGCGCTTAAACTTAGATAAAGCAGGGGTGAAACTAGATAATGTCCCAGCCAAAATAGTTTGGTTTAAAGATAAATTGTTACCTAAATCTGTATTAGCTGTGATGGAATAAAGCTGTTATCTATTATCTAGAAATGATTACTCAAGGCACAATTTATTTAAGATGAGTTTATAAAAATCAATCAAAAAAATATTAATACAACTATCCATCTCATACAGCTACCTCATCAATAAATTTATTTTGTGTTGACGCTTTAACAATTGAGATATTTTTTATTTATTTATTCGATTAACTTTTAAATCAGGTAATAATTGTAACTGAAGAGAAAGTAGAGCAAAAGTTATCTCAGGCTTCAGTTCTCCTTTGCATAGTAAACCCCAGCCTGCCTTTGTTTTTAAAAACTACATAAATAATTTCACCAGAATATCTGTAATAATTTTCTTGATAAAGTGTATAAATACTATAATTTAATCATTATTATAGGCATTCCATATTACTTAATTAATATAAAAAAAACTACAGAAAAAACTGCATTACTAAAATCTATAGCAAAAACTCCAATTCAATCCTTAAAAATTGTTTATTAATTTTCTGTTAACAATACTAAATACTCTACCCAATCAAGAATTACTTATATAGAATTACCTATACGCCTCATATACTTGAAAAATAAGATAAACGATACATTATGAAAACAGTAACAACAAACAAAACTCAATTACAACAGTTAACCGAAGAGATTTTTAAACTATTAGTAGCAAGAGACCTAGTAGGAATAACTCAATTAAAATTAAGCCATATCGAAACAGACCACGATGGATTCATGATGCTGAATAAAGAATACTGTTTAGCAATGGACGCAGCACTATATGAACTATCAGTAATTTATAACACTTGGTTTAACACTCAACCCATCGCAAGAGAGCATTTATTTACCGTCGATTATGTAGAATAGTATAAATAAATATTCTTTTTAATTACATCTCTTTATCTTTCCTAGTCCCCGACTAGGAAACAAATAATATACTGATATACTTCAATTCAACCATCTTACTCTCTCCACATGAGCCAAAGGCGAATAATTCTAATTGGTGGTACTTCTCATGCAGGTAAATCAACTCTTGGTCAAGCTTTAGCTATAACATTAGGTTGGGATTATTGCTCTACAGATAAACTTGCTCGAGGTTTAATAATTAACCAAATTGTTGCATAAACCTATATAAATATCTGCAAAAAAGCTAAGATAGGTTTATGCAGGTTTATGAGAGAGGTTATGAAACGATATGTCAGTCCGAAAGAAGCGGCTGAATTCTACGGCGTTT